>NZ_JCAUAU010000006.1:0-320738 GCF_059692135.1 Paenibacillus sp. J22R160 | reverse complement strand
TAGGCATGAGTAGGGTTCCTTTCTTGGTGGTGTCGCAATCCCGAGAATACCCTACTTTTTTGCTGCCTGGCTAGGCTCCAAATCTTGGTACACAAACAATTTTACACCGTCAAGAGAGGTCAGAATCGTGAAATTAACTGTACTTTTTACACGTTGTCTCTCGGAAATGGGGGTGTACGCCGAATTACATGTACTTTTTGCATGATTTTAGCATCATCTGATAGTCCAGCTAGTCCAGATAGTCCATAATTCCGCGAGTGAGCCCATATTGAACGATTTTTCCATTTGGGGTGCGGCGGATTGGCTGCAGCCAACCTTTTTGGCACAGGGAGTGGAGCAGTTTTAAGGCTGTTCTATGGTTGATCTCGAAATGCCATTCAACATCTTTGGGGCGAAGAGGTCGTGCTAACTGATGGAGTAGGCGGATGACCTCTTTTTCAGCCAGATGGGCTCGATGAACAGGAGAGGGGGCAGATTGGTAGCGGCTGAGCAGCATGCGAAGTAAGGTCATACATAATTCGGGACGATGAGCAACGTCATCATAAGCGAACGAGATGACACGGAAGCCAAGTGCGTGGAGGAAGGTTTCGCGCTTTAGTTCTTCGCAGTAGCGTTTGCGGTCCATGTCCTGCACATGGGGGCCGAAGCCCTTGATTTCCCAAATGAATTTGAGCTCTCCCGGCAAATAGGCGAAGTCGCCAAAGTAAGAGCGTCCTCGCCAATCCAAAATTTCATACTCCGGGTGCAAATGATCGAAATGTCCATGCATCGGAAACCACACGTTTTCCAAAAACAATGTTTCCGCATGCAGATGCCCACGCTCGAGTCGGCCCTTGCGTTCTCCTGACCTTCGAGCAGCGTGGGAGGCAATGAAAGCCTGATGTTTTTCATGAAAAAGGAAAGAATTCATAGCGCAGCCTCCTGTCCTGTTCGCAATAATAAAAAACGCCCCTAATCCATCGTAAAGGATGAACAGGGACGTTCTTCGTCGCGTTAGCTCTCATTATAGCGGAGAGGGCAGTGCTTTGGCTATTCACACTAGACAAAATCAAAGCACAGTGTTAGCTTAATTGAACTACTAAATGAAAGTTGTGATCAAGATGTCCAACCAACTGGCTTCTCAAGCTGGCCTGTCCGGAGGCCGCTACAGCCGATTGTGGATCGTGCTCGTGCTCGGTTCACTTGCGTCCTTCGGTCCGCTCTCGCTGGATATGTACTTGCCGGCGCTGCCTGATCTGGCTAGCGATCTACATACGAGCACTTCCTTGGCGCAAATGAGCCTCACCGCCTGCATGCTCGGCCTGTCCATCGGGCAGCTCATCGCAGGGGCTGTAAGCGATGTGCGCGGTAGGCGCACGCCACTGCTGATCGGATTGATCCTCTATGCGATCTCTTCAATCCTATGCATGTTCGCGCCGTCCATCGGCGTTTTCCTAGGCTTGCGATTCGTGCAAGGCTTAGCTGGCGCGGCAGGGATCGTCATTTCCCGAGCAATTGTTCGCGATATGTACGAAGGCGTAGAGCTGACGAAGTTTATCGCACTGCTCATGCTGGTTAACGGGGCAGCGCCCATTCTTGCGCCGATCGCAGGGGGGCAGATTCTGCAGTTCACATCATGGCGCGGCGTGTTCCTTGTTCTAGGTGCCATTGGCGTGCTGATGCTTCTAGCCGCAACGTGGGGCGTGAAGGAAACGCATGCGCTGGAACGTCGTTCCAAGGGCGGGCTCGCCAACACGCTGCGAACATTTCGCGGCCTTCTCACAGACCGCATGTTCATGGGCTACGCGCTAACGCAAGGGCTCGTCTTTGCCGGTATGTTCGCCTATATTTCCGGCTCGCCGTTCGTACTGCAGGAGATTTACGGCGTTTCCCCGCAAATATTCAGCGTTTGCTTCGCAGTGAACGGGCTTGGCGTCATTATTGCCGGTCAAGTCACGGGCAAGCTCGCAGGCAAAGTAAGCGACCATCGCTTGCTGGCAGGTGGGCTAACGATGGCTGTTTTTGGCGGCCTGCTGCTTCTCATCGCCGTTCTTATCGGGACAGGGCTTCCAGCCATCCTTGTCGCTTTTTTCTTCATTGTTTCCAGTGTGGGCCCTGTCTCCGTGGCTACTTCTTCACTTGCTCTGCAGAGTCAAGGGAAAACGGCGGGGAGCGCAGCAGCGCTGCTGGGACTGCTTTCTTTTATCATCGGGGGCCTGATTGCTCCGCTTGTTGGTCTCGGGGGCAGCCACACCGCAGTTCCGCTAGGCATCATCATTGCTTTGATGGAGATAGGGGCAATTCTCTGTTTCGTAGGAATGACAAGGGGCAGAAAAACGGCGTAAACTTTTTTGCTGGATGAGCAGCAGTTCTAATTTTATTCACAATTACCCTGTATACTGAAGCCAAATAGACCAATTCATGAAAAAGGTGGAGTTACAGGATGAAGCTTATTCATAGGAAAGTGCTGGTCGGAGCGCTCTCAGCAGGACTACTCATTGGCGGTGGCCTCGTGCTTCAGCATAACCAAGTATTCGCAGATGAGACGAGCACGACAACCCCTGCACCTCAGAAGGACAAATTCAAGGATAACCATCATAGAGATTTTCGCGGAGGTTCCCATAACCAAGGTCACGGGCCAGTCAAAGGCGGTTTTGACTTCGGCAAAGGTGGCTCTTTCGATTTCGCTGCTATTCTTGGGATTGATCCAGCCGTGTTGAAAGATGAGATCAAGCAAGGAAAAACATGGGTGCAAATCGCTCAAGAGAAAGCGAATCTAACAGAAGAGGCACTTCTAGCCAAAATAACGGAAGCCGAGACGAAGAAAATCGATGACGCACTCGCAGCCGGAAAATTGAAGCAGGAGCAGGCCGATAAGATGAAATCGGGTCTAGCGGATCGCTTGAAAAAAATGGTGGAGTCGAAACCGCATGTTATGGATTTCAAAGGCGATTTCAAAGGCATGCAACCACGTGGTGGCATGATGCCTGGCGGTATGTTCGGTAACAACGCTGAAATCGCAACGATCCTCGGAATCACGGAAGACGAGCTTGCGGCGCAGCGCAAAGCAGGAAAGTCTCTTGCCGACATCGCCCAGGATAAAGGCATCACAGAAGATCAACTGATTACCAAGCTGAAAGACAATTTAACGGATGAGCTGAAAAGTTTCGTTGAACGCAAAGGCGGAGTGCCCCCGATGAAACCGGGTCAGGGTCATGAAGGTTTTAAATTCAAAGGAAAGTCTGGTCATCCAGGAGCGCCAGAACGGGCAGCGGCACCAGAGCCACCAGCAACACCACAATAAATGGAATAAAGGTTGCCTTTATCGATCTCTGTGACCGATGGGGCAACCTTTTTTGAGCCTTATATCACCTAATGTCCCTTTATATCCCCGTCTTCAAGCGGTTCCGCCATTTAAACAAAATGACCCCCGCCAGCACAGCGCACACGCCAATCATCGCATAAATCAAAAACTGTTCCACCCACGTGAAAATCGCCTGCCACTGATCGCCGAACAGGTAGCCAATGCTAAAAAAAGCGACGACCCATAAGGCAGAGCCTGTGAAAGCATACACCGCAAAAATGCGGAATGGAATGCGAATGATGCCTACAAAGTAGAAGATGAACTGCCTGATCCCAGGTAAAAAGAAACTGAAAAGCAGCAATTTATTGCCAAACTTCTCATAATAGCTTCTTGTTTTGTCCAAATGGCTGGGTTTTAGAAACAGCATCTTGCCAAAACGCTCGATAATCGGCGTCCCCAGCTTGTATCCAATCCAATAGGTGATCGTCATGCCAATTATCGATCCGACCCAAGCGGATATCATCGCCGGCGCCCATCGCAGCACCCCTTTATAAGATAAATACCCTGTATAGGTCATGGTTGTGTTGCCTGGAGGGATCGGAAGCGCGATGACGTCAAGTGGCAGCCCAAGCAGCAGGACCAAGTAACCGTACTGAGCAAATAGTTGTTCGATTAACCCTAGAAATTTCACAGTGAGTTCGCTCCTTCTCTCTCATGCTCTAGTAGAGGACACGCCATAAATAAAAGGTAGCATAAGCCTCCCAGCCTTTCCAACCTTCAGCAAGCTGGCGAATATGGGGAAGTGTCGGCTTCTCGTCTAAGCCAAGCACATGCTTCAGCGCGTTGTGCAATCCAACATCTGCAATCGGGAAAGCGGCGGCGTTGCGCAAACAGCGCATAAGGACATAATTGGCCGTCCATGGGCCGATGCCACGAATGCTCAGCAGTTCTTTCTCGATAGCAGCAAAATCGTTCATCTCCAGCAGCTGCTCCTTGACCAGCCTGCCATCCGCCATCATTTGGGCAACGCCGATTAAGTACTCGGCCTTTTTACCCGTGAATTGCAGAACTGTCAAAGCTTCCGGGGCAAGCTCGGCAATCCGCTCAGGCGCAGGGAACGCCCAATTCGTGCGTCCTTCCCAGTCCAACCGGGTGCCGAAAGTTTCCACGAGACGTCTTTTGAGTGTATAGGCAAAAGTGAGATTGATCTGTTGTCCGATAATGCCCCAGCTCATCGCTTCAAAAAGATCCGGAATCCCTAGCAGGCGAAGTCCGTAAAAGTCCTGAGAAACTTGGTTCAGCATAGTGTCGTGAACAGCCAACTCATAAAACGGCGTAAGATTCGTGCCGAGATCAAACCACTCCCACACATAACGTGCGACGTTTTCAAGAAGGCTTGGAGTTACAGGGGTATCTGTGCTAGATAAAATGCGAATGCGCAGTTGTAAGTTATCCTCACTGTTGACAGCGAGCAGCACACGGTTATCCCCAATGAGAAGCAGCTTATAAATATCTGAGTTATCCACATGGAATAGACATTCATTGGTGGAGCGAGTCAAATAGCCTAGATTTTGCTCATATCGAAAAGGTTCAGGCAGCGGTAGTGTAAAAGAGCTTGTCTGCTCGTTCCATGTTAGAAGTGAAGGGTCAAAAGACGGCATAGTCAGTTCTCCTGTAATCAGTAATTGGGCTTCCTCTATTATCGCTGAAGGCGGCTTTCGTAATCTTGCTTTCTCATCTCGCAGCCCTTACAAGAGAGCACCCGTTTGGGTATACTGAGCTAGTAGAGAAAAGGCACTGAGAGGAGCGAAGCCATGCAAGACAGGTACTGGCAAGCGATTGTAGCGAATGATGCGAGTTATGATGGCACGTTTTATTATGCGGTCAAGACAACAGGTATCTTCTGCAGGCCTTCCTGCAAATCGAGGGTGCCGAAGCGGGAAAATGTCCGGGTTTTTCATGATCGTCAGACCGCAGTTGCGGAACATTTTCGTCCTTGTAAAAGGTGCAGACCAGACGGCATGCGGCTGCCTGATGAAGAGTGGATCGAGCTGATAGCCGACCACATCAAGGAAAGCTACGCCGAGCCAATTACGCTATCGGTACTGGCCGAGCAGTTCTATGCCAGCGTATATCATTTGCAAAGGACTTTCAAACGGGTAAAGGGCGTTACGCCACTTACTTACCTTCAACAACTACGGATCGAAGCAGCTAAGCGGCTTTTAATAGAAACAGATAGACCTGTGAATGTCGTCGGTGCGCAGGTAGGAATTGCGAATGCGGCTCATTTTGCCACCGTGTTTCAGAAAAAGACAGGTGTCACTCCATCCGAATTTCGTCAATCTTCCACCATCTAACCATAACCGAGGAGGGTTCTTGGATGCAAACAATAGAAGCGAAGACATCGGCTAAACCCATTTATTGGGGCGTAGCTCGTTTATTGGATAACAATTTTTTGATCGCAGCAACGGACGACGGGCTGATCTACCTGCAATATCAGGCGGGAGATGCTGAGCAAGGCGCAGCGGATCCAGAAGCGTGGTCTGATTTAACCAAGTGGGCCAAAAATCGTTTCCCTGATTATAGCTGGACGGAGAATAAGGCCATATTAGAGCCTTATGTAGAGCAGCTTGAGGAGTACCTGCAAGGCATGCGCACAACGTTCACACTGCCACTCGATCTACGTGGAACCGATTTTCAACAAACCGTGTGGCGCGCATTAAATGAAATACCGCATGGTGAAACGGTAACTTATTCACATATCGCTCAGAAGTTGGATAAAGCTAGCGCAGTAAGAGCTGTCGGTACAGCTATTGGTGCCAATCCGGTTCTTATCATGGTGCCGTGCCATCGCGTGGTCGGGAAGAATGGGGCGTTAACCGGCTATCGCGGCGGACTTACGAATAAAGAGAAACTGTTGGTGCTGGAAAAGGTCGGCTTGTAAGCAGAAGAAAAGGGAGGAGGTGCGAATATGCGGACCGAGGTGAACCACAAGTTAGCGAAGACGCTGCTCACGAAAGCCAGCGGCTTTCTAGAGGGATATTCACATACGCTTAACCCGTACACCGGCTGCGCTTTTGCGTGCTCCTATTGCTATGTGAGACAGATGCCGGTGGCCCTGTTCCGCACGGAGGCCTGGGGCTCCTGGGTCGATGTGAAGGCCAACGCCGCCGCTCTTCTGGAGCAAGAGCTGGCCAAAGCAAAGCGCAAAGGCCGGGTCGCGATCTTCATGTCCTCGGCGACGGACCCGTACCAGCCGAGCGAGCATAAGGAGCGGATCACCCGCTCGCTCCTGGAGGTGATGTCCGTGCAGCCGCCGGACTTCTTGTTCCTTCAGACCCGCAGCCCGCTGGTGAAGCGGGATGCGGACTTGCTAGAGCTGCTCGGCGACCGTGTCCGAGTCAGCATGACGGTAGAGACGGACCGCGAGGATGTCCGCCGAGCGTTCACCCCGTCCGCGCCGCCGATCCCGGCGCGGCTAGAGGCCCTTCGCGAGCTGGCAGCTCGCGGTATTCCCGTGCAGGCCACGATAGCGCCAGCGCTGCCAAGCTCGGAGCAGTTCGCCGAGCTTCTTGCGGGCATCGTGGAGCGGGTGTGCATCGACGATTACTTCATGGGCGATGGCAGTGGGGGCCGGCGCACGGCACGCATCGGCGTGCGCGCTATCTATGACGCGCTGGGGCTTGCGGACTGGTACAGTCCGGATGCATATAAGCGCGTGCACGAACAGCTCCTGCGGCATTTCCCGCAGGAGCGTGTGTTTGTCAGCCAGCAGGGCTTCCTGCCTGGCTGATGGTTAATCCGCTTGCGCCAGGAGGGGGGCGACCCCCGTTTGGCTGCGCATGCGTTGTTTGAATTCTTTGGGCGAGCACTGATTATGCCGCTTGAACAGCTTGTAGAACTGCGCCATATTGAGGATGCCAACCTCAAAGCTTACTTCCATCATGCTGAGGTCGCCTGTTAGCAGGAGACGCTCGGCTTTTTTGATGCGCTTGTAATTCACGTAATCCACGAAGGATATCCCCATCACTTTTTTGAAATACTTAATAAAGTAATGATAGCTTAAATTGAGCAAGGAGCAGACGTCTTCAACTGTAATTCGTTCGCCAAGATGCTTATCGATATAATCGAGCGCAGGGCGTAAGCGGGCGATGCCTGAATCCTCCGCATGTGCGGACAGATCACGGTTGTCATTGCGCAACATAAGCAGCAGCAAGTTCTTGATCGCCGCGCTGATGGCAAGCTCGTAACCAATTTTACGGGATTGCGACTCTTCGAAAATCTGCAGAATAAGTTCATAAGCGGCTTGCTTAACGGCCGGATTGCCTCGGAAAAGCTCGTTGAACTGCTCAAGCGGATGAGTCAGCTCCGAGAAGCAGTGCAGATAAGGCATCGTACTTAGGTCAAAATGCTGCTTGAGATCAATTTGGAAAACAATCTGCCGCAAGGAGCCAGCGGAGTACTTGTATGTCCGATGGGGCTGAGAGGAACCTAATACGATCACATCTCCTGCGGATAACACGGTATGTTCATGCTTCGTTTGAATAGCCAGGAAGCCTTCTGTGACGACAAGGAATTCAACCTGCCTATGTGAATGCCAGCGCCAAGGCGTTGGGGGACCGAAGTGAGCGGAGTCGGAGCCTAGCTCCCATATTTTTAGGAAGAGCAGCGGGTTCTGATAAATAACTTCTTCGTTCACGATTTCGGAAAAAGTACTATGTGTGGGTTCCATGGTTACGTATACCTCGCTATGGGGTAGGACATTTTTGAATATGTAAATCGTCGTTGCAGGTAAGGTTTATCAAGAAAAAGTATAACATTGTTTACTTCCTGATGACACTATTGAATAATAAATAGGCACAATCTTGCCTTTCATTCTGGGAATGGACGGACTATACTCACAGTATGAATGAATACGCTATCTTGGAGGGAATAAGAAGATGACTCAGAAGCTTAAAGTAACGGTTTGGAACGAGTACCGTCATGAAAAAGAAAATGAAAAAGTACGCGCTGCCTACCCAGACGGGATTCATACAGCGATTGGCGAAGGCATCAGCGGGAATGTAGATGTCACTTATGCGACTCTTGACGATGCTGAGCACGGTTTGACTGAAGAGGTTTTGAATAACACCGATGTTCTTATCTGGTGGGGACATAAAGCGCATGACGAAGTGCAAGATGCAATCGTAGAGCGCGTTCAAAAACGTGTGTGGCAAGGTATGGGGCTAATCGTGCTGCACTCCGGACATTTCTCCAAAGTGTTCAAAACGCTGATGGGGACATCTTGTGACCTTAAATGGCGTGAAGCGGACGAAAAAGAACGCATTTGGGTTGTCTCACCAGGCCATCCAATTGTGGAAGGCATTGGGGAGTACATCGATCTTGAAGCTGAGGAAATGTACGGGGAGCACTTCGATATCCCGCAGCCAGATGAGTTGATCATGGTTTCCTGGTTCGAAGGCGGAGAAGTATTCCGCAGCGGCTGTACGTTCAATCGCGGAAACGGGAAAATTTTCTACTTCCGTCCAGGTCACGAGACTTACCGCACTTACTATAATGAGCAAATCCGCCGCGTTATCTCCAATGCGGTTCAGTGGGCTGCACCGTCAACACGTGAATATCCGAAATACGGCAATCATAAGCCGCTTGAAGAAATTAAAGCAAAAGTGAAAGCTTAATAAAAATAAGGGGTGCCTGGATGGTCTTTTTACAGACCTGCGGGACACCCCTTTTGACCAACGCGTATGTTCTAAAAGGACGACGAAGTCGTTATCCTTGATTGCTAGAGCGGGTTATCCCTTTCGAATACCGGATGGCGCACGAGGCCTATAGTTCCACCACAGACAGAAGAAACATAATTTTACTCATATCGGAGCGATTCGATAGGTTCCCATTTTGAAGCTTTGTTTGCGGGGATCATACCAAATAAAATGCCTATGAACATGGAAAATAATACGCCGCCAACGATAACTTGCCACGAAACGAGCGGAGGCCACTTGCTAAAAAAGGATACGGAATAAGCTCCGGCTACTCCTATTAATATTCCAATACTTCCTCCAAGAGTGGTAAGTGCTATGGATTCAATGAGAAATTGGGTTAGAATATTTTTTCTTGTAGCACCAAGGGCTTTGCGGATACCAATTTCTCTTGTTCTTTCCGTCACAGATACAAGCATGATATTCATAACCCCAATGCCCCCAACGATTAAAGAGATGGATGCAATGCCGGCAATAATCCCTGTCATGATATTGGTGATTGTCGATATAGATTGTTGGATCTGTTCAAGATTCAATATATAATATTCGCCATCGGTTTTATTAAGCTGATTATGTTTCATATTTAATAAATTCACAGCATGTTCTCCAGTTTGTCTCAGACTATTTACATCAGTTGATTGAATAGTTAATGATTGAATATCGTCAGTGCCATAAAGCGAAGGCCAAACCGTCAGTGGGACCATCACTTTTTTTAACCCAAAGTCGAACAAGCCTTTCTTCGCATCCTTATAGACACCGATAACTTTAAAAGATGCTCCTTCCATTTCAATGATCTCTCCGACAGCATGCCCTCTTTTTTTTAGCTTTACATCCAAATCTTGGCTGATCAGTACGACCTTCCGACCTTGTTCAATCTCCTTGCTTGTTATGGCCCTGCCGTCGATGATTTCTATAGGATTCACATCATAGTAACCATCACTAATCCCAATCAGTTGTGAGTTTACTTTTTGGTTGTAATAGTAAATAGGTGCATTTGATGAATTGTAGGTTATGACCTTACTAATATTTGGTAATCTTCGGAGGTCGGAGATATCGCTGGTAAAGAAAAAAGATTGATTCTCCAGGCTTAATTGTTCCAATCCGTCCTCCATATTTTTCTTGCGATAAAGGATTTCTAGCGTATTGTTTCCTGATCCGGAGAACCTGGATTTCAGAACGGCCTCTCCGCCTTTTCCAATGGCAACAATAGCGATTATAGAAGCGACACCGATGACAATACCTAGCATTGTAAGAAGTGATCTTAACTTATGCGCATACAGCGAAGTTAACGCCATCTTAGTGCATTCAACTAGGTTCATAATGAATTGTTCCTCCGGTCTTCGACTACTTCACCATCTCGTACATGGATTTGTCGGAACGCGAAGTTGGCAATCTCCTTTTCATGGGTTATAAGTATAATCGTTTTTCCTTCTTTATTAAGTAAAGTTAATAGCTCCATGATTTGTTCTCCCGTTTTTGAATCAAGAGAACCGGTCGGTTCATCTGCAAGAATTACCTCTGGTTGATGAACAATTGCGCGGGCGATAGCAACGCGCTGTTTTTGTCCGCCGGACAGTTGATTGGGATAATGGGTTTTTCGCTCGGCTAGCCCCATTTTTTCTAAAGCTGCGTGTGCCTTTTCTAAACGAACTCTTTTTTTCTCACCTGCATAAATGAGAGGAAGCTCGACATTAGCAAGTGCACTTAATCTTGGCAGAAGCTGAAATTGTTGAAATACAAATCCGATGTAACGGTTTCGAAACCAGGCAAGCTCGTAATCAGTAGAGAATGATACATCTTGATTGTTCAATTTATATATACCGGAATTTATTCTATCGAGCAGCCCTATTATATTCATAAGTGTCGATTTGCCCGAACCTGACGGACCCATAATAGATACAAATTCTCCCTTTTCAATTGTAAGAGAAATATCCTTCAAAACAGGTACTTCAGTTGAATGGAGTTGGTAACCTTTATATATATTAAGAAGCTGTATCATCCGTCAGCACTTCCATTCCGTCCTTCCACCCAGGAAGGGGATTGTGAACAACCATATCGCCTTCATGAACTCCAGTCGTTACTTCTTTAATCAAATCATTCGTAAGGCCTGTTTCTATCGTTTTCTTATATAATTTTCCATTTTCAACGATGTAGACAAATTCTTTTTGATCTTGAATCAGAACAGCATCATTCGGTATGGTGAGGACGTTTTCTTTGTCCTTGATGTGAATTTCTAATGCAACATGATAACCATCTTGAAGCCCTTCTTGAGTATCTGATAATTCAACAATAAAGGGATAAGAGGTAACAACGGGATTACTCTTGTTTAGCGTACTTATCGAGCTGTCTGTTATCGGGGTTAAATCGATATGTTTTATAATGCCTTTCCAGTCCTGATTAGATAATACTTTTGGTTTCACCACGACCTGTTGACCCTCCTTGACGTAAACAGAGTCAAATTCAGATATATTTCCTTGAACCTGAAATGGATTACTGGAGACTATATAGATACTTAGTTGTTGATTTAAACCAGATTGTTCTGTTCTTGGCAGAGTGATTTTTTTAACTATTCCTGAAATCGTGCTTTTTACCACTAACTGATCTAACTTTTTGTTTAATACATCCTTTTCCATTTCGTTTTGCTGTATTTCTAGTTCTGATAGCTTTAATTCTCTCTCTAAACTTTCTTGTTGTTCTAGTGATTTATTAATAGTCTTATTCAAATCAGTAGAATCTTTTACACTCTCTTTAAATTGAGCATTTAATTGTTTTATTTGGCTCCGGGTTTGTTCTATTTGAAGAGCTAAACGTGATCCAGTAATTTCAAGCCGCTGTTTTTGGTTTTTTAAATCCTCGCCGTCGTATTGAAATAATGCTGTACCTTTTTGTACTTGTTGTCCTTCTTGAACATACCAATGTGTGATATTTCCTTTTGATTCATCATAATTAATTTTTTCTTCTTCTTTCTGAATAATGATACCAGAAGCTATCAATGTATCTGAAATTCGCTCTTTTTTTACTTGTGTTATCTTCACCGAAGGAGAATTTGATAAAGATGACTTCTTTTTATTTGATACAACTAGATTAATTGTAATTATAGCTGCGATTGTTAGTATTCCTACAATAAGAAATGTATTTTTTTTCATTCCGTTATCCTCAAGGCTATCATTTTTGTTTGCGGGATTTTTTATACTTTATCCAAGCTGTCAGAGTATAAAAAAGCATAAGTACAATAATGTAGATGCTAACTATTGTTCCCTTAGATAAACCTACAGGAGAGGTATTAAAAGTGATGAAAGTGGTAAGAAAAACAATTACCAACAATATCAATTTTTTTGGGTCAAGCATATCCTGAATTAATTTTTTTTTAAAGAATGCAAAAAAAAGTTTCATGAACTGACCTCCATAGGATTACATTAGTCTTCTATTTGATATATAAACCAATCCTTGAATTGTTCGAACTGTGTGAATTGATGTTTAAAGGTAGCCTCGGGGCATATTTGACCATCTCGTAGCACATAAATACGCTCAGCAAGTTCATAAATCGTTTCCGGAATATGGCTTGTAAATAAACAAGCACTCTCAGAGTTGAGTAGAATTTTGTAAAATAATGAATGTGAGGCTACATCTAACGCGTTGAATGGCTCATCCATGATAATTAGTTTCGGTCGATGGATAATTGCAGCTGTGAGCGATAATTTCTTTTTCATACCGCTTGAAAGATCGGCAACATTTTTATCTAAAAAAGAATCAATTTGGGTAATTTGCGAGATTTCAAGGATTCGACAATCATCTTGAATAATGTGGTCTTGCCTGCACCATTTCTACCAATGATGGCGACCTTTTCTCTTGGAGCAATTGATAAATTTATGTGCTGTAGAATAAGTTTATTATTAAATGATTTGTTTACATCACGAATGACAAGCATGTCTCACCTCTGATTTTTATTACATAGGGAATTCGTTGCTTTTTATTTTTTGCCTTTCGAGCAGGACATGGAAAACCAATAAACCACATATCAAGCAGAGCGTATAGATGAGAGAGCCAATCCAGTAAACAAGAGTTGTATCTACATGTAGAATTAATAAAGCAACTAAAGACAATAGCCCGATAAGAAAAAATATTTGTTGCGTTTTCTTCTCAATATTTTCTTGCCAAAGCGTTGCTTCCAAGTAATCTTCATTCTCAGTGTAATGCTGACGTGTAAGGCGTGGAAACATGAGACTGGGTACTGTCTTAAGATGAGGAATGCAGAAAAAATTCATTGCGCATAGACTAATAATAAATGGCCATTCGACTAAACTGGGTTTTAATATATAGACAAGCACGGAAAACATGATCAAAAAATCCAGGGACCCAAGCCAACGCTGAACTTTAATCTTTGCTTTATATACATGAATTAAATTTTCGCCTGAAATACGATAAAGCTGCAAGGCTCTTCCATCGCTATCAAATTTCATCATTCCCGGAAACCAAATCACACCACCGCCGAAGGAATCCCGAGCAACAATATTGAAAAGCATAAATAAGGAAATAAGTCTGATTAGAGGGTATTCGGTGAAATCAATTTGGTATAGTCCGGCAGCAATTCCAATCCACAGATAATTAAAATAGTTAAAGAAAAAAAACGCATAATCTGATGCGATTTGCAGGCGATTTCTTAACAATTGTTTGATTTGAATTCGTGTATGAATATCACGGGCTAAAAGTAGAAAGATCCTTTCAAGCAACCATAACCAATCTTTGTGTTGGGAAACTTCGATGCGCCACGATGTTCGATACCAGAAGCCTGCACGATAATAAAACAATATAGCAAACATAAGTGCAACAATACCTATATACAAAATTAAGTACAATAATAAAGATATATCTAGAGAATAAATTGATGCTTTAGCTGCTACAAGATCAGGTGTTAACAGACTTTGTTTGAATTGAAGGATAACCCGAACCGTTTGAAAAAAGTGTTTTAAAAAGAGCGGCATAGAAAAAACATCCCTAATATCCGGTGTCGAAGTTAACCAACTGAAAATCGTTTTTGAGATAAAAAAACTAATGAAAAACATGAGCATTCCACAAAACATAACGTATAAGAATGTACCCCATCTATACCCTTTGCGATAACGATTAACTTGAAGGAGGCACAGCGATATCATTAGACAGAATGATATAACTTGTGCTGTCACGTAGAAAAGTATCGAAAATATCCAAAAACTCCATGACAGGACATCCACGTTATACCATACAACAAACGTCAGCATAATCATGAAGGGAATCTCCGGTAGCTTTTTAGTTACAAAAGATACCGTATAATTAAATAAAAATATTTGTCTATTACTTAAAGGACTAGTACTTAGCAAGATTTCATCAACAGGGGCGAGCACTCTTTTTACCAATCCTAGATTTCCTATTACAGGTGATAAAAACAGTAAAAGATAAGTAGTGCACACAAGCTCCCAGTTACTGAGATATACTTTGCCTTTCTGGATGAAAATAAATAATCCGACACCAATTAAACCATATTTCAAAAGTGTCAGCAGGATCATGGAGGCGATGGTCGCATTTCTTGTTAAATTAATTCCAAACCATTGATGCATCAATTGGGTAAGGAAATGAAATCTATGGGAAGTATAATATAATAACCGAATTTTTATGTAGGAGGTCAGAATTGGTATCATCAGTTGCATTCATCTCCTGCAGGTGATTTCTATAGTTTTATTAGTGAAATTGTATTTGCAGCGATAGAAAATAGAAAAACAATGGAAATTACGATCACAATTTGTACTTTAGTCGATCCTGCAAGATAATGTAGTCCTATTGCCAATAAGACATTTACCCAAATCGCAAAAGGATCTAATGCCATAAATAATACATACCATATTGAATTATTAATAAATAGTCTGCCTAGATTGGTATAGGATAAATATTGCCCACTCCATGTAATTCCATTGATAAGCAGATTTATTGTGCTTGCCAGAAGAGTAACTGCACTCATATGGATATTAAGTGAAAAAATCGTTTTAAATGATAACTCTTTATGAGTAAATACAAGAAATAATTTCAGTAGAATGGCCATAATCAACAAAGAAAAAAATAATGGAATTATGGAAAATAGTCCCGCTAAGATGCTAGTTGTCAGCTTTAATCTTGGCAGTGAGGAATGGATTGCATTTGAAGCTTCAATCAGTGACTGATCGGGGACACTTAAGTATGAAATGACACCAGTATAGACCATACTGATTATGCAAATGATAATAAACGGTTTAAAAATAGGAGCCTTATGTTTTAACCGCTTTATGTGTTCAACAGGACTATGTAGAAACCCTATTAGATTTGGAGATTGATTTGGACTTGTTTCTTGGTTGACTAACTCAGTCTGCATATTAATGAATTCACCTTCTAATCAATTTAGGTTGTACTATAAAGCTGTACAAATACTTCCATCATAGCCGCAATGCAGGTTAATAAAATGATAAGAACGCATTTCTTTGCAAATTTGAAGAAATCCCAAGAGGCGCTATTCTTACCAAATATTCGGGTGTAAATAAAGCCGAATATTTGAAATCCGAGAGCTGCGCTAAGTATAGAGGCAGGGATTTCAAAAATGCCATGCGGCATGATGCCAAAAAGCAATTCAGAAATTTGTCCTGTGAGGAATGATTGAGAAAATTGAAATCCAGTAATTATACTGTTTACGAAAAGAATGATCAGTGTAGGAAAACCTAGTAAAACACCCCCTAGTACTAATAATCCATTCACATACAAATTGTGTAAAAAAAGAGTTGTCCAAGTGGAATCTTTTTTGATAAAAGATAGATTGCCGATATCCATATGTAGGATCAGAGTAATAAGGCTACCTATTATACAACCAGTCACGTATACAAGAATAGAAAGGTATAGACAATTTCTTAACTTCAAAAATTTAGCTATATTGGAACACTTCCTTCATCCTAATAATAGGGTTACATGTCCTGAAAATTGCAGGACATGTAACCCTATACTTATCATAAATACTTATAGGGATACAACAGCATGGACCACCCAAGAACACACCAACAATTGCAACGACGGCAGAATAAATGGATGAGCCAGTCAAAATAATGTTTAAAATCTGACTAACAGCAGCATACCCTACCCCAGTCCAACTTACGTATCCATATAGTTGGAAAAGAATACCTTGAGTAAGTATGAAGGCTAAGCAAGCCGCAAGACCTGCTACAGTCCAAAGCATAATACCTTTTCTATTTGATATTACCATTTTCGTTCACCTCCTATTTTTGGGATAATATGTAAATAGTTACAAATTGAGTATACAATAGTTTCCATAATAATACAATATATATTATATTATCCCAGATTAATATAGTTAGGAAGTTATTGTTAATAAATACCTAAATCCGTGAAAGTGAATATATGAAAACAATAGAATATGAACAGACTTGCCTTGAAAGAGGCACAATCTGTAGTTTGGCTTAGCTGCTGCGGTACAATTATAGTCACTGCTGGAAGCCATGATCAGGAGCGCCCACGGAGTCAAACCAACGGTATCGCTTACATGCGCCTAAAGGATGCTTAAGTATAAAGTTGGTTCATTACCAGGGAGTCTCGCATTTCATATTCCGTGTTATTCTTTCGAAAAATTGATTATTGAGATAAGTTATCCATCGTCTGGGAGCCACTCCTTGACGGTTTTAATGCTTAGAGCACGCACGTTCCAGACGGCAATAGCGGAATAACAAGCCGTTTTGGGACTGGCAGATGATCGCTAATGACGCTTAAAGGACATTTGCTTAGAGTAAGAAAAATCCGCTACCCATGCACCTAACATTCTTAGCGTATATAAAAAAAGGGCACTTTCCCGACAGCCTGAGATTTTCCCGCTATTCAAATCGTATAGCTCCCTGCAATTCCAATCAACCGTCTAACGCCATCGCGCAAATGCTCTTCATTCACGAAGGAATAGCTCAAACGGATCCAAGAGCGCATCTCTTTGAGCGGATCGCAGATCACTCCAGGAATGAAGGAGACAGATTGCCGAAGGCACTCCTCCAGCAGCTGGTCGACTGGGATGTGGTCCGGGAGCTGGAGCCACAGATTGAAGCCTCCTTGGGGGCTAACCCAGCGCCATCCAGTGGAGGCTAGCTCCTGTTCTACAATTTCTTTGCGAATCAGCAGGGCGATGCGCAGTTTCTCTAGATGCTGCTGCATCCGAGGTGATTCGAAGTAATGCAGGAACATTTTCTGATTGACGAGCGGTGTGCCGTTGTCAGCTAATGATTTGGCGGTGATGAGCGATTTGATGACGTGCTGGCCACCCATAACGGCACAAATACGAAGTCCGGGCGCGATATATTTGCTAAAGCTGCGGAGATACACGACCCATCCTTCCGTATCATAAGTCAGCATGGGCGGAGGAGGAGGCTGGTCTAAGTACATCTCATGAATGGCGTCATCTTCAATCAGCAAGCAGCGGTAGCGTTCAGCCAGTTCAACGAGCTGCTTGCGCTGTGCGGCTGGAACCGTGTAGCCCGTCGGATTATGAAAGGTAGGATTCATATAAAAAAGTCGCGGTTTATGCTTCTCCATAAGCCTCTCAAGATTCGCCAGATCATAGCCGTCCGGGGTGATTTCGACAGGAATGAACCGCGCCCCCTGCTGGCGGAAAATATCAAGTGCAGCGCTGTACGTCGGCCGCTCAACCAGGACCGGATCCATAGGCCGGATGTAGATCCGCGAGATGAGGTCAATGGCCTGCTGACCCCCAGTGGTAATCAACAGATCGCTGACAGTGAGCTGGAGGTTATGATGCCGAACCATGTAACGGCAGAGATACTCGCGAAGCTCCTCATCCCCCTGGGCGCTGGAGTAGGTGCCCATGAGTTTGGGGTAGATGTCGAAAACCTTCTTCACATGTTCGGACAAAAAGAGATTCGGCAGCAAGTTGGGATCAATCAATGCTTGCGAGAATTGGTACGTGACAGGTATTTGCTGAATTTCTGACAAGGAGTTTTTTAGAGCGCTGTACGTTGTGAGCGAACGATTGCTTTCCGCGTGCACCGTAGAGACTTGCTTCTCCGTCTTGCTGGGACTTACGTAGTAACCGGATTTCTCTTTGACGTAAGCTCTCTCATTTTGTTTCAGCAGCTGATAGGCGCGAAAAACGGTTAGCCTGTGCACCTTCAGCTCTTGGGCAAGCAGCCGGATGGAGGGGAGCTTGTCATGAGCTTGCCACTCGCCGCGATCCATGCGGGTTACAATATATTCGTAAGCCTGTCTGAAAAGCAGGTTAGCTTCTTTTCCAGATGATCCCGGAGCTTTCATCCCATATCCCCCCTCTGTTTACTCTATCATAAAGCATACCTTGGAAAACTGTTCTAGTATCATACATCTGTTCTGTTACTTACCTAGTATGATACATACCAAGAGGGGGAACAGTCATGATTATTTTTAATTATTTGCTTGTATGTCTAATTTTCGGCACGACATTTTTGGCGATCAAGGTAGGGGTAGATGCCTCAGCACCGCCATTTTTCTCAGCAGGCTTGAGGTTTTTCATTGCAGGCTTGCTTGTGTTCTGTTGGTTATTATGGCGCAAAAAAGCTACCGTAGCTCTTTTATTTCGCAAAGAGATGCTGCTTACGGGCATCGGTCTCACATTTGTCACATTCTCAACCTTGTATTGGGCGGAGCAATATGTGTCTTCCGGGATTGCGGCTGTATTATCGGCTACTGGACCCATTATGATTCTCATATTGCAAACGTTCGTGTTGCGACTGAAGGCGACAATGCTTTCGGTATTTGGCTGCATACTCGGCTTTGCAGGGATTATCATCCTATTGCTGCCACAACTTGCCGTATCCGCGAACCTCGTTTGGGTGATCGGGAGCGTGGCGATTCTGGTCGGAGAACTGTTCTATTGTATGGGAGCCCTATACTCCAAGAAGGTCATTCAGCAATTCCCGGAGGCATCGCCGATTGCGCTGAACGCGGCACAGATGATCTGCGGAGGGTTGCTGCTCCTGATTCTTTCATTGTTTACCGAGCATGTGGAAGTTCAAAGTCTATTCTCTCCAAAGGCGGCAGGCTCGCTGCTCTATTTAATCGTGATTGGCTCCATGGTGGGACACAGTCTGTTCTATTGGTTAGTGGCGAAAACGAATCCGGTTTTTCCAGCTACATGGCTGTACATTTCTCCGCTGATTGCCCTGGCCGTGGGGGTCCTATTTTATGGGGAAACCATCACTTGGGTTACGGCTGTGGGCGTGATAATCGTCATCGCTGGTACGATTTGTGCGAATCTGGACAGCCTGAAACAGCTGATGCTAAGACGAAAAACGGCGTAAATAAACAGATTTGTAAGTTAATTGGTATCTGTTTCATATGAATCAACAATTATAGAAATAATAACCGCAGGAGCACCTATTTGAACGCAGGCAGCGCAAGTTTGATGGAATGGAGCTAAGTGATGGGTCACATAACAGAGTTGATTGGTTCATATCTGCCTGTAATCATTGCCTTGTTATGCTTAATTGCAGCTTGGTTTTTCGGGGATTGGAGAAATTGGAAGACCTACTATCCAACTATTCTTTTTGCCATCTGCGTGGATTTTCTCGTTAGCCTTCTAAGTTATAATTATTCGCTTTGGGTTTTTCATAAAACCGCTGTAACGCCTAATCATACAATCGCGGATTTTCTAATTGCGTTTACTAATCTTCCCTGCATTGTGATGGTGTACCTCCACAAATATCCTTTTAAGTCGCGACCGCTGAAACAAGTCGTTTATATCGCCATTTGGTCGGCTATTTTTGCCTGCATTGAAGGACTATTCCTACTAATAAATTTGCTTGAATATGATAATAACTGGAATTTTGGGTGGTCTATTGCCGTCTGGGTTTTCATGTTCATTGGACTGCGCCTGCATTTTACGAGACCGTTATGGTCGTGGTTGCTATGTTTTACGGGAGTGGTTTTCTTGATTCTGTATTTCCATATTCCGATTTCTAAAATGAAGTAGATGAATCAATAGTAAGTTTGTGGTCAGCAGCAACAAGAAAAAGAAGGAGAATTAATCATTAATTCTCCTTCTCCTACATGTAAAACTAGCCACTAATGTCCAGATTCCCACCCAAATTGGGTTGAACACTTTGTTGCATCATTTGAACCATTTGCTGAGCTTGTTGTGTTGATTGGTCTTTAGCCATGTCAAGAACACGTATTTGCACAGCTTGAGCTAAGTTGTTCTGGGCTATGGGCATTGAAAGCGCAGAGATGTCCATGAGTCTCCTCCTCTATGAATGATTATGAATGATAAGCTAACATTTTATTTATCGGAAAATGAGTAGGAATTTCTTAGCTTAAGCGGGAATGAAAAATCCTTGCTTTTTTCATTTTATGGTGCTAATATTCATGAATAATATTACTTATGTTTTGTAAGTGAACTGTTGGTAGGACACTTGTGAAACATAAAGTTTCATAATTGAATCTTCGGGGCAGGGTGCAATTCCCTACCGGCGGTGAGGATACGTGCGTATGTATCTCAAGCCCGCGACTCCCGGCCTGTTAAGCAGGCTGGGACTGACTTGGTGAGAATCCAAGGCCGACGGTTATAGTCCGGATGGGAGAAGATGAATAACAGCTTGTTCAAAACTTAGGTTTTGGCAGGTCTGTTTGTCAATGCCCCCGCTGCGTATAAGAGCGGGGGCATTGTCTCTTTCAGGAGGTTCAATTCAAAACATCATATAGGGATCTTTGAGCTAGGCTCAAAGTCTCTCAATTGTGGGAGGTTTTTGAATTGGAAAATGTATTTAAGCTAGGAACAAAGGGCGCGAATGTGATCTCAACGCGCTCAGGCGGCATCAGCGGGGTTTGGTATGTGGCACTTGGAGCTACGCTCTGGGGGCTCGACCCACTCTTCAGGATCTTACTGTTAAAAAGCTTTACTTCAGCGCAAATCGTGTTTATTGAGCATTTGCTTCTTGCCTGCTATGCGCTGCCGGTACTGGTGAAGTACCGTAAAACCTTGATCGGCAAGCTATCGCTAGGAGTCATCGGCGCTTTGCTGTTCATCTCATGGGGCGGTTCGGCGATTGCGACCATCTTATTTACAGCTGCATTCTCGCACGGCAATGCGAACGCGATACTGCTATTACAGAAATTACAGCCCTTGTTCGCTATCATTCTGGCTCGCGTGATGCTCAAAGAGACGCTGCCTTCTAAATTTTTTACCTATATTGCAGTGGCGCTGCTTGGTACGTATTTGCTGACATTCGGCTTTTCGTCGCCAGAGATGGGTCTCAAAGATTTGGGGACGATAAGCTGCTTATTCTCGATCCTTGCAGCTGGATTATGGGGCGGATCGACCGTCATGGGCAAGTTCTTATTACAGAAAAAGCTGGATTTCCCCATCGTTACTTCGCTCAGATTCCTGCTCGCTATTCCATTGCTGACGGTTGTCCTTATTGCAAGCGGCGATGCTTGGCACGTAACCGGAACGAGCGGTGGTCTGACACTAATAGCTGTGAACCTGCTGTTCCAGGCGTTTTTCCCGGGCCTGCTCTCCATGCTCCTCTATTATAAGGGGCTGACCTCGACCAAGGCATTCTTTGCAACTTTGGCTGAGTTGGCCTTCCCGGCGGTTGGCGTCTGTGTGAACTGGCTTGTATTTGGGCAAAAGCTAACCGTAGGCCAGCTCGCTGGCTTCATCGTGATTTGGCTGACACTCTGGGTAATGAGCCGCAATCAGAGCAAAGCAGCGGCTTAAAGTGCTGTTATTAAGCTTCAGACCCCTTTGCTGAACCTTTCACGTGGGAGGAACTTGCCATGTTAAGCTTGATTGGATTCCTAACGGGAAATTCTCCCGTTATTTCAATCAATTCTCGTCTGAAAATCCAATTAACTGGAAAAATAACCGTTATTTTTCTCCGACAGCTCCGCTTTCTAGCATAATCGCCACCATTAACAGGAGAAATTCCAGTTATTCTTGTTTTAGCTGGCGTTACTTCACGAAATAGCGGTAGTATTTCCCGTTAATCTGAAGAGGCTGTCTCAAAAACTCAATAAAGAGGCTCTCCCTCTGTCACATGATGACCTTGGGAGAGCCTCTTTATTTGCTTGCCAGCCTCTCGACGCCGGTATCACCACCAGCTTCTCGCAGCAGCAGCCCCCAAGCAGCCTCAGGAAACCTTCGGCACCTTGGGCTTACCATCCTTTTGCGCCGCTCCCCCAGGCTCCAGATAAAAGGAAACCCCGTTCCGCTCGTTCGCGGCACGCACGGTCATGCCGTGATGGTCCATGATCTGCTTCACGATGGCAAGACCGAGCCCGAACTGGCCGTCCCCGCCAGAGCGGAAGGGCTCAAAGAGGCTGTCCGCGATCGTTTGATCGAGCGGCGGACCATCGTTACTGATCTGCAGCTGCGAGAAATGGGCTGCAGCTTGCTTGGCCTCGCCACTTGCTGGCGATGTGAGGATAATCCGGATGCCGCTTTTGGCATAGCGGAGTTGATTATCGAGCATATTCTCCAAGGCAATCTTCCATTGGTCGGGGTCGCCATGCAAGGTGGCAGGGGGGAGCTCCATCTCCCACTCGATTTCGGGCCGGCGATAGCGCAGCCTTTCAACCACATCTTCGATGACCTCATGGAGCTTAAAGGAGCGGAAAGGCTTCTCGCGAGCAGTGACATAATTCAGCTTATTGAGCAGCAGCAGGTCGCGAATACGCTTCTCCAGGCGCTCGCCTTCTTTCAGAATGACGCCTAAGCTTTCGTTCAAGGTCCCTTTCGGGAAAACCCCGTCGAGGATGGACTGCGCATAGCTGCGGATAACCATGACAGGGGTTTTTAGCTCGTGAGAAGTGTGCTGCAGGAAAAATTGCTGCGCGCGGTCCTGGCGCACGAGACGCTGCCGCATCGCTTCGATGGCTTTGGCAAGACGTCCCACTTCATCCTTGCGCCCGGTTTCAATCGGATCATGCCAATCACGCTCAGCCATGCGTCCAACGTGACGTTCCATCTGCACGAGTGGACGTGTGAAGTAGCGGGCGATGATGAGACAGGGCAGCCATGAAATCACGATGAGGCCAACCATCATCAACATAAGTCTGCCGAACATGGTCATGACTAGGTCATTGCGGTAATTGCCCCAGGCATATGAGACGATAAAGCCGGGCTGGCCCTGGACGACCTCTTTTCGAATCACATAAAAGATACTTTTCTTATCAATGCTGGTTGTGTACTTGGCAACGGGCAGCTTTTGGGCATAAGCATCCTGCTCCATGGCTTGTATGAAGGGCTCCCCGCTTGTGAAAGCATTGTTAAGTGTCTGTGCCTCTTGGGTTCCGATAATCGTAAAATGCCGGATGGCTGGCGCGCTCAGATTTGCTGTAAAGGGAGACATCACCTTCGTTGCAATTGAGGCTTCCAGAGGGATGCCAGGGATTGTGCCGCTAGTCTGCAGCGTTGCCGTTGCCGGTAAGGCTTCAATTTTAGAGACACTGAGTGGTAGCGTATCGGCAGGGGTTAATGTTTTTATATCCGTCATGATATCTGTTTTTACCCCGGTTATCCCTTTTGTAGCCAGTGTTAGGGTAGGCGATGTCAACGTCGTTGCTTCCATCCGAAGCCCACTTTGCGTATCTAGTAGAATATCGTACAGCTGCTCTGTAAAAAATCCCTTCAACGTCCAAGGCAGCAGAACGGCAAGCAGCGTGAAAATGAGCAGCGTTAAAGCCGCGAATGCCCCCCATAGCTTCATAGCAAGCGGCCATTGTCCTAATCGAAGCGTCATGCTTTCACCATCCTATATCCGTATCCGTATACGGTTTCTAATCGCAGCTCTGGCAGCTTGCGGCGAAGCCTGCGTACCAAATCATCCACGACCCGGTCAGTTCCGAAGTAGTCGATCCCCCAAACAGCTCGGAGCACTTGTTCACGCTCTAGCACTTGGCCATGATGGCCAACTAAATATAGCAGCAGCTCAAATTCCTTGGAGGTAAGCTCCAGTTTGCTGCCATCCTCTGCTGTTACTGTGCGCGCTTGCTCATCGATGAGATAGGGAGCTATGTTCAGCTTCGTGCGGCGTTCCAGCCCTGCTGGTATCATGCCGGCAGGATGCCCGCCGTATACGCGTTCCAGCAGCTTGCGAGTGCGAATGACGAGCTCGCGAGGTAAAAAAGGCTTGGCCAAATAGTCGTCGCTCCCCATTTCTAGGCCAATGATCCGATCGATATCCGCGTCTCGCGCTGATATGAAAATAACGGGCTGCGCTGGCTGATCCGCCTTAATCTCGCGCATGAGTTGATAGCCGTCTACCCCCGGGAGCATGATATCGAGGACCCACAAGTCCGGCCGCTCGGATATGGCGGATCTTGCCGAGGTCCCGTCAGCGAACGAACGCACTTGCCACCCCTCTTTCTCCAAATAGGCAGCGAGAACGCCCCTCAGATGCTCTTCATCTTCCACTAAATAAATGCGATACATATATAATTCTCCTTCTTTCTACTCAGCTATGGGGAAAAGGTGGAGCCGTTCGCAGCATTTTGCGTTCGGTCCACCGGAAGGTCAACTTGCTTTTTATCTATTTAAAAGGTTATTTAGATTCTTCAGCTCTCTCTTCTGTTTTCTCGTCTGCTTTTGCAGCATGTTCTTTCAGTGTTTTGGCAAGGTTGCGCAGCGATTCCGTTTCTTTTTTGTAATCCGTGAGCAGCTCAGGCAGCAGGCTTTGAATGGCAGCTGCATCGTCAGCTTCTACAGCTTCGGTTAGCTTTTGCTGGCGTTTGAATGCTTCGGATGGTTCTGCTTTAATTATATCACCAGAGATAGCTGTTCCCTCAAGTGGTAGTGCTTGGATAGTGGTTGCAGCTTCCACGCCGTCTTTGATAATAGTGAGCATCTTTGCTTCTTTGCTTGGAACTAGTTGAGCTGCTTCACCATCAGGTAAAGTTGGAGCCGGCTGAGCAGGATCAAGTTTGAAGATTTTATTCTCAAAAGTACCCGGTGAGGTCGGAATTGCAGCAGCAGTGCCTTTGATCACCATTGTTTTGGCAAATGCAGGCTTCGGCATCTCGCTCTCAGCTTGTTTCCGATCCTCTAACGCTTGCTTCCATTCAGCCAAGCTCTCTGGAGCGTAGGTGCTCACCAGCAGCTTCAAATAATTGCGCTCGTGAGCTGGTTGCAGCAGTAGGCCTGAGCTTGTGTGCAGCTGAACCGCTCTGGTTGCCATCACCGGAGTTGCTGATGTGACAGCGATACTTGCTTTGGTATCCGTTGTAGTAGCGTCAGCCGCTGATGCGCCGCCGACAGCTCCGAAAGCCATTGTTACCATAAAAGCTAGCAGACTAGCTTGGCTTGCGCGACGTTTCCATTGTGTTTTCATAGTAGAAAACTCCTCTCAATTTTGGGGTATGTAGGTGAGTGTCTCTCCCTTACAACCTAAATGTACCGCAAGATTATGGACATCCTATCGTAACATTGTGGGAAATTATGTGTGTGAGTGGAAGATTGCCGGAGTTTGAGGTGGAGCGTGTGTGGGTGTTATGAGTTTCATTGGACGTTTTCCAACCAAATAGGCATAAAGCGGGTCCGTTTGATCATCACGTTGGATGGATTCCAATGAGATGTCAAAAAAGGGGGCAAGTTCACGAGAAATCAGGTGATCCCGTTGGAAATCATCCAATGGGAAGCGGGATTTTGCCGCTTAATCGGCCAGTTCGTTGGATTTCGTCCAACGTGATGATAAATGTAAGGTCGAAAATGTAGTAAACTGTATGTTGGAACAATAATGAACAGGGGGGTGTCTACATGAAAGAAGTCCTGCTCGGGCCAGAGGAAAGCTTCACCAAGCTGCCCGCAGAAGTCGTATTCGATAAAAACTTGTATTGGTTAATACAAGCCGAAGATGAAGTTACATACCGGCTCGTGTCAAGCCGATGCCCGCATGCCGGCGCTATTGTGGAGGCTGAAAAAGGGGAGTTCGTATGTTCGATGCACGGCTGGACGTTTGATCTCCACTCTGGGGCATGCCTGAACGTGCCGACCAAAAGCCTAACCGCCTATGACGTTGTCGTCAAAGAAGGCCAGCTAATTGCGCATGTGTAAAATGTGCAAAAAGAAAAGGACCTGCCTGATCCGTTGAACGGTTAGGGCGGGTCCTGATTTATTTTATAAATTCAAATGCAGCTTACGTGTGTTCAGCATACCATCCAAACCGGTAGGGTCTTGGCTCACTTTATACTGGACAAAAGCTTCCGCGGCCTCCGAAGTGCGAATGCGCAGAGGTTTAGGCTCCATGTCCATCAGCTTCACCATGACTTCGGCAACCGATTCTGACGTTTGAGGCACGGAGTTCCGTTTGGAGAAGGCGTCCAAATATTGCGTGATAATCGGCTTATATTCATCCTCCAGAATGCCTCCGGTTTGTTGAACATGTCCAAGGACGGTCTGGTTAAAATTAGTTGCAATCGCACCAGGCTCAAGCAGTGTTACATCAATGTTGAATGTTGGCTTGTAGTAAGTAGCTAAGCTTTCTAATAAGCCTTCAACGGCAAATTTAGCTGAGCAGTAAATTTCGTTGAAGGGTTGTCCAACTAGACCGCCAACGCTTGTTGTTGCTACCAAATGACCAGCATCCGATTTACGCAAAAGCGGCAATCCAGCGCGGATCGTATGCATAACTCCATACACATTCGTATCAAAAACACGATGAATATCTTCCATCGCTGCTTGTCCTAATGCTCTTAAATAACCAAAACCAGCATTACAGAACAGAACGTCCAAGTAACCGTGATGATTGTCAATCACAGCAAAAGCTTTCTCCAGCGACTCAGGGCTCGTAACCTCCATCTCCAAAAAATGAAGATTCGCATGGTGCCCATGCTGCTCCTGATCACGTTCGACATATCGCGTTCCCGCATAAACCGTCCAGCCTAATTCTGCAAATTTCAGGGCCGTCGCAAGACCAATGCCTGACGATGCGCCGGTAATCGCGATAACTTTGCTTTTGCTCATAGTTAATCACTCCAAATGTTAATGTCATAAACTATTTAATAACTATACAGTATGTTGATTCAACAGAATAGTCAAGTCATTAAAAAAATCCCAACGTGGGTAAGGTCGGGATCTTCGCGCTATAGCGGCAGCTTCTCCAAAAGCTTCTTGAGCTGCGCTAGCTCATCTTCGGTATAAGGCGTGAAGAGCTGTTCAATTTTGTTATTATACGCCTCTAGGATGTCGTTTATCAGCGCATTTCCTTTATCCGTAACTTGCAGCAACAGGCTTCTGCGGCTAGTAGGATGGGGCTTACGAATCACAAGCTCCTGCTCTTCTAATTTATCCAGCAGCTGCGTAATCGCTCCACGGGTCAGCCCGAATTCATTCGCAATATCGACGGCAATGCAATCGGGATGCTTGCGCAGAAACTCGAGCGCATACATCATGATCGGTGAAACGTGAAAAGGGGGAAGCACTTGCGTCAAATAGGAAGAGAGAGCATTCTTGATTTCGCGAAATTTGTACGTGATGAGGAGATCCTTATCCATGGTTTAGCCGCCCTTTTTGTTTAGTATCTATACATTATAGCAAGGTCGACCCTGGGATCCAAGCACCTCACGGGTAAAAAAAAGAGACCCACAGCAACGGGCTGCGGGTCTAAGTATATATATTTTAAAGGGGGGTTGAGACTTATTATAGGCCTAGTTCATTAAAAGCAGATGAAAAACACATTTCATTTTCATTACATTTTTTCTAATGATAAAATAGAGAGATCAAGGAAGGGCGGGGGAACGGTTTTGAAGCATTATTCCATGCGATCACATTTGACAGTAACGTTTGCCATCATGGCGATGATTCCGATCCTGATTCTTGGCTCCTTTCAGGTCTCCCAAATCACACATATTACGCAGGAGTCCAATCGGAATCAGCAGTTGACGACTTACCGGCTAGGTGACGCCGTGCAGGATTATATGTACTACCACCGCAACGCGGTTGAAACGCTGGCGGCCACGATTTCAGCCTCGGATGCGGCCTTTCGGACGCGCGAGAGCTTGACGTTGAAGCTCCAGTCGCTGCAGCAGAATTTGGCGGGTTTCTCAGGCATATATGTGGTTGACCCTAATAGCCTGATCAAGGCTACGCATAACACAGCGAATGATTCGCTGATAGGTACTGATGTGAAGGATCGGGACTACACCAAACGGGTGCAAACCGCGCAAAATACGATTATCTCGTCACTGTTCCTTGGTCCTGAGGGGTTGAATCAGCCGGCTGTTGCGATTGCGGTACCCATCTATAAAGGAAATAAGCAGCCTGATGGTTTCGTGCTCGCTGTGCTGGAGCTTACGCCGATCAAGGAGCTTGTGACGAAATACGATTACGGCAAAGAAGCGTATCCCGTTGTGCTGGATCATGGGGGCAAGCCCATCTATCATCCTAATAGCGCGTTGACTGAAAAGTTGGCGGATTTATCTCAGGAGCCAGTCGTTGCAGACGCACGGGCTCAGAAGCAAGGGGAAGGAACTTACGAACTAAGCAACTCTAAGCAAAAAGAGCTGATTACTTACAAAGCCATCCCTGATATCGATTGGATCGTTTGGGTGAGCAAGTCCAAGGCAGCGGTTAATGCCGCTTTTACCGAATCGCTGAGCATTACCCTCTTGCTGTTGGTGGTTACGCTTATTTTGACAGTGCTGCTGGGCAGTCTTTTGGCCAAAAGGCTGAACGGTACGATTCACGCTTTAGTCGGATACACGCAGCGTTTGGCAGGCGGCACTTTCATGGAGCCAGGCGGCAAAGTCATTCCGAAAGGGGCACCGCTGGAGCTGCAATTGCTGGCGGATCATTTCTTCAAGATGGCGGAGCAGATCAAGGAGAATCAAGGCGCGCTGCTTCAGCTCAACAGTGAGCTGGAGGATCGTGTCGAAGAGAGGACTCAGCGGCTGCAGGACGAGCATGCAACTTTAAATGCGGTGCTGGAGAGCATGTCCGATGCCGTTGTATTGATCGATATGGAACATCAAGTGGTGTATGCCAATCATCGGATGGCTGAAATTTTCGCTATTCCGATGCCTCAACTGGCGAGTATGCAGGAATCGGCGTTGTTCGAACGTATCGCACTGCTGCTTCCTGAACGTCAGGATGAACTGGAGAAATTGACAGCGGGGCCGAGGGTTCAGGGGACTTTTATAGTGAAAAGTGGTCTGGGCAAGGAACGTTTTATGATGGTTTCAGCTTTTCAGGTGGCGAGAGAAGGGCGAGTTTTTGGCCGTGGCTATGTGTGGCGTGATATGACGAAGGAGCATGAAATCGATGCTTTGAAAAATGATCTGATCTCACTTGCCTCCCATGAGTTCAAAACGCCCATCACCAGCATACGCGGCAGCGTAGAGACGCTGCTTCGAGTTGATGCGCAGTGGGAAGAAAGCTTCAAGCAGGAGCTGCTCCAAGGGATTCATGAGGATATCGGGCGCATTCAGGATCTGATCGACGACTGGCTGGATATTTCCAAAATCGATTCTGGCGCCATGCGGATCAACCCGCAGCCCCTTCGTGTGGAAGCCGTTGTCGAAAGTGCCAGGCGAAGACTTCCGCAGCAGGCGAATGACATGCATACGCAGTTCGAGGTGCATGTGGCGGAGAATACGCCGTTCATTTATGCAGATAAACTGCGGATGGAGCAGGTACTCGTGAACTTGTTCACGAATGCTGTTCGGTATAATAGGCAGCATCCGATTATCCAGGTTACAGCTCATGCTGATGAGCATTTTGTGAGGATAGATGTGAAGGATAACGGCATCGGCATCGCTGAGGAGCACATTGACAAGCTCTTTGACCGGTTCTACCGGGTAGATGTTTCTTCGAGAAGTCAATCCGGGGGGACAGGGCTGGGTCTGGCGATCTGTAAAGGCATCATGCATGCGCACGGCGGTGAGGTACATGTGTCAAGTAAACTTGGTGAGGGCAGCACATTTACTCTCTCCATACCGAGGTTTGTAGGGGAGGAGAACGGACATGAACAAGAAGAAAATCATGATCGTCGATGATGAACCGAAAATTGTGCGTTTCGTCGCGGCGAATCTTAAATCGTTGGATTTTGAAACGTTGACCTGTCAAAGCGGGGCAGAGGCGCTCGAGAAAGCCGAAGAGTTCGATCCGGATTTAATCTTGCTTGATCTGATGATGCCGGGTATGGACGGGTTCGATGTGTTAAAAAGACTGCGCTCCTACTCCAGCGTTCCGGTCATTATGCTGACTGCACGCAGCAATGGAGCGGACAAAGTGCAGGGGCTCAACCTCGGAGCGGACGACTATTTGACGAAGCCTTTCTCCTTGGACGAGTTATTCGCCCGAGTGAATGCTGTGCTGCGGCGCATGGATGGCCGCATGGCCCCTCCGGTCACCACGAGCGAAATCACGCTCGGCCCTGTGACCGCGAACCTTGCCCAGCGCCGTATCTGGCTGGGCAATACCGAGGTGAAGTTCACGGAGACCGAGTACAACTTGTTTGCACTGCTTTTGCAGCATGCGGGGAAAGTTATGACCCATGAGCAGCTGCTCAGCGAGGTTTGGGGAAGCGAATACCGCGATGAGGTCGAGTACTTGCGGGTTACCATCGCCCGCATCCGGCAGAAGATCAAAAGCGCAGCGGAAGGCGCTGCTGCGGAGCTAATCGTAACCTACCCGGGGGTAGGTTACATGGCGAAGAAGGTGTGATTGTGAAAATCCCCCTTGTCTGATGTTTATCAGATGAGGGGGATTTTTTGTTTGTGGGGCGCAGATGTTAAGTCAATTTTTCAGCACGGATAGGAACTCAGTTTGCTTTCCGAAATAGTGTCCTATAATGCAGTGCAAGACGTTATTAAAGCCAACTAAGGCGCGTTATATCCTAAACATAACGCCACTATTAGGCTTTGTACCGATTAGTAGTCATAGTTTATTTGCTTTCCAATTACCAAGACACTACTTGTTGAACCATATCTGAAATGTGTCGAAGCTTCTGTTTGCAACACAGCATATGTACCAGTTGAAGCCCAACCTGTACCAGGTTGAAACTTCGTCGGGTTGTCTATATCGTATTCAAGTCCGTTTCATACTTTATTATAAGCTCTCCAGGTAATGTGGTCTGTAGTTTGACCACCACTTTGATCAATATCGACACTATCGCCGCTACTACTATTTGGAACAAAAGTCCATGATACCCCCCAGGGCAGGCCGATTTGTACTTCAGTTCCATTTACATTACTTGTTCCATCGGGACCCCAGTCAACTAGGTTATCTGAACTGTATACTGTATAGTGTTCGGCATTAATATCTTGAAAAGTACCACAGCTAGAACCATTTGGACATGAAACTTCTAAGTTCTCTCTAAGGTAGAAATAATCATAGGTTGGATCAGTATCTGCAGTAGTATTTCTCTTTAATATGAAGTCAGCATTTAGTTTTGCTCTTAAAATTGAAGTGCCTGAACTATTTTGGGCATAATAAGTTGAATTTACACTATATTCTGCCCAAACCGTTGTGTCATCATTATATCCTAATGCAGTAACTTCGGAGTCTGTTCCTTTCTTTGAAACGTCAGCTATTTTTGTATTGTCACCTTTCGTTTTTAACTTCTTTTTAAAACTAAGAATATCTTGGACGGCGAGGTCGAAGGTTACTGTAATTGGCTTTTCAGCAATGTCAACAGATTTAATATTAGAATTAAACTGTTCTTTTCCGTTTTTAAAACCTACTACTGACCATTTTTCATCTATTTGTTTAGTTGAAGCTTTATCACTTTTTTCTGTTTTTGTCTTTTCATCTAATGGGATATTCAAACCTAGTTCTTTATAAAGGTCTTTTAGTCTTATTTCGTCGCCCACAATATATACCTCATGACCGCCTTGAACTAGTTGTGCTACTTCATCATTTATCTGATCGTAGCCAAATACAATGGCTCATCTTCTTTTAGTGAAGTTAGAGATGTTTCTGAAGTAATATCATAATCACTAAGCAGCCCTTTGAGTTCCTCATCAAAACTTTCTCTTGCTTTGAGTTGATCTGGAACGTTAATTTGATAAATCGCTTCTAGACCTTTGCCTTGGTAGACTTTCAAAACTTCCTTTGGGTTTTCTTTTGCCAGAGCCAAAGAATTCGTGCTCAATGTTAATAAAACCCCTGCACAAATTAATGACTTTAGCATTTTGGTAAATTTCATTTAAATACCTACTCTCTATGAGTTATTTTAATTTCATAGAAAATATACCATATTTTAGGAGAATATTTATAAGTGTTTTATTTAAAAGTTATAAAATAAATTTAATGCTTTTCGACATTTAAGTATTATTTAATTGTTGAAAACAAAGAAATTGACGAAAGAAGTAATTTCTATTCTTTTGTTTTAACTACCGAAATTTTTATATATAATATATTATTATACAAAAAAAGGAGATTATTGATGATGATTGATAAGTATACAAAATTAATATTGGCAGGCATACTCTGTTGTCTTATTGTAATTGCTGTTAAACCACAACCCGTAATTAAATTGCAAGGTGCATCAACAAGCCCTCCTACGGAAATAAGATTGAATTCTCCCGCCTTCATTCAAATTGACGTGAATACGATTGGTATAAAAGACCCTGGAAGTGCTACTGGTAATCCCGAGCAATTACTCCTGTTTGAATATGAAAAAGACACTAAAAATTTTAAATATGTGAATACATTTAATTATGCAGATTATTTAAATCATCCCGAAAAGTATGGAATCCCCAAGAAATAGCCACCTCGATAGTGTGATAATTTCACTCCGAAAGCAGCTGCACATCCAGCGGATAGTCCGGCACCTCGAAGTCGCGGACAGCCCCAGAGACCAGGTCCACCACAGTCATCCCATTCCAGCCAGTATCTGCATAAGTGACTCCGCCGGTGAGGTAAGCATAACGTCCATCCGCACTAGTGGCGACCATCTGGTGAATACGCTCCAGCGGGAAAATCTTCTCGACATACGTTGCGACGTCAAGCACAGTCAAGTTAGGCTTGCCGGTAGCACTTCCCGCTGCGCCAATGCCAACGATGAGCAGCTGCTTGCCATCGGCCGTCAGGGCCACGCCTTCTTGGTGCGTGTTGCCCGTCAGCGGCTTCGTCTCGTACTTGCCGCTAGCAGGGTCGAGCACGACGAGGCCACGCCCCTGATACGGCAAGAGCAGGCGGCCGTCGGCACGAACCGCCGCGTAATGCGGCTTCTCGAAGCCGCCTTTGCCGAAGGGAGCCACCTCAAGGGTGCGAGCCTCGAGCTGCACAGGATCGACAGCCGTCACGGAGTAGGAGTCGTGATCGATGCTGTAGACCTCGCGGCCGTCCGAGCTAGTCACCACATCGAACGGCCGCACGCCTACAGCGACACTGCCTTTCATAGCGAGTTGCTTCTCGTCCATGATCTCCAGTTGGCTTTTCACGCTACCGCCGCGACCGGTCAAGTACACGCCGACATAGACGGAATTGCCGTCAGGAGATACGGCAATTCCCATCCCACCGGGACGGTACTCGCCGTATTGTGGCTTGCCAATAGCATCTGCCGCCTGATAAGGAACTAACGCAATACGTTTGCGCTGCTGTGTATCCACGACAGCGACGCCTTCCGCGGTAGATATATAGGCGCGATGATTAGGACCTTCGGCAATGGCAAAAGGCGCCTTGCCAACCGTCAGCTTTGCGAATTGTCCCGTAGCCGGGTCAAGAAATGACATATAATCACTCTTAGAGTGAGTAACAAGCAATGTTTCCGCCACAGGCACAGTTGTTGGTGCTGGTGGAGCAGTAGGTGTTGCGGTGGTTGCGCTTGGAGTTGCAGCTGGCACAGCTACAGGCGCAGGTGCCGGGCGCGAACTGCAGCCAACCACGATAAGAGCGAGCGTCACCATAGCGAATAACGCACGATTTTTGGACAGCATATCATTCACCTCATTGGAATGGATGGTAGAACAAAAGGAGCACCTCATACAAGGCACTCCTTTCCTTAGCTCTTACTTTATTTCGCAACAGTCAAAGTTACTCCCGCAGCCGAAGCCGTAGCCCACTTGCCTTCTGGAGCGACAGTGTACGTCATACCTGGCACAAGTTGGCCATTATTAAGCAAAGCGAAAGTACCTACCGCACCTTTACGCGTAGTCAGCGTGTATTCTGCTGTCAGAACAGCACCGTCTGTACCCGTCAAAGTAACGCGGCGTGAAACGAAGATTTCATCCTTTGGATCCTGGGAAAGGGTCACGTTAATCGTTTTCGCATCCACTGCGGAAGCGGATTGAATCGTCAGCGGCGCGATGTCTTTCGCTGTGAATGTAGCATTTTTCAAAGTAGCCCAGTCCGCAGAAACGGTGTAAGTCACAACTGGCTTCAATGTTTCGCCGTTAGGCAGAAGGAATTTAGGCGCTTGGCGGCCATCGGTTGCTTGCGTGAATAGCAAATATTTAGCAGTCATCGGCGTGCCGCCCTCAGGAGTGATTTGCACCTCACGGTTACGCATCGAAGAAAGAATTTGATACGTCGTACCATTATATTGGTTCTTCTCATTTACGATAAAAGAACCTGGACGGCCTTTGGCATAGGCTGCAATGACATAACCATAGTCCGCTACACCATCAGCCAAGTGGGATTCCACCTCAAAAACATCATTAGCTACTTGCTGCGTGGAAGCCAAAGCAATCTTCTCAGTGCTCGCAGTGAAAGTCCCGGCAGGCTCACCTTTATAAGTTAGCGTGTAGGTGGTTCCGGCTTTTTGAGTTGGAACTGGCACAATGTAAGTTGAAGTAGATCCGGTTTTTAACCGTGGAACGTTGTTGATGGCTAGGCCGTTGTCAAAAACAAAGTTTTTGGACGCAGGTTCAAGTTCTAAATCTGCCGTAGGAATCGGTGCTGAGAAGGTGACTTGCAAAGTAATTGCGTTCAAAACCTCCAGCTTTGTCACATGGATTGGAGCTAATTGCTGCGCTTCGAAAATGAGAAGAGCGGCCTCACCGCGCGTCACTTGGCTGCTAGTTAAAGAAGCGTAACTCGGCAATTGCTGTACCGCAGCTGCATCAACTTTTAACATTTTCGCAATGATACCTGTCAGTTGCTCGGAAGAGATTGTAAGGCCGCCTTGGAATTGACCATTTGTGGAAGGAATAGCTCCTACTGATTCAAGGGCTGCCGCGAAGGAGTAGAACCAATCTCCTTTTGCTACATCGCTAAATGTAGTTGTTGCCGCTGTGTCCATGTTGATGTGCAGAGCGAGTGCGGCCATTTTGGCGATTTCTGCGCGAGTTACCGCTTGATTGGGAAGGAAGCTGTGATCCTCATAACCGGATAGTACTTGTTGCTCAGCCAATTTTTCAATGGCTGTTTGTACTTTGGCAGAGTTTGCGGCATCAGCGAAAGGGTTCGCGGCCATGGCATTGTAAGGAAGAATGGCGGACAAACCTACAGTTGCTGTAAGGGTTAAAGCGGCAATTATTTTTTTGTTATTTTTCATCTATAACACTCCTGTTCGATATAATGGGGTTGCTAGGTTTACAAAGTTGCCTTATGCTGTGTGCGAGATATCTGCATCGTGTGTCTTGCGTCGTGCTTGCTTACAAGATCAAGCTTACACGCCAGAGCATTACAATCGAATAAAAAATCAGACCTGCACATTACAAAAACGTAAAAATCGCCTGGCACCTGTCAGCAAGCAAAAAAAAGCCTTACCGCTCCAAGGAATGAGCAGTAAGGCTGAATTTTAACGATCTGTAGTACGATAAATCTCTTATTTACATACGGACATCCGTACGCTGCACAACGCTATGCGAAGAGGACCCCGTAAGCCGTTCTGGAGAAAACACTTGCCGAACCGGCACAATGATAAGCACAGCAACAACAGCTTTGATCGCATCCCCTAAGAGGAAGGGGTAACAGGCCGCAATCATCGCTTTTTCAAACGTATAAGACGGAATTTTGTTCATCAACCATGGAACTCCCGCAAGATAAAGGACGAGCGAACCGAAGATTTCAATCACGAGGAAGGCGGCTATGTAGCCCATAACGCCCTTCACACGAATACGCGGCAAGATCATACCAATCAACATGGCGGAGATCGGCCAGATCATAATAAAACCGCCCGTAGGTCCAAGCACGATGCCTAAACCGCCATTGCCGTGAAGCAGTGGAAAGCCAACAGCTGTCAAGATCACAACGAGAGCCATACTGAAGAAGCCGTAACGTGCTCCGAGCAAGCCGCCGGCAAGCATAACCGCTAGCGTTTGCAGAGTAATGGGTACAGGTGTAAAAGGCAGTGAGATGCTTGCAAAGCTGAATAAGACAAGGATTGCTGCAAAAAGTGCACTGAAAACAATGCCGCGCAAAGTGAGTTTCATATTGTTCATCGCTCCTGTTTCTGGTATTGTTTATGTATTGTCAACTTCAATTTATAACAATGGTTAACAATAAATCATTCAGATCATAGCATATCTTTTATGAAAGTGGAAGGACATTTTATATATGGCAAATCGAGAAATTGTGGCTTCTTTGCAGAGTGCCTCCGTCGTTTATCGCACACAATCAGAAGAGGGACGGCGCGTATGGTCGGACGTCTCTTTAGATATTTATAAAGGGGAATGGATGGTTGTAATCGGGCCAAACGGGAGCGGCAAAAGCACCCTAGCTAGCTGCCTCTTGGGCTTAAGTCCACTCTCTAGCGGAGAAATAGTACGCAAGGAACCTAGGCAGATTAGGGGCGTGCTTCAATTGCCGGATGCCCAGTTCGTTGGAGAAACTATTCAGGAGGAATTTGATTACCTGCCGGGCAAGCCGGATTTAACAGGGGAAGAACGCAATGCATGGTATCTCCAGAGCCTGTCAGCTGTGGGCTTGTCGTTACCGCTCGAACGAACGCTTACTACCTTATCAGGGGGGCAAAAGCAGTTGGTTAATCTAGCGGCCGCGCTTGCTCAACAACCCGAAATCCTAGTGCTGGACGAGCCGACGGCGATGCTAGACCCCGCAGCAAGACAGGGAGTCCGCCAAGCTGTACGCGAAGCTCATCAACGAGGTACAACCATTGTATGGATTACACATCGGCTGGAAGAAGTGGCGGATGCGACGCGTGTCATTGGGTTTGGCGAAAGGCGGATCACGTTTGATGGGGGACCGAGGGCTTTCTTTTATGGGGAAGAGGAAGATAAATCGCTGGAAAGATCACCTTGTTCGGAGCTAGGGCTCGACTCTCCCTATGTGGTGAAAACAGCCTTCGGCTTGCTGAATCATGGCTGTAAACTTCGCTTGCTTCCGCTGGATATGGATGAGCTGGCAGAGGCGGTGGCCAATACATGTCTATAGCGCTGCAAAACATACAGATCAATGTCCCGGATGATCCTAATCAGCAGCTGCTGAAAGATATCAGTTTTGAGCTTTCAGACGGTTCAGTTACCCTATTAATCGGTCATTCAGGTTCGGGCAAGTCGACGCTCCTTCAGGTGATGGCGGGCATTTTGGAGCCAGCGGCAGGAGGAATAACGCTTGATCAGCAGCCTTTGTGGGATAAAAGAAAGGTAGACCAAGCTCACCTCTTGCGGCTCGGCCTGATCTTTCAATTCCCGGAGCAGCAGCTGTTTGCCAGCAGCATTCGCGGGGAATTCGCCTACTCGCTGCGCCCATATCGGCTCACGGCGGACGAGCGCGAGCGCCGCATCCGCGCGGCCTGCGCAGATCTTGACCCCCGCGGCGTCTTCGCCCTGGAGCGGTCGCCGTTTGCCTTAAGCGGCGGCGAGCAGCGCCGGCTCGCGCTGGCGACAACCTTCGCCACGGCGCCGGATTGGCTCCTCATGGATGAGCCAACCGCCGGCCTCGAGGCGGCGGCCGTCCGCGAATTGCTGCGCATCATTCGCGCGAGCGAGCGTGGCGGCTTCCTCATCGCCACGCACGACCTGGACACGTTCCTGCCGATAGCAGACCGTGTCCTCGTTCTAGACCGCGGCGAGCTCGCCTTCGACGGCTCGCCGGAAGCGCTATGCCGCGCGCCGGAGCTGCTCGCGCGCGCGGGCGTTGGCCTCCCGAGCAGCGTGGAGGCCGCTCAAGCCTTGGCGCGGCACGGCATCGCCGTCGCGCCGGATCTGCTCACGCCGGAGCTGGCTGCTCCGGCGATCTTGCAGGCGCTGCGCGAACGCAGCAGCGCAAGTCCGGCGCCGGCGCCGCAAGCGGCAGCGCCGAAGCACGCGCGCGAAGCTCGCGTAGCGCCAGCGGCTGCGCCAGCCGCGTGGCTAGCGCGTGATCCGCGCGCGAAGTGGCTGCTCTACCTGCTGCTTGTCATCGGAACGATGCAGCTGCAGGTGTGGAGCGGCCTCGCGGCTTCTGCGGTGCTCCTCGGCCTATCGTGCCTCGGCCTACCGCGTGCCGCGATTCGCGGCAGCTGGAAGATCGCCGTGCCGTTCTTGATCTTCATGTTCATGTCGATCGCGCTGGCTGGCCTATCGTGGAGCGCAGCCGAGGGGCAGTTCCCGCTTGGCTTCGCGCTTGAGCGCGCATGGAGCGCAGCTTTCGTCCTCACGCGTCTGTTCTTGATCTTGATGGCCGGCTACTGGTTAGCTGTGTCTACACCGTATGGTCAGCTTGTTCAGGGACTGAACTGGGCGCTGTCCTTTTTCCGCAAAATGAAGCTGCCAGTGGAATCCTTCGCCTTGGCGGTCTCGCTCTTGTTTCGGTTCATCCCGCTTATTTTGCGGGAGTGGCAGCGCTTCTCGGCGATTGTGAGGGCTAGAGGCAAAGCGGCGATCAGGCCCGGCATGGTACGAATGCGGGATATTCCGGCGCTGGTCGTGCCGCTCCTGCTGGCCATGTTTCACAAAGCTGAGCAAATGACCATAGCGATGGAAATGAAAAAAATCGACGGTAAGCAGCAACTGCTGAAAAAAAGCACGTTAAGCTGGCAAGCTAAGGATACGCTGCTTGTTATTTGGAGCCTAGTTGTTTTTGGTGTGCTGATGCTTATGCGTCATTAATAATGGAGTAGGGGGAGCAGCTCTTTTGGAGGGGCTGCTCTTTTTGCTTGGCAGTTGTCGCGAATATGGGGAATCTTGAGCATGCAAAACCCGTATACTATACTTTGAATAAGAAACGTGGACGGCGGTGCCAAACATGAAGTTTTCGGATTACAGTATCTATGAGCAGCAAACGCTGCGTAAAGTGAAGCTCTGGGAAATTCGCCAACAGAAGGCTCCAAATAGGATTGAAAAAGCCTCGAAATCGGTCTCCACGAACATCAACAAGCTCATCCCGGAAAAAGTGCACAAAACGATCACGGCCACCGTCAGAGGGATGTTTCAGACGACTCTGTTCGGGATGAATTATATCCCTCAGAATGACCCGCTTGTAGGCGCTACTTTGGCTGAAAGTGATGCTAAAGCGGAGGAATTGCTATCGCTTTACAAAAAGATTGCGGCTGCCGAGGGAGCGGGTACGGGAGCTGGTGGGATTCTGCTCGGACTGGCGGACTTCCCGATTCTGATCGGAATCAAGTTGAAATTCCTGTTCGAGCTTGCACACGCCTATGGCTACTCCACGAAGGATTATAGAGAGCGCCTATTCATCTTATATGTGTTTCAAATCGCGTTCTCCAGTCCGACCAAGAAGCCGGCTCTACTGGACACGATCAAAAATTGGCACGAGATCGCAAGCGGTTTTCCACCAGCTGATGCCTATATGGATCAAGTGAATTGGCTGCAGCTCCAGCAGGAGTATCGGGATACAATTGATTTCCGTAAAATGCTGCAGCTTGTACCCGGCATCGGTGCTGTCGTGGGTGCGTGGGCGAATTTCGGCCTGCTCGAAGAGTTAGGCGTGGCAGGCATGAACAGCTTTCGCATTCGCCGTTTGGAGGATAAAGCGAGGTTGGATGCTGAGGGTGAGCAGAGCAGTGAGTGAGTGAGTGAGTGAGTGAGTGAGTGAGTGAGTGAGTGAGTGAGTGAGTGAGTGAGTGAGTCGAGTCCCGTTGGAGCAAATCCAATGGGAATGCGAATTTGCCCGCTAAAATGTTGGTTTTGTTGGATGAAATCCAATCCGTAGGGGGAATTGGCAGCCCTTTAGGCTGATTTCAAAGCGTCTCGTTGGATTTCGTCCAACGAAACGCGGGGATTACGCCTCAGGAGGGTGCTGCCGTTGGATTTCATCCAATGTGGGGTGAGTCAGTACTGCCGCACGGGCACCGTCTTCTCCCGAGACAGCCTAGTAGGCCGTCTCGGCGCCACCCGGCTAAGTTCCACCCAGTGAGACGGCCTTTTGTGCGCGCTCAGCTAGCTTTTGCTGCCGCACAGGCACCGTCTTCACTCGAGACAGCCTAGTAGGCCGTCTCGATCCCACCCGGCTAAGTTCCACCCAGTGAGACGGCCTTTTGTGCGCGCTCAGCTAGCTTTTGCTGCCGCACGGGCACCGTCTTCACTCGAGACAGCCTAATCGGCCGTCTCGACCCCACCCGGCTAAGTTCTACCCAGTGAGACGGCCTTTTGTGCGCGCTCAGCTAGCTTTTGCTGCCGCACGGGCACTGTCTTCGCCTGAGACAGCCTAGTAGGCCGTCTCGACCCCACCCGGCTACGTTCCACCCAGTGAGACGGCCTTGTGCGCGCTCAGCTGAATCGCTGCTCCTTCACCTGAGCCGCGCTAGTGCTATTTTCCAATCGTTCGTTTACACCATCGAATTGCTACTCAATCCGCCTGCCACATACAAAGCCACCAAGCATCGCAGCCTTTTTTGACCAAGCTGGGCAATATTCCAGTGATTTTCCGCAAGGAGGCACATATACTAAAAATGAGCAAACCATGTGCATTCCCTGAATAACTATGTGATTTTTTTCACATGACAACCTTGAATGGTTTGGTCGATCTTTTTCATATAGAAAAAAGATGATTTCATCGGAGGAGAGGATTCGAATGAGTAAACCGAAGGTGGTTATTCTAGGCGCTGGCTATGGTGGGCTTGTAACCGCAATAAGGCTGCAGAAGCTGATCAAAGCAGATGAAATAGCTGTCACACTGGTGAATAAGCACGACTATCACTACATGACGACGCATTTGCATATGCCGGCAGCTGGTACTGATCATCATGAAAATGCGCGTGTTGCCATTAAGGAACTGATCGATGAGCGGAAAATTCATTTCATCAAAGCGACGGTTCAGCAGATTTTGCCTGAGGAAAAGAAGGTTGTTCTGGCGGATGAAGTCCTCGCTTACGATTATCTGGTTGTGGGGCTTGGAAGTGAGACAGAGACCTTTGGCATTCCGGGACTGCGTGAACACGCCATGACGATTAATAGCATTAACAGTGTTCGTTTCATACGTCAGCATACGCAGTACATGTTCGCTAAATATAAATTGGATTCCAAGCATGCAGAGTACTTGACCATTGTCGTTGGAGGCGCCGGTTTCACAGGTACGGAGTTTGTAGGAGAATTAGCGGATCGGATTCCTGATCTTTGCCAGATGTTTGACGTCGATCCTTCACTTGTTCAGATCATTAATATCGAAGCGTCGCCTACCGCTTTGCCGCCAGGACTGCCGAATGACCTCGTGGAATACGGCATGGAAGTGATGCGCCGCAAAGGGGTTCAATATAAATTATCTACCGCAATTAAGGCATGCGAGCCCGGAGGCGTCCTCCTGGGGGATGGCCAATTCATTCCTGCCGGCACTGTCATTTGGTCGGGCGGTGTTCGGGGGAATTCCTTGCTGCAGGATGCGGGCTTCCACGTCCAACGCGGGAGGGTCAAAGTGGATGACTACTTGCGTTCCTTGCAGCACCCTGATGTTTTTATTACGGGAGATTGCTCGATTGTCATGAGCCCAGACGGCACGCCATACCCCGCCAATGCCCAAATCGCGGTCCAGCAGGGCTATAATACGGCAACAAACTTGCTCTATACCCTGAGGGGGAAACCCTTGCGACCTTTTGCCTATGATTACAAAGGGACGGTTGCCTCGCTTGGTCGCGGAGAAGCTATTGGCATCCTGAGGGTCAAAAAAGTGAAAGGCAAGCTGGCCGCATTCCTCAAAAAAATGATCGATGCCCGCTATTTATTTCTCATCGGCGGCATCCCTCTCATCTGCAAAAAGATGATTTTTAAGCAAAAACAAGCCACAAGAAAGCGTCATGTGAGAAATTAATTTTGCCAAAATACCCTAAAATCCACTTAATCAGACAATAAGCTAGTAAAAGGGAGATACCGAAAGTATTATGCCATTGTAAGCGGATTATCGAAAGAATGCGGGGAGGGAATAATCTTTTTTAAGATTTTTCTCTCCTTTACTATGAGCCAATAAGAGAGTAGTATCAACTCGTACGTTAACAGTTGAATATTTCGCTTAATTTTCTATTCAGAAAAGCGGGGGAACCATAGGTTTCAACGGGGTGAGTAAGGTGCGTCTTGTCGCATGCGGCAGCTACCTTTAGGGCAGATTTCTCGCAGCCCGAACCCGTCAGCTAACCTCGTAAGCGGTCGTGAGAAAGGAGAACATGTGGCTAAGCACAAGGTCTATCCTTGTGTTTTTTTGCGCTCAAAAATGGGAAATCAAGCTGAAAACTAGGTTATTTGGAGGAATTTCACAGCATGACAAGTGACTCATTGAAAAAGATTGTATTCGGTAAACCGCTGAAATCGGCGGAGCTGGAATCTGAGAAAATGCAGGTATGGAAGGCTCTGCCCATCCTATCTTCGGATGCCCTGTCTTCAGTGGCCTATGGCACGGAGCAGATTTTGCTAGAGCTTGCGACTGTTGGAATTGCTGCTTTTGCTTTCTCATTGCCGATTGCAATCTCGATTATTGCTTTAATCATGCTTCTTGTTTTAAGCTATCGCCAAGTGATTGAGGCCTATCCGATGGGCGGCGGAGCCTACATGGTGGCCAAGGAAAATTTGGGCATGATGTCGGGAAGACTGACTGGGGTTTCACTGCTGATTGATTACACGTTAACCGTTGCGGTTTCGATTTCGGCAGGTGTGCAGGCGATAACGTCCGCTTTCCCAGTTACAGTGCCTTATATTGTCCCCATAGCCTTAGTGCTTGTCTGGGTGATGGTGTGGCTGAATTTGCGGGGTACTTCTGAGTCCGGAACCGTGTTTGCGATTCCAACGTACTTTTTTATCCTGTGCATACTGCTCCTGATTGGTAAAGGGATCTTCGATATGCTGACAGGTTCCATGAACACGCATGAATTCCAGGTTGTTCCCAGCTCCATGACGAGCTCATTGACATTGTTTGTCATCCTTAAAGCCTTTTCATCCGGCTGCTCGGCCGTGACAGGCATTGAGGCGATTTCCGATGCGGTACCGCATTTCCGTACGCCATCTGTCAAAAATGCCAAGAGAACCCTGGCTTCCCTCGGAACTCTGCTGGCGATTGTCTTTGGCGGCGTCACCTTGCTGAGCTTGGGTTATGGGATTGCACCTGATCCGCACGGGCATACCTCGGTCTTGTCGATGGTTACGGAGCAAGCATTCGGGCGTGGAACCATGTATTATGCAACACAGATTGGCACCATGCTGATCCTGGTATTGGCTGCGAATACGAGCTTCAACGGATTTCCGATCTTGGCAAGCATTATGGCTCAGGATAAAAACTTCCCGCGCATGTTCTCGTACCGGGGAGATCGGTTGTCGTTCCACTACGGGATTGTAACGTTAGGTGTTTTGGCAAGTATTTTGCTCGTCATTTTCAAAGGAAAAACCGATGCACTCATTCCACTTTATGCGATTGGCGTCTTTTTATCTTTTACTCTTGCCCAAAGCGGTTTGGTTCGCAAATGGTTCAGAGAACGTCCGGCCGGCTGGATCGGCAAGTTCGTTATTAATGGTTTAGGGGGAATCGTTTCCCTTGCCGTTCTGATTATTTTCTGTATCACCAAATTTAGTGAAGGTGCTTGGATTGTTATTATTGTGACGCCGATTTTACTTTGGGGAATAACCAAAATTAGCAATCACTACGATGATGTGGCCAAACAGCTGCGCATTGATATCACGCAAGAACGCGTATGCACCAAAGAGCCTGTGATCATAGTGCCTGTAGCAGGCATTCACCGAGTGGTGGCGCAGTCATTGAATTATGCGAAATCTTTATCTCCAAATGTCATTGCTTTCTACGTATCATTTTCGGATGAGGATGAAGAAGCGATGCAGGAGAAATGGGATAAGTGGGACCCGGGTGTTCGGCTTGTTGTATTCAAATCCCGTTACCGCACCATTTTGAAGCCACTGGCAGAGTTTATTGAAAGAGTCGATACGCATGTATCGGAAAAGCAATCGATCATGGTGATCCTGCCCCAGTTCATGCCCAAAAAATGGTGGCACCGCCTGCTCCACAACCAGTCTGCCGCACGTATACGCTCGAAGCTGCAAGCCGATAAAGATATCGTCGTTGCGACGGTGCCCTATCATTTGCATGAGTAGAGGTGTACAATAAAAGGGTAAAACGGATGTTGAAATGGAACAGAGGTGACCCTTTATGGCAAAAAAGAAATCGTCAACCACAATCGCTGAACCTAGCGCGCAAGATAAACCTGCGACACTCAAAGATTTGCTGCGTCCTGATATCGTAGCGGGCCTGAAAGCTCAAGCTGATGCGATGAAAGCAGAGGAACAGGCTCGTAAGGATGCTGCCAGGGCTGAAGCGGAGGCTGCGCGCAAGGCGGAGGAGAAACGGCTGGAGAATGATTTTGGCCACTTGCTGGAGAAGAGCAAGCTCGATTGGAGAAAACACAAATGAGGAAGCGCTTGGTGTGCTTCCTTTTTCTTTTAAGCGTAGTGATAGCGCTTTCAGGTTGCGGGGTAGAGGGAGTTGCGACGCCGGTTGTAGAGGCAACCGTCAGCCCGGTGCTTTCACCGTCGTCTGTTCCCAAAGTGGCACCAGAGAAACCGACAGCGACATCACCAGAGAGAGCAGGTGAGACACCATCGGATACAACAACAGACTCGTCCGCAGTTGTGCCAGCGCTCGCATCTTCAACACGATCCACACGATCCCTTTCATTAGCAGAAAGGTACAAAATAGCCACCCCTCACAAATGGGGCGAGAACATCCCCGGCGTACGGACGCATCTTGTAACGCAGGATAAGGTGATCGCCCTTACCTTTGACGCTTGCGGCGGCACAGAAGGCAGCGGATACGATGAGAAGCTGATCGATTACTTGATCAAGGAGCAGATACCAGCCACCTTATTTGTCAATGCGAGATGGCTTAGTGCCAATCCGGATATATTTGCCAAGCTGGCGGGGGATCCGCTGTTTGAGATCGAAAACCACGGGAACGAACATAGGCCGCTCTCCGTGAACGGCAAAGCCGCCTATGGCATCGCGGGAACCAAAGATGTGAGCGATGCGATTCGCGAAGTAACGGAGAACGCGGATGAGATCGAGAAGCGGACGGGAAAGCGGCCTTTATTTTTCCGCTCAGGCACGGCCTTCTACGACGATATCGCTGTCGACATTGCCCACGACTTGGGTTTCCAGCTGGCGGGTTATAACGTGCTTGGCGACGCTGGAGCTACATTTAACACGGAGCAGGTGTACAATGCACTTACAAAGGCTCGGAGCGGTTCCATCGTTTTGGCGCATATGAACCATCCAGAGAAAGACACGGCTGAAGGCGTCATGAAGGCCATACCCGTTATGCAGAAGGCGGGCTTTCGATTCGTTCTGCTGTCGGCATATCCCGTAGAGTGAAATAGATGGAATTCCTCCCGTTAATCTGCGCTGCTCAGGGGTAGGAAATGAAATAGTGGTAGAAGCTCCAGCTAATTCGACGGTAGCTCGACGAAATTGGCTAGAATTGCCGAAATTAGCGGTAGAAAATCCAGTTATCTGCCTAAAAGAGGTACAAATGTGAGAAATAACAGGAGAAATCGGCGGTGTTGTTCCACCGGTACGACCCATTAAGAGCTCACAACTGTAAAAGCTGGAGACAGCCATGCCTGATACATGCACAAATCGCCCTCAGGGAGCTCCCGAAGACGATTCTAGTGCATATCACCTTTTTTTCATCTCAAAAAACTCGCACTCATCTCGATCATAGTAAGCCAAATCAGCAACACGCGACTGCACAACCACGGTCGTTTCGCTGAAACGAAGGACGATCGCATTCGAATCGACAATGTGATCGTCTTTGAAAACACGGACAAGAGCTCCTTTTTCCACAGCCTCTTGGAAGTCGGAATCCGTCACTAAACGTTGGTTACCAGCCATACTCAGCATTCTCCTTGCCTGTGTAAATTAGTTCTTCAATTGTACCACAAGGCGCCAACAATCTCCCGTTCTCCACGAACGCCTACTCTTCGCCCAGCATACAATGTAGCACCAAAGAATCTATTTCTTGTTACCGAAGAAATAGACTCCCAAATGCGGCATGGGCAGAGAGGATGTGTGATCCCGATGGACATTCAATTACTACCGATTCATTGGGTTTATCTGGTATTTATTGGTTTTATTCTTACACTTCTAATCAAGCGTAGAGACACCACGATGATTTGTGTGGTTGGGATTTTTGCGCTGGGTTTGTTAGCAACAGAAACTTTAAGCGGTTCAGTATCAGGGGTGTTCAACAGCTTTATTTATGCGACCAAAGAGTTGATGGGGACGATCATGATTATCTCGATCATCGTGGCGATGAGCCGTGTGCTTATTCGCACGGGCATCAATGAAACGATGGTCGCTCCACTGACCCATTTTCTGAGGACGCCGGCGCTTGCTTTCTGGGGCATCGGGATCATCATGATGGTAACTTCCTGGTTCTTCTGGCCGTCTCCCGGGGTTGCGCTCATCGGGGCGGTACTGCTGCCTGTGGCGGTACGTGTGGGATTACCTGCATTAGGTGCAGCGATGGCGATGAACTTGTTCGGGCATGGGATCGCGCTGTCAGGGGATTACATTATTCAAGGGGCGCCAAAATTAACAGCGGATGCCGCTGGATTGCCAGTAGCCTCGGTGATGGAGGCAAGTGTACCGCTGGTTATCGTTATGGGGCTTGTTACAACGGTAACCGCTTTCTGGATGATGCGGCGGGATATCAAAAATGGTACATGGCGCGACGGTCTTGTCACGAGCGGTACAGGGGATAAGGATTCGCTGCTCTCCTCCGAGCAAGATGCCAAGTCCAATCTGTCTTCGAAAATGAGAAAAACACTCGCGGTTGTCATACCGATCCTGTTCGCGTTAGATGTGATTGCGATGTTCGTCCTCAATCTGCAGGGTGGCGACGCGACTGCGCTTGTCGGCGGAACCGCCGTGTTCATTCTCATCGGCGTTACGCTGCTGGCCCACCGCAGCCAAGGGCTGGAGCAAACGACGGCCTACCTCATCGAGGGCTTCGTCTTCGGGTTCAAAGTCTTCGGTCCCGTGATTCCAATCGCTGCCTTCTTCTATCTCGGCGACGCTGCTTTCACGGACCTGTTCGGCAAAATACTGCCGGAGGGCTCGCACGGCATCGTGAACGACCTCGGCGTCGCGCTAGCAGGCGTCGTTCCGCTGAACGGCGCGGTCGGCGCCGTGACGCTTACCGTCGTGGGCGCAATTACCGGCCTCGACGGCTCCGGCTTCTCCGGAATCTCCCTCGCGGGCTCGATTGCGCAGCTCTTCGCAACCGCCATCGGTTCCGGTGCGGCGGTGCTGACCGCGCTCGGGCAAGTGGCCGCCATCTGGGTCGGCGGCGGCACCTTGATTCCGTGGGCGCTCATTCCGGCAGCGGCTATCTGCGGCGTCAGTCCGTTCGAGCTGGCGAGGCGGAATCTCTTGCCCGTGCTGATCGGCCTCGCGGTGACGACGGTCGTGGCGATGTTTTTGGTGTAGATGACAGCAAGAGCCTCCAGGTGGGGCTCTTTTTCTGCTTTATGACACCGCTGAATCCGTCCAATTGGGCGATATCACAAGACTAGCGCAGATAGGATAGGATAGTATCTCCTAAAGCGGTTGCAATGAACTCAAAACGAACGGATTCGGATTTGCCTATCTTCCATCTGAAGCAGTAAGCTTACATACAGATGACTACATGAATTTGGAGATGAGACGAATGGAAGCAAAGTTTTGTATGACTTGCGGAGCTCCTATGGAGACGCGCGATGTGGATGGTACGGTAAGAAGAGCTTGCACGGCGTGCAGCTTTGTACACTGGGGCAACTACAGTATTGGTGTAGGCGCACTCGTAACCAAGGATGAGAAAATATTACTTGTTCGTAGAGCACAAGAGCCCGGCAAAGGGAGATGGACGAATCCCGGCGGCTATATTGAGCAGCATGAGCTGATTCAAGATACCATTGAGCGAGAAGTGCTCGAGGAGAGCGGTGTCACAGCCAAAGTCACTCGACTGGTCGCTGTGCGGGATTTACCTAGAAGCATCCATAATGTGTACATAGCTTTTGAATTGGATTATGTCAGTGGCGAGCCTGTGCCCGATGGGGTAGAGGTGGACGCTGCGGGTTTTTATAGCCTTCAAGAGATGGAAATGATGCCGGTTGCGGATTTCACACGCTGGTTGATCGATGTTGCTTTGCACTCGACAACAGTTGGTCTTGTTGAAGATAAAGAACCTATTGTGAAAATGGACGGATACGGATTGTACCGCATCCCCAAGGTCCAAGCATGACGAAGCCGATTGGCCTGCGAGGGCATCACCTGCTTTGTTTATTAGGGTACCGGGGAATGGGATATTCCAAGGAATTCTGTGAAAATATGACGAGTGTGTACGAGACGCTGCGAGAGCAGCCGGCAACAATCATTCGTGTCGTCCTTGGTCCCGATGATCTGTGCGCAGCCTATCCGACAGATGAGGTGCCGCATTGCGAGAATAGAACCGTCTATGATCGCGATGCGGAAATCGTAGCCAAGCTTGGCTTGCAAGTCGGGACGGAGCTAAGCTGGGCCGATATATGCTCAAAAGTAGCCGGTTATGTGAAGCCGGAGGATATCGGCAACTTGTGCGCCACCTGCCGATGGGAGCCTTATGGCGTATGTGCCGAAGGCGTGCGTTTGATCGGGGAGGGCGGCGAGCTGCCGCCAGTCGCTCCGAAATAAGGGGTTCCTCGGCTCAGTTTCTGCTCTGGTTCCTGCTTTGACAAGGAACAGAACTAAGACCGCAACCGCAACCGCGAGTTAGAGGAACTGTGGTCCGCTATTTTCTCGAAAAGCGCTCATAGTTCCCTTCTCTATGAAAATGGGGCGCATTTCGCAGAAATAGCGCCCTGTAGTTCCCATCAGCGGTGACGCTTGACCGATGGGGGTAACTGAGAGGGGCAATCGTCCCCTCAATGGTTAGGCTAGTTTAAGAGCGAGCTATGTGCGACTTTTGGAGGGGTGAGCGTGTGAACGCTGATGAAATCAGCGATCAAGAGAAGCGTCGAGGGGCGCTCAGCCTCAAGAATGAGTTAAGGTGGCGGTCTCCTCCACCTTGCGGAGGGAACTACGTTCCGCTAATTCGCTGTAAGCGGCGAATGGGGTTGATGCTGGGGAACTACAGGTCGCTATTTCACTCGATTTGGCGGAATTCTGCCAAATACCTTGAAATAGCGGCTCATAGTTCCCCTTCTGTATGCAAATGGGCGCATTTCGCTGAAATAGCGCCCTGTAGTTCCCTTTCTAGCCAGCAAGGCTTCAGCTGTCACAACACACAAAAAAGCGATACAAGAATCCCTTCTTGTATCGCTTTTTCATCTAGACAAATACGCTGACGTCCGAGCCAGTCTCGAGCTTTTCGGCCGGGGAAGACAAAACATTTGCTACCATCAGCAGATCATCGACGGGGCGAAGGAAAGAACGGAGCAGGCGGCTGTCCTTCATGTCTGGATCCAACCACTTTTCGGCCTGCTCTTGATCAAGAATGGCAGGCATGCTGCCATGATAAGGAGAGACCAGCGGGTTCGCTTCTGTCATCAGCATCATGCAGGTGCGAAGCTCCTCCTCACCGCTCGGCGCCCGCCAGACATCGTATAAGCCCGCGATGCCGAAAGTGCCGCTGCGCATTTTGAACTTCACCCACTGGGTCTCCTTGCCCTCAGTTACACGGACATAGAAGCTACTGCAGGGAAGGATGCAGCGTTGTTTTTTGATAATACGCTCGAAGGCTGTGTTCGTAAAGATCGAATCGCGTTCCCCGCAAACAGCGTCCTTAGCCCAAAAAGGCATAAGCCCCCAACGGAACTCATCCAGAAGGCGCTCACCCTTTCGATTGATCATGACAGCGGAAATCGATTCAGTCGGCACGACCTCATAGCGATTAGCGGTATAGGACAGCAGGCGGTCGATACGGAATTGTTTCATGACGTCATTGACGTCAGCTAGAATAGATACGGAATGACACACAATTATTCACCTCATTTGATTTTGGTTATTATTTTCCTATTCCGCCAAAATCATGTATGAGGAAATAAAAAAACTGAGAGCTTTACGCCCTCAGCTACCCCGTGTAGGGTTCGGATAAATACGTATGAATGCAATTTTTTCCATTTCTCTTGGCGATATATAAACATTCATCCACCTGCTGAAACCAGGCTTTCTTCATCGTGTTGCGGTTATAAGGCGCGAGCCCGATGCTCATCGTTAGCGGCCGCCCCGGCATCTCCGGGATTTCGGTTTCACGGACGATCTGCATGAAGGATTCGCACACCGCCAGCACTTCATCGTGGGTCTTGCCTACAAACAGCACGGCAAATTCCTCGCCGCCATACCGGAAAGACATATCATCAGGCCCCAGCACATCCTTGAGCAGTCCGCCGATCGTTTTGAGCACCACGTCCCCAACCCAGTGTCCGTAGGTGTCATTGATATTTTTGAAGTTATCGATATCCATCAGGGCAAGCTCCAGTGGCGTATCATAGGGCATATGCGAAATGAGATGGTCCGTATGCTCTTGAAAGGAGCGGTGGTTGAACAACTCCGTGAGTGCATCTACTTTGGAAAGCCGATCAATCATGACGTTGCGAATCAACAGATCCTGCTCACGCACAATGGAGGCTCCAAGCTCCGCATGCAGGCTGCGACCTTTCGTCATAATGGCGAAGCAGACAAGGGCTGTAGCGGATAGAACTGTGAGCGTAACGATGATTTCAGAAGGCGTAATGAGATAACCTTTGTACACCTGGCTAAGCACTAGCGCCGTTAAACTTGCAATACCTAAACTATAAGCGAAAATAATATACTTCTTTTGAAAATAAACAGAGGATAAAATAATCGGAATGCTAACTAATTCATAAGAGCTCATCAGCTCAGGGATACACGTAATATAGATACAAACCATGGTCATGGTCCATATAATCATGATAAAATCACTGTATCTTTTGAGATAATGAATGGCCAGATAACCGGCACCCATAAGGGAAAGCTGCAAGCTAGTCGGAATGACTTGGAATTGCAGGAAGCTATGAAGCCACTGGGTAGGCTGTTCATAGATATCAAAGAGAAAACCGATCATAGCTGCTACTTCATAGATAAGCAAGATCCACCATAGAAGATGGATGAGTTTTCGGTTCCAAGTATGATCATTTTCCGGAAGCTGTTCCATCAGAAAAAGGCCACTTTCCTTTCATGCTAGCAAATAGTGGAAATATTTTTTGTGCCTTGTGAGACCATTGTAAAGAATAACCACCCGATTAAGCAAGCGATGAAAATTATAAATAGAAACATCAGGAGGGCTATGGCAGCTCAAGGTTACGTACACGCATGGGAACATTATAAAGACGAGCTCGTTTTGCTGGATAAAAAGCTGGAGCTTCTCTACAAGCGTCGGCAGAAGCTTACCCCCGATCCGCAAACAGATTCGTTTCGCGGAATGTTTGTGTCCGAAGATGAATTCATTCGCCTTATCGGCGAACAGGAAATAGATAAGGAACTCCAAGAGGAGGAAATAGCTCTCTTGGAGGACATTCAAGTGATGGAAGCCTACATCGCTGGTCGGCTTGAAGAAAGCCGTAATAAAGGTGTGTTTCTGCCTTTGTCGTATGCAGCCTCCGTATTTGGGCTTTCCGCGATTGAGGAGCGGTTCGTCATGCTCGCGCTAGCGGTGGAATTGGATCGCAAATATGAACGCATTTTCGGCTTCTTGCAAGACGATCTAACCAGCAAGACGCCTAATATCTCTTTGGCGCTGCAAGTTGCGTGCAGCAATCCGGAGGACATGAGGGCAGCGCGAACAACCTTCGTTGCTCCCGAGGGCCGTCTGGCGCGGTACATGCTGCAGCGTGAGGAGCAGGACTTCAGAGGCCAGTCGCTGCTCTCTAAGCCGCTGCTTCTGGACAAACGAATCGTTGCGTTCCTGCTCGATTCCGGAGAAGTCGACCCGAAGCTGAAGCCGGCGGTCGAGATGGTGTACCCGGACGACGAGCTTGCCCCCTTGCTCGTTCAGGAGGATTTTCAGCGACGGCTCCGAGGTTTCATCCACGAGGAGCATCAGGCTCCGGCAGCTGAGCGCAAAAGGCTCGCATTCCACCTATGGGGGAATGCAGGCGCAGGCAAGAAGCTGCAGGTCAAGCATTTCAGCAGCCATTTCTCCAAGCCGCTGCTGATCGCTAATCTTGCGGATGTGCTGCTGCACGCCGCAAGCTTTGAGGAGCAGGTGAGCGCCATCGTGCGCGAGGCGATTCTGCATCAAGCCGTGCTGTGCTTCACACGGCTGGAAGAGCTCTACCCCGAAGAGCCGGATCTTGCGGCGCAGCAGCGGCTCGGGCGGTTTCATGAGCTGCTGGACGGCTACGGCGGCATGATCTTTCTGCTAGCCGGCAAATATAGCCGGCTGAACTGGAAGCCCAAGGAGCGGCTGCTCCTTGAGCATGAACTGCAAGTGCCGGACGAAGGCGAGCGCGAGCGCCTTTGGACGGTATTCGCGCGCGAGCTTGGCGTGAGCGCGGGCGTGGATGCCCGGGTGATGAGCGGGAAATTCCGCTTCACCCCGGGGCAAATTCACCGCGCGCTGACGCTTGCGCGCGGGTACTCCGCCTGGCAGCATGAGCCGCAGGCGGAAGCCAATGCGCTGCGCACCGATGCGCTCTATAAGGCGTGCTACCAGCAGGTGCAGCACAAGCTGGAGCGCAAAGCGACGCGCATTGAGCCTCGCTATCAGTGGGCGGATATCATTCTCGCCCCTGAGCAGAAGGATCAGCTCCGCAATGCGTGCAATCAAGTCAAATACCGTGGCGTCGTGTACAACGACTGGGGGTTCGAGAAGAAGCTGGCCTACGGCAAAGGGCTTAGCATGCTGTTCGCCGGACCTCCGGGCACCGGGAAGACGATGTCTGCGCAGGTAGTGGCTGGCGACCTGCAGCTTGAACTTTACAAGGTCGATCTGTCGCAGGTAATCAGCAAATATATTGGCGAGACAGAGAAGAATCTGCACGAGATTTTCGAAGAGGCGCAGCTTAGTAATGCGGTGTTGTTCTTCGATGAAACCGACGCTCTTTTCGGCAAACGGTCGGAAGTGAAAGATTCGCATGATAAATATGCCAACATTGAAACGGCCTATCTGTTGCAGAAGATGGAAGAGTATCAAGGCATCACGGTGCTGGCTACGAATCTATTAAATAATATTGATGAAGCGTTCCTGCGTCGGATCAATTACGTCATTAAATTCCCTTTTCCCGATAGCGAGTATCGCGAGAAAATCTGGCAATCCATGTTCCCGCCGGCAGCGCCTCTCTGTGATGATGTCGATTTCCGATATTTGGCGCAGCGGTATGAAATTGCTGGAGGAAACATTAAAAATGTCGTCCTTTCCTCCGCCTTTCTTGCCGCAGAAGCGGGCGAGCCGATCCGGATGCAGCACATTATTAAATCCATTCGCCATGAGCTTCAAAAGTCGGGTAAAATCTTGGCCAGACAGGAATGGGAGGATTATTAGAAATTAATATAACTTTCTGTAGTCAGTCTAGCGATTTGCAATTATAATAGAAAAAGGTACAGAAAGCGACATATTCCCTACCATTTCAACACATTATATAGGTATAATGAGGCAGGAAGTGATTCCTATTGGTGATTATTCAGTAATTGCCGATGTAAGCGCATCTTTAGTGAAGCTGCTTAGAGAAAATATGACACCAGATCCCATTCCGCAGCCAGAAATGATTGGGCTTGCTTCGCCTGTCGATAAAGGGGATTTCTACTTATCTCTTTATTTGTACAACGTTCGTGAAAGTGGCGATAATCGCCAGACCCACATGATTGCCCGTGGGACGACTCAGATTCAATATCCTCCTATGGTGGTAGATCTCAGCTATTTGCTGACGGTACATTCACCGGCTGAGCTTCAATCCAGAGCGCTCGATGAGCATCGGATTTTGGGGCGAGCGATGCAAGTGCTCTATGATCATTCCATACTCAGAGGCTCTATGACCGTAGGAACGCTTGCTGAGAAAGACGAAGAAGTTCGCATCGTGATGGAGCCCTACAAAGGCGAAAGCATCCTGAATATGTGGAACTTCGCAGACACCCCATATAGACTTTCTGTCAGCTATACAGTGGGGCCAGTCAATATTGATTCAACCCGCATCAAGACCACCAAAAGAGTTTCTGAAACCGATTTTCGCATACAAGGTTAGGGGGCAGGGTTGTGGAACATATTCGCGTATCACGATTGAAAACCCGTGTATCCTTAGTTGTCTGCGTAATCGATGCAATGACCTCACAATCACCTCTTGGCAACACGACCACCGTATTTTTGGAAGGCACCCGTTCGAAAGCAATTAGTAAATCGAATGGTTCCTATATATTTAATGATTTACCGCCCGGTGAGTACCGCCTTATGGTAAAGGGCGAGCACTATTTTCAAGAACAGACTCTAATCACTATAGGAACCGACAATTTAATAGAGGTTGTTCAGTTAAAACCGCTGCCCTCCTATCCGTTTTCCCAAGGTGCTGGACTCATCCGAGCCATGCTTCAGGATGCGGCTGGAGCTCCAGTGCGCAATGCCAGCCTGCAGGCCACGATTCTAACCGAAGAGTGCACCCGGGCTCGCGTTATGGCAGATCAACTGGACAAGGGAGCGGAAGAGATAACACTAGGGGCGTTTACAGGTGTTATTTCTGCAGGGGATACATACATACTTCGAGGACGAGGTGCTAAAGCCGCAGAGGAGCAAATCCAAATTGCGGAAGTTATTGAGCATCAGAAGCGCTTTCGGTTGAGGAACAAACTGACTAAAGCGTTTACTAGAGGCTCTCTTGTGCTGCCTGTCCAAGAAACACGAGTTACAGAACGCGGAGAGGCTGTGATTGCTTTTCGTGGCAATCGGATTTCGGCTTTTCAGACAGAATTGGTCATTACATATGGTTCTAATAAGCATTTGACGAAGGAAGTTCTGGTAACTGAAGGAACGACCACCAATCTTGGCGTTATTCGTCTGATCTAACCCTAATTAGTAGAATGGACACGTCCATCTTCTATACAAAAATGACAAGCAGAAAGGAGAGAACTGGTTTCACGTCTATGGCCGTGCAATTAGATTTAGTGCCATATTGACGGAACTGGGGAACAATGGCTGACTATTTATCACCTGGAGTCTATGTGGAAGAGTTTGACAGCGGTGCGCAACCGCTTGAAGGTGCAAGCACAAGTACGGCCGGGTTTATAGGGCTTGCGCAAAGAGGGGAAATTGAAGGTGTCCCTCAATTGGTTACGAGCGTAGCTGATTTTCATCGTTTATTCGGCAGCTACTTGTCCGAGAACGAATTCGGCGAGTATCGCTTTCTTTCTTACGCTGTTGAGCATTTTTACTTAAACGGAGGTTCTCGCTGTTACGTTATGCGTGTAGCGCCAACTGACGCGAAAGTAGCAACGAACAAAGCGGAAAGCAACAAAGAATCCGCTGTTCTCCAAATTGCTTCCAAAAACCCTGGAACATGGGGCAACCAAGTTCGTGTTGTCGTTGTGCCGTCCAGCAAAGCCAAAACACAAATTTACGAAGTGCTTAACGAAACGCAATACCGTGTGAAAAATAACGCTGGTTTTAACGTAGGCGACGTCGTTGCTTTCGAAGCAGCTGGCAAAAAGCAATACAGTAAAGTCATCGCATCTCAAGATAACATCATTGAGCTTTCCGTAGAACTGGATGGCGATGTTGTAGACGCTGGTCTGCTTCCTGCTAAGGTTTTGACGACTTGCGAGTTCACGTTGCATGTATTCTACGGCGATGAAGCTGAGACTTACGAGAAAGTATCCTTGAACATCTCAGCAGCTAACCATATTGAGAAAATCGTTTCCCGTTCGAACATCATTACGGTGAAGGATTTGACAGAAGGTAAAGATCTTGGCCCTATCGCTCCTTTTGAGGTGCTTTCCGGCGAGGATGAAGCCGCTCTGAAATTCCAAATCGCCTTGTCAGGCGGAAGCAACGGTTCCATCGCGCAAGTAACGCCTGATATCTTCATGGGTGTAGATCGTGGACCTGGTAAACGTACAGGGATTCAGTCTTTCATCGATAACGATGTTGTCAGCATCATGGCAATTCCTGGTGTGACTGAGCCTACCGTTCAACTTTCTCTGGTTGCTCACTGTGAAAACCTAGGCAGCCGTTTCGCTGTTCTGGACATTCCGCGCGAGAAAACAAAAGTTGCTGACGTAATGACGCACCGCAACATTTTTGACAGCTCTTACGCAGCGATGTACAATCCGTGGCTTCAAGTGTTCGATCCATTAGACAAAAGAAATATCTCTATCCCGCCATCAGGGTCTGTCATCGGTATTTACTCCCGTTCCGACCAAACGCGTGGCGTACAAAAAGCGCCTGCTAACGAAGTCGTTCGCGGTGCCGTTGGTCTAGACTGCCAATATAACAAAGGCGAGCAAGATATTTTGAACCCGCAAGGCGTTAACTTGATTCGTGCTTTTGCCGGACAAGGAATTCGTGTATGGGGTGCTCGTACAACGTCCTCTAACGGTTTATGGAAATATGTTAATGTTAGACGTTTGTTCATCTTTATTGAAGAGTCCATCAAGAATGGCACGAACTGGGTCGTTTTCGAACCGAATGATGAACAGCTTTGGGCTCGTGTACAACGTACCATTGATGCGTTCTTAACGCGTGTTTGGAGAGATGGCGCCTTAATGGGTGGAAGTACGTCTGAGGCGTTCTACATTAACATTGGCCGCAGCACAATGACACAGGATGACATTGATAATGGCCGACTCATTTGTGTGATCGGGGTAGCGCCGGTGAAACCTGCCGAGTTCGTGATCTTCCGCATTACTCAGAAAACAAGAGAAGAATAGTTGAAACGTTAGATATTTCTTAAATTAGGAAAGGGGTATAACATGGCTGGCGAACGTAGGGATCCATACCGCAATTTTAGATTTAGAATTGAAGTAGAAGGTATTCAGCAAGCTGGATTCAGCGAAATCTCCGGATTTGACGCTTCCCTTTCGGTAATTGAATACCGTGAAGGCAATGAAACCATTACACCCCGGAAGCTTCCGGGGCTTGCGAAATACGGCAATATCTCACTTAAATGGGGAGTTACAGACTCCATGGATATGTACAACTGGATGGCCGAGTCCATTCAGGGCAAAGTTTCCCGCAAAACCGTTACGATCATCGCGATCAACGAAGAAGGCGGCGACGTAGCAACTTGGCAGGTTATTGAAGCATGGCCGTCTAAGTACTCAGCACCAAGCTTCAAAGGTACAGGCAATGAAGTTGCTATTGAGAGCTTAGAGCTTGCTCACGAAGGTATGACACGTACGAAGTAACGATTGTTAGAGTAGGCGCCGGAGCAGCAGTCTCCGGTTCCTATTTCTTCTTTTTTTCAGCTTAAAGCATAAGGAGGAAACCATCATGGCTTTCAAAACAGAATACGAATTCGAACTGCCTAGAGGATATGTCGATGAGAATGGTAACCTGCACAAAAGAGGCGTTATGCGGTTAGCAACAGCTGCAGACGAAATCCTGCCTATGCGTGATCAACGCGTTCAGCAAAACCCTGGCTATCTGACAATTATCTTATTAACGCGTGTCATTACGAACCTTGGTGATCTGCGTGCGATTGACACAAGAGTAGTTGAGAAATTTTTTACAGCGGATCTCGCATTCCTGCAAAACTTTTATCGTCAAATTAATGAAATGGAAGTGCCGAGAGTGCACACTAGCTGTCCGAAATGTGAGCATGAGTTCGATGTGGACGTGTCTTTTTTGGACGAGATGGCGGGGGCATAACGGGATATCCCATTGACAAGATCTATGAGGAAGCGGGCTTTATTGCTTACTATTTTCATTGGACGCATGATGAAATCATGTCAATGGAACACAAGGAACGCCGAACGTGGTGTGAGGAAATTTCCCGCATCAACCGCAATCTGAATGAAGATGGTAAAAAGCAACCTGACAACCCGTTTGATGTGTTCGGTAAGAGGTGAGTAACAAGTGAAAATATCCAAACCGCATAATATTGGCGGCGTATTTCGATTCGTGGTAGAGCTTGACGGGCTGATCGTTGGAGGTTTTTCTGAGGTGACCGGCATGAAGTCGGAGACTGAGGTGAAGCCGTTATGGGAAGGCGGTGTCAATTCGCACCCCCACTACATGATCGAACATACGAAATACCCGAACATTGTGCTCAAAAGAGGCATCTCCAATTCCAGTGAGCTATGGGAATGGTACGATAGCGTTACTCAAGGTAAAATCAAACGAAAAAACGGTTCCATTATCCTGCATAATCAGGCGGGGACGGAGATGTGCCGTTGGAACTTCTTTGGAGCATTTCCTGTGAAATGGAATGGACCGGATTTGAACGCCACCAGCGGAAGTGTAGCAATTGAGTCTATCGAGCTGGTACATGAAGGTTTGAAGACGATTTTTAAAAAGTAAGCAACAAGGAAGTTAACGCTATTACTCTTAGGGGGATTGTTTATGAAATCTCGACAATCAAATAAACCCCAGTCGAAGAGGAAGAAGGCCAAGAAAGCTGTTTGGCAGACTTCGGTGACAAGCAGCAGTTCCGCAGGACGCACAGCAAGGGAATCAAATCTATTTGCGACAGACATTTTGGGCAAATATGGTTTTTGGCGAAACAACTATTTAGGATTGCTAGCCCTTATTTTTAAGCAAAATGGCATGCGCAGCCGTAAACAATTAGCGGCATTAACAGATCCGAGTGATCGAGCATGGGTTATTCAATTGGAATTGCTTTTGCAAAGCTTGCAGCATCCGGAATCAGCACCGCTCATCACGAAGCAACAAACCATTCGTCAGATTGAGCAGCTTATGACGAATGCCGGGTATAAGGTTCCGGCAGCCCAAGCATTATCGCATAAATCTTCAAGTCCATCGGATGCAACTTCGGCTCATCTACAAGCGCAACAGCCAGCTGAGAAGCCGGTTAAGAAAAGAGGGCGCAAAAGCAAGAAGCAGCTCGAAGCCGAGTCATCCGTTAACCATACGAATCATCCAGAGATGACCCCTGAATCCCCTAGTGAGAAAAGGGTCAAACACGCAATATTTAATCACGTTAATAAAGGAAGCTTACCGTTAATCAACCGCTCGATTGGGCAGATTGCTGCATCGATAGGGATGGTTGGCAGCAGCCGGCGCTCGATGCCGGAACAGCAGTCACAAACGGTGAGCAGACATCAACATACAACTCAAAATGTAAACATACAGCTTAAAAACATTCAGCTTTTTCATAGGAATATCATCCGTGAAAAAGGAGATCTGTTTGCAACTCGCACTGACTTGAATAGATCAGCTAAGACTAGTCATATTATCGTGGCTAATCATGTGGAGGCTATTCAACAAACATCGCGTTTACTCGAACAGTTCCAAGAAGGCAAGTCATCTTTAGGAGCTTTGGAAAAACAAGGCTCGGGGTCTTCTACTGTATCGAATGCAAGGGTAAGTTTAAGTGCGAGTACAAGTGCAATTACAAATACAAATATAAGTACAGGTAAACGTGCAAGTTCAGGTCAGCCTACTGTTTTGCAGGTAGCCAAGCTATATTTGAATGACGTAGTTCAACCTCGGTTGGTTAATAAGATGCAGCATCAACAGGTATTTGAGGAAAATGTGGCAACCATTGGCTCGCCGACGTCATCTCCCAAATCGCTGCCAAAGCTTGGCGAAGGCCCTTTTTCGACAGGGACGGCGCCGGCCACAGTGCAGTTTATCAATAGCTTGCTAGTAAGAAACGCTTCTCAGGAGGCGGCAGCTACAATAGATTCAATGCCGACATATCGTGTAGACGATATGAGAGTGGATCGCAAACCTGAGGCTTCTACATCCAGAGGTTTCTTGGCAGCGAGTAAGGTCCCGGTTGCGATTAATGCGTCTCGCTTAACATCAACCGTTCCCTTTGCTATGCATGCAACGACTAATGTGAATGCAAGCACCGAAGCCTGGGGAGGCACGCTGAATTCGCCACGTGTGTGGCGAAAGCCACAAGGTCAAGAGCAAGCGCGTATGGATGCAGAAGTTCAAGCGCAAGAGCAAACTCGCATGCAGGAACGATTGGACATGCAATTGCTTGAACGCGAGAGAGTGAGGGTGCAGGAGCAAGAGCTGCAAGAGCTGCAACAACAAGAGCAGGAGCAAGAACGGGCTAAGGAACAAGAGAGAGCGCGTGCCCAGGAGAGTGTGCTTAATCAGCATACCGCACAGCTCCAAGAGCAATTGCAAATATTGCAAGAGCGAATGGAGAATCAAGGGGATGAAGCTCAGAAGCAGCATGATCAGGCCGAAACTCGTTGGCAAGCTAACGTAAGCGGTCAAGAGCAGGCTGTCGTGCAGGAGCAGCAACTAGCGCAAGAGCAAGAAAGAACGCAAGAGCAAGAGAGAGTGCAAGAGCAAGAAAGAACGCAAGAACAGCAGAGAGTGCAAGAGCAAGAGAGCGCGCAAGAGCAACAGCGAGTGCAAGAGCAAGAGAGAATGCGAGAGCAGCAGAAAGCGCAAGAGCAACAGAGAGTGCAAGAGCAACAGAGAGTGCAAGAGCAAGAGAGAATGCGAGAGCAGCAGAAAGCGCAAGAGCAACAGGGAGAGCGAGAAAAAGCCCAAAATCTAGTGCTGATGGATGTTCAGACGGAAGTTCAGCAAGGAAACATGCAGCAGCCTAGGCAAGAGGTGGGTCATACAACAGATCATCCGGCAGATAGGCGGAAGAACGGTGAGTCAGGATATGCAGGAGCAATTTCCAATGACGGAAAACTCACTGGTGTTGCAAGCGAAGCTCGTCAAAATATGCGAACAGCCAGCACTCTGGAACAGAGTTCCGTCATGGAGCATCCTGTGCAGTCTGTCGCAAATCGTGCGAGTGGACAGGGGATCCCTGCTTTTCCAAGTTATGAAAATGCGTCCAGAGCTTCCAAGCTTATTTATAGAAAGCCCAGCATCATGGAAAATGGTGTAGAAGCTGCCATGAAAATTCAAAGCAATGAACAATTGCTGCAGCAGCTCCTTCAAAAACAAAGACAGCAATCTTCTAATGATTCACATGTTGGAAGTACATATACAAATTCAGCTATGACGATGCCCAAACCGCGAATGCTGCGGGGGAAACAACAGAATCTATCGAATAGAAGTAGCGATGCAACTAACGCACTAAAAGGTAATCTTCATGAGATGAATCATGTTGAGAACATACAGCCGATAAGTCTGCAAAGCCCAATAGGTAGGCAAATGGAAGGTTTTCGAGCCGGTCTACAGGCAAGTTCTGTCGTGCATAACGCTCAGCGGGTATTTCGGTCCATTGCTAAATCAGAGAATCAAGCAGTGGGAAGTCGACCTGAAGCGGGGAATATCGTGTCCTCCGTACAAGGCGTACACCAACCCTCAAACATAACTTCTGAGATATCTGCAAATATAGCTAGAAAAGCTGAAAACGGCTTAGCAAATTTAGTTTCGGCAAGTCCCTTCTACGGGTACCATGCTAGTCTAAAAGCAAGCGCAAGACTTCAAGAGGCAGAGCGTATATTCCGCACTCCAGCAAGCAAGGAACGAAGCGGCGTTAATCACGAACAACAGGTTGCAAGCCAACTGGTTGAGCGGGATGCTGATGTCGTGCAAAGCACTCTACCGCCTGCTGACTTAGCTTCTGAGATATCTGCAAAAATTGCAGAATCCAGTATCGCAAAAATAGGCTCTATTTTTACCGTGATGTCTGCAATGAATGACGAAAATAGACCGAATGGGCACATGGTCAATGAAAATTCAGTACGATCCCCTGAAGGTACTAGTGCAAATCGGGCAAGAGGATCGAATTCTTTTGGTCGGATGGTTGAAACGATTTTTCGCAAACCGACGGAGCAGTTACCCGATTCAGCCGTACTTAAGGAACAAGCTGGACAAAACCGAAACCACTTAACAACAGACACGAGTGAAAAAGGATCGAATAATTGGACTCAAAGCAGCCTGTCTTCGGGAGGTTTTGCAGCTGAGATTGCTTCGAAAATAGCGGAGAACAGCTTGAAAAGCATGGGGCCAAGCCTTGCACCGGCAGCAGCAGAAATCGGGATGCTGCGGAATAGGCAAGCAGATACAGTGCTGCGAAAGCAGTCGCCAGTGACTTCCATTTGGAGACAAAGAGAGGAACTGTCTTCTCGGGATAGAAAATTGGAACCGGAAAGCAGTATCCGTACAGGATACGTTAAAGAATTAACAGAATCGGCCGCATCTGTAAGTGGGTCGTCTTCTGGAATCGCTCAGAGTAGGCCTTCCAGCACCGCTAGAGGAATAGCAACTTCAGTTCCAATGGTAAGTAGAGCGACCAAGGCCTTTCCAAGTGAGGGAGCTTCAGCTAGTTCAGGCCAAGTAGGGGTGCTAGGTTCGCATCTAATTGATGCAAGTAGATCAACTGAAGTTCATCGGTTAATAGAGACTGAGGCACGCGCGAGGCTTCAACTACAGGCAGGGAGCGCTATGCAATCGCGGAAGCAGCCTGCCATGGGAACTAGGCGCGGTGCGCAAGTGGAGCATATTCAGCGGCACAACATCGCCGCCAAAAGCGAACTCGCGCTTCGCGCGAGGTCTGGTTCGCTCAATCAGTCGGAAGCCGCCGGCTTCCAATCTGATTCCGCAGAGCGAACCACCAGGGCCCTGAGCGCGCTGGAAGAAGCGCGCGCTCAAGATGAGCCCGCTGCCGATTCGCGGGCAGCGGCAAGAGCAGACGCGCGCATGACCCGCGCGTCAATGGCTCGCCAGCCCGCCAGCATGACACCGCGTGTCATGCCGCTGCTGGCGAGCAGCGCAGGAGCGCGCATCGCTGCTCCTGCGGGAACCGCTGCGGCTTCGCCTGCCGCAGCGGTACACCTGCTGCCCGCCCACGGGACGGGCAGCTTCACACAGGCGGCTGCCATTGGCAGAGCCGCCGCCACACATGCTCAGCGCAGCGCCAGCATGAGCAACAGCACGCTGCCTCCTAATCTAGGCAGCAGCATTACATCCGCGAGACAGGAGCACTTAGCCTCGCAGCTGCCAACGCTGGAGCACAAGCAGGCTCCACAGGCTGCAATACCAAACAGCGCGTTGGCGGATGCCCCGCTGGAAATGGACTGGCTGCGCGCCAAAGCCGGCGCAGACGAGGCCCAAACCCCAGCAGCGCCGGTTCCACAAGCGCCGCCGGAACTGACTAGCGAGCAGCTGCAGGAGCTCATGAAGCAGATTCCGCAGCTGGATGTCTCCAAGATTGCGGATAAGGTATTCCGCGAAATCGAGAAAAGAATGAAGTTCGAGCAGCAGCGACGTGGATTTTAACTTTTTACATAGATGAAGAGGAAAGGACTGACACCTGTGGCACTCAAGAAAGCCATGATTATCGTAGACAAGGGAAACAGCAAAGAGAATGTGCAAGTTTTGTTTAATCCGGGTGAGTATACACTTGATACGACCAATAGCTATTCTTGGAATACGGTGCCGGGTCTGTCCATGCCTATCGGTCAATTCGTGAGTGGTGGGACGACCACGCTCTCCATGGATTTTTATTTTGACACCTACGAAAAAGGGACGGACGTCCGTGAATATACGAAGAAAATATCCGGCCTTCTGGATGTAGAGAAGGAACTGCATGCGCCTCCGATTTGCCGATTTGTCTGGGGTTCCCTAGACTTCAAAGGCGTTGTCGAAAAAGTGAATCAACAGTTCACAATGTTTCTCGATACAGGAGTGCCGGTTCGTGCCAAGCTGAAAGTGACCTTTCGCTCCTGGCATACGAAGAAAGAGCAGCTGCAGACCATTCCCCGCCACTCGGCGGACCGAACGAAGCAGAAGATGCTGAAGCAAGGGGAGCAGCTCTGGATGATTGCTGCTCATGAATATGAAGATCCAAGCTTATGGCGGGAAATCGCCAAAGCCAATCAGATCGATAATCCGCTTAAAGTCGTAACGGGACGACGTATTGCTGTCCCAAGATTGGACTGATCGGATGGCAACTTTAAGCTTGGAATCAAGCACATTCACTTATGATGATTTAGCTAAGAAGTACAAAGAATTTTTCGCGCCAGCTTACTTAATTACGGTTGATGGGGCGAAGCTTTCTGATAATATGGCCATTTCCACGATACGCGTGGAGACCTCGATTGATGGAACAGCGGACTCTTTTTCATTCCGAGTTACGAACGCTTACGATGTGACGAAAAACGATTTTCAGTGGCTTACTGAATTTACTTTGGGAAAAGCCATCGACATCAGTCTCGGCTACGTGGATAAATTCACGCCAGTATTTACTGGATTTATCACATCTGTCGTCGTCGATTTCCCTGAGGATGGGGCGCCTGGTCTCATTGTACGAGGGATGGATTTCTCGTATTTGATGATGAAGGGAACGAAGTCCCGCTCGTGGAACAAAAAGAAATATAGCGATATTGTAGAGGAAATCTCCAAAACCTACGGCGCCAAAGTTCATGTGGATGCGACGACGACGGAATATCCGGTGATTGCCCAAAGCCAGATTAATGACTTTCATTTTATTCAAAATTTGGCCAATTTGGTTAACTATGATTTCTTTGTTGTAGGGAAGAACTTGTATTTCCGCAAGCCGCTTACCGATATGTCGCCTGTATTGACGCTGGAAATGGGAAAAACGCTCCGTAATCTAACACTCGACATGAATCTTGCCGAGCAAATCACTAGCGTGAAAGTGCGGGCATGGGATAACAAAGAGTTGAAAGTGATCGAAGGAGAGTCGGCCACCATTTCGAAGCTTGGCGGTAATTCCAAGACTGGTAAAGATATACTCGCATCCAAAGGGGATTTCGTGGAACATGTTTATACGAATGTTACCTCTGTGGAGGAAGCCAAAACGTATGCCAGTGCCTTGTTGAACAGACGGGCGATGAAGCTGGTCAGCGGTTCCGGAGAATGCATCGGTATTCCGGAAATTAGGGCTGGACGGTACATCAAGCTTGATGGTGTTGGCAAAAAGTTTGATCAGCCCTATTATGTGACAGGCGCTACGCACCTGATTAATGATGACGGTTATACGACGCGCTTTCAGATAGGAGGGAATGCGGTATAATGTTCAAACTTCCTGATATCACCCTAGGCGGTGTTGCCAACTTCGCTTCCCAGAAAATCGGCGGGGTTATGGTCGCAGTTGTGACCAACAATAACGACCCCGATAAGCTCGGGCGGGTGAAGCTGAAGCTGCCACTGCAAGAGACGGAGACCGAAACGGACTGGGTCCGCATTGCCACGATGATGGGCGGCAAGGAAATGGGCAGTCTTTTTATCCCGGAAGTGAATGATGAGGTGTTAGTCGCTTTCCATCTCGGTGAGCTGCGTCAGCCTTTCGTGATCGGCATGCTGTGGAATCCGAAGAACAAGCCGCCGGCACCAGCCGAGAAGAACGATCTGCGAATGATCAAATCGCGTTCAGGCCATGAATTATCGTTCAATGATAAAAGCGGTGACGAGAGCATCACGATAAAGACTAAAAAAGGTCAAATTATCGAGTTGAAGGATAAAGACGATAGCATTTCGATTGCCGATCAAAGCGGGAACAATAAGATCATGATCAAAGGCGGATCAGCTAATGAGATTTCGGTCGTCAGCCAAACGTCGAAGATCACCCTGAATGCCAAAGGCGATGTAGCCATTGAAAGCTCGAAAGAAATCAAAATTAAATCAACGCAAATTAACATAGAAGCATCAGCGACGATGGCGCTTAAGGCAGGGGCCACGCTGGATTTGAAATCGGACGGCATCATTAATATTAAAGGCAGTATGGTCAAAATCAACTAACGAAGGAGCGTGGACGGATGTCGGAAGCATTTTTGGGGCGAGGCTGGAAATTCCCGATTCAGGTCGACCCTGCAACAGGGCGAATTCGGATGTCCGAATATGAGGAAGACATCGCTGAAGCGATCCGCGTTATTTTGGGCACCACACAGGGAGAACGGGTTATGCGACCGAGCTTTGGGTGCGGCGTGCAAGAGTTTATTTTTGGCCTAACGGACGATACATCGCTGCATCTGCTAGAAAGCAATATTCAAGAGGCGATTCGCAATTGGGAGCCGAGGGTCCATGAGGTGGACGTGAAGGCTGTGCCGGAAGCAGATGATCCGGGTAAAGTGATGATTCGCATCTCGTATCTAGTGCGTACGACGAATAACTTGTTTAACCAAGTGTATCCTTTTTACTTATATGAAGGTTCTAAATAGAAAGAGGCAGCGGAAACGATGATGATACGTGCAAGAGAGGAGGTGGAGCTGAGCGATGCAACCTCCCAAAATTGATCCTAGAGATATACCAGATCTCATAGCGCAAATGAAGGAAATGGCGCCTTATTATACGCCGGAATGGCGTTTTACGCCTGAGAACCCGGACCCGGGTTCGGCGTTATTCCTCATGTTCGCGGACATGTTTCATGACAACATCAAACGTTTGAACCGAGTGCCTACGAAAAACCTCATTTCGTTCCTCAACATGTTCGATGTTACGCTGCTTCCGGCAAGACCAGCCAGCAGTTATTTGACTTTCGCGTTGAACGAGGGGACGAAGGAGTCCGTGTTTATATCGGCGGGTACGCAGGTTGCTGCTGCAGCCGAAGGCAGTAATATTCTGTATGAAACGGCCCGCAGCGCGCTGTTAACGCCTGCCCTGCTGACGGATGCATACGTAACAAGCCGTAAGCAGGACAAGATTATTCGCATCGCGGAGGAGTTTCTGACCGCATCCCGGCAAGGCTTGGCAGCCCCGACAGTGCTTTTCCGGCTGCAGGGCGACAATTTGCAGGAGCATGCGATTTTCTTGGAGCACAGCGCTCTCTTCACCTTGTCTAGCACGGCGCGGATTGAGATTGAATTCCGCAACTCCAAACGACGGTTTGAAGAGCTTGCGCTGTCCAGCCAACTGGCTGACCCGCAATTAACCGAGTGGCTGTATGCCACAGCGGACGGATGGATGCCTTTTGACCAAGTAGCAGCTAAGGGGAATCGGGTTATCCTTTCGAAAGCGCACGAGGGGGAACTTGCCGAGAAGGAAGTAAACGGAAGAGAAGGCCGATGGATTCAGTGTCGTCTGAAGCCTCTTCTGCCTGGCGGGAAAACATTGGCGGACAGCCAGCTGTCCATGGACCATATCTCGTTCAAAACCGATTACACGGATTCGCTTGAACAAGGCGGGATTCAGCCGGATCTCATGTTTTACAATGATATTGCTGCGGACCCGAGTGGCTTCTATCCGTTTGGCGACCAGTTTGCGCTGTATGGTTCTTTTTATATCGGGAGCCAAGAGGTGTTCACGAAAAAAGACGGCGATATTAAGCTGAGCTTTGGGCTGCAAGCCATTGAGAACCGTTTTGGAGCGGAACTAGCGGAAAATATCGACTGGAAAATGGTGATGAAAAAGTCCAAATTCGATAAGCCTCCTGTCATCCATATTACGGTGCTGCAGGTCGCTTGGGAGTATTGGAATGGCACAACTTGGGTGCGTTTAGAGGTAGGCAAAGAAGCGGAGAAGCTATTTTATTATCCGAAGGAAGAGAAAGTGCGCAAAGACATCCGCTTCCGCTGTCCGCTTGATCTCGAAGCTACTTATGTGAACGGCAACGAAAACCATTGGATAAGGGCAAGGATTTTGCATATCGAGAATGCGTATGTGGCGCAGGCGCTTTACTTATCGCCTTGGATCGATGAGGTCTCTATGACTTATGAATACGAGGATCGTCTTTACCCTGCTGAGCGTTGTTTGGCGCTGAATAATACGGTGTTCGAGGATCGGACGCGGCACAGCAAGCAGCTCGAAGGGGGCTTTGAGCCGTTTCAGCCGTTAGCGGGCAGTCATCCGGCTCTGCATCTATGTTTTGATTCGCCGCCTGTCAAAGGCCCAATCTCGCTTTATGTTTCGGTGAAGCAGCAGCGGTTTGCAGAGCAGGATTTGCCACTGCTAGAGTGGGAATATTTGCGTGCTGGTTTAATGCATGGACATGCTTCCGAATGGGCAGCGCTTAAAGTGATCGACGATACAAACGGCTTGACGCAGAGCGGGACCGTGCAGTTTGTTGGCCCTTCTGACTTTGCAGGCGAATCCTTGTTTGGCAAAGAGGGATTCTGGATTCGTGCCGTGAATCGCGACGATAAATATGATGATACGACAGGAAGGATTCAGATTCCTACTCTTCATGGGCTCTATATGAATACCGTTCAAGTTCTCCAACAGGAGACGATTATCGGAGAAGTTCCTGAAGCCAAGGGGCTGGAGGAACTCGAATACCAGCTGAGCCGAAACGGTATCGTATCGGAAGAAGTATGGGTCGATGAGACGGAGTTCGTGACGGAAGAAGAGATTGCCGAGTACGAACGAGCTGGCACACCGCTGATGGAAATTAGCCGAGATTCGGAAGGTAATCTGCTGCAGCTATGGGTTCGCTGGATGGCCGTAGGGCAAATGGCTGATTCAGGCAATAAGGATCGCCATTACATGATCGACCGTACGTTTGGCCGCATTCGTGTTGGCGACGGCGTTCATGGCATGCATCCGCCAAAAGGCGGATTGGCGCAGCTCAAAGTTACGTATCAAGTGACTTCGGGGCAAGTAGGCAATGTAGGTGCGCGTGAAATTAATCAGATGCAGGATTCTATTGCATTTGTCGGCGAAGTGTATAATCCGGAGCCGGCCTCTGGCGGCTGCCAAGCCGAGAAGTTGGAGTCTGCCCTAGAGCGCGGGCCTGAAATGCTAAAGCACAGAAACCGTGCGGTTTCTGCCAAAGATTACGAATGGCTCGCGCGCGAAGCCTACCCGAACATCGCCAAAGTGAGCTGTATCGCCAATCGGAACGCTTATATGCAAAAAGAGATCGGCGCCATGACACTTGTCATTTTGCCAAAAGAAGGCCAGCAGGGAAGCCTTGCGTTTCCTATGCTTAAGAAGCAAGTTGAGCGTTATATCATCGAGCGCGCATCGAGTCTCGTGGCTTTCCCGGAGCGGCTTCAAGTGATCGAGCCCGTATATATGGAAATTTCCGTTTCGGCCATCGTGGCTGTAGAAAGTATGGATGCTGTCGTCACGACGGAAATACAGGCAATGGACAAGCTGAACCGTTTCTTGGACCCATTGACAGGTAATTTCGACGGCAAGGGCTGGGCCATCGGCCAGCAAATTCACCCATCTGTCTTTTATGCGCTGCTTAAAACGATCAGAACAATTAGCCATGTAGAGAAGCTCTACATGACAGTATATAAGCTGGAGGATGGCGAGCGCGTCGAGCTGGATGTGAACCGACTCCCGGCGCTCCCGCACGGCATTATTGTGAGCGGCAAGCATAAAGTGGTCGTGAACGCTTTGTAATAATTATCGAAGGAGGTGAGCACAAGTGCTGCCAATCCCTAATTTGGATGACCGAATGTTTGAACAGATGGTGATGGAGGCGCGGAAGTCGATTCCGAAGCTGTTTCCCGAGTGGACGGATGAGAATGAACATGACCCCGGGATTACGCTGCTGGAGTTGATGTCATGGATGACCGAGATGCAGCAGTATTACTTAAACCGTGTAACGGAGAAAAATGAGCGGAAGTTTCTGAAGCTGCTCGGCATTCGTCCGCGAGAAGCGGTGTCGGCTGTTTGTGATGTGGCATTCTCCAACGTGGATCAGCCGCTTGTGCTTCCGAAGGGGACTCCACTGCAAGCGATGGATCAGCGCTTCGAGACGACTCGCACGGTACAGCTCGTACCTTCGACGCTGGAGAAGGTGCTGGTGCGCACGGAGACGGCGGCTGGGGATTTTACATCCAATAACCAGGCGAAGATTGCCTATTACGCTTTTGGGTCAGATGCGATCAAAGGAGCTCATCTGTATCTAGGGTTCGATCGAGCGCTGCCGGTGGAAACAGAGGTTTCCTTGGCTTTTCAGCTGTATGATCGTTATCCAGTCCGTGTGAGTCATCGGCAGGATGCGGCAGAGCCAATCATTTCATCTGCGAAGGTGGGCTGGACGTTCGCTGGAGCAGGACAAATTGCGGGACAGGGTCAGCATGGACCAAGCGAAAGCTGGTTGCCGGTCGAGGCGGTAAGCGACACGACGGTTCACCTGTCTCAGAGCGGTGAAGTGCGTTTCCGCATTACATCTGAGATGAAGCCAATGGCACTTTATCCAGCCGATGACCGCAGCCGATATTGGATCTGCTGTACACTGGAGGAGGACGGTTACGAGCTTCCGCCAAAAATCGAGAAGGTCAGCCTGAACAGCGTGCAGGCGGCGGAGCAGGAAACTTTCAGTGAAGTGACCGCAATTAGCAGTACGGGAGAGCCTAATCAGCGTTTCGAGGTCAGCTCTTATCTCGCCTTTGGCGGGCTGCACACCGTGCAGGTGCAGAATGAGCAGGGCCGCTGGCGAGACTGGCACATCGTCGCTGAGCTGAAGGACCACGGACCGGACGATCTCGTCTGTCAGCTGCTGCAAGATTCGGCCCGCCGCATAACCCGTCTGCGCTTCGGCGACGGGGTGAACGGCAGCATCCCGCCGCAAGGCGCGCAGCGGGTGCGGCTCATTGCCTACACGGCCGAGTTCGACTACGGCCGTTATATTGGAGGCAGCAAAGGTCTGCCGGGGCAGACCTTTGAGGTCGCTCGCGGCCGCACGTTCAAACCTAGCAGCATGCTGCTGCAGGTGGGCTACTGGCCGCGTGGGGGAGGCAGCGTCTTGTGGGACGACTGGCAGTCCGTGGATGACTTCGACAATTCGAAGTCCACGGACCGGCATTACGTCTACGACGCTGAGGCTGGAACGATCCGCTTCGGCAATAACGAAGCGGGGCTTGTCCCGCCCAAGTCGGTGGAACCGAATATTCGGTTCCTGGCGCTGCAGGCGGGCGGGGGCGAGCGGGGCAACGTGAAGGACGGCCTCGTGACCGGCTTCACGGAAGAGCCCGGCGTGAGCGTGTCGAATCCGTTCCCGGCGCGGGGCGGCCTGGAAGCGGAGACGCTCACGCAGGCGAAGCTGCGCGTGCGGCGCGAGCTGGACACGCCGACAAGAGCGGTGACCGGCGAGGACTACGAGCGCATCGCCAAGGCGACGCCGGGTCTGCGCGTCGCGCGGGTGAAGGCGATTCCGCTGTACAAGCCGGGGATGCGGGATTATCCCAAGGTCAAGGCGCCGGCGCAGATGACCGTCGCGGTTGTGCCTTATAGCGAGAGCGATAAGCCGAAGGCGGGCAAGGGCTTTTTGCAAACGATCAAGGGGCATCTGGATCGGCATCGGCTTTTGACGACAGAGCTCCACGTGATTCCAGCGGAATATATCAAAATCACGGTTCACGCCGTGGTTGTCATGGAGCCAAAGTACAAAAACGAGCAGCGCCGCATTACACAAGAGCTGAGAATGCTGCTCCAGCCCATGGATCATGGTCAGGGCTCGGAGGGCTGGCGTTTCGGCCGGACGGTGTACAAAGGCGATATATACGGGGTTATTTCCCGGATCAAAGGCGTGGTCTATGTGCAGGATCTTTGGCTGGACGCCGAAGGTACTGGTTTTCAGAAGGATGGCGCCGGTGATATTCATATTCCGCCTTATGCATTGGTCTACTCCGGCAATCATGAGGTGGAGACGATTAGCCAGACGGATTTATAGCTGCTGGGCGCCTTGTTGGGTGTAGGAGCAGTTCCAGCAAGTGCATGAGCAAGTGCAAATACGGCACTGGGCGCTTGAGTGGGAACTGTGATCCCTTATTTATGCGATTTGCTGCGAAATGGGACAGTAAGCGGAACTACAGGGTCTTATTTGGACCCGGAGCGGACTAAATTGAGCGCTAGCGGACAAATAGCGGACTGTAGTTCCCATTGATAGCCGAAAAAGATCGGCATGCGAGTAATAGCGTACCGTAGTTCCCTTATGCTGCTCGGGCGGCGAGTTTGAAGGGTGTTGGCTGCTTTTGCCGTGCGAAGGCGAGGTTTAAGGTCTTACGACAGAAAAGAGGTGACGAACGATGCAGGATGGACAAACGTTTTTTTCATTGAACAAACCGCTCGATTGGGAGCAGGGCTATGAAGCCAACATCGACATGCGGGAGAAGGGCTTTTCGATTCGGCAAACAGAGAAGTACAGCATTCATCGCATCGTTCGCACAAACGAGCTGGAAGGCATTCATCCGGTTCATGAGATGACGGTTGGCGCTGGACGGAAGCTGATTTTGCTGGATGAGGCCTCGAATGTGTGGATCTATGATGATCAAAGCCGCCATCTCGAGTCGTTATTTCGGCACGGGCATGGGCTGTTCAGCCACCAAGCGATGCTGGCATCCATGTCGGATCTTCTGGTGATTGCGGATAGCGAGCAAGCGACTGAAAGAAGAATTGCTGTGTATTCTCTCTCCAATGGACAGACCATGTGGGCGGTTGATGCGTGGCAGGGGCTGGAGTTGTTTCCGCTCTCGGTCAATTCCAAATTAGCAGCGAAGCATACGTTTTTTACAACAGTTCCTTTGGATATTGCGGTTGGTATGAATGGAAGTCCAGAAGTTCCTAAGGGCGGCAGGATTGGCATCCTTCAGTGGAGCTCTGCAGGCGAGGTCGTGCGCGTATATGAGCATGACAGGCACCGTATGGAAGAAGCGGTTGATGTTTCTGCCCTGAAGGGGCGGTATTTCACCGCTGCGGCAGATGGCACTTTGGCTTTACTGGATGCGCACCTCAGAACCGTTACAGTTTTCCATGAGGATGGCCGGGAGCCGATACATTTTAAACTGGAGCAGGAAGGACGCTTTGCTGGCATTTCCATTGATACGAATCATAATCTCTATATAGGGGACAGCGGATACGCACAGCAAGAGGGAGTTACCGAGCGGTTTATTCTCAAATATCGCGGAAATGGCGAGTTATTCGATAAAGTTACGAATTTCCGCGGTCGAGCGGACACGCTGGTGCATGACAGCCGGAATCGGCTGTATGTGTTTGACCGGATCAGCGGTCAGATTAGCTTGCTTGATCTTCGTGCTCGGACGATGCTGCTTGAGGGTACTCAGCTGCCGGAGGCGGTGTATTTCTCGGGAGACCTGGATACGACAGAAACCGAAACGCAGTGGCACAAAATACGGCTCGAAGCCGACATTCCAGAGGAGACACAGGTTCGCTTTTCCTATTTTGCCTCAGATGAAAGTGAAGGGCTGGTAGATGGCGACTATGTGAATTATACAAGCTACCTGACGGATCCGGATATTGGGGTGCGTGAAAAGCTGGCAGCTACTCGCGATTTGTGGTCAGAACCGCTTCTCAATCCGAAAGATGCGCTGCTGAGAGCGAGGGGCCGTTATCTCTGGTTCAAAATGGAATTGATCGGCAGCGAGCAAAAGTCGCCGTACATTCGCAAGCTGCGCGTTTACTACCCCAGAGCATCCCTGATTGACTATCTGCCACCGATCTATCAGCAGGATGAGGAGCATAGCCCTTTTCTAGAGCGTTTTCTGGCGATGTTCAGCACGTTTTTCGATGATATGGAGGATAAAATCGATCATATTTCCGCTCACTTTGATCCAGATGCGGTAACAGGCACTTATCTCGAATGGCTGGGCCGCTGGCTGGCGATTACCGATCATGAGGCATGGGGCGAGAAGAAGCTAAGGGAATTGATGAAGCAGGCGCCTGAGCTGTATAAACTGCGTGGCACTCGCGAGGGCTTGATTAACATGCTGAAGATTTATACGGGCACGGAACCTTTTTTGCTGGAGTATTTTCAATTCAAACAGATGCAGGAGACGTCGGAGTTGCGGCAGCTTTTTGCCCAATTATACGGGGATAATCCTTACTGCTTCTGCATTATGCTGAAGCCCGAAGTGGTGCGTACCGACGCACAGCGGCTCACGATAGAGCAAATCATTGAAGATCAAAAACCTGCCTACACCGAAGGCAAACTGATCGTTCTACAGCCGTGGATGTACGCGGATATGCACACGTATCTGGGGATTAACACTTACTTATCTGAGCCTACGTTATTAACGCTCGACCAGCGTTCCTCGATGCCTTACAACACGGTGCTGATCGATGTGGATCGCGATAAACGCATGGATATACATACCCGGTTGGAACTGGATTCCGAAATCGAATAAACGAAATGAGCCTTGGAAGGTGAGGGGATACTTATGAAAAAAACACGCTATTACCCGTTTGAGCGCAATCGGTATTTCTATGGAAAGCTGCTGACGGTCAGGGATTTTGAGTCTGAGCAAAAGTATTTCAATGACAAGCGCAGAATGATGAATCGTCTCCTGCATGGGTCTGGTGTGCTTACGGGCCTGCAAGTTGTCGCTGTTGATGAGAAGTCGGTTTCGGTTGAAATGGGAGCTGCCATCGATGCGCTTGGCCGAGAAATTGTCGTCCCTTCCCCCATGACATTGAAGCTTTCGATGATGGACGGGTTCAGCAACAACGAGTACGCGAAGAACGTATACCTCTGCATTGCCTATGACGAAAAGGAAAAAGAACCCGTTCACGCCGTAGCCAACTCCTCCGTTCGTTCGGATGAAATTAATGATTATAACCGCGTGCTCGAGAGCTATCGGCTATTCATTCGTGAGGATGCGCCTGAACCTGCGAAGCTGCCTTTGGCGAATTTGACGGACCAAACGATTGTGCTCTATCAGGATGCGCATGTGCGCGTGCTTCAGACAACGCCTCGTTATGTGAATCCGGGTGAGCTGTTTGAGATGAAGCTGCGTTTTGAGAAGACGCTGCGAGTAGGGCGGATTTCTTTCCAGTATGAGCTTGCAGCTGATCGTGTTGAAGCGATTGACGGCAATTCGATCTCGTTCGAAGAGCCGCAGGACCTGCAAGAGAGCGAATACGAAATGAGCGTGCTTTTGCGTGCGGACAGCAGTGTTGGCGTGAAGGCGACGATCGGCGTGGTGGGCAGTACAGCTGTCTTGAAACTTGACGACAAGCAGCTTGAACTGCAGCCGCAATCTGTCGGCGAAATTCAAGTTATTGGCGATGCCGTTCGGGAACGTTTGATGATGGATTTCGTGAAACAATCGTTGGAAGCATCCTTGGAGGCTCCGTCGGAACCTTGCATATATTTGGCCAAAATCTGCCTCATTCAAGTGGGGCCGACTTATGTCATTGAGAGTGTTGAGCAAGTGCCGTTTGGCGAGTATGTGTACAATTCATCGGTGATGTATCGACTGGCTAGAACGAACGAGTACCGCGACGAAACGTCGGGTCAGTTTGTGACGAAGTCCAAAGTGAAAACATTGGCGCCGGGGCAGCCTCCGGAGTTTAAGGTCAATTTCAATAAAGCGATTAGCGAGCTTTCGTTTGATTTGGGGATTCCGGCAGGCGGCGGAAGCGGCATTGCCGGCATCGTGAGCGGCGTCGTGAACATTCCGGTGGAGCCGTTCACGAAGATTTCGGTGTCGCCGTTCGGGAAGGCGACCAAGAGCTTCTTCTCCGGCGAGATCTTGCACGGACTTGGCGAGGGTAACGTGTTGATCATCACGAGCCTGGAAGAGAGCAGCTCGGATGCTTTCTCCGACATACTGTCCAGCGGGGAGCGAGTGTATGGCGGAGCATCCGATGTGTTCAAGGGCACGGAGTTCGAGCCGGACGCGCCGGAAGTGAAGATCGGCACGATCGCTTATCCGCAGAAGGGTACCTTCCGGATCGGTGTGAAGGTGCAGCAAACGTCCGAGCCGTCGAATGTGCGCGTGCGCTGGTGGGCGTACAGCGCTGAGATGGCGAGCGCGGTTTCCGCTTCGGCGGGGAACGACTCGCTGGATGAGGCGCTGTCCGCGATGCGGGAGGCGGCTTCGGCTGGGAGCGGAACGGAGTAGCGTGCAGGGAATGAGACAAGGACCTCTGGGAGGTCCTTGTTTTTTTGGAGGTTGCGGAGCTGCGGAGTGCTAACCTCCTCGGCACACAACCGTTTCACGCACCACTGCCACTTTAACGCTGAAAAACATCCTTACAATAGCTAGTTTCTTCAACCTGCAGGAGTTAACGTTGTTTATCAACGCTAACTCCTCGGCACACAACCGTTTCACGCACCACTGCCACTTTAACGATGAAAAACATCCTTACAGTAGCTAGTTTCTTCAACCTGCAGGAGTTAACGTTGTTTATCAACGCTAACTCCTCATCATGTTCCAAGGGTTCGGGCTATTAAACTGCCAGCTGAAATAAATGGAAAATCTACCGTTATTCTGCGCTGCTAGGTGGCAGGAAGCAGATTAACGGTAGAAACTCCATCTAAATCGCTAGCATCTACCTATAATTTGCTAGATAATTCAATATTAGTGGTATAAAATCCAGTTAATTGCGAAAAAATGGATCAGCAGCGGAAAATAGCAGGAGGAATCGGCGTTAATTCCAAGTCATCTAGCTACTCAGGTGCCCAGTTTCAGGGGGACGCACCATTTAGGAGGTTTAGCTGAAATTGCTGGAAAATCTACCGTTATTCTGCGCTGTTTAGTGGCAGGAAGCAGATTAAGCAACCTTAATCGGTGTAATATACGCGAATACCCACTGTGTGGAGCTAGCTTCTAGTAAGCTCATCCAGTCGAAACAGAGCTCGAAGCCCTCTGAGCATTAGCCGCAGCAAGTATAGCTTTATCCACCCCACGCACCCTACCAAACACCAAGTAAAACACAACCCAAATCACAAACGACAAACCAGCCAGCACTAGATTAATATTGCTGAAAACAAAGCCTGAGGAATAACGGTACAGCGGGTTCCAGCCCAGTAGACTACCCAGATCAACGGTTTTGCTGTAAACGCTAATTGCGATGCCTTGCGCAATGAAGTTAACCATGGCGAGCATGCCCATGCCGACGCCAACCTGCTCCGCCTGCAAGGTTCTGGAAACGGAGTTGGACACAGCGATGACGAGGAAGGACTGTCCCACGTTGCCGAGAATTAGGAAACCGGCGATGAGCAGCGGAGAGCTGCCTGTGAAAGTGGAGAGCAGCAGGAAGCAGCTCACTAATAAACCGGCAGCCAAATAAGCGACGAAGGAGTTGCCTTTGGCATCCGCAAGCTTGCCGCCTTTGCGCCCGAATATAGCCGCAGCAGCGGCGGCCGGGATCATCACGAAACCGATCCATATGGAAGGCAGCTTGTGAACGTTGGCCAACAACAGTGGGCTGAGCACGTAGAGGGAGCAGCAGGTGCCATTCACAAGGAAGGAAATCGTAAGCCCCAATGTGTATTTGGCATTCCTAAAAAGCCTCGGCGCAATAAAGGGTTCCTCCGTCTTGTTGATTCGAACAAGGAACAACGCCAAAGCGAGCAAAGCACCAAGAGCAAGCCATAATCCTTTGGATACGCTCATCAAAAGCAAAGCAATGGCAACGGCGAGCATTACGCCGCCAAGCCAATCAAACGCGCCAGTTCCCCTAGGCTGCTCATCGCGCAAGTATTTGCGGTACAAAGGGAGTACCGCTAGAACCAGAAGCGGCACCGCGAACAGCCACCGCCAATGGACGGTGCTGATAATCAAAGCAGCTACCACAGGGCCCAGCGCGTTGCCGAAGGCTAGCCCAACGGCCGTCATGCCCAGCGCGGCACCTCTGCGCTCGGGAGCGAAGTAACGCAGCGGGATGATCATCGCAATCGCGGGAATGACGGCGGCTCCTGCGGCCTGGAGGCATCGGCCGATGAGCGCCATCGCGAAGGTTTGCGAGGCTAGCCCGATAAGTGAGCCGGCCGCGAACAGGAGAAGCCCGAAGGTGACGATGCTTTTCAGGGTGAAGCGGTCAGCCAGCTTACCGTAAGTGACAGCGCCGATCGCGTAGATGAGAATATAAGCCGAGGACAGCCAGCTTACTTGGGAGAGGCTCAGCGAGAATTGCTCGCTGATTTTCGGCAGAGCAATATTGAACATGATGCCGGTCATCATGGAAATCGTCAAAGTGAACATCAGAACACGCATTAATTTGTTGCTGTTGCTGTTGTTATTGCTATTGCTATTGCTATTGCTTTTGCTTTTGCTGTTGCTGTTTGGCTGCGTTTCGGCCGCATTCGCAGATGCTGTTGCAGGAGAGTTAATCATGCGATAATCACGTCCTTTTCTAAAATAAATGACTGTCAGTACTGACTGACACACACGTGATAAAAAAACTAGGGCCGCAATGCCCTAGTAAAAACTTTTACACTCTCATGTACAAAGGGTTCTAGTCTAATATTGGAGTAATTCGTACGGCTGTCAAGATCGTTCATGAATGCGCCGAATTGCATCATCATGTAAGAGAAGGCGTGAAGCTCCGGGTTATCGGGGATTATTTTGCCTTTCTCGGCCATCGTTGTGAAATAATCGGTTAGAAATTCGAGAAGTTGCTGTGGGTGCTTCTGGGTGCGCTCGCGGAATCCCGGCAGCTGCCCGTCTTCTTTGAGCGAGATCTGAATCATTGTCCGATTGCGGTTCATGATCTCGTGGTAGGTCTTCGTAATGAGCAGCAAGTCGGTTTCAAGCTCCCATACCAGCTTTTCGGCGAACAGCTTCTTCATTTCTTCCGCATAATGATAGCGGTCATAAGCAGCTTCAAGCAGCTTCTGCTTGCTGCCGAAATGACGAAATAAAGTTTTCTCGCTGAGGCCTGCCGCGGTGGCAATTTCGAGGGTGGTTACCCCGTTGTAGCCCTTTTCTGCAATCAAATTGAGCGCTGATAAAAGCAGTTTATCGCTGCTGCCAATCTTGCTGCTGGTGCTGTTCATGGCCATCCCTCTTCCGAAACAATGTCAGTACTCACTGACATTATCTTAAGGGACGTCGATGAGAAAGTCAACCGAAGAATCCAATGAGCAGAATACCAATTGTGATGAGAATGGAGCAGGTGATCCGCTTCTTGCCTTGCTTTTCTTTGAGGATGACAATGCCCAAGATGGTGGCAAAAACAGTGCCTACTTCCCGAATTGGTGAGATATGGGCGACAGGGGCATGTTTCATGGCGAATAAAAACAACAAATAGGACCCCGGATTCAGTACGGCTCCGAGCAAAATAATTCGATAGTTCATTTTCCATTCAAGCCGCAGCTGCTTAGAGGCGATGACAATCGGCGTCAGCGCCGCAACGAAACCGATATTCGTCACCTCGAGCAAGGAGATCGCCGAAATGTGCTGCAGATTCAGCTTATCGACGAAGACGTAGCAGGTTGTGCATAAGCCTACGCAAAGAGCCATCAGGAAAGGCTTAATATTTGAACGCGAGGCTGCTCCTGACCTTTTACCCGTGAAGATGCCGCTGAGTGCCATGAAGCCGGTGACCATGAAGAGAAGCCCAAGCCAGCCGAATATCGATAAGGATTCTCTTAGGAACAGAACGCCGACGATGGGAATGAATAAGGTGCTGGTGCCTCGCATAATTGGATATATTTGAGACAAATCGCCCATATTGTAGGTGCGTGCTAGTAGTAGCGCATAGACGCTCTGAAAAGCCGCTGACAAGAGTAGAAGTCCGTAAGAAGATAAAGATAAAGGATGAAGCCATAATTCTCTGATCAAAAAAGGAAGCAGGACCACGGTGGTGACCATAATGATCGACCAGAGGAAGACACTTTTGTTGTGGCTGCTTTTGGTGAATAAGCTCCAGATGGCATGGGTTAAGCCGGAAGCTATGACAAGTAAGATTGATACAATAACCAAGCCATCATCTCCAAACAATTTCGGTAAAATTAATCGCCAGGCGTGTGCGCAGGCTGCTCGCTTACTACCATGCCGTCGGCTAAACGCAGCCAGGTTTCGAAATTACGCTCCCCTTGGCGGAGTCGGATTATCCGTGCGCCGCGTGGGAAGCCTTCTTTACCGTACGTGTTATAGCCAGTGGCACGGCCATAACAAAGCTCGATGCCATGCAGCTTGCCACGATAGTCGTTGACATGATCGTGGCCGCAGAAGGTGCCGATGACATCGCCGACTTCTACCATGGCTGCGAAGAGGCCAGAGTTAACAGGCGCGCAGCACACATTCTCATGCTTGCTGCCATAGCAGGTTTCTGTATCCCAGACCTGCTTATATTCCGGGAGCGGGATATGGAAGAAAGCCAGTGCAGGCAAGGTTATCTCACCATTTTCGGCGTACAGATTTCTCGAGGTTTCTACGTACCAAGCGACTTGGTTGCTGCGAATCCAATCATATCCTTGGATATGGGGTACGGGGGATTGGTTGCCCGAGTCAAAAAAATGCAGTGCCGCAGCGGCTTCCCCGCCAGAACTTTGAATGTATAACGTATAGTTGCCTACGCCATGAATGTCATGCGGGCCGCGTTGTGTTACGGTATGCGGTTGTTTGAGCACAGTTCGCATGAGGTCCTCGCGCGTAATCATTGTTTCCGTATCGTGGTTGCCGAATACAACCGCCCATGGAATGCCACGCTTTTCTGCAGCCTGGACGGCTTCCCGAAACGCGTCCAGCGGCTGTTCGCAAACGGGTTCGCCGGGAGTCACATACCCGGTGTAGATGACGTCGCCTGTAAATACGACCAGATCAGGCTGCTCCTCATCCAGCACATCTTCCATCAACTTTCGCGTCTGCTGATCGAGGGTACCGCCATCTTTCCAATGTAAATCTGTAAATTGGGTAATCGTAAAGGTCTGATCCTCACGAAAGAAAAGTTGATGCTGCATAAATGTAGCCCTCCATGTTCTTGGGGTTGTTGTTTTCATGTGGTTTTTTATTAATATGTTGTTGTTTGTTGACAATTGTATATCTGGTATGCTTGAACTGTCAATGAGCAATTTACATTTTATTTACGTTTCACTCAATCATAAGAATTGAACATGCCTGTAAAAAAAGATGATTTACTAAATGGCGGAATCCACATACCTTTAAGATATACGCAACATTTTTAGATAGGAAGGGAGTCTCCCCACGTGCCAGATGCGAAGTTTGAATTGCGCTGTTTGAATTCATTAGCCAAAGTGATTGCTCATCAGGAACCCGATTCCCGCTATACGCTAGAAAGCGCGACAGTTCTCAGAGGCGAGGTGTACTCGTTTCAGGTCGCGTACCGATCTGAGCAGCTCGTCAAAGGATTGCGCCTCGAGATTGCGAGTCCACTATCTGATTCCATCACGATTCGGAAGGTAGGGCTGGCTCCAAGTGAACTTACGATGTATGGGGATCATGACGGATACATAATCAGCGATCAACCGGGGCTGTACCCAGATCCCTTGCTGCCTTTGGAGGTTGGCGGCGAGATTGCGCTTCCCAAGTGCTGGGGTTCTTTCTGGGTGACCGTCGATCTGCGGGATCAGCCTCAACCGGAAGGGGCGCATCCGATTGATGTTACGCTGTCGGCTGTGGATGGTGTTCAAGTTGGATCGCAGCGCATCCATTTGCAGATTTTAAACGCTACCTTGCCCAAACAGAAGCTCATTCGGACGGAATGGTTTCACACGGACTGCTTGGCCAATCATTATCAAGTGGACGTCTTTAGTGAGGAACATTGGAGAAGGATTGAGCAGTATGTCCAAACGGCGGTCAAGCAAGGTGTGAACATGCTGCTAACACCGCTGTTCACGCCACCGCTGGATACAGAAGTTGGCGGTGAGCGAACGACTGTGCAGCTTGTGAGTGTGGAACGGGATGAGCAGGAATACCGATTTGATTTTAGCTTGCTGGAGAGATGGATCTCTCTGGGGGAACGCTGCGGGGTTCACTATTATGAGTTTTCTCATTTATTTACGCAGTGGGGTGCGAAGTATGCTCCCAAAATTATGGCGACTGAGCAGGGGCAGTTGAAGCGGATTTTTGGTTGGGAAACAGATGCATCTGGAGATACATACGGAAAGTTCCTGGAGGCACTGCTGCCTGAGCTAGATCGATTTATTCAAGAGAGAGGGCTTGGGGATCGCGTATTTTTCCACGTATCCGATGAACCGACTGTGGATCAGTTGGCATCGTACCGAACGGCTGCCAGCAAAATCAGCAAGTTCCTTGGCAGCTATCCGACGTTTGATGCGCTGTCCGATTATGAATTTTATGCGCATGGTCTGGTGAATACGCCTGTCGTGGCTAATAATCATATCGATGAATTCATCAGCCGTGGCGTCGACAATCTATGGGCCTATTATTGCTGTGCGCAGTATAAACAGGTATCCAATCGTTTCTTTGTCTTTCCTTCCGAGCGGAATCGGATCATTGGCTTTCAGTTGTATAAGTTTAATATCAAAGGATTTTTACATTGGGGATATAACTTCTGGTATTCGCAATACGCTCGTAAAATGTTGAACCCGTTCATCCAAACAGATGCGAACCGGGCTTTTCCTTCCGGGGATGCATTCCTCGTCTATCCGGGGGAAGAAGGGCCAATCGAATCTATAAGGATGGTCGTCTTCTATGAAGCTCTGCAAGACTTAAGGGCGCTGGAAGGGCTAGAGAGTTTGATTGGTAAGGAGAGCGTAATCGCGTTGATTGAAGAGGATCTCGACACGCCGCTTACCTTCAGTGAATACTCACAGGATCCGAAATGGATCATCGAGAAGCGCGAGAAGATCAATCGTCTGCTAGCATCGCGTTGACAGGCTAACCTCCTGCTTATACACTAGATGAAAACAACATGAAACATCACAATGTTGCTATCTTCGGTCATAGGCAGGAGGTTATTTATGTCATTAACATTCGAGGATCGCAGAATGAAGATCCTGAACCATTTGGAGATGGAAGGGAAAGTCCAGGTTCTTCACTTGTCTGAGCTCCTCAGCGTTTCGACCGAAACGGTCCGGAGGGACCTCGATCGCTTGGAGAAGGAAGGCAAGCTTCGCAAAGTGTACGGAGGCGCAGTCAAAATGCGTATGGAGCTTGTCGAGCCGCCTTTTCTGAGACGGACGCAAATGATGAAGAAAGAGAAAACAGCGATCGGTAAGGCAGCTGCCTCCATCATTCAGGACGGGGAAACGATCATGCTGGATAACAGCACGACAACGCTCGAGATATTGCCCTATCTGAAGGATCATACGAATGTCACCTTGATCACGCACTCTGTCCCTGTCCTTAATCTGGCGATGGAGACCTTTGGCGGCAGAATTATTTTCTTGGGCGGAGAAGTCAATCTGGAACTCAAAGCTGCCACGGGCTCCCTTACGGATCAGATGCTGGACCAATTTAAGGTGAATAAAGCGTTCATCTCAGTTGGCGGCATATCGCTTGCCGATGGGATCACCGACTTTCATTTGGCCGAAGCGGTCATTTCGCGAAAAATGATGCAGCGGGCGGAGGAGGCGATTCTGGTTGCGGATCATTCCAAATTCGGCATGTCTACGTTTGCCCGAGTAGCCAAGCTGGACGAAATCTCAATGCTGATCACGGATTCAGGCTGTCCGAAAGAATGGATCGATACCATCGAAGCGCTGGGCATTGACGTGCTCATCAGCGAATAGCGCAGAGTCACCTCATAATCGCTACTGAACCGCTTGCTTAAAGCGGCGAGGTGGCGATTTTTCCTTTGTTTTTCGGGGAATTCTCATAAAATGAAGATGTTACAAAAAGCGGCGACGCCCTTTCTTAAGAAAACAATACGACTGAAAAATAAGCGATATACGGCTTCCCTCTGCACCCTGTATACTTCATTCACAGGCTAATCCGCTTACGGCATTAGCGCCAAGTCATCAATAATCATCTAGGGGAGTGTTTCTATGAAAAGAAATAAAGCATTCAAGGTGCTTCCTGTACTTGCCTCCGCGCTCGTACTATCCTTAGTAACAGCTTGCGGCAATTCAGGTACAACCAAAGAAGCAAATGGAAGCGCAGCGCCAGCTGCAACGGCATCCGTTTCTAAAGATCCTGTAAAAGTAACATTGTGGACACCGATGAATCCGAATGCGAAAGCGGTTGTCAAAAGCTTGAACGAGCTTCCTATGGTCCAGGAATGGGCCAAAAAGACAAATGTGACATTTGACTTCCAGCATTCCTCCGGAAACACGCCACAGGACGATGTACAGCAGTACGGCGTTATGGTTGCTTCTAACAACTTGCCGGATTCGATGCTTTGGAACTGGAATAGCGTGCAGGGCGGCACCGCGAAAATGTTCAAAGACGGCACGATCATTAAACTCAATGATTTAATTGAGAAAAATGCACCAAATTTGAAAAAGATCTTGGACGCTAATCCGCAAATCGCCAAGCAAATTAAAGCGGATAACGGCGACATTTATGCGCTGCCTCACTTGAAGGTCGGTCAATACGGTCAATATAAGACGTTTAGCGGTATGGTCGTCCGTCAAGATTGGCTCGAGGAGCTTGGTTTGCAGGCACCGGAAACGATTGATGAGTGGGAAACGGTGCTAAGAGCTTTCAAAGAGAAGAAAGGCGTAATTCCTTTCACACTGAACAAAAGCTATCCGCTTTCCTTTGCTGATTTCGCAGGCGCATACGGCGTTGCGGGCATGTCGACGATTGCCAATGCAAGTTCTTTCTATATCGATGGCGGCAAGGTGAAATTCGGCCCTACGCAGCCGGAGTTTAAGCAATATTTGACGACGATGCAAAAATGGTACAAAGAAGGTCTGATCGATCCAGACTTCGCTTCGAATGATACGAAAACGATGGATGCCAAAATCACGTCTGGTAAAGCAGGCGCATTCTACGGCTTCATCGGCGGCAGCATCGGGACGTACACACCGGCTCTGCAGAAAACAGACCCGAAAGCGAAGCTGGCGGCTGTGCAGTATCCGGTTCTGAAAAAAGGCGACGAGCCGAAGTTCGTGCAAGCGTCATGGGAATATGACAATATCGGAACGGTCATTACAAGTTCCAATAAACATGCGGCTGAAACGGTAAAAGCCATCGACTATCTATACAGCGATGAAGGGGCTATGCTCAAAAACTTTGGCGTAGAAGGCCAAACGTATACCAAAGCTGACGGTCAGCCGAAGTACACGGACTTGATTCTGAAGAACCCGGACAACCTGCCGATTTCCCAGGCAATGGCCAAATATTTTATCGCCAACTACGGCTTCTCCGGTTTGGATGATGACCGTTACAACGATCAGTACTACCAATTGCAAGCACAAAAAGACGCAGTGAAGCTATATGCCAAATATGCGAACAACGCTTATAAAGTCATGCTTCCGCCAGTTGTCCTCTCGACCGATGAAGCCAAAGAGTCTGCGAAGATTCTTAACGATGTAAGCACACTGCTGACGGAGCAAATCACGAAAGTCGTGATGGGCGCTGCGAAAGTAGAAGACTACGACAAGACGATGGAGCAAGTGAAAAAGATGAACATTGACCGTGCGGTTGAGATTTATCAAACAGCGACGGATCGTTATAACAAACGTTAATATATGGCTGGAGTAGGGGGAGCTCAGCCTCCCCTTTTTTAACACATCAGTAAGGAAGTGAGAACATGGCGAATTCCATTCGGGGTCTACTCGACGACATTAGAAAAAATCGCGCCATCTACCTGATGGTATTGCCGGTTGCGCTGTACTTCTTCATTTTTAAATATTTCCCGATGTACGGAGCGGTGATCGCTTTCAAGGATTTCAGCCCGGCCAAAGGGATCTGGGGCAGTGATTGGGTCGGCTTTGCACATTTCAAAGATTTTTTTCAAAGCTATTATTTTGTTCGCGTGCTGCGCAATACGTTCTTAATTAGCTTTTATAATCTGATTTTCGGCTTCCCGGCACCGATTATTCTCGCGATTTTGCTCAATGAAATTCGCCAGAAGATGTTCAAATCGATCGTGCAGACGATCTCCTATTTGCCGCATTTTATCTCGATTGTCGTTATCTCCGGGTTGATTATAGATTTTACAAACCGCGGCGGCATTGTGAATTCTATCATTATGTTCTTTGGCGGTCAGGACTCAGCACTCATGAATAATGCGGAAAATTTCCGCACCATTTTCGTTTCCACATCGGTTTGGCAAGAGCTTGGCTGGTCATCCATTATTTATTTGGCTGCTCTTAGCGGCATCAACCCTGAACTGTATGAAGCTGTTCGTGTTGACGGAGCGGGAAGATTCCGTCAAATCTGGAGCGTAACGCTGCCAGGACTCATCCCAACGATCATGATCTTGCTCATTCTCCGGATTGGCGGCTTGATGGAGGTCGGCTTTGAGAAGATTGTGCTGCTTTATAATCCAAATACGTATGAAACGGCGGATGTGATCTCATCGTTTGTTTACAGAGAAGGGCTTGCCCAAGGAAATGATTACAGCTATACGACGGCTGTAGGACTGTTCCAATCGATGATTAACTTTGCCTTACTTATTAGCGCTAACAGCATATCCCGCCGATTCTCGGGCAGCCGATTGTGGTAGCCTAATCTTACGACGTCAGCTTTTCTTACGAGAAGCTCTCAGGAGGAAACGAACGATGAAATTAAGCGCATCTGAGCGTCTATTCGATATCGGTAATGCGATTCTTATGATCTTGCTAATTATTTGCACCGTGTACCCGTTCTACTACGTGTTCATGGCTTCTATCAGTGATTCGAACTTGCTGATTCAGCATACAGGGCTGCTTCTTAAGCCGTTAGGTTTTAACCTGAGCGCCTTTGAAAAGGTGATTGCGAATCCGAACATTTTGACCGGTTATGGGAATACGCTTTTCATCTTGATTCTGGGTACGGCGTTTAACTTGTTTTTTACAACGCTTGGTGCTTACGCACTGTCCAGAAAGTTTGCTTTGCGTAAATTCCTAATGATCAGCATTGTTTTCACGATGTATTTCAGCGGGGGCTTGATCCCGACCTATTTGCTCATCAATAATTACTTGCACATGGGCAACAGCTATCTCGCGCTGATCGTGCCAGTGGCTATATCCACCTGGAACTTAATTATCATGCGGACATCGTTCGAAGCGATCCCAGAAGGGCTGATGGAGTCAGCCAAGATTGATGGCGCAGGCGAGTGGCGTATTTTGTTCCAGATCGTGGTCCCTCTGTCGATGCCGGTTATTGCCGTCATGGTGCTATACTACGGTGTTGCGCACTGGAATTCTTGGTTTAATGCCATGCTTTTCCTTCATGATCGGGAGAAGTTCCCGCTGCAGCTCATTCTTCGCGAGATTCTCGTTCAGAACAGCACAGATTCGATGACCACAGGAACGGGTAACGCGAACGACACGCAAGCGATTGGAGAAAGCATTAAATATGCAACGATCATGGTTGCGACGTTACCGATCCTCATTGCCTACCCATTTTTACAGAAATACTTTGTGAAAGGTGTTATGGTCGGAGCAATCAAAGAATAAAAAAAACCAGAGCCTGTTCTCTTTTTGGATGTTCGAAAAAGGGGGCGGGATATTTGGATTTTCAGCCTAATGAGCACGAAAACGGTAAAAAATGATGATGCTGCAAGAATCGTAGATGTACATCAGCGGTAGAAGATGGGATAATGCGCATACAGCATGAGTAGGGGAGGGGCTTCTTTCATGAAGCGGAGCGTATTTCTTTTTTGGCTTTATTCGAACTTAACCATACTTTGTATCCCTATTGTCATCACGATGTTGGTGCTCTTCCAATCGCAGCATTTGCTCCACTCGGAGGTCATCCGTTCCAATAAAGCACTGCTGAATCAGGTGAAGCAATCTCTAGATAATCAATTTAAGGATATTAAACGGATGGGTTTGCAGCTCTCTTTGGACCCAAAAGTTATTAAATATGTGAATCAAACGGAATTCAACAGCTCACAAGTGAAAATTGACACGCTCGACCTTATCACATCTCTTCGTTCCTATGCGGCATCGAATGGGGATATCAACGATTTGTATGTATATATGAAAAAGCAGCATTTCGGTGTAACCACCTCAACGATGAACCAGGACGACCTGCTGTTCCAATTGCTTCACGAAAGTAACAAAGGGATGACTTTCAAGAAGTGGAGCGACAGCATGGAGAAGATCTATTTCGGTAATTTTCTGCAATTAGCCGAAGATGACATGGTGTATATGCAGTCTCTGCCTATTCAGAATGTCGATGAAGCACCGGCGACACTTGTGGTCATGCTCAATGCGGAGCGTCTGAAAGCAGCCATCTCGAACATTCAGCTTGCCCAGGCCGGCATTGTGCTGATTCTGGATTCCAGCAATAAGCCGATTATGATTGCAGGCGAGCCGGGGCATGTTTCCGACCTTGATTTGGCGCAGATTTCATCATCTGCTGAGGGCTCATTTAGCCAGAAATGGGACAAGGAAGAGGTGACGGTTTCCTACGTTTCCTCGGTCGAAAATGAGTGGAAATATGTCTCTATCGTACCTACGAAAATATATGCGGCGAAAGTCAGCCAATTGCGCAGCTGGATTTATGCGGGCTTATTTATGTGCATTTTCGTCGGCGGTCCGATGTCCATTTGGTTGACGCGCAGGCACTATATGCCGATTCGCCGCATGGTGGACTTGGTGTCGCCCAAGGTTAAATCGAACATGCAGGGCAGTAAAGACGAATTCCTGCTGCTGCAGTCCTTCATGTCGGAGAATGCCGCCTTTCAGGATACGGCGAATACGACCATCCAGAAGCAGCAGGACGTGCTGCGCAGCCACTTTCTTGCGCGACTCCTCAAAGGCCGAGTCGAGAGCGGCTCAGCCCTCGTGCAGTCGATGACATCGTTCGATCTGCGGTTTGAAACGAACCGCTTTGCTGTTCTGCTTTTTCATGTCGGCGATTATACCGCTTTGTTTAATGACAACGGGTCACGGGATAGCGAATCCAAGCTGCAATATGTGTATTACATTGTGACGAACATCACGGAAGAGCTGCTTGGCCGCAAGCATACGGTGTTTACGACCGAAGTGGACGGCATGATTGCCTTCCTCGTTAATATCCAAAATGAGGATGAAGCGCAGGCGAAGCAGGATCTTATCGAAGCTGCGCAAGAGGCTCAGGAAGTTATTCAGGGGAAATTTTATATCCAGCTGACGATTGGCATCAGTGATATTCATCCAACGCTGACCGGAATTCCGCACGGATTTGATGAGGCGCTGGAGGCGCTTGAATACAAATTCGTCATCGGTCCGAGCCAAATCATCCCTTTTGAACGGATTAAACGGCCGAAGAATGAGCTGTATTATCCGCTGGATATGGAGCGTCAGCTTATCAATCATATACGGACAGGGCAGTATGAGGAGGCCATGGAGGCGGTTAGCGAGTTGATCGTCACGAATGTGTCCGACGGCACGCTGTCGCTGCAGCTAGGCAAGCTTCTTATGTTTGAACTGATCGGCACGATTTTGAAAGCAATTGAGCATCTGGATCAGGGACCGAACGAGCTGGCGGTTGAAAAGCATGCGTTAATCAAACAATTGACACAATGTGAATCGTTCGCGGAAATTGAAGATGAAATTTATAAATTTTTGAAAACCGTCTGCGATTATGTGGACTCCAAGAAGAAAAGCCATAATACGAATCTGAAGGATCATGTACTGAGCTATATCGATGAGCATTTGGCAGATTTGGATTTGAGTCTGACTTCGCTGTCGTTAAAATTCGAAGTGAATGCGCCGTATTTGTCACGCTTCATCAAGGAGCAGTCTGGCGAAACCTTCATTGATTACGTCAATAAGCAGCGCGTCCAATTGTCGAAAAAGCTGATGATGGACACCGATGACACGATTACGGATATTACACAAAAGGTCGGGTTCTCGAACAGCAATACCTTTATTCGCGTGTTTAAGCGCTATGAGGGCATTACACCAGGGCAGTTTAGAAAAGGCGATCAGCTATGATCGTCTTGTTTCTATTGGATAAAATGAAGAAAATGGCAAATACTAACCGCATTGTTAGAAGGCGGGAGGGAGAAGCATGGAATTGCCACAAGATTCATTCCAAATCTCAGCAGAGATTAAAACGAATATACATAAGCTTTTCGATTGCTTTCACTCTTCCGACGATATTCGGACCAGGGAATTCCGCCTGCAGGGCGTTCAGGGCGCGATTCTTTATCTTAACGCTGCTACAAACCGCGACAAGCTCCAGTCTGATGTGTTGAGGCCTTTGCTCGAATCCAAAGAGGGGCTTCTGGAAGATATTCTTCCAATTCTTGACATTGAAATCGTTAACAATTTGGAGAGTGCGGCAGCTGGGATGCTGCAGGGGAAATGTGCGATTCTGCTTGATCAACGACTGGACATTATTCTCGCTGATGTCGGTGCCAGTATTGAACGCAGCATCGCAGAATCCCAGAATGAGCAAGTCATTCGCGGTTCCCATGAAGGCTTTGTCGATGACGCAGAAGTGAATGTACAGCTGATTCACAGACGACTCAAGAATCCGAATCTAGTCGAACGGGACTTCACCTTAGGCGCGCAAAGCCCGACTGGAGTCAAACTGCTATACATGAGCGAGCTTGCTGACCTCAATGTTGTTAACGAAGTGATTGCCAGAATCTTGACGAATGATGACGTATTTATTAAATCACCCGGACAAATTTTGAATCGATTGGAGAGCAGTTGGTGGTCGCCATTTCCGCAATTACTGTATACCGAAAGACCTGACACCACGGTTTCTCATCTGATGGAGGGCAGAGTTGTCCTGCTTGTGGATGGCAGTTCATTTGCGGTCATTCTCCCGGTAACATTCTTTATGTTTTTTCAAATTGCAGACGATTTCAATGTCCGGTGGTGGAACGGGACTTTTTTTCGGTTTCTCCGGTTTATTAGCGTCATGATGGGAATGGCTCTTCCTTCCGTGTATATTTCCATCGTCTCGAACCATTTCGAGGTGCTGCCGATTGATTTGCTTTTTTCATTAAAAGCTTCTTTGGAGAACATTCCTTTCAATCCGCTCATTGAGGCCATGTTTATGATTACTGTACTGGAACTGCTAAGAGAAGCGGCTATTCGGCTTCCAAAGTCCATTGCCTCTACACTGTCTATTGTGGGAGGTTTGGTTATCGGCAGCGAGGTAGTTAACGCCGGCTTAGTGTCCACGACGATGATCGTCGTTATTTCATTGACTGCCGTCGCTTCTTTCAGTTTGCCATCTCATGAAATGCGTCTCGCGGTTCGGTTAGTCAGCTTCCCGATCATGATCGCTTCCTTGCTGCTTGGTTTTGCTGGGATAGCCTTTAGCTTTTCATTGTTGTTCATGCACTTAAGCAAGCTCGAAACTTACGGCGTCCCTTACTTTTATCCATTTACGCCATTCCAACCGCGCAGAATCTTGACTACGCTCGTTCAGCTTCCTAAGCGAATCTTTCGCAGGAAAGCTTCGAATAGGAGGATGTCATGAGCAGAATGCAATTATTTGCTTTCATCCTGCAAACGCAAGTAGGCATCGGTGTCTTGTCCTTCCCTTATGTATTGCATCAAGCTGCTGGCGAAGATGGTTGGATATCCGTCATTCTGGCGGGGGCATGTGTGAATGGGCTCCTGATCATCTATGCCGCTCTATGTCAACGATTTCCAAGTAAAAATTTATATGAGTTTATGCCGCTTATTCTTGGCAAATGGGTAGGGAATGTGGTCAACGCCTTTTACACGTTTCATTTCCTATTTCTTTCATGTCTAGTTTTGTTAATGGAAATGATGTTTGTCGAACTCTGGATATTGCCGTTTACGAATCCATGGCTCGTCATTGCAGCCAACTTTATCATTTTGCTCTATTTTGCTAAAGAACGATTGCCGATCATCGCCCGTTATCATACGATGGTCACTTTTCTGCTCATCTTAATGGTAGCTATGATGCTTACCAGCTTTTACACAATGGATTATCGCTATCTCCTGCCAATCGGACAGAAGGGTTGGACAGCTATTATTGCGGGAATGAAAAGTTCCGTGATTACTTTCCTCGGATTCGAACTGTTCTTGATCGTCTCTTCCGATGTGCAGTCCAAAGACAAGAGTATACTGGCCCCTGTACTATGGGCGAACACCCTGGCGACTTTGTTCTTCTTGATTGTCGTCTTGCTATGCTTTCTGAATTTCAGTCCCGAGTCGATTCCCTTCATCCCGCAGCCTGTCCCTTACTTTTTGAACGGGATTTCCTTACCTTTTCTGGAACGGATGGACTTGATTTTCCTTTCTGTCTGGTTGGTCAAAGTGACAGCATCGCTTATTAGCTACATGTATGCTGCAGGCAAGGGGTTCGGTTACTGGTTTCATCACAATGAACACAAAAAGGCCATGTACTATTTAGTTCCCATAGTCTGCTTGATCGGTTTCGCATGGCGTTCGGAAAAACGGCTTGCTCTTTTACAGAAGATTACGGAATACGAGAGCTTCATCTTGATCGGACTCCCAGTGCTACTTTTCTTGTTTGTTTGGCTAAAAGGCAAAAAAGGGGGACAGCAGCTGTGAATCGCTTGGCTCTGCTCTGGCTAATCGTTGTTTTGTTGTTTTCAGGGTGCAGTTATCATTCCGATTTGAAGAATCTGCAGCTCATCTATGCAACCTCTCTGGATACGAACGAGAAAAATGAGATCGTCACCACCGTCACTATCCAATCTCCCGGAGGCAAGGAAAGAACCGTTCCCATTCATGAGGTGTTGACGGCAACGGGACCGACGCTGCAGGAGTCCTTGTATAAAAAAATCGGCCTGCAAATCGCAGGGCCCATTGGCACTTCCAAAAATCAAGTTATGCTAATCTGCGATAAGCTGGCGAAATCGGATATTCTGAATCTCCTGGACGCCACTTTCCGCAACTCAAACGATCCTATGCTGGCCAAAGTGGCTATCGTCAATGGCGAAGCGGCGGAATTGATTAAACTGGATCGCATCGGCTCTGCAACATCAGGAGAGTACTTGCGCAAAATTATAAAAAGCGCCCAGTACGAAACGATCATTCCGTTCGTTACCGTGCATTCGATTTACCCTCTTCTACATGATCGGGGAAAAGATGGCGTCATTCCGATTCTGAGAATGGAAAAGGGGAGAGACAGTGAGACGGACAAAGATAAAGCTGTCATCGACGGTGTAGGGCTTCTTCATAAGAGTAAGTATACGGGATACTATCTCTCTCCTGAGCAATCTTCCTTGTTCCTCTTAATGAACGGCAAGAAGGGCGAAACCTGCATTATCACGCGAAAAACAGAAGAAACGAAGGGCAAAACCGACCTGTCGCAGTACGTATCGCTAAACATCGTCAAGTCTAGCAGTAACAAAAAGGTTTTGGTTAGCTCGTCCGGACAAGTTCAGGTCCAATTGCAGCTGAAGTTGAAAGGGATTATCATCGAACACGCCAAATATAACCGCATTGACAAGAAGCTCATTGAGCAGCTGAACAAACGGTTCTCTGAGCTGCTCACGCAGGAAGCACAAGGCATCTGCAAACAGCTTCAGAAGGCGCATTCCGATGCGCTGGGTATCGGAAGGGACTTGATCGCTTTCCATCCGAAGGAGTGGACAGAGCTTGATTGGGAGAAAGCTTACCCGGAAGTGGATTTCCAGGTTTCAGTGAGCATGGACATTGTGTCTCATGGGATTATTAACTAGTTCGTCGAGTGATGCCTCGGCTTGAATTCACTCGGCGACTGGCTGGTCCAGCGCCGGAATTGCCGGGAGAAGTGGCTGGCCGAGTGGAAACCGAGCTTCTCCGCGATGTCCGTCATCGGCAGATGGGTTGTGACGAGCAGTTCCTTGGCCAGCTTCAGCTTCTGTTGGCTGACATACTGGCGGGGGGATAGCCCGTATACCTCGGAGAACAGCTTGCTGCATTGGCTGCGGCTCAGGTTCATCTCTTTCGCGACCCCCGCTACTGTTGCCTCTTCGCATAAACCGAGCGAGAGCTTCTCTTCAATCATGTGAGCGATATCGGCGGTGAAGAGCGAGGGATCTTTCTCGGCAGCGATCCCTTGCCCGCGAGGTGCGCCGTGCTCACGAAGGAGCTGAAGCACATCGTGTATGATGAGCAGCGTATACGACTGCAGGAGCAGCTTATCCTCGAAACGCAGAGGAGAGGACTCGACATCTGCTGAGGCTTCAGGCTGATCAGAGCGATTGCGCTGCATCACTTCCTCTAGCTCGCCAACGTAGAAGCGGAGCTTGCTGCGTTCTGCTTCTTTGTGCCGGATGAGTCGATATGGCGCCAGGGAGAGCAAGCTGCGAATTTCGGGGTCGTCGAGATCGAAATGCACATTAAAGAAGCCGTAGTCCGCAAGGGCGGTGTTGGAGGATTGGTGTCTGACGCCAGACTTGATCAGCAGCCAGTCTCCTGTCTGCATCGTCATCGAATCACGGTTAATTTCATGTGCGACTTCCCCTTCCACGCAGTACAACAATTCGAACAAATGGTGATGATGTCTAGGGTAATGCCACCCTGGAGACTTCAAGCCGAAATGGCATCCGGTCACCTGTAGAGTATTGATAATATTAGGGAATCGATACAAATCCTCCAACTGTTGTTCCACCTGCTGTTCCTCCCGTTAGACTTCATTTTTATTTCATCATACCATGTCATTCGGCACATTTGGTATAGAATATGATCCATTTGGCGATGGAGATCCATTCTCCTTTCAGCGAAGATGAGAGTAGGTAAGCTTATAAGATTACCCGACAGCACTCATCATCCGGAGGGATCATTGTGGCCATATTACAAGCTAAAGATAAACAATTTTTATTAGATGGGGAACCCTTTCAAATTGTGTCCGGGGCCATTCATTATTTCCGCGTAGTCCCTGAGTATTGGGAGGATCGGCTGCTGAAGCTCAAATCGTGCGGCTTTAATACCGTGGAAACGTACGTACCCTGGAATTTGCATGAACCTCAGGAGAATGCGTTTAATTTTGAAGGCCTTGCGGACATTGAGCGATTCATCACACTTGCGGGAGACCTCGGGCTTCATGTGATCGTTCGGCCAAGTCCTTACATCTGTGCGGAGTGGGAATTCGGCGGATTGCCAGCTTGGCTGCTGCAGTACACGTATATGAAGCTTCGCTGCATGGATGCCACGTATTTGATGAAAGTTGATCGTTATTATGATGAGTTAATTCCTAGATTAACCCGGCTGCAAAGCACAAATGGCGGCCCGATCATTGCGATGCAGATCGAAAATGAGTATGGCAGCTATGGCAATGATACTGCCTATCTAACGTATTTACGTGATGGTCTGACGAAGCGTGGCGTAGATGTTTTGTTGTTTACATCGGATGGTCCGGAGGATGGCATGCTGCAAGGAGGGACGATTCCCGGCACGCTTGCGACCGTTAACTTCGGTTCCAGACCGGAGGAAGCGTTCGAGAAGTTCCGTGAATACCGAGCAGATGAGCCGCTCATGTGCATGGAGTATTGGAACGGTTGGTTTGATCATTGGCTGAAGCCGCACCACATGCGAGATGCGGGCGATGTCGCAGATGTTTTCGATCGCATGCTGCGCGCTGGAGCTTCCGTGAACTTCTACATGTTCCACGGCGGAACCAACTTTGGCTTCTATAATGGTGCGAACTTTGGGGAGAAATACGAGGCGACGATTACCAGCTATGACTACGATTCACCACTTTCAGAGTGCGGAGATGAAACGGAGAAATATCGAGCCGTTCGCAGCGTTATTGCGCGATATCTGGAGAAGGACGAGAAGGAATTCCCTGCATTTCCAGCACCTCTTCTGAAGAAAAGCTACGGCCGCATTGCCTTAGCGGAAAAGGCAGATCTGCTTGGACAGTTGACTCAGCTTTCTACGCCTGTTCAACGTACCTGCCCGGAGCCGATGGAGATGCTTGGCCAAAACTATGGCTTCATCGTCTATTCGACACAGGTATCTGGTCCGCGGACCGGCGAAAAGCTGCACTTGCAAGAGGTGCATGACCGCGCGCAAATTTACTTGGACGGCGTCTACCAAGGTACCATTGAACGCTGGGACCCGCGTCCTCTCCAAGTGGACGTTCCTGCCGAAGGCGCGAGACTGGACATCGTTGTCGAGAACATGGGCCGCGTAAACTACGGACCGAAACTAAAAGATTACAAAGGGATTACGGAGGGTGTTCGCTTCAACAATCAGTTCTTGTTTGATTGGACGATTTATCCACTGCCACTGGACAATACGGATGCTATTCCATTCGTGAGTTCAGCGAAGAGCGTGCAGCAGGACCAAGCACCGGATCGGGAGCGCCCGACGTTCTATCGCGGGGAATTTCATGTTGAAGAGGCCGGGGACACTTTCGTCCGTTTGGACGGTTGGTCCAAAGGCATTGTATGGATCAACGGCTTTAACCTTGGGCGTTACTGGGATTTAGGGCCTCAGCGTACATTGTATGTACCGGCGCCGTTACTGCGGAAGGGCAGCAATGAAATCATCGTTTTCGAGCTGCATCGTACGGAGGAACCCGTGATCGCCTTGACGGATTCACCTGATTTAGGATAAATCGGGGGAGTGAGTCGAACATATGGCAATGGCATCGAAAAAAGCGATCAAAAGAGTCATTATTCTAGGTATTGACGGAGCGGGAACATTCATCAGTGAGGCGCAGACCCCTTATCTGGATATTTTGCTTGCAGGAGGCGTACAAACGTACCAGGCTCGTACGGTCTATCCGTCCAACAGCGGGGAGTGCTGGGGATCGCTTTTGCATGGCGTAATGCCACAGCGGCATGAGTCTCATGTACATATTCAAAAGAATCGCAGCTTTCCGGCGGATTCGTCGACACCGTCTATTTTCCGGATATTGCGAGAAGTGAGACCTGACAGTACGATGGCGGCATTCGTCTCCTGGCAACCTATTATTACTGGCGTCATTGAAGAGATTGATGGCATGAAGAAATACGCCGCATCGGATGAAGAGCTCGTACCCGCCATCGGGGCTTACCTGCGTTCAAATCCAGAACTCGAGCTCCTGTTCGTTCAACTGGATGATGTGGATGCCGCCGGACATCGCCATGGATACGGGGAAGGTTCCGTGGAGTACCTGGAAGCCATCACGCGTGCTGACAAGCAGATCGGCGAGATCAGCAAAACGTTGCTCGAAGAGGGAATGCTGGAAGACAGTCTGCTGATCATCACGACGGACCACGGCGGCGGCGGTTTGGATGCTTTCAATCACGGGAGTGACGCGCCTCAGGATATGACCATTTTCTGGGGCTGCCGAGGTCCAGGCATCAATCCGGAGGGCAACTTGATGGACCTGTCGATTATGGACACGGCTGCGGTCGCGCTTCATGCACTTGGTTTGTCGATCCCGAGAGATTGGGATGCCAAGCTGCCTACGGGATTACTGGATTAAAATAGAGACAGTTCAATGCCTATTTTACAAGCATCATCTCCTTTTCTTGAATATTGTGCTCAAGAGAGGAGTGAGGGCGTTGATCCAAGTTACGATTGCTGCTGTCGGAGATCTATTGATGAAAAGTGAAATTATTGCCGCAGCCAAACGGCCGGGCGGGCATGCGTTCGATCCCATTTTCGAAGAGGTCGCTCCCATTTTGAAAGCGCATGATTTGGCATTAGGCAATTTGGAAACGACCTTCTCTGGCAAAAGACTGCTGGGCTCCCCCGGCATCCGTCCCAAATGCAACTGCCCAAGAGAACGGAGAAATCCAAGAACAGGGCTCCCCGTGTTCAACTGTCCGGATGAATTGGCAGGTTCGCTGAAGAAAGCAGGGTTCCATGTCCTTACAACGGCCAACAACCATTGCATGGACGGCGGGAGCAGCGGGGTGAAACGAACTTTGCAGGTTTTGGATGCGCACAAGCTTCAGCATACGGGAACCGCGCGTTCTGCTAAAGAAGCAAAAGGCCCGTTAATCGTGGATGTAAAAAGTGTGCGCATCGGCATAGTGGCATATACCGAGAAAACGAATGCCATCCCAGTACCGAAGAGGTGGCTTGTTAATCGTTTCAATGCGGATCAGATGGCAGCGGATATTCGGGAAATGAAGGATAAGGCAGACGTTATCCTAGCTTGTCTTCACTTCGGTAAAGAGTATAGGAACCACCCGGACAATAGTCAGAAAAAGTGGATGGATTTCCTCTTCAGACAAGGTGTGAACGTGGTCTTAGGGGCACATCCGCATGTGCTTCACCCGGTCACTCAGTCCGTGGTGAAGGATAAATACGGCGTAGAGCGAACTCGCGTTGCGGCATCTTCCTTAGGGAATTTCGTATCGGCGAAGCTGACGAAGGGGACGAACACAGTTCGGGGCATGATTCTGTCACTCACCCTGACGAAACATGACAATGGACGAACTGATATCAGCGGCGTTGAGCAAATCTCTACCCTTGTGGAGCGGAGGAAGGCGGAGACGACTGTGTATGCCGTTGTTCCGGAGAGGTGATGATTACATCGCTCAACTGTAACGGTGTTTATCATCGCTAACATATGCTGAGCGCTCCGAAAATCTGCGCTAGCGTCGTAAAACAAGCTTAACGCTGAGGCGATGCCCCATCGCGTCCCGGAATGCTCGCTGTAACGGTGTTTACCATCGCTAACGTATGCCCCTATTACACCTGGGCGCTTCCACAACACCTCTATATTGTACTTTGTACAATAAAAATGGAGATCCGCGCCTCCAAGCTCATAGTTCGTTGCACAAAGTACAATGATTTCACCCAAACTCCCTGAAATTACCGACTTTCAGCAAAAAAACATTGCACTTTGTGCAACATAGAGGAGCACTGAAGCTAATTAAAGCCAAAATGTTGTACTTTATACAACATAGAAAGACCGTCAGGCTCAATGCTCAATGCCTAACGGTTTTTCTATGCATTTTGTCATAACCACCCAGCGAAAAGGAACTACAAGCCGCTATTTTTGCGAAATTAGCTGTTTTCGGTTGCCAAGCGGAACTACAGGGTCTTATCCGCCCCCTCACGGCTGTCATTCCGCCGAAAGCATCGAAATAGAGGACCGTAGTTCCCCCGAGCTGCCATATGGCGGCATTCCAGATAAATAGAGGATCATAGTTCCCATCGATCGGCACCGGCACTTAATCGCCCCCGCACGCCCCCGCACGCCCCCGCACGCCCCCGCACGCCCCGCTTGCCCCCGCACGCCCAGGCCCGGTCTCCGAACTCCGCCGTCCAACCCGCTCAATCAGGACAAGCCCCCAATTCCATTGTTTCACCCACAGATGAGACGGTTAAGCATACTATAGGCCAGCACCCTGCCTTAACAAAATATTAATTCTTTTTTCAGCCCTCATGTCGGATTGTATAAGATTCCATAGTTTGACATTAAGATTTAAAGACATCAAGTGTAAGTTAACATGACAAATAGTTTACATGGTTAAGCTTTTAAGCGAAGGGGGGGTTCCATTGATCTCATTCCAACAAGTAGAGAAGCATTACGGCGATTTCCATGTGCTCAAAGGAATTGATCTTCAGGTCAATCAGGGGGAAGTTGTTGTCGTCGTTGGTCCGTCAGGTTCGGGCAAAAGCACACTCCTCAGATGCATCAACCGACTGGAGACGATCACCAGCGGTAATCTAACCGTGAACGAGCGCAAAGTCAGCGATAAGAAGACGGATATCAATAAGCTGCGCCGGGACATTGGGATGGTTTTCCAACATTTTAATCTGTATCCGCATAAAAAGGTCATCGATAACATCACGCTTGCGCCAATGAAGGTTCTTGGCCTAACGAAGAAGGAAGCGGAAGAAACGGCGATGTACTACCTCGAGAAGGTGGGGATCCAGGAGAAAGCAGGAAGCTATCCCTCGCAATTATCAGGCGGTCAGCAGCAGCGGGTAGCGATAGCCAGAGGGCTAGCGATGAAGCCGAAAATTATGCTGTTTGACGAACCAACATCGGCCCTGGATCCCGAAATGGTGGGTGAGGTGCTGGATGTTATGAAGGCGCTGGCGCATGAGGGAATGACGATGGTTGTGGTCACGCACGAGATGGGCTTTGCCCGGGAAGTCGCGGATCGGGTTGTTTTTATGGACAAAGGACAAATCGTCGAAGAGTCGCCTCCGGAGGAGTTTTTCGTCAATCCGAGAGAAGAGCGAGCACGACTGTTTCTGAACCGCGTCCTGAACCATTAATAATGAGGAGATGAACTTATATGATAGCTAAAAAGTGGAATTTTATCGTGTTGTTAACAGCCGTATTCGCATTGGCAGGGTGTGCCTCAACATCCACAACGGGAGGCGCGTCCAGTACACCAGCAAGCTCGCCAGCAACTAGCGCTAGCGCGCCAAGCACGGCCAAACCGGCAGGCGGGGCATCGGTTCTCGACGAGATCAAGAGCAGAGGCAAGCTGGTGGTTGGCGTCAAATATGACACGAAGCTGTTCGGCTTGAAAAATCCGACCGGCGGCGAAGTAGAAGGCTTCGACGTGGACATCGCCAAGGCGCTGGCGAAAGAAATTCTCGGCGATGAGAAGAAAATCGAGTTCAAGGAAGTAACTTCCAAGACGCGCATCCCAATGCTCGATAACAAGGAGATCGACATGATCGTCGCCACGATGACAATCACGGAGGAGCGCAAGAAGCAGGTTGAATTCTCCGATGTTTATTTTAAAGCGGGACAGTCCCTGCTTGTTAAGAAAGGCAGCCCGATTAAATCGGTTGCCGATATTAAAAAAGGCACCAAGGTACTGGCGGTAAAAGGCGCTACGTCCGTTGGAAACATTAAAGCCAAATCACCAGAAGCAACGGTTCTGGAGTTCGATAATTACCAAGATGCCTTCAGCGCACTGAAAGCGGGGCAAGGGGATACGCTAACCACGGATAATGCGATCCTCTACGGCATGGTGGCGCAAGACCCGAACTTTACCGTCGTCGGAGACCCGTTCACGGATGAGCCTTACGGAATCGCGATGAAGAAAGGTGAAACAGCACTCCAAACCGTAGTTAATGAAAACCTGAAAAAGCTGCAGACGAACGGCGAGTACGACAAGCTTTATAAGAAATGGATCGGCGAGGCGCCATCCAAATAACAAAGATCAGATGGGTGGCCGCAAGCTGCCCATCTTCTGTCTATGAGGGGGGGCACAAGCCAATGCCGGATTTCTCCATTTTTACCGACCACATTGATATCTTTATGAAGGGCTTTGTTAACACAATCTGGGCTAGTCTCATTGCCTTAATCGGCAGCTTTATTCTGGGGACGTTAATCGCCATATGCAGGATCTCATCGGTAAAACCCTTGCAGTGGGTAGGAACGGCTTACGTGGAGTTCATTCGGAACATTCCGCTATTGCTCGTCGTTTTTGTATTCTTTTACGGCTTGCCGTCGATCGGGGTTACCTTAAGCGGCTTCGTCTGCGGAACCTTGGGCCTGACGGTGTACACGGCAGCTTTCATCGCCGAAGCGATTCGCGCGGGCATCATGTCAGTCCCGCGGGGTCAATCGGAAGCCGCAAGATCCTCCGGGCTGACCTATGGGCAAGCGATGTGGCATGTCGTCCTTCCGCAAGCGATCAAAATCGTCATACCGCCGCTGAGCAACCAATTTATTAACCTGGTTAAGAATTCGTCGGTGCTAGGGGTGTTTGCGGGCCTTGATCTCATGTATTTCGGGGATATGATTGCAAGCGAGACGTACGCCACATTTGATACGTATATTTTCGTCGCTGTGCTTTATTTGCTCTTAACGCTGCCGCTAAGCTACGGCGCATTGTATCTAGAACGCAAGCTGGCGAGGGGGTGAATGAATGGATATCTTGCATGCTTTCTCTGTAGATAATATGAGGTTTATTCTCGAAGGATTTTACATGACGCTAAAAGTTGCCCTGATTTCCATCATTCTCAGCTTTATTGTAGGCTGCGTCGTGGGAACGGTCCGCTATACGAAAATGCCCATCGTTTCACCTATTTTAGGCGTAGGTGTAGAGTTACTTCGTAACTTGCCTTTACTTTTGATCATTTTTTTCGCCAGGTTTGCCTTGCCGGATATCGGCATTAAGCTGGGTCCGATGAATGCGACGATTGTGGCGCTTACGCTTTTTGAAGGGGCGATGATCGCGGAAATTGTGCGAAGCGGGCTCAACTCCATTGACAAAGGGCAGATTGAAGCCGCGCGTTCATCTGGTCTAGGCTATGTCCAAACCCTTTGGCATATCGTGATTCCACAGGGGCTTCGCCGCATGGTTCCTCCGCTGGTCAGCCAGTTTATCGCCCTGCTCAAAGATACTTCTCTTGCCATTGTTATTTCCTTGCCTGAACTGATGCATCATGCGAAAATAGTAATTGGACAAAGTTATAGCTATACCCTGCCAATTCTGTTTATCGTGGCTGTGCTTTATTTTGCAGTCAATTATGCATTATCGTTAGCGGCGCGGAGATTTGAAGCGAGAATGGTATAGAGAATTTGAGCTGAAAGAGGAGTCATTGACATCATGTTACACTTGAGTTGGGAAATGTTATTGTTCGTCATCATTGGAGGGTTTCTGGCCGCTTATGTAGATTCGGTCGTGGGAGGCGGGGGATTGATCGCCTTACCTGTTCTCCTGGCAACGGGATTGCCTCCGGCAATCGCACTGGGAACGAATAAACTGGCTGGCACGATGTCGTCGCTGACGAGCACCATTTCCTTTATGCGTTCGGGCAATATCGATTTCAAAGCGGTAAAAGGCTTATTCGTTTTATCTTTATTAGGAGCCGTTTGCGGCACGATGGTACTTCGGCAAATTCCTTCGGATTTTCTAAAGCCGCTAGTCGTTGTCATGCTGATTCTGATAACCATCTATACACTTTTTCGTAAAAATTGGGGAGCCAGCTCGACATTCCGCCAGTACTCTACCAAAACGGCTCTGTTAATGGGAGGCGCCGCATTCGGCTTAGGCTTCTATGATGGCTTTTTTGGACCTGGCACAGGTTCCTTTCTAATATTCGTATTTCTTATGTTAGGTTTTGACTTTGTGAAAGCGGCAGGGAACTCCAAAATGCTGAATTTTGGAAGTAATATAGCGAGCTTGGCTACGTTCATGGTTCTAGGTTCCATTAACTACAGCATTGGGATTCCGATGGGCATCGCAATGATTTGCGGTTCTCTGCTGGGCTCGCGCATGGCGATTCGCAAAGGTTCGGCTTATGTGCGCCCTTTATTTCTTACCGTGTGTATACTTCTAATTAGCAAGCAGATATGGGATCTATTGTAGGGGGTGATCGGCTGGGACGCTTAAAAAATGAAGGGCTTCAAATGATTCTCATCGCCATTGTGACAGCAATTGCTGGCGAGTTCAAAATTACGCCCTTCAGCGGCGAAGTGTTTCGGATCGGTCTTGGGAGCAGCACTTTCCTTCTGTGCTTGCTCTTGCTCAAACATTTGCCTTATATCTACACAGGCATTATTACTGGAATTACCGTTTTGCTGTTTCGTTCCTTAGAGGCAGGGATCATGACGCATGGGGCTGTATCGCTCGGCTGGAGCATGCAGACCCACTTACCTGCGATGCTGTATTACATGGCTTTTGCGGTGGGCATGAGCTTGATGAAACAGAAAATGGGGAAATTCCATCCCCTCGTGCTTGGTTTATTCCTATCGCTTATCGATCTCCTGTCCAATGAGATTGAGCTGCTGGCGCGCAGCTTCATTTTCGATACACCCTACAAGTTTTCACAGCAATTAGTGTATATTTCGGTGATTGCCCTCGTAAGAAGCTACTTTGTGGTCGGCATTTACAGCAGCGTGACCATTCATCAGATGAGGGTCCTCCACAGTGAGCAGCAGAAACGGATGGAGCAGATGCTGAATACAAACAGCGGGCTATATGGCGAGGTATTTTACCTGCGCAAGTCCATGGAAACGATCGAGCAGCTGACGGCCAAAAGCCACAATTTATACGAAAGAGTGAACGGCTCGGGGCTGAAAAGCTATGCCCGCACGATTTTGGAAATTACGCAACAGATCCATGAGGTAAAAAAAGACTCGCAGCGCATCCTTGCCGGCTTATTAAAGCTGTTTGATCGGGAATTTGCCTCGGATATGAGGCTGGCAGAAATCATGGATTTCGCGGTAAAATCCAATCTTGGATACAGCGGTATGATCGGCAAAAGGATTCAATTCACCACAGATCTGCGCATCAATTATGATTCGGATCACCACCTACCTCTGCTGACCGTCATGAATAATTTGTTGTCGAACAGTGTAGAGGCTATCGAGGAACAGGGGGCAATTCACGTAAGTGCTTACGAGCGCGGCGCCGAGACGATTCTGACTGTGTCGGATACAGGGACGGGGATTGCTGAGTTTGAAAAGGATATGATTTTCGAACCTGGCTTCACGACGAAATTCAATCAGGAAGGCTTTGCCGCAACGGGCATCGGGCTTTCTCACGTACGGGATATTGTTCATTCCTTAGGCGGGGATATTCATTTGCGTTCCGATGAGCTTGGCTCTCAGACAACTTTTGTGATCACCTTATTGACCGATACGTTGAAAAAAGGAGCGTAGAAATCATGCTGTCTTTTGGAATTGTGGACGATGATGCGGTAAGCAGGCTAATGCTGCACAAGATTATTGAAAAAGGCGGGCTAGGCGAGGTCGTAGGAACAGCAGGCAGCGGGAGCGAAGGGGAAAGAGTGCTGCTCGAAACGACACCGGATGTCGTTGTGATCGATCTGTTGATGCCGGATCAGGATGGCATTGAGACCATCATTCGGCTTAAGGAGCAAGGTTTTCAAGGGAAGTACGTCATGATTTCGCAGATAGAAAATAAAGAGATGATCGGCAAGGCATATCAGGCCGGCGTCGAATACTATATTCAAAAGCCGATTAACAAAATCGAAGTCGAAGCGGTGCTTTCCAAGGTCAACGAGCAGTGGAAGATCAGTCGTTCCCTGAAGGAGATTCAGGACTCTTTGACGAAGCTGAGCCTATTGAACCTCAGCCCAGAGAGCGTTCGTAAAAAGCGCAGCGTGCGCGAGATTGTCCAGCCCATTCTCATGGATATGGGGATTGTCGGGGAGAGCGGAAGCCGGGATTTGACGGATATTATCGAGCATCTGACAAAGCACCATAGAGGTGATGGGATACCGCCCTTGAAGGAATTGTATGAGACGGCGGCCCGCAGCCACAAACTGCAAGAAGCTGATGTGGAAAAGGAAGGGAAAGCCGCCGAACAGCGCATTCGCCGCGCCGTTATGGCTGCCTTAGCTCATATAGCAAGCATAGGTCTGACCGATTACAGCAATCCGAAATTCGAGCATTATGCGCCGCTTTATTTTGAGTTTCAGGATGTCCGGTTGAAGATGAAAGAAATCGATGAGAATTTGAAGTCGGAGAAAAGCAAAATTAATATTAAAAAGTTTCTCCAGGTCCTCTATCTGGAAGTCACGGACAAGATGCGAAGCGAGCAGTAGGGCCCCGGAATATGGGCGCTTTGCGGTTGCGAATTGACCGACGGTTATGATATGATTTTGTACATAGTAAGCAAAGGAGGTGAAGGTAGGATGAATCGAGAGTTAGTGAACAACCGTGTGAGCCAGTTGCCCATCGCGATGGCTGGCATCGTTCATGCAGCAGCAGACAACGGGAGAAGTCTGTCCAAATATGCTCATACGGCGTCACAACTCACGAAAAGACACCTACCTTAACCTCAATCGGATGATCCGCTCAAGGTCGTAGGAATTTTCCTGCGGCCTTTTTTGCTGCGCTCAGGATGTTCAGGATAGGGTCTTTCATAACCAGGGAGGATCCTTAACAATGTTAATTATAAATGGTCAAAATATGAAGAAATACCACGGTGCCCAGCTGGTGCTGGCAGACGTCACTTTTGAGATTCATCAGGGGGAACGAATCGGATTGGTCGGACGCAACGGCAGCGGTAAATCGACCCTGCTGCGCCTCATTTCCAAGATGGAAAAGCCGGACGAAGGGCTATTGACGGTGCGCAAGGATACGCGAATCGGCTACTTAGCCCAGATTCCGACGGAGTGGGAGAGCGGCACCGTGTACGATGTGCTTGCGGCTAGCTTTGCGGAGCTGCTCGAGTGCCGCGCCGCGATGACAGAGCTGGAGCAGCGCATGTCAGACCCGTCAGCCATCAGTGAGCTTGAACAGTTGCTGGGGCGGTATGCGCAGCTGCAGGAGCGTTTTGAGCGGGAAGGCGGTTATGAGCTAGACGCTAGGATCGATCAGGTGGCAAGCGGACTGCGCATTGCCCGTGAGGTATACGGGCGAAGCTTCACCTCGCTGTCCGGGGGAGAGAAGACCAAGATTGCGCTCGCCTCTCAACTGATCGGCAAGCCTGATGTACTGCTGCTCGATGAGCCGACGAATCATCTCGATTTATTTGGCGTTGAGTGGCTGGAGGAGTACTTGACCCATTATGAAGGCGCATGTTTCATTGTATCTCATGATCGCTATTTTTTAGACCGGGTCGTTACCAAGATTGTAGAGTTGGAAGACGGAGAATCTTCGACTTATCTGACTTCCTATACAGGATATATGAAGGAGAAAGAAGTCCGGCTGCTGCAGCAATTCGCGGATTATCAAGAGCAGCAGAAGGTCATCAAGAAGATGAAAGAGACGATCAAGCAGCTTATGGAGTGGGGGCGTGTCGGAGGGAACGAGAAGTTTTTCCGCAGGGCGGCGTCCATGCAGAAAGCGTTGGATCGAATGGAGAAGCTGAAGCGCCCCGTCCTTGATCCGAAGGCAGCTGAGTTTGGGCTGAAGGTGGATGATCGCTCCGGCAAGCGGGTCATCGTGTTCGATGATGTAAGTAAGCAGTACGGGGATAAAGTGCTGCTGCGGCGGGCAAGCGGCCTGTTGGAGTATGGCGAGAAAGTGATGCTGCTGGGGCATAACGGTTCTGGGAAAACGACGCTGCTGAAAATGCTGTTGGGCGAAGTGCAGCCTGACGGGGGCGAGCTTGAAATCGGCGCGCGCGTGGACATCGGTTACTTGGCACAGCAGGAGTACCCCGAGGACCAGAAGAAGACGGTGCTGGCCTACTTTTGCGAGGAAGCTCGCATGGAAGAAGGCGAAGCTAGAAGCCGGCTAGCTGCTTATCTGTTCTATGGCGCGGATGTTTTCAAGCCTGTGAGCTCGCTCTCTGGCGGGGAGTGGACGCGGTTGCGGCTGGCGCTGCTCGTGCTGCGCAAACCGAATCTGCTCATTCTGGATGAGCCGACGAATCATATGGACATTGCCTCAAGGGAGGCGCTGGAGGAAGCGCTTGAGGAGTTTCCGGGCACGGTGCTTGCGGTGACGCACGACCGTTACTTCATGAACCGGCTGTCCCAGAAAATATGGGAGCTGGATCAAGGGCGCATCACCGTTTATTTGGGCAGCTTTGATGACTACAAAGCGAAGAGCGCTCAGCTGCGCGCGGCGCAGGCGCGCGAGGTGAATGCCGCTCCGGCGACGAAGTCAGCCGGCGCAGGTTCAAGAGCAGCCGCGGCCAAGGCGGAGCCGCGCGAGGAATCGGCTCCGCGCGGGAAGTCACGCAGCACGGCTGCGTTCGCGCGCGAGCGGCTCGAGCGGGACATCGCGGAGGCGGAGGCGCGGCTCGGCGGGCTCGACCAGGCGCTGGAGAATCCGGCGGCTGAGGAGCTGAGCCGCCTTTGGGCAGAGCGCGAAGCGGCGCAGGGGGCGTTGGATCGGCTGTATGCAGAATGGATACAGCTTGAAGGATAGAAAGAGGGGAGCCGCAGGCTCCTCTTTTTTTGGTTGCGGCGGCGGAGAGAGAGGGAACTCTGCTCCGCTATTATGTAGTAAAGCGCCCCCTTGCCCTGTTAAGGGGAACTAGGGGGCGCTATTTCGTTTGTTCGGGCCGATATGCAGGTAACTTCGGACGAATAGCGCCCTGTAGTTCCGCTAGGTCAGCGATATAGGCTGATTATGCCGAAATAGAGGACCACAGTTCCTCTGAGCTTGCCCAAAGCCGCGCCCTAGCCTTGCGCTCTAGCCCCGCTGCTAAACCTGAATCCACCGCACAGGGATCTCCACACGCTGCGGAGTATATTGCCCGCTGCACTGCTCAAGCTTACGGCGGAAAGCGCCATTTGCTCCTCGTCCTGCAGCACGTGCGAGATGCCCGGGATTTCCGGATCGTCGAAGGACACAAGCACGGTGTTTGGATGTAGTCCCTCCTCTTCATGGAGGGCATGATGCGTAAGCCTCGCCATCTCGGTTGTTAAAGCAAAAACAGCCGTAATGTTGGGATGCTGATGCAGAAATTTAACGACATATGCTGAGGTGTCGCCGGTTCTAGTGGCTATTCCGGAAGGTCTGAAAAGACCGGGGTACGGCCTTTTTTTGTTACTTTTGGCGCCTCGCCTCTATTTTGCAACCGTTCCGCCACCGTTCTGACATGGAAGTCGATTGTCACAATATGATAAGCTTAGAGTACTTAATAAAGGAGGCGATTGCTGTGATACAAGTATTTCCTGCACATACGCGAAACAGTTCGGATTTGGGCTGGCTCAAGGGGTATAAGAGCTTTTCGTTTGGTGATTATTTTGATGAAAATAATACGGGTTTCGGGGTTATGCGCGTGTGCAATTATGATGAAATTGCTGCAGGTCGCGGATTTGGGCCGCATCCGCACAGCGATATGGAAATTGTCAGCGTCGTTCTCAGCGGAGCTATTAAGCACGAGGATAGTTTGGGGAACGTGGCAGTAACAGCGGCAGGTGGTGTACAGCGCATGTCAGCGGGCAGCGGCGTGATTCATGCCGAGTACAATGCTTCGGACTCAGAGCCGCTCAGCCTGTTCCAACTCTGGTTTATGCCTGCGAAACGCGGCACGGAGCCGTCCTTCGAGAATGTGACCTATGTGCCAGAGGCCATGACGAATGCCTTGCTCCCGGTTGTAACGCCTGAAGGCGGCGAGCACAAAGCGAAAATCTACCAGGATATGAGCATCTATCTCAGCAAGCTGGAAGCGGGCAAAGAGCTGGTCTTCCATCAGGGCGAGAATCGACGTAGTTTCCTAATGGTCATTAGCGGGAAGTTAGAGGCGAATAACGCTCAGTTGGAAACTATGGACAGCGCACGCATGGAGGCGGAGTCAACGCTTGCGCTTCGTGCTGCGGAAGATGCCCATTTCATGTTAATCGATCTGCCATAATAAGGAGGCTGCGGAGATGAAGGAACAATTTTTGGTGAAGCATGCGGTAGGCGGTCGGGCATTTATCGATACAGGTAAGCAGCCTGTTAATTATACGTATAAGCAAGTAGATGACCAGTGGGTTTTCACCGTGAAGATTGATCGGGAGCGTATTGATGAGCTTTTAAAATGGAAAGATGAACTTAATGTTTTTATTTTTCAAGAGTTTGAGAATCAGCCGACACGGAAAGTATGGTTCTATGTTGGCGATGACGCCGTTCAATATTCAGAGGAGCAGGGCGAGTTAACCATTATCGCTGGCTCTCAAATAGCCTATGTACCGGAGCAATTTAGCGCACAATTGTAAGAGATAAGGAGCCCTGGCGGGAGGAAAAACCGTGGGAGCTTCTATGAATCGGAGTGGAGTTACACCTATGAAAGAAGTGCAGGATCAACTACTAGATAAGGCCGTTCCTTTTATTAGAGAATGTTATCGTGAATTAGGCAAAAGCGAGAGCGAAGCAGAAGCACGCATTGCCGAAATTACCCGTTCCATCGGGTACAAGGGTTCCTATGAGCACACGCTGCAAGAGCTGGAGCATGGGGCCAAAATGGCATGGCGAAATAGTAATCGCTGTATCGGGCGACTGTTCTGGGAGACACTGAACGTGCAGGATGCTCGTGATGTGGAAACGGAAGATGAGATGGCCGAAGCACTCTTTCGGCATATCGAGACGGCGACGAATGACGGGAAAATTCGCCCGATGATTACGGTATTTTCGCCTGCGCAGGGGGCAGGGGTGGCTCCGGGACCCTTTATTCATAATGCACAGCTAATTCGATATGCAGGCTATGAGACGGAGGATGTCATCGTTGGCGATCCGGCTTCCGTGCAAATAACGGCCATGTGCCGCTCCCTCGGATGGCAGGGAGCGGGGACGCCCTTCGATGTCCTGCCGTTGCTCCTTCAGATGGGGAATAACACGCCGAAGCTGTATGAAATTCCGAGCGGACTGGTCAAAGAAGTGGCTATCACGCATCCGGATATCGCTGCCATGGCGGATTTGCGCCTCAAATGGTACGCGGTGCCGATCGTTTCTAACATGTACCTTGAGATAGGCGGCATCCATTACTCGGCGGCTCCTTTCAACGGTTGGTACATGGGCACAGAGATCGGGGCACGTAACTTTGCTGACAAAGAGCGTTATAACATGCTGCCGCGTGTAGCTGCTGTGATGGGGCTAGATACTCGGCGCGACGCTTCTCTCTGGAAGGATCGTGCGCTTGTGGAGTTGAATGTGGCTGTGTTGCATTCTTTTCAGCAACAAAGCGTAGCCATCGTTGATCATCACACCGCAGCGCGGCAGTTCAAGCGGTTCGAGGAGAAAGAGGAGAGGGCGAGCCGTGAGGTCACTGGCGATTGGACGTGGCTGATCCCGCCGCTTTCTCCGGCCACGACGCATATTTTCCATCAGCACTACAGCAATGAAGTGAAGCTGCCCAACTTTTTTTATCGCGATGAGGCATAGGAGAATTAGAGCAGGCGCCTTGGCGGCCTGCTTTTTTTGTTGTTGTTGGAGGGGATGTCCTCGCACCAAGTAATCATTCCGCGCCGATTTCCCGCGTCACACCAAGTAACCATTCCTTGCCGAATGCCCGCGTCGCACCAGGTAACCGATCCCGCGCCGAATGCCCGCATCGCACCAAGTAACCCATCCCGCGCCGAATGCCCGCGTCGCCCCAAGTAACAGTCCCGCGCCGAATGCCCGCGTCGCACCAAGTAACCCATCCGAGCCGAATGTCCGCGTCGCCCCAAGTAACCATTCCGCGCCGAATGCCCGCGTCGCCCCAAGTAACCATTCCGCGCCGAATGCCCGCGTCGCCCCAAGTAACCACTTCGCGCCGAATGCCCTCGTCGCATCAGGTAACCCATCCCGCGCTGAATGCCCGCGTCGCCCCAAGTAACCATTCCGCGTCGATTGCAGGACTCGCCCCAAGTAACCCATCCCGCGCCGAATGTCCGCGTCGCCCCAAGTAACCATCCCGCGCCGATTTCCCGCATCGCCCCAAGTAACCCATCCCGCGCCGAATGCCCTCGTCGTACGAAGTAACCATTCCGCGCCGAATGCCCTCGTCGCACCAGGTAACCCATCCCGCGCCGAATGCCGCATCGCCCCAAGTAACCCATCCCGCGCCGAATGTCCGCGTCGTACGAAGTAACCATCCGCGCCGAATGTCCTCTTCGCCCCAAGTAACCATTCCGCGCCGATTTCCCGCATCGCCCCAAGTAACCCCCTATCTATGTTGTACTTTGTACAACATAAAACAGCTTTACACCCTGCCACCCCACACTACATTGCACAAAGTGCAATCATTTTAGCTCAAATGGTGCGAAAAGCGGGCTATTTTGCCCGAAACGTTGTACAAAGTACAACATAGAGTAACCATTCCGCGCCGAATGCTCGCATCGCCCCAAGTAACCATCCGCGCCGAATGCTCGCATCACCCCAGGTAACCCCCTATCTATGTTGTACTTTGTACAACATAAACCAGCTTTACACCCTGCCACCCCACACTACATTGCACAAAGTGCAATCATTTTAGCCCAAATGGCGCAAAAAGCGGGCTATTTTGCCCGAAACGTTGTACAAAGTACAACATAGAGGAGGTTCGAGCTGAAATGCAACTATATTGTTGTACAAAGTACAACATAGAGTAACCATTCCGCGCCAATTGTCCGCGTCGCCCCAAGTAACCCTTATTTATGTTGTACTTTGTACAACATAAACCAGCTTTACACCCTACCACCCCACATTACATTGCACAAAGTGCAATCATTTTAGCCCAAATGGCGCGAAAAGCGGGCTATTTTGCCCGAAACGTTGTACAAAGTACAACATAGAGGGAGGCAGTGGCCGAACTGAGGCTTTAATATTGCACAAAGTGCAACATAGAGTAGCCAGTGGCCATTGTTGAGTGCTGTTATTGGATGAAATCCAATGACAAGCCAGTTTTGAAGGTTGGATTGCACATTTCATTGGAGTAAATCCAACGAAGCCGTTATTTTTTGCATCAAATGCGTTGATTTGACCAGAAGTGCTTGGGATTTTGTCCAATGAAATGTGAATTTTGCCCATAGAAAGGGAACTTTCATTGGATTTCATCCAATGGAGTACACGGCGAAGCATGTGAAGCTCATCTGTGGGCCGCGGGGCAACTAGCTGCGGCAGTTGAACTGGCACTATGCTAACCGCCAACTGCCAGCGTGAGTCTAGCCTTTTTTAATCTGAGAAAGCTGGTAGGCAATTTCACACGTCTGTAGTATGATTTGGCAAGAAACATGTGCACGAATCCAGATGGAAAAGGGGAACCCACTTGTGGCAGAAGGTGGCTAATTGGAATACACTGCGCAATCAAATGCTGGCCGGCTTCGTTTTTGTAATGATCATCGTGCTAATTTGCGCTGGCGCCATTACGTTCAACTCGGTTTCCACCCTCCTGAACACGAAAGCGGAAACACAGATGAAGCAAATCGCCTCGCAAGCGAACGGCAGGCTCGAAGCGATCATCACGCAAATTGATATGCTAACGCTGCAGGCCGTCAACGACGCCTATCTACAGCAGCTATTTCTTTCAAATGTGCTAGGTAAAGAGGTTAGCTTTAGCGAGCGGCAGGCTTTGTTGAAAATTGCCAACCACATACAAGCGTATAGCGGTGTAAGCAACGTGGAGTTGTACACGACGGGATTTGTACGTTTGTTCCCATTGGACGATCAGAAAATGTCCGATCGGGTAGACAACACTTGGATTGAGCAGGCGGACAAGGAAAAAGGGAAGCTGGTTTGGATCGGGAATGACCCAAAGGAGCCCGGTACGGTTCTAGCGATTCGCCGGATCAATTTAATTGACCGTTGGTTTTCGAACGGCGGGTATTTGCTTGTCCGCATCAACAGCAGCTATTTTGATTTTCAGAAACAGTTAACGGATACAGGCAGTCACCAGGAATTGCTGGTGCTGGCAGACAGCTCAGGAAGGCCTATCCTACCGGATGGTGATGTCACAGACGGTGTAGGCGAGTTAATGCAGACCTCCTCTCAGACCGTAACGATCAAACAGAAACGCTACATTCTAGTGAAGCAGCCATCTGAGCAAACCGGCTGGACACTTATGATTTTGTATCCAGTAAGCGATATTACCGATGGGATCTCCGTCCTGCGCTGGGCGATTATCGTATCCGGGGCGATTGGCTCCGTATTGTTCATTATCCTCTCGTTCGTGCTCTCCATGATGATTACGCGCCCGATTCTTAGGCTTATGAGAGCTATGAGAAATACACGGCAAGGCGTGCTGACGCCGAATCTTACGAAAACGTATACAACAGAGCTGAACGATTTGAATGTGACCTATAATCAGATGGTGGACAATATCAACGGACTCATTAAACTGGTGTATGAGAAAGAAGTCATCCAAAGCCGAACGGAACTGCAAGCGCTTCAAGCCCAGATTGATCCGCACTTTTTATACAATACACTGGAGGCTCTATACTGGTCCTTACAGGATAAAGATGAGGAGGAACTGGCTGACCTCGTTGTCGCGATGTCCGACTTGTTCCGCTATGTGATCGGCAGCCCCAATAAAGATGAATGGGTGTCAATGGGAGAGGAATTGGAGCACATTAAGCGGTATTTGAGCATTATGAGTGTGAGGTTCGGTTCCCGCCTGGTCTGGGAAATCAACAACGATGATGCCTACAATCATGTCCTTATCCCCAAACTGCTGATTCAGCCGTTGGTGGAAAATGCGATTTTGCACGGCTTGGAAGGAAAAACAGACCCTGGACTCATCACAATCCGTGTAGAGCCTTCACCTCTGGAAGCTGCGGAGCTGCGCATCACAGTCAGCGATGACGGACCCGGCATGAGCGAGCAGACGCTCCAAGCCGTCAAAGATGCGATGGAGCGCGGGGGCGCACCGTTGGGTAAAGGAAAAGGCATGGCAATATCCAATGTGCAGCGCCGCATTCAGCTGTATTACCCGGCCCTGGCAGAGGGCACCAGAGGCTTATCCATCCACAGTATTCCGCGTCAGGGGACAAGCGTCAGCTTCGATATTCCGATTCACAAGGAGGATAACGATGATTTCACCGAGCAAAACAATTCTGATCGTCGACGATGAACCGCTAACTAGGGAAGGCATTCGCAAAACGCTCGAAGCCTGGTCGATAGGCCGCTATCACATCATAAGCAGCAGCAATGGAACGGAAGCGCTGGAAGTGTTGAACACTCGCCCGGTGCATCTGCTTATCACCGATATTCGCATGCCGGAGATCAGCGGACTGCAAGTCGTAGAGGACTCGCGCAGCACAGGGCATAAGCCTGTCGTTATCGTCATCTCGGGACATCCCGATTTTCAATATGCTCAAACAGCCATTCAGTTAGGCGTCGTTAACTATTTGCTAAAGCCTATTAAAAAGAGCAAACTTCTTGAAGCCGTAGAACAGGCGCTGCAAATTGAGGAAGAACGCGGACGCGTGGAAACAATGGAGAAAATGGTCGATTCACGGCTCATGCAGGCCAAAACCGTCTCCATGAACTACAGCCCTCCCGTCAGGCAAGCGGTGCTTTATGTGGAGGAGCATCTCCAGGAACCTCTAGGTATGAGCGAGGTGGCAGGTCACATCCATTTGAACCCGAGCTATTTCAGTGCTCTTTTTAAGGAACAGACAGGCTTCACATTCAGTGAATATGTCACGAGGAGCCGGATTCAGAAAGCGAAGGAGCTGCTTTTGCAGACTAGGCTGACGATTGCGGACATTTCCGAGCAGATTGGGTACCAGACATCGAAATATTTTATCAAACTGTTCAAAGACTACGAAGGAATCAGCCCGAATCAATACCGCAAGCAGGCGAACGAGAACGAAGAGAAATTAGAAACCCAAAAATAGTGGTATATTTCCCGATAGCCGTTACTCCCTGTCGTCGCAATGAAAGCGCTACAATAAGACTCGTAGCAAACATAGTTTAAGGGGGAAACAACGCATGTCAAGAAAAACGCTTACATGGACGATGACGACGATACTTAGTCTCGGATTGGTTCTATCCGGGTGCTCCAGTTCTACGACAGAGAGCGCCAGCTCACCGCAACCAGCCAAAGAAACAGCGAAGGCAGGCGGAGAAAGCGCGCAACCAGCTAAGAAAGTCACGATCAAAATGATGCACCTCTGGCCGACCGGTAACTCCGCAACGCAAAACAAAATTGTAAACGATATCATTAAAGAGTATCAAACGGCAAACCCGAATGTGACTATTGAACAAGAAGTGCTTGAGAATGAGCAATATAAAAATAAAATGAAGGTTCTATCCACTTCCAACGCGTTGCCGGATGTAGGCTTCACATGGGCTGCAGGCTACATGGATCCTTATGTGAAAGGCGACATGTTCGCTCCGCTTGATGATCTGCTGCAAGGAGATTTGAAGGACAAATTCGTTAACGGAACGACGAACGCTTATGCTTTTGGCGGTAAAACCTACGGGCTTCCTGTGGAGCTGAACATTGTGCCGGTGTACTACAATAAAGCGATTTTTGCGAAATATAACCTGCAAGTCCCGAAAACTTATGATGAATTCAAAAATGTGGTCAAAACACTAAGCACCAACGGGGTTGCCCCAATCGCGCTTGGTAACAAGGACCGCTGGACCGGCTCCCTGTGGTACATGTACCTGGCCGATCGCATTGGCGGACCGGAAACGTTGAAGAAAGCCATTGACCGCACCGGTTCCTTCAATGATCCTGGCTTGGTTCGCGCTGCTTCCGAAATTACGCAGCTGGTTGATATGAACGGGTTCAACAAAGGCTTCAACGGGCTTTCTAATGATGAAGGCAAAGCCGAATTCATGAACAGCAAATCGGCGATGTACATGATGGGAACATGGGAGCTGCCGAATTACACAACGAACAAAGATGTTCCACAAGCGTTCAAGGATCAAATCGGCTTCTTTAAATTCCCGACTGTCGATGGCGGCAAAGGGAACTTGGACAGCTGGGTTGGCGGACCGGGCGTAGGTTTGTTCGTTGCCAACAACTCGAAGGTCAAAGAGGAATCCAAGAAATTCGTCTCCTTCTTCGTTCAGAAGTGGGGCGAGCACGCGATTTCCGAAGCGGGTGTTATCCCAGCGACGAAAGTAGATACTTCCAAAGTGAAGTTGCCGCAAATGTACATTGACTTATTAAATGAACTAAATAAAGCCAGCAATATCACATTGTTCGCTGACGTACAGATGAAACCAGCTTCTGCTGAAGTTCACTTGAATATGATTCAAGCGTTATTCGGCAAGGCAGTTTCGCCGGAAGAATTTGCGAAAAAGCATGAAGAAGCATTGGCCAAAGAAGCTAAGTAACCAAATGAAACGAGTGGGAAGGACATATCCCGAGACTGCGGTATGTCCTTTTCCTTTATCGGTAAGAAAGGGAAGTGTCAGCTATGGATAAAGTGATGTCCAATAAATCCATGATCGCTTTGTACGTCATTCCCTCGTTGCTTCTGGTTGTGGCCCTTATCTACATGCCAATCGTCATGACGGGCTATTACGGATTAATGAAGTGGGACGGCGTCGGTAAAATGAGCTTTATCGGCTTGCAAAATTACGCGGAGCTGCTTCGCGATGAATTGTTCTGGAGCAGTGCGAAGCACTCTTTTCTGCTTGCAATCTTTTCGGCGCTGAGCCTGCTCGTCTACTTATTGGTAGCGCTGGTACTATCGGCCAACCTTCGTGGAGCGAATCTTTTTCGTAAAATATATCTAATTCCGATGCTGTTGTCCTCGGTAGCAATTGCCCAACTATGGCTGAAAATTTTCCACCCGACGAACGGAATGCTGAATCATATCCTGACGTCGCTGGGGGTAGAGCATACACCTGAATGGCTCTCGAATCCATCGATAGTTCTCTATGCTATCTTTATTCCGATCTTGTGGCAGTACGCGGGATTCTATATTCTGATCTACTATGCCGCTTTGAAAAATGTGCCCACTTCGTTGATTGAGTCAGCGCGCATCGACGGCGCCAGCCCATGGCGAATTGCGCTATCCATACGTATTCCTTTGATCGCCGAAGTCATGAAAGTGACCGTAGTCCTTGCGGTTGTCGGGTCGCTGAAATATTTTGACCTGATCTATGTCATGACAGGCGGTGGACCCAATGGTGCCAGCGAAGTTATGGCCTCGTACATGTACCGCAAAGCGTTCAAAGGCTACGACTTCGGCTATGCCAGCGCGATTGGCTTTTTCCTGTTGATCATCTGTCTCGTTGTGACATGGCTGATTCGCAAGGCGACAGCATCCAAAGATAATATCCAATATTCGTAACGAAAGGAGCTTGAATAGGGTGAATATCGAAATGATTGAACGTCAAGCGCGCCCTCAGGTTCTGCGGAGCAAGCTGCCGGAGCGGATTGGATATGGCGTGCTGTATGCCGTTTTGACCATCGTCGCTGTGATTCAGGTGGTACCTCTGTTGTGGCTGATGTTGTTTTCTTTAAAAAATAACGAAGAAATATTTAACCTGGCGCCAATGGCCTTTCCAGAACGGCTGCGCTGGGAAAATTATGAGAAGGTATGGACGCAGGGCCATATCAACAATTACTTTTTCAACAGCGTCTGGATGACAGTGGTTTCTGTAGCGGTTACGGTATTGTTGGCGAGCCTGGTCACCTTCGCATTAACGCGGATGAAGTGGAAGCTGCAATCGTTCGTGCTGGGACTGTTCATGGTCGGATTGATGATCCCGGTGCACTCGACGTTGATCCCGCTGTTCAGTTTTTTCACAAAAACACATCTGACCAACCATCCGTTGTCCATTATCCTGTCGTACATCTCTTTCAATCTGCCGATTACAATTATGATTATGCTAGGATTCTATTACACGCTGCCTCGTGAAGTGGAAGAAGCGGCTGTCATGGACGGCTGCTCGGTGAATCGTATGTTCTTCAGCATTACACTGCCGATGACCGTATCCGTGTTATCCACGGCTGTTATTATTAATATGATCTACAATTGGAACGAGTTTATTTTCGTCAATACCTTCATTAGCTCGGAGAAATATAAAACGCTAACGGTCGGGGTGCAAAATTTCATCGGTCAATATACGACGGACTGGGGAGCTATCGGCGCTACGTTGATGATCAGTATTTTACCGATACTGGTGGCCTTCCTGCTGCTTAGCAATCGTATCGTGGAAGGTATTGCAGCGGGTTCTGTAAAAGGGTAATAGAAGCATACAACAGTTATTTATTCAAACTCTCGTCTATCGGGGGTTTATTTTTTTGTGAAAAAGAGGACTTAACTAGGTACGGACAGATGTGACACTCTATGTTTTCTTAGTGCTTATGTAATTTTAATATTTTTTAAAGCACTACATGCTTTCGGGTATGTACTTTATTTACCCATAGATCATTCAAAAACTCGTTATCTTTGAAAAACTATAAGGAGTATAACTTTCCCAATGCCCACCTTTCTGTGATCTATCATAAATATTAAAAAACACCTCGAAATCTGAAGTTAACTCATATACTGGAATAACACTTTGTGATTTATTACCGCAATAACTACAATTCCCACATGTTTTGTATCCAAATATTATGTTTATATATTAAATTTACAAAACCTTAACTTTAATATATAACTAAATAATTATATAATCATTTACAAATGTTATTGGAGCTGAGATAATGCTGAAGAAACCAGTTCGCATTTACTTTTTATGTATTCAAAATCGCTGCCGAAGTCAAATAGCAGAATGTCATCGTTAAGCTCTGTCAACAAGTTGCGGAGCGTTGTCCCATTGTACCTTTTGGCGTCACGAGTGTCGATTGGAACATTGAGGACCCATTACTTTCAAATGATATCCAGTCAGTTCGACATACACGTGACACCATACAAAAGAAAGTGATTGAACTCTTAAAAGGCTTGAATGTGCCGATCTAAAGGAGCGTGTAATTTTGACCGATATTGAACAATTATCTGAGGTGTGTAAGCTGCTTGGTGACAAAATGAGATTAACGATTCTCTCTCTGCTCAAAGAACGTGAGCTATGTGTATATGAGCTTGTTGAACTCTTACAAACCAGTCAGCCCAATGTGAGTCAGCATATGCGAAAACTGAAGGCTGGCGGTTTAGTAAAAGAGGCCAAAAAGAGCCAATGGGTTTTTTATTCTTTAAATATTGAGGATAAACCCTATCTGAACGAGTTTTTTCAGCACCTGCCATCCCAAAAAGAAAAAGTGGATGCTATATCTTGTGAAGATCTAAATTGTTGTGATTAGGAGGAAACATGACTTACATTGCGGTACTTATTTTTCTTATTACGTTAACTTTTGTTATTTGGCAGCCTAAGGGCCTCAACATCGGATGGTCTGCTTCTGCTGGCGCAATCCTAGCTCTTATCTTCCAAGTCGTGTCTCTTCACGATGTACTGACAGTTACATCCATCGTTTGGAATGCCACGCTCGCTTTTGTTGCAATTATTCTCATTTCCTTAATCTTAGACAATATCGGTTTTTTTGAATGGGCTGCCTTGCATATGGCGAGGATTGCAAAAGGGAACGGACGGCTCATGTTTGTGTACGTCATTTTATTAGGCGCGGCAGTTGCTGCCTTTTTCGCAAATGATGGTGCAGCGTTAATTCTAACGCCAATTGTATTAGCGATGGTCCGAGCGTTGAAGCTGCCAGATAAAATGATTTTGCCTTTCATTATGGCAAGTGGTTTCATTGCTGATACAACGTCTTTGCCTTTGATTGTCAGCAACTTAGTGAACATCGTATCTGCGGACTTCTTCGGTATCGACTTTGTCACGTATGCAAGCCGCATGATTGTCACGAGCCTGTTTTCATTAGCAGCAAGTCTGGTGGTCTTGTACGTTTTCTTCAAAAAGGACATCCCTACGAGTTATGATATAAAACAACTAAAGCAACCTTCAAATGCCATCAAAGATCTTAGGCTGTTCAAAATGTCATGGGTTATCCTGTGTATCCTTCTCGTCGCGTATATAAGCAGCGGATTTATTGAAATTCCTGTTTCCATCATCGCGGGAGTCGTAGCACTGATCTTCATTTTAATGGCTAGATCCAGTAAAGTAATCGAAACAAAACGAGTGATCAAGGATGCTCCTTGGGCTGTAGTCATCTTCTCTATCGGCATGTATGTCGTCGTTTATGGCCTTAAAAACGTCGGTCTCACCGATGCCCTAGGAACGGTGGTTGAGAACTTAGCAGGACAAGGATTATTTGTTGCAACAGTAGGAATGGGCTTCTTGTCGGCTATTTTGTCCTCCATTATGAATAACATGCCGACGGTTATGATTGATGCTCTTGCCATTAAAGGTACAAATACAGACGGTATTATACGAGAAGCACTGATTTACGCCAATGTTGTTGGAAGCGATCTTGGACCTAAGATAACACCGATCGGGTCACTCGCAACGCTTTTATGGCTTCATGTTCTATCTACGAAAGGTGTAAAAATCACATGGGGCAATTATTTTAAGACAGGTATCATCCTTACTGTCCCAACGCTCTTAATTACCCTCACCGGGCTTTATTTATGGCTTCACGTTATTAATACAACAAGCGTGAATATTTGGTTGTTAATTGTTGCGATTGCTGTAATTCTGGTAGTCGCCGCGTTGATTATAAAAGCCTTTTTAGGCACAAAACAGATAAAAAAAGGGCATCAAGGCGTTTAAGCCCGAATGATCCCACACAAAAAGGAGAAATGAAACCATGGAGAACAAAAAACCGTTAGTTTATTTTCTTTGCACAGGAAATTCTTGCCGCAGCCAAATCGCTGATGGATATTTGAAAGCATTAGGCGGGGATAAATACGAAGTGAAAAGTGCTGGTTTGGAAGCCCACGGATTAAATCCGCGTGCTGTAGCAACGATGAAGGAAGCCGGTATCGACATCTCAAACCACACTTCTGATGTGATTGATACCGAGATTCTAGGCCGTGCTGATTACATTATTACATTATGCGGTCATGCTGACGAACACTGCCCTGTTGTCCGTAATGATAAGGCTCAAAGATGGCACTGGGGCTTTGATGACCCTGCCAAAGCAACTGGGACAGAAGAAGAAATTACAGCTAAATTCCGTGAAGTTCGTGATTCCATTAAAAGCCGGATCGAGCAATTCGTGAAAGTAGGCAAGTAAGATGATCAAAAGAATGCACGTTGCGGTTAACTGTTCAGATCTTCAAAAGTCGCTTGATTTTTACCGTGCTTTCTTTGGTACGGGGCCTTCTAAAGTTAAAGACAATTACGCTAAATTCGAGTTGGATGATCCAGCCCTACATTTTTCCTTAAATGTTCGCCCTTTTGAGAAAAAAGGCGTCCTTAATCATTTGGGATTCCAGGTAGATAACACGGAAGATGTTCTGGCCATGGGTGAGCGATTGAGACAAAGCGGACTTCTTCTCATCGATGAAATGAACACAACATGCTGTTATGCGGTTCAAGATAAAGTCTGGGTTTATGATCCGGACGGTAATGCGTGGGAAATTTTTTACACTAAAGAAGATTCCGAATTTGAATCTGCAGGGGATTTGCAGGATATGTCACTATGTTGTGCCCCACCCTCTGCGCCGTCTTCACCTGTGACGATTGAATTCACACCCTTTAAGAAAAAGTAAGGAGTTCAATATGCAGAAAAATTATCAAGCTTTGGTTGAAGACAAAATATTTTTTGGCGGAGCTTCAGACGTCGAGGATATGGTTAAAAACGAGAACGTTGAGGTTATTGTCGATTTGCGTGGTGAAGCTACTGAATGTGCCTATCCTGCATATGGCGTTGAATGGCTCCAGGTGCCGCTTGGTGACAATGCGGAAGGTCCACAAGATCAACTGTTCCAGCAAGCTATAACTTACGTTGTAGATGTGAGGCACTTGAGAAGTTATTTCATAGATAATGTGATTGGCCCCTTAGCAATATTTTTGCTAACGGGGCTTATATTTATTTTAAGAATTAGTAAAGGAATTGCGTCCTTTTATATATGCAAACTTGAAAAATCCGATGATATTGATGCAAAAGTGATGGCATATATGGGGTGGCATAAGACACTACATCCCGATATGAGAGCGGTTCGAATAGTCCGTCCAGCAGGTGCAGAACAAGTGCTGTATCGAACATTAACGCGCGATCGTTGGTTACTAACTACTCAATACCAAGTTCAACAACTTTTTGCAGTAACTAACCCTGAGCTTAAACGTGCATTTAAAAGCCAAGGCTCTGTCACGGTTCTTAAGCTTGCATTACAGTATCCTACAGCTCAAGAAATGGCTAGAGCGAGCCAAGAGGAATTAAGGCAATGTCTCAATAAAAAGTATTGACAAGCAAATCATCTCCAATGATGAGTGATAACATGGCGTGCACATTCATAGGTGCTATTGGTGATGTTGAAAGATTTTCCACGTATCTCGAATTTAAAAAATATCTTGGAGTGGCGGCCGAGAACAAAACATCTGGTACATCTGTCTCTAATAGAAGGCAAACATATGAAGGGGTGAAAAGTATTGCCTCTTCCAGATAACCTGGATAAAATAGAACAACAAGCAGAGGAACTTGCTGAGGATGTCGAGATAACCCCAAATTAGGAGTAATAATGATAGAGTTTGGGGTTGTAACCTATTTTTTTCTACAAAAGCCCTACACTACATTACAATAGGACAATGCAAAATTGACCCGCGGATGAATCAACTAGATTCATAGGGTTCTGTAACTAGACATTTGAAAGAAGGATTCGATTATGAAAAAAGGGCTTTGGTACGCCATTATTGCCTATATCGCATGGGGCTTGCTGCCTGTTTATTGGAGGTCGTTTGAGACGCTGCTTGCTGGGGAAATCTTGGCACACCGCGTCATTTGGTCATTTGTATTTATGGCTCTGCTTCTATTCGTAGGGCGAGGCAAAATGAAGCAGCTTCGAGAGATGTTTACAAACCGTAAGACTTTGCTCGTTGTCGCGGCTAGCTCGATCCTGATTTCGTCCAACTGGTTGATTTTCATCTGGGCTGTTAACAACGGCCATGTCATTGAGACGAGTATCGGATATTATATTACACCGCTCTTTAATGTCATGCTTGCCGTCCTGTTTCTGCGTGAAAAACCGAGCCGCAGTCAGTGGATCGCTGTCGCTTTGGCGGGAGCCGGCGTTTTGGTAGCTACGATCGATTACGGCAGATTCCCGTGGGTATCCTTGTCGCTGGCGGCTTCGTTTGGCGTGTACAGCCTTGTGAAAAAGAAGGTGTCCTACGAAGCTTCTATTGGACTGGCTGGGGAAACCGCGATCGTTTTTCCTATCGCTGTGGCTTACGTCGTTTACTTGCATTTCACTCATCATGAAGCGGCTTGGTCGCTTCCGACAGTTTCGTTTGTCATGCTTTTATTGTCAGGCGCAGCGACGGCTTTGCCTTTGCTGTGGTTCGCCAAAGCAGCGGCTCGGCTTCCGTTATCGATGCTGGGCTTCATTCAGTACATCGGCCCCTCCATTACGCTGCTGCTCAGCGTATTCGTATTTAAGGAGAAGTTCTCGCCGGTGCTGCTTATCAGCTTCTCCCTGATCTGGGCGGCGCTCATCGTCTACGCCTTGGCGTCGATGCGTATGTCTAGGACGACGGCTGCTGCTTCTGCTGCGGCAGTGGTGGAATAGAGGTTTTGCTAATGCGCTGCTGGTGGGCATGCACAAGTCACCTTAACAACGGCGAGTTGGCTAAGCCAAGCCGCCGAAAGAGGAACTACAGGGCGCTATTTGAGCTTAATCAGCCCTTGTCACATTCCAAACGGAACCACAGGCTCTTATTCACCCCCAAATTGGCACATTGATGCCAAAATCGGCTGAATAGCGGAGCGTAGTTCCCCCAAACTTGCCAAATGCCCGCTTTTCAACTAAATAGGTGAACACAGTTCCCTCTCCCTTGAAAAGGACTATCCCACAAGTCTTGCTAGACTTGTATGGATAGTCCTTTAATTGTTTGCCCCAAGCGGTCAAACTGCATTGGAATTTAATTTTATATTAATATTTAATCCTTGAAATAAAATTTCTTGATTGGCGACTAGGAATCCGTTACGATAGGAGAAGATCATCTTGTGTTTTTAAAAAAATATTCGTATGATATTAGTAATTTTAGCTCAGACAATATATGGCGAGTAGGGAAAAGCGATGGCAATTAACGATAACATTTTGATCAAAATTAGGGATATGAAAGAAAGTCTTACGCCCGTAGAGAAACTGGTAGCCGAGTACATCTTAGAGAATTTAGAAGAGATTCCTCATTTATCGATTAAGAGTCTCGCTCAGTTGACGAAAACTAGCGACGCATCGGTGCTACGGTTCTGCAAAACGATGGGATACAAAGGTTACCGTAATTTCATCGTCAGTATCTCTGCTTCAATTGGATCAATGGATGATGAGCAGAAGGATCAATATACCGATATTCAGCCTGGGGATGATCTTTCGATTATTATCTCTAATATTTCCCGCAATAATAGTAAATCGATTGAAGATACCTTGAGCGTGATTGATAAAAATGAAATCGCCCGTGCAGTTAAAGTGCTGCGCGAGAGCAGCCGCATTGTGTTCTTCGGGATTGGTGCATCCGGACTGGTCGGCATCGATGCGGAGCAGAAGTTTTCGCGGATTAACAAGATGTGCCATACCTACACAGACGGACATAGCCAGCTAACGGCCGCGACGCTTCTTGATAAATCGGATGTGGCCATCTTTATTTCAAATTCCGGCAGCACAATTGAAATTCTAGAGTCGCTGGACATTGTCAAAAAGAACGGGGCTACTGTCATTGCTATTACGAAGTATAACAAGAGCGAGTTAGCCGAAAAGGCGGACATCGTGCTCAGCATATCGACGCCTGAGGTTACCATTCGCAGTGGGGCGATGGGATCGCGCATTGCGATGCTAACGGTAATTGACATCCTTTTTGCTGGGGTAGCCAGCGCAGAGTACAAAAAAGTGAAGAAATATTTGTCCAAAACGCATGATATTATTGCCAGCAGCAAGCACCGCTGATGAATAAGAAAGACAACGGCTAAGCATGATAAAGTCGTTGTCTTTTTTTGTAGTATTCCAAAATAAAAATTCAATTTTTTCCGATAAAATAAAATAAAATTTCAAAAACTATTGACCATGATGAAATTTTTCGCTAGTATGGGTTAAGAAACTTAAAGATACAGGATAGGAGGATGAGACTATGGATGAGTATCTGTCGGGGTTGACTACGGAAGAGATAAATGAGAAAACACTGAATATCGACGAATGTACAACAGAACAAATGTTACGTTTGATGAACGAACAGGATGCGACAGTTCCCGCAGCCGTGGAAGCGGAGATCCCGCAGATTATGAAAGCGGTTGACATTTTGCATCATGTACTAAAAAATGGTGGCAGAATGTTCTACGTAGGGGCTGGATCTTCTGGCAGACTCGGTGTGCTCGACGCTTCTGAGTGTCCTCCTACTTTTGGTGTAGATGCCATGCTGGTGCAAGGTCATATTGCTGGAGGCGATGTGGCCCTAAGATTTGCGGTTGAAGGATTTGAGGATAACGCAGAGGAGGGGGTTGCACTCATTGAGCGTTGCGGAGTGACTGACAAGGATGCAGTTATTGGTATTACAGCTAGTGGGAGCGCACAATTCGTCATTGCTGCTTTGAGAAAAGCGCAGGATATTGGGGCTGCTACAATCGGTGTTGTAAATAATAAGAACTCGAAATTAGCACCTGTCTGTGACGTATGCATCGCGCCTGTCGTAGGGCCGGAAGTGATTATGGGATCTACCCGTTTGAAAGCGGGAACAGCACAGAAGCTGGTTCTAAATATGCTTACGACTTGTACGATGGTCAAATTAGGGAAGACTTATAACAACCTCATGGTTGACATGAAAGCAAGTAACATCAAATTGCGTGATCGTTCCGTACGTATTATTCGGGCGGCATCAGGCGTTGACGAGGCGACTGCGATTTCCCATTTGGAAGCTGCTTCTATGAACTGTAAATTAGCAATTATGATGATCAAAACAGGCATGAATGCCGCGGACGCTGAACAAGCCCTGCAGCAAAGTGAAGGCAGCTTGAAAAGAGCTATACGTACCTTTGTTCAAGTTGTGTAAATAACTGAAATTATTAGGAGGTCTGTTTTTCATGAAAAGAAAAATGCCCGTATTAGCATCCGTTGTAGCTTTGACAATGGCTTTAACAGCTTGTGGCGGCGGTTCAGGTACGAAAGAGTCGAGTTCACCGGCTGCATCAGCTCCAGCTGCAAGTGCTGGCGCTTCAACAGCTAAAGATACCATTACGGCACTTCTGCCGCCGGTTTCACCGAACTACCAAAAAACTTTCGAACAAATGACCAAAGATTTTAATGCCTTATATCCAAATCTGACATTGAAAATCGAACCAGCAAGCTGGGAAGATATGAAGCAGAAGTTGGACACACAAGTGAATGCGGGCAGCCCGCCGGATATTGCATTCGGAGGCTCTGACGGTATCCCGAAATACGTGCAGCAAGGTTTGCTCATGGATATCACGGATACAGCAACTCCTGAAATGATTAGTGATTATGACAAAGCCCCACTTGATTACATGAAAAATGGTAAAGGTCTTTACGGCTTCCCGGCGTACATGGAAGTGCACGCACTGGGCGGAAATAAAGAGTTCTTAGAAAAAGCAGGAATTGATTGGAAAAAAGTGCAGACAAATGGCTGGACTTATGACGAATTCCGTCAAGCGATCAAAAAAGGCGTAGTCACTGAAAACGGCAAAACGCGTTACGGTTTTGTGTTTGCAGTGAAAGGCGTTGCCGCGGTAGATTACTTGGGTATTATGGCGAAAAATGCCGGTATGCCAAACGCGTTTAATAAAGATTTGAAATATGCATACACTAGCAAAAATTACTTAGGTCTACTTAAAGATCTTCGTCAATTGATTGATGACGGCTCCATGCCGAAAGAGCTTAGCTCCGTAGACGCTGGTAAACGTTGGAACATGTTCTTGACAGGTCAAACGATGATCACGGGTAAAGGTCTTGCAGTGTTTGAGAATTCCGCAAAAACAAACAATGCAAAACTAAAAGCAAGTGATGCAAGTGCAGTAAAAGACTCCATCCCTGTTGATTATGTCGTATTGCCGGCTCCGACTTTCCAAGGTGCCAAACAATCATCTGCTGCTGTAGTTGATGGTTACATGACGTTCCGCGGTAAAAAGGAACCAACTGCTGAGCACAAAGCAAATGTCGTTAAAGCGGCTTACTTCCTAGCTAGCGGTAAAAATGCGGCAACAACAAACAATGATTTGTTCTCCGCTCATATCACACAAAGCGGTAAAAAAGCGGCTGAAAGCATGAAAATTGAGAGAAGCCCAGAGAACGTTGCTGCTGTTGAATACATGCTTAAAAATGCAACGCCAGCTCGTTCCGACATTCCAAGTGAACTAGGCGCTAAAGCGATTAAATTGGAAACAGAAGTTATCGTTCCTAAGTTCCAAGGGCTAATCGCTGGTGAAGTTACACCAGAAGCGATGTACGAAGCTGTTAAAGCTGCTGCAATTGCTGCATTTGGCGCAGACGGTATTGTTAAAGACTAATTATAAACAGTAAATTTCGGATAGTCGTGAATGCAACTTACACGGCTATCCGAACTATTTTAATCCGGGTTTTCTGAAACGGGGTTTGGGGGTTAGAGAAAATGGCAACGAGTATCGCTAAACCGATAAAAAGAAGAGGAATCCGAGGAGAAGGTGTTTGGGGATATGCATTTATTGCCGTCGCTTTGGTTGTTTTTGCGATGTTCACCGCATACCCGGTTGTAAGTGCTTTTATTATCAGTCTCCAGGAATACAAGCCTCTTGGTTCCACGTATGTTGGATTTGCCAACTACGCTTCTTCATTGAAAGATCCTTTGTTCTGGCAAGCCATGCGCAACACGGTCGTTTATACGATTCTAACAGTGCCTGTTAACTTGATCTTATCGATGGTGATCGCGATCTTGATTCTTCCGCTGAGGAAGAAAACGCAGGGATTCTTCAAAGGTGTTTATTACTTGCCAGTCGTAGCTTCAGGTGTTGCTTTATCCGTCGTATGGCTTTGGATCTTCGATCCTCTTGAGGGCGGGATTCTCAACCAATTTATTCATTTCTTCGGACTCAGCAATCAGAATTGGTTGGGCTCAAGTAAAACAGCGATGTTTTCTTTGGTACTGATGTCTTGGCTTTCCAGTCACGGCACAAGCATTATCATCTACCTGGCAGGACTTCTGGGTATTGATGATACGTTCTACGAAGCAGCGGAAATGGATGGAGCGAACTTCTTCCAGAAGCTGTGGTACATCGTTGTTCCTTCTTTGAAACCAGCTACATTATTCCTTCTGGTAACGGGTGTTATCGGTTCATTCCAAGTATTCCAGAACGCTTACCTGATGACCGGCGGTGGCCCGAATAATGCGACTACCATGGTTGGCCTACTGATTTTCAACAATGCATTCACTTATTTTGAATTCGGTAAAGCCGCGGCACAATCGCTGATTCTAGCTGTTATTATCGCAGGGATTTCGGTTATTCAGTTCAAATTTGCCGGAAAAGATGTCGACTATTAAGAGAGGGGATGGATAAATAATGGCTTTATACAGCAGTCACGCAGGCAAACCTAGAGTAAAAACCATTCGCAATTCAATCATTTTTATCGCCCTTCTACTTTTTGCTTTGGCGACGATATTTCCAATCTATTTCATGGTCATTTCATCCTTTGCAGATCCGGTTGAGGCAGGAGCGGTGAATTACTCCATTTTACCAAGCAAATTCACATTCGCTTCCTTTAAATATTTCTTCGATTATAGCGAGTATTCGTATCGGTGGATTCTGAATTCCCTGATTGTAGCTGGTACCGTGATGATATCCAATGTTATTTTCGCCAGTATGGCCGGATATGCATTCTCTAAACTTCGTTTCAAAGGGAGAGGCGTGCTGTTTGCCGTCTTGCTTGTCTCCATGATGATCCCTTACCAAGTTACGCAAGTTCCTTTGTATATTCTGGTTGTTAATGTGTTCAATTTGCAAAATACGTACAGCGCATTAATTATGCCTGGTATCGTTACTGTCTATAATATTTTTCTTGCTAAACAGTTTATGAGCAGCATCCCGAACGAGATTATGGAAAGTGCCAAAATCGAAGGGTGCAGCCAGTTCACGATCTATTGGAGAATCATTCTGCCTTTGTCCAAAACCGTACTTGCCGTCATGGCAATTCTAACGTTTATGGATAGCTGGAACACGTTCTTCTGGCCGCTTCTGGTAACCAATACGATGGATATGCAGACGATTCAATTGGGACTCAAAAACTTCCGCTTCGCCAATACGACGTTTATCGCGCCGATGATGGCAGGTGCTACAATCTCTGCACTACCGATGTTCATTCTTTTCTTCAGCTTGCAAAAGTACTTCTTAGAAGGTGTTACGGTTGGAGCGGTAAAAGGCTAATACAAGCCTAGCGTGGGGGAGGTATCACTTCAGCATGATTGTGTCTTGGGATCAACAGTATCGTCAGGCCGTTATTGATTTATGGAATGAAGCAGCAGTGAAAGATGGTTATAAGGAACTGACGGAAGAATCCTTTGAGCGTATTTTCACGGCTAATCCTTATTTTGATAGTGAAAATGCTTTTGTGTTACTCGATCAAAATGAGGTCAAAGGCTTCGCCTGTGGCTGCACAGGAGATGATCTGCCGCTTGGGGAAGTGGCCGGATACATCACTTGCATCGTTATGGCCGAGCGTTTCCAAACCGATCATCATTATCAAGGCATGCTTGACGCTTTGGAACGTCGTTTTCAGCTATTGGGGAAAAAGCAAGGCGAGGTCTTATTTTTTAATCCGATGTTATTGCCATGGTATATACCTGGGACTCCAAAGCATGAGCATAACAATGCGCCCGGAGTGCCGATCGAAAGTAAATTGTATGCGTTTTTGCTGCAAGCAGGGTATGTGGAACGTGCGAAAGAATGTGCGATGTATTTGAAGTTAGACGGTTTCGCCATACCGGAGGATGTAAGGGCCAAGGAGCATAAGGCAGCAACCGAGGGATACACGGTGGAATTGTTCGATAAGGAAAAGCATAACGGCGTTAATGAAATGCTTAATGGCTTTAACAATCTTTTGTGGCAAAGGGAAATCGGGCAGTGCACGGCAGATGGTGTGCCAGTGGTCATTGCTGCATATAAAGGCAAAGTCATCGGATTTGCAGGCCCAGTTATTCGTCAGGACAACGGGCGAGGCTATTTTGCGGGCATCGGCGTGCTTCCTGAGCATGAGGGTCATGGGCTGGGCAGCCTGCTTTTCTTTAAGCTGTGCGAAGCTTTCCGTTCAATCGGGACGGCTTACATGTCCCTCTACACAGGCAGTACGAATCCGGCCATTCGCATTTACGAGAAGGCAGGTTTTACAACCGTCAAACAATTTTCTGTGATGAGAAGGGAGTTTGTGTAAAATGAGCGAGCAAAAGTTAACGATATTAGCGATCGGCGGCCATGTTGGTGATGCCGAATTAACGGCTGGAGGCGTATTGGCAAGTCACTTCTTGAAAGGGGACCGCATTGCGACGCTAGCGCTGACCGCAGGCGAACGTGGTGTTCCAGCAGGGCAAGATATGGCTGAATATCGCGTGCAGAAAGTAAACGAGGCGAAAACGTTTGCCGAGATGCTGGGCGGGGAAGCCTTCGTCTTCGACGATATCCCTGACGGGGAGCTGCAGGATAACCAAGAGATGCGCTTCCGTGTATGCGATGTCATTCGTCAAGTTCGACCTAACGTGATCATCACCCATTGGAAAAACAGCATGCACAAGGATCACATGACAACGCACCGCATCGTGAATGATGCCCGCTATTTTGCTGCCTTGCCGACATTTGAGCGGGAGCTTCCTGCACATTTTGCACAGAGATTGTATTATGCTGAGAACTGGGAAGACGCCGTCGACTACCGTCCGTATGTCTATGTTGATTACGATCAGGAAGCCTTCGATCTATGGGTTGAGGCCGTTTCCACGCATTGGTTCGTAACTGGCAGCAAGTCTTTCAAGTACTTGGAATACTACAAGCATTTGATGAGAGTCCGCGGACTTGAAGCCAGGAAAGAATATGCACAAACGTTCATGATTCCAGAAGAAAATATGCGTGTGCTCAAAACTGAATTATAGATAATTATCCGACCTCTACACGCAGCCGCTTATCACCAATATGGCTTGGGTAGAGGTTTGTTCAATAAAAAGAAGCGAGCGAGGGGAAAGCTATGATTCTTAATGGGATTGATTGTATCGGGCAATATGCTCATCTATTCAAAGGGAAACGGCTTGGGCTGATTACGGCGCCAACGGGATTGAACAAGGATTTTGTTTCGACGATTCAAATTTTGCACGAGAATTTCAACCTCACAGCTTTATTCTCTCCAGAGCATGGGGTGCGGGGAGATCAAGCCGCCGGCGCATTGGTAGAAACTTACTTGGATCCAATAACGCAGGTGCCGGTGCATAGCTTGTATCGCAAAGATTCCAAACGTTTGAGCCAGGAAATGCTGGATGAAGTCGATATGGTTGTCTATGATATTCAGGATGTAGGTACCCGCTATTATACCTTTATTTATACGATGTTATATGCTTTGGAAGATTGTGCGAAGGCAGGCAAGCCTTTTGTTATTCTGGACCGGATTAACCCTTTGGACGGGGTGACCGTGGAAGGCAACATTTTAAAACCGGAATATCAATCATTTGTAGGTAATTACCCGCTTGCTGTACGCTATGGGCTGACGGTCGGGGAACTCGCGATGATGGCGAATGATCAGATGAACTGGCAATGTGAGCTGCACGTGGTTCGCTGTGAAGGTTGGGATCGAAACATGCTGTTCCCAGAGACCGGCCAAGAGTGGATCATGCCTTCCCTAGGACTTCCGCGTTTTAGATCAGCTTTGCTGTATCCCGGAACTTGCATTTTTGAAGGCACGAACTTGTCGGAAGGACGCGGGACGACAGTTCCCTTTGAAGCTATTGGGGCTCCGTTCATAGACGGGCAGAAGCTTGCGGATGAAATGAATGCAAAGAAACTGCCAGGGGTTGTTTTCCGTCCGGTCTATTTTAAACCGAGTTTCTCCAAGCATCAGGGAGAGTCCTGCAGCGGCGTTCAAGTCCATGTGTTGGATACTCGTGCTATCAAGCCTCTGGAAACGGGGATTACCCTGTTGTACACGATTAAGAACAATTATGAGCAATTTGCGTTCCTGCCTCCTTTCCGAGAGGGCTCAAGACCTTTCATGGATTTATTATGCGGAGACAATGTATATCGTCAAGATAACGTGGATGTTCCAGATCTGCTTCAGCAATTTCGTGAAGAGAGCCAAACCTTTGCGCAGATGAAACAGCAGTATCATTTGTACAAATAGAATATACGGAAGAAGTGAAAAGTAACCCAATGACAAGATACGTAGCGGGGCTAGACGGCGGAGGTACCAAAACAGCGGTGATAATAGCGGATGAGAGCGGTCAAGTGGTGCATACCTTTACATCTGGCGCTATTAATTATAATGGGCAAGATGCGGATAGTATCCATCGGAGCTTTCAGGACATTTTTCAAGGGATCAGCGATGCGTGCGGGGGACTAGAGCACTGTGAACAAATCGTGATTGGTGCAGCTGGGGTTAGCAATCCGACCGTTACTACCCGCTTAGAAGCGAATGTAAGAGAATGCGGCTATCAAGGGAAAGTATATATCACTGGCGATCAGGAGACGGCACTTTGCGGCGCGCATGATCGTGAATACGGCATTATCATGATTGCGGGAACAGGGTCTATTTGTTATGGCAAAAATGAAGACGGAAAGATTCACCGCGCCGGCGGTCTCGGACACCTCATCGATGATGAGGGCAGCGGGTACAGCATCGGTCGCGACCTGTTGTCTGCTCTCGTGCAGTCGCAGGATGGAAGGATTGGGGAGACCGTCATTACCGGTATGGTCTATGAGCAGCTTCAACTGACGACGGTTCAGGGGATCGTTGGATTCGTCTATAACAAAGAGACGAACAAAAAGGATATCGCAGCCTTGGCGCCAATCTTGTCTAAGGCTTGTGAGCTAGGAGACGAAACGGCGCTGGCTATTGCGGCGAAAAGCGCTGTATCGCTGTTCGAGACGGCCGTGCCTGTCGTGGAAAAGCTGTCCATGCAGCAGGGGAGCCTTGCGATGGTTGGTAGCGTATTGCTGAACAATAGCCATGTGCGGAATGCTTTTGTTCAGAAATTGAGCGAAAGATATCCGGATTTGACGTGTATTACGGCTAAAAAGGATGCAGCTAGCGGCGCTGTTCTGATGGCGCTGAACCGTTTGGATAGATAAGTGGATGATTGAGATAGAGCAAGACAGAGCAATACAGAGCAATACAGAGCAAGACAGAACGATACCGAGTAAGACCGAGCAAGACCGAGTAAGGCCGAGCAAGACCGAGTAAGGCCATATAGAGTTTAATTTGCGGATAGAAGTTTTTCTACTGAGGGAGAGGGATAGAGATGAAAAAGATTCAGAACATGACGCTAAGAGAGAAAATTGGGCAGATGCTTCTTTGCGGATTTGAAGGCACTGAAGCAACAGATCAGCTCAAAGTGCTTATTGCTGAGCATCATATTGGCGGGGTTATTTATTTCGCGCGTAACGTAGAACAAACTGTACAGGTAGCTGAACTATCCGATAAGTTGCAGCAAATCGCAGAGCAGTCGGGCACATTACCTCTTTGGGTTTCCATCGATCAAGAGGGCGGGATGGTTGCCCGTATTACGGAAGGCGTTGCATTGATGCCTGGGCAGATGGCGCTTGCAGCGGGAGCGATTGGGCCGGAAGAGGGAGCAAGAGTTGGCGTAAAAGACGCAGGCGACGCCGCTTATGAAGCTGCGTTGATTTCAGGGAAAGAGCTAAGAGCGCTTGGGATCAACCTGAACTTCGCTCCAGTTCTCGATGTGAATAACAATTCGGATAATCCGGTCATTGGTGTGCGGTCATTTGGCGAGTCAGCTGAGCTAGTCGCTGAATTCGGACAGCGTTCGGTGCAAGGTTACCAGGACGCTAATGTTGTCGCAACGGCGAAACATTTCCCGGGACATGGCGATACGAGCGTTGACTCCCATTTGGATTTGCCAACAATCATGCATGATCAAGAACGGATTCGCTCTTTGGAACTGGTGCCATTCATCCGAGCTATTGAGGGCGGCGTTGATGCGATTATGTCATCGCATATTTATTTCCCGGCTTTTGAATCCGAGAAGTTGCCTGCGACGCTTTCCAAGTCCGTGTTAACCGGACTGTTGCGCGAGGAGCTAGGCTATGAAGGCGTCATAATGACGGATTGCATGGAGATGAATGCCATTGCCGAGCATTACGGCACGGTTGCCGCAAGCGTTATGGCGATTGAAGCTGGAGCTGATCTTGTGTTGATCAGCCACAGGCTTGACCGCCAGATCGGCGCTATTGATGCGATCGAGCAGGCTGTTAAGGAGGGTCGCCTAAGTGAAGTGCGCATCGACGCATCGGTACAGAGGCTGCTCGCGCTCAAGGAGCGCCGCGGGTTATTGGTGCCGCAGTCGGGTACTGCGGCTGAAGTAGGGACCGCGGAGCATTGCGCGGTCGCTGAGCGTCTCAGCGAAGCCAGCATTACGCTCGTCAAAGACGAGCAGGGGCTGCTGCCGCTGAAGCGTGTAAGAACGCTAGCGGTCACTGTGGCCGCAGCGGTATCGTCCGGCGTGGACGAAGCGTACGCCGGACCGGCAAGTCTGGGCGCAGCGCTTGCGGAGCGCGGCCTTGACGTAATCGACCGCGTGCTGCCGCTGGCAGAGGTCGGCGGGTTGATGGGATCGGTGCTAGCAGCAGCTGAAGAAGCGGAACAGATCGTCATCGGGACGTACAATGCCCGATTCCATCCGGCGCAGGTCGAGCTGGTGCGCGCCCTGCAAGCACTCGGCAAGCCGGTGGTCGTTGTCGCGCTGCGCGTACCGTACGATTTGCTGGAGCTGCCGGAGGTTTCTACCTTCATCGCTGCTTACGAAAGCCGTCCGCTTGCGCTGCAAAGCACAGCCAAAGGTCTGCTCGGCGAGCTGGAGATGAAAGGCCGTCTGCCTGTCACTCTAGGCGCTGGATATCCTGCAGGCTGGAAGTGGGAGGGCGGACTGTGATGCTCCGTACCCTTCTAAATCAAGAATCCCTGACAGTAGCAGGTATCATGTCAGGTACCTCCTTGGATGGCATCGACGTGGCCATTGTCCGTATCGATGGCTGCGGGATCGATGCCAAAGTGAAACTGCTTCACTTCGAAAGCTTCTCCTATGAGGAAGAAATGCGCGAAAAGCTGAAGCAGCTGTGTTCCATCGACCACTCGAATGTTGCCCTTTTGTGCGGTATGAACTTTGCCATTGCTGAACGCTTTGCTGACGCAGTGGTGAGTACGGCTGCGGCTGCGGGAATGAAAATGGAGGAGATCGATCTTATCTCCACCCATGGACAGACCGTGTGGCACATTCCGGTGGCGGATGAGGCGGATCCTTATCTGCCGAAATCAACGCTGCAGATCGGTGATTTGTCTGTGATTGCCAAGCGGACAGGAAGAGTAGTTGTCGGCGACTTCCGCACCGCTGACATGGCGGTAGGGGGGCAAGGTGCTCCCCTTGCACCTTATGGTGATTTCATTATGTTCCGCGATGCGGCCAAAGGGCGTATCCTCCAAAATATCGGCGGCATCGGCAACTGTACGGCGATTCCGGCTCAGGGAACGGACGCTACAATGTCCGATGCGAGCGAGCTCATTGCTTTCGATACAGGTCCGGGTAACATGATCATGGATCAAGTGGTCTATGAGTTGTCCGAAGGCCGGCTTACCTATGATGCTGATGGCGCATGGGCGGCTCGTGGTCAAGTCCACACCGAGCTGCTGGAGGAGATGCTGGCGCATCCTTATTTTGCGCAGCTTCCTCCGAAGACCACGGGCCGCGAGCTGTTCGGCAAGGCGTATACCGCGGCATGGCTCAAGACCGCTTTGGAGCGCGGGCTTGCCCATGAGGACATCGTCGCTACGGCGACGGCGTTCACGGCGCATTCCATTGCTCGTGCTTATAAGGATTTTGTTTTCCCGCACTGTGCCATAGCGGAAGTTATCGTTAGCGGCGGCGGTGCGCGCAATCATACACTGCTCAGCATGATGCAGGAGCTGCTCCCTGGGCAAGCGATCCTTACCTCCGATGAGCTGGGTATTTCCGGCGATGCCAAAGAAGCGATCCTGTTCGCCCTGCTGGGCAACGATTGTATTCACGGCGTGCCAAACAATTTGCCTTCGGCGACAGGTGCGGAACGCCTGACTGTTATGGGCAAGCTGGCTTTGCCTTAGGACGATGAAGCAGAAAAATGTAAAAAGTACAGTAAATCTGAATCGATTTCCTGTTAACGGATAAAAACCTGCAAAACCTACATCAAATATCGCGACTTCACGCCGTTTTCGGCTGAATGACGGATTTTTGATGTAGGAAATGCAGGTTTTTTATTTAATTCTGAAGAGATGGACAGTTGTATAGTTCTTACTTTGCACATGTCGCTGGCGGAATATTTGTTGGTATGTAGTGTTAGAGTAGGGGGAGTCAGTCTGTATTTATCTCCTAATGTAATTCTTTTGAAATTCCTCAAGGTATAATAATATCTCTTTTTCTTTGTCTTCTAAAATCAGTACATCTTCCAATTCAAGTTGTAACAAGTGACTGGGGTTATTTGTTATTAATCCTAAAAACTGCAACACGCCAATGGGTTCTGTTAAATTTAATCTTTGACTAATCATACCGATCTGTATGCCTAATTCAACTGGTGTGATCATAACCCCTATTTGATTAAAAAGACGATCATACTCGTATTCCCAAGAATAGTTAATAGTTTCGTCAATGGTTACTTCGCTCATGACCAATTTTGAAATTTGTTTAACTTTATTTTCATATTTTTCAAATTCAACAGCCCCTGCTAAATCCCTATAATAGGATTGCATTGTATATTCAGTTCCAAAGCATCTTTCAATTGACTGCCACTCATTATACTCATTAGATCTCAAAACTAATTGTTGTGCTTCCTCTACACTTAATCCCTTTTTAAGTGCGTCGATTGCAAGGTTTTCAATTCTTTGATGTACTTCCCAATCAGATTTAAACTTCTCTTCTTTCAAATCTTCATCTCCTCCACTATTAATATCAATATTGTATCATATTTTCCAAAAAATACATTTTATATTGATTATAAATTACAATATATGTATAATTTGGTAGTCTACTGGCCAGTAGCTATTCTTATATGAAAAGAGGAATTTTAGTTATGCTAAAAATTAAAAACTTATTTATTATTTTAATGGCTATAATATTAGTCTTTTCAGCATTATCTGTAGCATCAGCTAAGGAAGAAGGCACACAGAAGAGCGATTTTGCAAACACTTACTTTGGTATCTCTGAGTTGAATGATTTAATTAATTCATTATCAGATAACGATTATAAGGAGAATCCAAAGTTAAATGAGGTCATTTCCGATTTAAGATTAATTGTTAAAGAAAGCAAGAATAAATCTACTAGTCTTGACGTTTTTAGTCAGTTAGAACAAAAAGATTCATATAAACAGTTATTAAAATCAAAGGATGTTAGACAAGAAGCTGAAGGTATTGAAGGTTTAAGTAAAGAACAGGAAGATAGAATTAATTCTCTGGCTAAAGATTATTATAATTATTATAAAAAGAATAATAAACTTCCCGAGATTGATGTAACTTCATCAAATGCTGAGGCTGTTACTGTTCTGGCAAGAACTGGTGTCTATTTAACTGAATCACAATTAGCTTCTAGATTAGTTCAAATAGGCTTGATTGCTGCAATTTCCGATGGCCCATTACCTGTTGGCGATTTTATCTTATTATGTGCAGGGACTGCAGCACTAGGAATTTACGCATATAATTACGTTAATAATCAGACAGCAATTGCTCAAAATATGGGACTTTATCACGGTACACAAATTCAAAATGCGGTAAACGGATCTATAGCCATAACGTCTAGTGTACTTTGGAATTTTCAGCAAGGTATAAATCATTATAGTGCATCACGTTGTTGTGAAAGTGTTGGTGGTGGATTATCGATTGGTAGTCCAATTACTTTATTGGCTGCACAAAGCAGGGCTTGGTTAGCATTAGATACATTCAATAGAAATAGCACATATGCTTGGCAAGTGGCAAATGCACTCCCAGGAACCCCATACGCACACGCTAAACACGATTACACCAACAGCTATTATACGCCAGGAAATTACCCGCATTGGCATTCACCTACAAATGGTGGACATCACTTTTATAGATAGTGTATTACAATTTAAGGCGTGATCATTATCACGCCTTAATCACGTAGTTTAATACATAGGGTGTGTAAATGATATGTTTAAAATTTCAATAGTATTACTACTAGTATTTATGAGTAATTTCATTGTTTCAATTTTTATACATGCAGATTCACAAAGCAATATTGATAAAGAGACTGAAGTTAAGCTCCTTAGGATTAGACCAATGCTAGAATCATTAAATTATAGCATTGAGTGGAATAAAGATAACAGAACAGTATTGGTTACAAAAAATAATCATAATATTTTGTTGAGTTATGCTGATAATTCTGTGAGTATTGATTCTAATTATAAAACAACAATTCCTATGTATTTGATAAACAACTCATTATTTCTGAGGTCCAATGACTTTGAAAAGATCTTTAATCAAGGGAATGTATCTAACTTCATTGAAAAAATTGGTATTAAAGGAATAATGAACATTCCAGCGATAGATTCACCAATTCTTGTTGCAGTACTGGATAGTGGCATTAACTTACATGATAGTGAGTTAGTTAGTCATATAACGCAAGGTACTAGTATATTGGATGAAAAATCTTCATACAATGACGAAGCAGGTCATGGTACAAATGTGGCGGGGATTATCGTAAATATCGCCCAATATACAAGTAATCCTTCTAATATTAAGGTTATTCCTATTAAGGTGCTTGACACTAGAGCTAGCGGTAAAAAAGAAGATCTAATAAAAGGAATTTATTATGCTATCGAAAATGGAGCTAAAATAATCTGTCTTGCGTTAGGCACCACAGTGGATTCATTTGATCTTAGTATGGCAATTGAATACGCAGAACAACATAACGTTACTATTATAGCTGCTACTGGAAACAATAATAGTTCAGTTGACTTTCCTGCTTGTTATCCAACTGTAATAGGTGTTGGAGCAATTGATGAAAACGGTGGAAGAAGAGCTCCTCTTTCAAATAGTGGGCATGGTATTGATCTTGTTGCTGAAAACCTTACATATACATCTGATATTCATAGTCGATACTCTTTTAGCAGTGGGACTTCTATGGCAGCGGCTCAAGTGGCAGCAGGAGTTGCTGTGTTACTAAGCAAGTCTCCGGATTTAAAACCTTACCAAATTAGAAATCTACTAAGAAATACTGCCAAACCTATGAAGGATATTGGGTGGAATAATGAAACTGGATATGGACTATTAAATATAGAAGCTTTATTAAGTGTAGATTCAATAGATGCTCTTAAAACTCTGAACAAACAATCTCTGAGTATTGATAATGGTAAAACAATATATGCACTCCTTGGTCAGAATAATACTAAGAATAGTTACCTCTTAGACTTTCAAAGCGAGGGCATTTTAGAAATTAATATTGAATTTAATAATCTTAAATTTAATGAAAGTAAGCCGCTTAAAATAAACTTATTAAGAGAAAATAAGATTGAAGCGTCATTTTTACAAGGTGAGGCGAAAGGTATTAAGTTAAGTGTTGAAAAAGGGATATACCAACTTGATTTAAACCTTTTGGATGAGAATATTGAGAATTTAGAGTATAAACTAACCCCTAACTTCTCATACAACGATGATAAGTATGAAGGGAATGACTCTATCGAATCGGCTTATTCTCTTGATAATACTAACCAAATAAATGCAAATATTCATGAGGCATTAGATATGGATTGGTATTACATATCAGTGGAGAAAAAATCAGTAATTCAAATCATTACATCTGTCATCGATTCTAAACTTAATCCAATTATTTGTTTTTATGATGAAAATGGTACTTTTACTGAAATTAATTTAGGAAAGGTATCGGAACCAGAGATACTAAATAAAAAGGTTAGTTCTGGTTTGTTTTATTTTGCAATTAAAGCTGGAACATCGAGCTTGGGGGCTTATACACTACAATTTAAATATGATAACTTGACAAGTCAGGACATATTATTACCTGAATAAATTTTGAGATAGTAGAAAGGTTTATGAATTAATGGAATAAAAACTGTAATGTGCATAAATATGTAAATTTATAGGAAATGGCAAATAACTTGGAAAAAAGAAACAGTCGGGAGACGCTCATTATAAGCGTCTCCCGACTGTTTCTATTTCGTAGAGCTCACCTGCAGAAGGTGGGCCTCTTTGGTTTTATCAAAATGCGTCAAGGTGAAGAGGTAATCACCCTTGTAGTAGCTGTTCGTGTAAGTGCCACTCCCGGCACCTACCTCGGTCTCCATCACGATGTAGCCGGCATCGTTAGGCTCGCCGCGTTTTTTGACGGTCTCGATGGCTGGCTGCAGCAGCGCCAAAGGCTTCGAGCCCCAAATGCTAAGCGAAGTGACGACGGCCTCCTTCGGGTTGCCCTTCGCAGGTTCTACCAGCAGGGAGAGCTGGTAGGCTGGGTAGCTCAGCAGCAGCTTCACGCCTGCCGGAGCTGCTGCCGCATCACCCACGCCCGCTGCCGGAGGCGCGGGAGTTTCAGCCGGAGCTGCTGCCTCACTAGCGCCAGCAGCAGCCGAAGCCCCCACGGAGGCGTCCACCGCCGCCTCCTGGCCCGCAAGCATGACGCTAACATCCTGCAGCGTCACCTCGGCCGGTTTGCCCAGCAAGTCTTCGACTTTCTTGCTGGACAAACCGAGGAAGCCCTGCAGGCTGGCCTGGCCGCCTGCAAAAAAGCTCCGCAGCAGCGGCGCGCCGTCTGCGTCAAACACCGTGCCAAGGCCGTCATAGACGCCAGCCTTGAAATCACCCTTGTAGACGAGCTTGCCAAGCTCGTCATAGGCTTCTCCAGCGCCGTTCAAGGCGCCGCTCACATACGTGCCCTTGAAACGGGGCACGCCTTTGTCATCGAAGGCGGTACCCTCACCGCCGTACGTGCCTGCTAGGAACTGGCCTTTAAACTTCATCAGGCCGCTAGCATAATACTCGGTTCCGTCGCCAGAGTAGCTGCCGTTCTTAAAGCCGCCTTCATAAACGAGAAGGCCTTTGGTATCGTACAGTTTACCAGCCCCGCTATATTGGCCGGCTGCAAATTCACCTTCATATTGGGCGATTCCGACTGAAGAGAACAGCTTGCCCGCCCCATTGTATAGGCCGCCATTAAACGCGCCTTCGTAAAGCAGATCGCCGCTTGGGGCAAATAATTTTCCGGCCCCGCCGTACTTGCCATTTTGGAATTCGCCGATATACAGCACTTTCTGGTTGGGCGTATATAAGGTGCCCGCCCCGTTGTAGGCATCTCCGGCAAAAACCCCCTTATACAGCAGTGTGCCATGCTCGTCGTAGAGCGAGCCAGCGCCTGATTTCTGCCCCTTTTCAAAATCGCCTTCGTAAGCGAGAATGCCGTTCTTGTGATACAGCTTGCCCTTTCCTGCGTACAGCCCGTCAACTAGCCCGCCTTCATAACGCGCCGCTTTTTCGGCACCTACGACTTTACCATTCCCCGAGAAGCTGGTCAGTTTCGTGGTGTTTTCCTGCAAAACAGGAACCCGGTTCAACCATTTGTTCACAATCGCAGGCGGTCGTATGAAGATAAAAAAGATCAGGACGAGAATCAGCAAGCTGATGAAAAGCAGCAGCCTTTTGGAGACGTAGTAGGAGCCGATCAAAATATAATTTTTTAACGAGGTCTCACGCGTTTGCAGCATGACTCTAAGAATCTGTTGAAACTTAATGATCGCTAGTTTGGGCAGCCTTCCAACGGTTTGGATGGCTTTCATGACATGTCCAATGAAAGGTGCAACGACGGGCTTTAGCACTTTTTCAATGGCTTTGACCGGCTGAATCTCCAAATGATTTCACTCCTAGAAGGATGTTCGATTTTTAAAAAGGGGTTAAGGCACTTGAATGGTCATTTGTCCAGGCTGCTGAATTTGGATGACACCGCCCCAATTGCACATGCATTTGGAGGAGTTGTTCAGAGCAGGCATGTTAGCGACGAGCACCGTTGGCGATCCAGGAGCCCAAGGGGCTGCTGTGACCGGTATGCAGGGCATGGGAGTCAGTGCGCCGAACGCCGCCGCCGTTGCTGCGGCAACCATGGGATTAGCCAACGAATTGCACATTCCGAACGGCAAAATGTTCACCATCGGCTTATTGTCCATGATGTTTGCAATTGGCATAGCCGTCATTACCATATTCGCTGGCAGTACCATTAATGAACTGGGCGCTGCGCCGAAGGAGCATTGAAGCATGGCACCGCCGCAAACAAGGTTACCCATAGGTTTTTCTCCTTCCTATAATGCGGTTGTCAATTTGAAAAGGGCTAGGTTGCTTATAGCTATTCGGCAGGGAGTGTTTACGGTGTATGTGAAAACAGACAGAGATGTCAAAATATGCGGGTCGCTATTACATTTATACTACTAGAAAAGCAGGTAACCATCAATCTATTACTCTATTCGATTCTTTTCGCTAAGTTTCTCCAAATGATGGGTGCGAGAGTGAGGGAGATATTGTACTATAAAGGTAGAGTAGTATGCGAGCGGAGGGATTCATAGTGGTAGGGTTAAAAGCAGTAAGGCTAGGACTTGTAGTGCTGCTGTCAACAGCGCCGGTTCTGGCGGCAGGGCCAAGCGTGGAAGCTGCGTCAGTAAAGGCTTTAACCATGAAAGAAGCGATGGATCAAGGGTTGAAAATAAGTTCCGTACTGCGGGACGCCAAAACGGATATTTTGAAAAAAAAGCTGGAGCTCGAGCAAGCGCAGCATGCTGTTAAAAGCGAGGAAGCGAAGGCTTCCGGCCTTTTTGCCAAGCCACGTAATTTGAGCCAGGAATTGACGACACGTTTGAAGGTGCCTGAGGCTAGCAAGCAGCTATATATCGCACAGGAAACATTGCGCCAATCGATGAATACCGTGCGGTTCGATGTGCAGAAAGCGTACTTAACGGCTTATCAGGATGAAGCAGCGGAAGAGAATGCGCGCAAGAAGTGGGAAGACGCCAGAACGGTGCTGGATACGGTTAAAAAGAAGCGGAAATTCGGGCTCGCGGACAGCGCCGAGCAGGAACAGGCGGAGAAGGCGCTGGAGAAGGCGGCATCCGTCTATAAACAAGCGCAATTGACGGCTAAGTCGAGCCGTTTGGCGCTGGGCAAGCTGCTTCAATTGGATATGGAAAATAAAGTTCAGCTTTCTTTTGAACCGGATTATGCGAATTTGGATCAGAAGCAGCTGCCAAGTTACATAACCAGTGCGCTTAAGTCGACGGTTAGTCTGCTGAAAGATACGGAGGATCGGCGTTTAGCTGATCACAAGCTAAGCACGACACGTGAGTTGTACAGCTCGAAATTTGGCAGCAGCCGTATGAAGGTTATTGACGGGTTATATAAGGCCAAGGATGTCGACATGGAACTGTTTCTAGCCAGTTATGAAACGACGTTATCACAGGTGAAGACGGATTGGGAAGGATTTTTCCTTTTGCTAGGATTCATTCCGATTCCGAAATCTCTGCTCCAAGGGGAGTTCGACGGACTGCGTTACCTCGACGACCTGCGGGATGCGCTGCCCATTGCTACCATGGAACAAAACAAGGCGCTGCTGCAGGAGAAGGAAAGCAGATCATCGGTTATAGCAGCCGTTAGAGCTTCCTATATGGAAGCGAAGGGTGCGGAGGAAGGTTACGCGCAGGCTTTGCGCGATAAGGATAGCGCTGTGAACGCGCTGGACAAAGCTGCCCAGAAGGTGAAACTCAGCCTGATGAAAACCGAAGAGCTTGCGGTTTATAAAGAAGCCGTGAGCAAGGCGGACGAGCAAATTCTAATGGCGCAAATGAGCTATGAAACAGCGCTTGGCAATCTGGATATCGACACGGGCGGAGCAGTTGAAAAGACGTTGAAGACGGGCATCCTGCCTTATCGCAATCTGGATGACGGGCTTGCCGCCGTCAAACCGCAAAATCCAAAGGCTCCTGCAGGCTCTTGGAAGTTGAAGCCGGTTGTTGGTCCGCTGCTCAGTGATTTTAGCGTGACGGTGAATAAGAAGCTCGGCGCAACGGAATATGCCCTGTTTACCAAAGATGGCCGAGCAATCGGCAAACGCACCAAAATGAATAAGGCTGTGAGACAATTAACGCTCAAACTTAGTCAGATTGACAACTTGAAGGTCATGCTCTACGCGAAGGGGAAACCGATTGGAGAGCTGCTTCTGGAGGGCAAAGGAAATGCCGGACAATTGGCGGCGGCAGACGCTGAGGTCACGGATGGTGCAGCCAATGGGGGAAGCTCGGCGGGAGGAGACGAAGCGACAGGCAGCGAGAGCGGTTCTGGTGCTGATGAGGAAAAAGGGCTCGGTACCGTCATCATCGGTTCCTACAAAGTGCAGCTGGACGCGCTGACCCCTGAGGCCTACAATGCGGCTTCGGCAACGATGTCTTCATCGGGGCAGGGGATTTTTTATAAAGCGGATGTGCCTGGAGCGGTCTGGTTCGGCATGGATAATGCGGTAGACCCGAGCGCGATAGCCGATCCGACGAGTTCCGCAGCGCTTTCAAAGAGGGATGCGGATGCTCTGAAAGTCACCGTGGAAATTACAAAGCCTGGTGCCATTGCTTCTTTGCAAACGCCTGAACAGCTGACGCAGCAGATTGACACGTTGAAGAAAGATATTGTGAAGCTGGAGACGGCCAAGGAAGCGGCCGTTACGGATATGAAGCTGAGTGAGATCGCCGATTTGGCGGTCGAGATCAAGGATGCGCAGGCTCAGCTCGGGATGCTGGAGGCGCTGCAGAAAGGCGACAGCCAGGCAGCTCTCAAGCAGATGGAGCTGGTGAACAACCCGGACGCGCTGATCGCAGCGCTGTCCGAAGAGACCGAGACACCGCCGGCCGAGCCAGGCGGTGAAGAACCCCCAGGCGGCACGGCGCCTGGGAAGGAAGTGGCCAGCGAGGATGCGCTGGCCGAGCAGGCTGAGCTCCAGCAGGCGAAGCTGGAGCAAGCCCTCGCCGCCGGCGAGCCGCAAGCTGCTGCAGCAGCGCTGCAGCAGCTCCTGGCGACGCAGGCGCAGCTCGCGGATGCGCAAACGGGCGCATCCGAGGGCCAGGCTTCGCTCGCAGAGGCGAAGCAGAAGCTAGAGGCTGCGCTGAAGCTCGCGCAGGGGGACACGGAGCGGGTCGCGACGCTGACCCGCTCGATGGGGGCCGTCGCCGAGGCGATGCAGACGGCGAAGAAGGAAGCGCTGTTCGCGCAGCTGGACGCCGTTCAGGTGCTTGCGGCAGCCCTGCCGCAAGAGGCTGGCGTGCAGCAGCAGCTTGAACAGCAGGTGACGGAGCTGCTGAAGGAGCTGCAGCAGCAGGAGCAGGCCAAGTATGGGCCTGAGGAGCAGATGGCCCTGGCCGATGTTTCAGCGGCTTTGTCGCAGATAACCGAGGTAGATAGCAGCACGCCGGTCACCATTCAACCGGTTCCAGCAGACAACGTGCTTTCTCCCAATATTTACATCAAATTCGATGTTCCGCCTGTTATAATAAACGGGCAGGCATATTTACCTATAAGATCCGTATCGGAATCGTTCGGTGCCGCTGTAGATTGGGATCAGGATCGTCTTACGGTTACGGTCAGCACGGAATATAGGACGATCACGAGCCGCATTCGTGACGACAAGGCTTATGTTGATGGCGATCCTGTGCAGATCGACGGACCTGCCTATCTGCTTGAAGGAAGGACTTATGTCCCGTTAAGGTTCATAGCGGAATCCTTGGGCTTGCAGGTTGATTGGAACGCACCGACGCAAATCATTCAGATTTCATATTAAGAGGAGATTAAAGAGCGATGAAGAAATCGATTGCGGCATTGCTGCTCGTACTGCTGCTTCTGGGTGCTGCTGGAACCTACCTTGGATTAAACAGGGAAAGCTTAAACAGGGAAAGCTTCACACTATGGCCTTTTCACAAGAGCATGCCTTTCGATGGTTTATCGAAGGCGATCTCGGATGGGCATAACAATTTGTTTGTTATTGACAACGCGAAGAAAACGATCCATAAGCTGAATGGGGACGGTGTTCTTCAGTATTCCATTACAAGTGAGACCGGGAAGAACGGGGAAGTGTACCGTTTTAACGATATGGCTGTCGATGATTTCGGTTATCTCTACACGATTCGTACACTGCTAGATCCGTATGGGATTGCGGTTAAATCCGAGCAAATTGTTCGTTATACGCCGGATGGGCAGTTCGACCGCAGTTTGTTCACGCAGGAATACAATGACGCGCAAACCCAGCGGTACAGGTTGGGGTCCTTGCGAAATGTTCAGGTTCGCGACGGGATGGTCTACTTTTTCAATGACGAAGTACAGCAGTTAACTCTCTATCAAGCTCCAATTGGCAAAGAGGAGACAACCGAGCCTAAGCCAGTGTATACAATAAAGCTCCCGCAAAATAAATTTGTTGCCGAGGCAGACGGCTTTAAGCCTGGAGAAATCTACTATTCAACGCGCAGCGGAGAGATCTATCGCGCTTTTGGCGACGGGCATTCCGAGCTTGTTTATCCGCTTGCTGGGTTGGATCGCACAAGACGCAATTTCCCCGAAAGTCTGCATCTTGATAATCAAGGCCGTCTGATCTTCATTGATTTTAACAACAAAATGATTTCCCGGCTCGATCCCGCACAGCCTTACATGATCGAAGGTCTTGTGACCGAAGAGAAGGCGAAAGCAAACGGCATAGAGCTTGCCTTTGATGCCACATCGAGCTCCATTGCGCAGGATGGCAGCCTTATTATCGTAGAATCGACGCAGATTAATCGCCGCCTGCCGGATGGGACGATTACGCCATCCATGGTAGAAGCTCTGTACAGCCAACCAGCAAGAACCCATTCGTTTGTACATTGGTCGGTTGCCGTAGCAGCTCTGATCCTTGTGCTGTATGCGATTAAACTTGTCTTCTTCAATTTGCTGCAGCGTCGTCTTCCCTTGATGATGAAGCAAATTCTCATTCTAGTGCCGGTCATTGCGGCTTCAATGATTCTGCTGTCGACCGTTATTTATGAGAGTTTCTCGAAGAAAATGGAAGAGGAAACGTTCAGCGAGCTTATTTTGCTGGCCAAAAACGGTCAAAATCTGGTCGATGGCGATAAGCTGGAAAGTCTGGCGTCACCGCTGGATTACAACGGGGCAACCTATCAATCTTTCCGCAAAAAGATTCAATCGGTTTTTGAGAATAACGCCCGTGATGATAATCAAGGCTTTTACAAAGCTGTATATAAATACGAGAATGGGGTCATTTATCGGATTCTAGAAGACGATGATGGCATGCATATGTTCAATCCGTTCCAACAAACCCCTGAGAATCAGCAGGTTGTCCTCGAAGGCAAGCCAGCCACAGGGCAGTGGCAGGATTTCTCCGGCGAGTGGCGCTATGCGATTGCCCCTATTTTTAACTCAGCGGGGAAAATTGTCGGTGTCTTCGAAACGAGTAAAAACCTGGATGGCATCCTCAAGCATCGCCAAACGGTACTCCAATCGATTATCCGCAATATTGCGCTCATTTCAATTGGTTTGCTGCTTGTTCTCGTAATTATGACTTATGTGCTGCTCTCTTCGATTCGGAAGCTGCGCAACAGCGTTGGCGAGATCGCCAAAGGCAATTGGGATACGGTCGTTACGATTAATACGCGCGACGAGGTGTCAGATTTGGGCGACAGCGTCAATACGATGGCAGCGCGCATCCGGGACTATATTACCAAGGTAGAGAACTTTAGCCAGTCCTACTATCGCTTCGTTCCGCAGCAGTTTTTGCGGTTCCTGAACAAGGAAAGCATTCTGGAGGTTGAACTGGGCGATCAAGTGGAGAAGAATATGTCGATTTTGATTTTTAACATCCGCAGCTTCTATCTGCTCTCCAAAAAGCTGACGCCGGAAGAGAACTTCAACTTCGTCAATTCGTTCCTTAGCCGATTCGGGCCTTATGTCCGCAAGCATCAAGGTCTTATGAATAAGTACTTGGGCGCAGGCTTCATGGCGCTATTCCCGAATCAAGCGGATGAAGCGCTGCTAGCGTGCATTGAGATGCGCAAGGAATTGGATCTTTACAATTCGCATCGGGCAAAAGTCGGTTATTCGCCGCTTGATTTCGGTATCGGCCTGCATAAAGGACCGCTTCGTCTTGGAATCATCGGCGAGCAGCAGCGTCTAGAGGGCAATGTGATCTCTGATGGTGTGAATGTGGCAAGTATGCTGGAGAAAATGACGGAGCCCCTTGGCGCTTCAATTCTCATTACCGATCATGTGGTGCAATCCCTGCAACAGACGGCAGCCTTCCAATACCGGAACCTGGGATTAATACAGGTAGAAGGGGTGAAGGAGCCGCTTCGATTGTTCGACGTTTATCAAGGCGATCCTGATACGATTCGGGTACTGAAGGAGAAGACCAAGACGCTATTCGAGCAGGCTGTTACGTATTACCAGGTAGGGCGTTTCTATGATGCAAGGGAAGCCTTCTTGATGGTCATTAAACAGAATCGTCAGGATAAGGCGGCACAGTTGTACTTCTATATTTGCGATGAGTATTTCCAACACGGCACGACAGCAGAGTGGAATGGCACATTATCGGTTTCATGATGAAAGAGGCGAACTTGACATGCAAGTGCAGGAGCTGACTACGGAGAAAGACGCACGCCGAATTACTGAATTTTATTTATCCTCCTCATCATTTGATGATCAAAGGCATACACCAGGAGAGTTAGAGCATTTTCGCAATGCTCCCCTGCTTAGCTTGACACACCGCAATCATTGGCATTGGTTCATTGAGAATGAAGCAGGAGAGATCATTGCGGTGACCAGCTGCAAGGAGAATGAGCATCAGTCCGGTGGCTATTTATGGGATTACTTAGCTGTGCATCGCGATTACCGCAGGCATGGTTTTGCGAAAATTTTGTACCAAGTGCTAGAAACGTTCTCGAGAGAAGCGGGAGGGCGCTACATACTTACGTATACATGCGATTTACCCGAATATCAGCCTATTCAAAAAATGTTCCGGGCCAGCGGCTTCGAACTCATCGGCACTTATCCGAATTATTACTATGATGGCGAAGCACGATTAGCTTTCTATAAACCACTTATCGATGACAAATGAACTGATAGATTGGACCTGATGATATGCAAGGAAGCTTAACCAGATGGATGGGTCTGCGGACGGAAGATATCCGTAAGTTGTGGATGATGCTGCCGATCTTTTATTTTAGCGGGATTGCGGAGTCATTGAACTATACGGCGTTCATGGCCCTTTTTAACCAGAGATTCGGCGTGCAGTATTTGCCCTATATCTATATTGCTGAAGCGGCCATCATGCCTCTGGAGGGCTGGCTTTTGGCGAAGCTGGCCAACCGTTTGCCGAAGGCCAAAATGATGACGACGCTCTATCTGTTGATGATCGGTTTACTAGCGTTGAACGGTGCGGTGCTGCTGGGTTTCAAGCTGGGGGGTATCGATTTCCGCTTTTATTATCCCATTTTGTTCCTTTCCTCCAACTTTGTTGTCAGGCAGCTGACGCTGCTTTTATGGAGTACAGCCTTTGACTTATGCCCTACTCAGCAAGCCAAAAGATTGATGCCAGTGTTCATCGCTTCCACGACGACAGGCGGGATTACCGCCGGCTTGATCGCTCATCAAATCGGCAAGCTGCTCGGAACAGAGGCCGTCTATGCGCTCGCTCCGGTGTTGATGGTGTTCGGCTTTGTCTTTTTTCGTAAGGCGCTGTCGCGTTACTTGGTGCCTTTAACGTTAAAAGAAGACCTGCGACTGAAAAACCAGAGCGGAATGGGTCATGCACAAGAAGAAAAGCAACTGCCAGCCGGCTACTATGCGAAGCAGATGCTGCGCAGCCCGTTCTTACTGTGTGCTGTTGCGTTAATGACATTGATGCCGGCCGTGTATTTCATGATCGAGTATCAGTACTTTACCGCGGCGGAAGCCAAGTTTCCACTAGAGGGCGATTTAACCTCTTATTACGGCTTAATTACGGCTATCCAATTTACGTTCTGCCTTTTGCTGCAAACAGTGTCTACGCGCTTAATGAATTGGCTAGGAGCAAGCAATATGCTGCTCGCCATTACTGTGCTGTTCTTCGGCGGATTCGGGCTGACGGCTTTATTTATCAATCAGTCTCTTGGACTGGCGCTGGTTTCGGGCTCCTATGCCGTCTTCTATATCTTGCTGTATTACATTGCAGAGCCTTGTTATCAGCTTTTTTTCAAAATGATGCCCATCTCCAAACGGGACGGCTACCGTTATTTTGCTCAGGGGGTCGCAGCCTCAGGCGGGATTCTAATCGGCTCATTGCTGTCGTTACTTCAATCCTTCGGTCTGATTCAGCTTTCTCTGCTTGCTTGGTTAGGCGTAGGTTTAGCAGTTATTCTCGTATTTGTCGCTTGGTATGGCAGACATTTGTACATCCGTGAGCTGGTCAAAAGTGTGCAATCGCTTCACGCCGATTTGTCTGATATTGCGGAGTCTTTTATCGGGGGCATCCGCAGCTCCAAAGCGCTGTCCGCCATGCTGGGCTACTTGAAGCATCCGAACGATTACGTGCGGGAGCTGGCGCTCGAAGTCATAGGCAAGGCAAAGGATTCCGCGTTCCTGCCACATCTGATCGGGATGATTGGGGAAGAAAGCTCGCGAATCCGCATTGCTGTGCTGCGTGCGATGAATCTCCAAAGTGCTACAATTCAAGACCTTGTACAGGTTGCGTCCTTTCTTGAGGACGAAGACCCGGAGGTGCGAGCAGAAAGCGTTAAACTGATTTCAAAAGCAACGCATCTTAGAAGTCAGTCGCACTTCTTCATTCGCGTCAAGCTGCTGGATAACCATCCAAAGGTTGTACATGAAGGGGTTAAGGCGCTTTACGCGCTCGAAAGCGAGGAAAGCTATCAGGCCTGTGACGAGGCGATTATCAAAATGCTCGATAACGGCGGCGAATGGGCTGTCTATGGCTGCCATACCGTAGCGGATTTGAAGCTGGATGCCTATTCCGCTTGGGTGCTGTCGCTGCTCGAGGATCATCGGCCTGCGGTTAAAGTAGCTGCAGCAGCTTGTCTGGGTAAGCTTCGTCATGTGGAGGCAATTAAGATTCTTCTGAGCATGGTGCCGCTTGCGGACCAGGAGCTGCGCAAAGCCATTCTTCAGGCTTTGGTAGATATGGGCGATACAGCTTTGCCAGCCCTGATCGACAGTGTAAACCATGCGAATCCTTTTATTTGGAACGCAGCCGTTACAGCCCTTGCTGAGCTGCTCGATGAAAATAACCTGAGAACGCAGCTCGTTGAACCTTGCGTAAATCGCATGCTCGCTTCTACGCAAGAACGCGCATTGCCGGAAGCCTTGCTGCAGCTTGGCATGAAGGGGTTAGCGGAGCTTGCGAATCAGCGGTGCGCTGAGCTGCATAATGCGCTTGTCGGCGGAGCATGGGCCGTCATGGCCAAGTTCGTTGACGAACGTATTGTGGCGACGCTGCGCGAAGCAACCAAGGACGAGAGCGAAGAAGTCCGCGAGAATGCGCTTGAGGTGCTGGCCGAGGGATTAGGCGATCGCAAATTGGCTTTGGCGCTGCTGGAGCTATTGAAGCAAGGAACAGCTGGCAGCGATACGGCGATGACCGAGCCGCTTGTGTTATTACAAGAAGCTGCAAGGTGGTCGGACGATTGGCTGAAGGATATTGCGGTTTACGCATTAAGTTCACTGGAGCGTGATGGGATGAGAGAAGAGCGCAAGTTTTTGACTATGCTGGATAAAGTTATTTTTCTCAAGCAGGTATCTTTATTCGCTGACTTGTCGGTGGACGAACTGGGTTTAATCGCTAGTATTGCGACGGAAGAAGTCCATGAAGACTTGACCTATTTACTGCGCCGGGGGCAAAGTAATTCAGCAATGTATTTAATCATTGAGGGCAACGTTGAGCTAAGCAATGAGACGGGTGTAGGCGAGACAGGAACGATTGGTGTTCTGGGACCTAAACAAGCATTCGGGGAAACGACAGCTCTGGACGGATCGCCATCCTCGATTACGGCGCAGGCCATTTTCGATGAAGTGCGTGTGCTTGCGCTGCAAGGTGAAAGTCTCTCCCGACTGGTGAGATTGTATCCGGAGATCGGCATCGGGCTGCTGCATGCATCAAGTGCACGCGTCCGTTTGCTGGAAAATATGCTATTGAAAATGGCGTAGGCTAGCTAGATAGTTGAGCAGAGAGGGTGGGATGAACGTGTCAGTAGAGACCATCGTGTTAAGCAATGATCTGAAGGAGCTTGAGCGGCTAGGCGCATTCTTAAAAGGTCTGGCCCCAGCGATGGGTTTGGATGATCAGACGTTATTCCAACTGAATTTGGTCTGCGACGAGCTTGTAACAAACATCATTCTCTACGGGCATCCCCCGGAAGAACGCTCTATGCATACGATCCGTATCGACATTGGGGCTGCTGCAGATGGCTGGGAGCTTTGCCTGACAGATCACGGAGTGCCCTTTAATCCACTGCTCAAGGCAAGCCCCAGGGTTGATCTTAGTATGGACGAGCGTGGGATCGGCGGTCTTGGCATTCACTTCGTGAGACAAGTAGTGGATGATATCCGCTATGAGCGTTTGAATGAAGAAAATGTACTGATGATGACAAAACGGCGAGTTCAGGAGGAGGGAATATCATGAATATTACTGAGAACATACAGGGGGATATCGTCCTGTTGAGCCTAAATGGCAGGTTGGATGCAAATACGTCAACGAGCTTGGAAGCAGCTTTCGCAAAGCTGGTCGAGCAGGGGAAGGGCAAGTTTGTATTTGATCTGCAAGGACTTGAGTATGTTAGCTCTGCAGGACTTAGAAGCTTGTTGTCCGCAGCCAAAATGATCAAGGTCATTCAAGGCAAGCTGGCGCTTGCGCGTATGAATGAGAATGTCAAAGAGGTCTTCGACATGTCAGGGTTTAGCTCCATTTTTTCGATTTATGACAAGGAAGCAGATGCGATCCATGCCATTTCTTAGCCCAATAAACAAAGGATTGGTCCAAGAGCTGGGGAGGCGCATTTGATGAATATCGTCGCAGGTGTTCTTCTTCTTGTCTGTTTGGTGATTGGTATCGTATGGCAGCTCAGCGAGCGAAGGCGCAAGACGGCTGAGCTGGAGCTTCAGCGGACGATGCAGCTGTTCGATGTCAGCTTGGAAGTGAATTCGACGATTCAGAAGCAGGATTTGCTGATCAAAATCATGGAGACCTCCTCCCGCATCATGAATGCAGAAGCGTCTTCCGTCATCTTGGTTGACGAGGAAAAGGGAGAGCTGTTTTTCGACCTTGCGCTTGGTGAAAAGGGCGATGAAGTCCGCGAGATTCGCCTCAAAATCGGCGAAGGCATCGCCGGCTGGGTGGCCCAGACCGGTCAATCGGTCAAAATCGACGATGCGGCGCAGGACGAACGCTGGTCCTCCAAGGTTGCGAGGCGTGTCGATTACCCGACTCGCAGCATGCTTTGCGTGCCGCTTGCTAGCAAAGGTAAAATTATCGGCGTCCTGCAGGTGCTGAATAAGCGCGATGATGTGCATTTTACCGACCGTGACTTGCATCTTCTAGAGTCCATTGCATCTCCGATCGCGGCATCTTTGGAGAATGCTATGCTCTACGATGTGCTGGAGAAGACGACAGCCGCCAAGGAACGAATGGAAAGCGAGCTGCGCATCGCAACGGACATTCAAATGGGCTTCTTGCCACGCCAAGGCTTGTACATGACCAGAAGTTCAGGGTCAGATCTCGGCGAAGCGAATGAGATTACGGCAGAAGCGCAGGCCTATATTCGTCCGGCGCGTGAGGTTGGCGGGGATTTCTATGATTATTTTCGACTTGGTGAAGATAAGCTGTTTTTCGTTTTAGGAGACGTATCGGATAAAGGAATTCCTGCAGCGTTGTTTATGGCGGTTACGATGACTCTGCTCAAGGGTAAAATGTCGCCGGACATGTCGCCGGGAGAGTTGCTTACCGCCGTTAATCAAGAGCTATATAAGGACGATTCTACGATGTTTGCAACGATTTTCTGCGGTGTGCTTGATGTATGCACGGGGCGTTTGCAGTACAGCGACGGCGGCCATTGTCCGCCATACGTAGTCCGTGAGAACGGAGATGTGGAGCAGCTGAAGGGGAGAAAGGGGCTTCCGCTTGGTGTCATGGATGACATGTTTTATGCAGATAACGAAATGACGCTTGACCGGGGTGACCGCCTTATTATGTATACGGATGGTATTACGGAAGCCGAGGACCGAAGGCAGGAGCAATATGGCTTCTTACGTCTTCATGAACTTTTAAAAAGGGAATTGTCCAGCCAGCCGACGCAGCTATTGGAACGAATGACCCAGGATGTCGACCGCTTCGCAAATGGTGCTATCCAATCGGATGATATTGCCGTGCTCATCGTAGATCGAAAACCAAACAAAATGTAACCTCAAAGATCCACAGGTATGATATAGTGAAATTAGATGACATCATGCGCTCAGACACGGATAATGATGGGGCGCAAGCCGTCGATTGATGGCATTTTACTCAGTACTACCATTCTAGGAGGGTTCATATGCCAATGCATCTATCGCGTATCAACAGGCAGCCAGATACTTCCCTGCACAATCATCCTCGCAACAAAAGCCATGCACAAGGGCAGTCTGCGGGAGCAGACCTCATGAATATACAACGGGCCATGGGCAACAAAGCGGTAGGCAGCATGCTGTCTGTACAGACGAAGTTGACGGTTGGACCCGCTGGAGATGCCTATGAACAAGAGGCTGATCAAGTTGGCAAAGAAGTGGCGGACAAGATAGCTGCCTCAGAAAACAGCGGGGCGTCAGCTGATGTTCAGCGAAGCGAAGGCGGAGAGTCCGAAGAGGAAGAGCTGCAGATGAAGCCGTCCTCGGAGGCGATTCAGCGGAGCGAAGGCGGAGAGTCCGAGGAGGAAGAGCTGCAGATGAAGTCTTCCTCGGAGACGATTCAGCGGAGCGAAGGCGGGGAGTCGGAGGAGGAAGAATTGCAGATGAAGCCGTCCTCGGAGGCGATTCAGCGGAGCGAAGGCGGAGAGTCCGAGGAGGAAGAGCTGCAGATGAAGTCTTCCTCGGAGACGATTCAGCGGAGCGAGGGTGGAGAGTCCGAGGAGGAAGAGCTGCAGATGAAGCCGTCCTCGGAGACGATTCAGCGGAGCGAAGGCGGGGAGTCTGAGGAGGAAGAGCTGCAGATGAAGCCGTCCTCGGAGACGATTCAGCGGAGCGAAGGCGGGGAGTCTGAGGAGGAAGAGCTGCAGATGAAGTCTTCCGACGGCGAAGCGTTTGAGGCAGGGGCTTCCATTGAGTCGCAGATTAAATCCAAGCAAGGCAGCGGCAGTAAGATGGATGCGCAAATTCAAGCAAAGATGGAATCAGCTTTTAACGCGGATTTCAGTAATGTTAACATCCATCATGATTCCGAGTCGTCGAAGCTTAATGCTTCGTTAGGTGCGGAGGCATTTGCGACAGGGAATGATATCTTTTTCCGAGAAGGTCGGTATAACCCCGATTCGCATCAAGGCCAGGAGCTGCTTGGGCATGAGTTAACACATGTCATTCAACAGCGAGGCGGCAAATAAGAGAATCTCCTTATGAGCAACAGGGATAATAATGTCGCCTGTTGCTTTTTCGCATGCAGGAGTGAGCCTAACTAATTCGGTGCACCGCAGAAGCTTTGGGAGCAGGTATATTTGTACTTGAGAAAGTTAAGAATGATCAGATTAAACGAATAGCAGGAGGGCGGACACATATGCTGCCAGACCATGTACACGCGCGTCATTTCGCGCAGTTAGGGCTTTTAAAAGAGATTTTGGATGAGACAGGTCTTGCCACCAATTTGTTGGAGAAATCAGAAGCGATTCCGCTTCACGTGTTGATGGCGGGTTTTCAAGAGGATAAAAAAGAGCGGGAACGCTTTCTGCACTTTAGCTTTTTACCTTTAAATGACGAAGAGATCGCTGCGATCCAGCTGCTGCAAATATACAGTACGCTTCCTTTTCACCTCGAACAAGGAAAGCGCGATGAGGTTGCTGCAGTACTGCTTGAAATCAATACGCGATTGCCGATTGGCCATTATGGCATTAATGAGCATAATGAGCTGCATTACCGCTATGTGTACAGTGTTTCGGCTGGGCGCTCTTTTGACAGCGAAGAAGTGCTGGAAATTTTGAGCTTGTTCGTTTATATGTGCGATATGTTTGCCGATCATGTCGAGCTGGTAGCCAGCGGTGAGGCTAATGCCGAGCAGGTTGTTCAGGCACTTAGAGGTTAAATAGGAACGACGAAAAGGGCTTTTCCCAAATGTAGATGAATCTACTGATGGGAAGCCCTTTTTTCGTGTGATCCAGTTTAAGGGAACTGGGGGCCGCTATTTGTGCGAAATCGCCCTATTCCAAGCTTAGGCGGAACTACAGGGCGTTATTTGCCCGTTGGACGGACCATTTAGCCGGAAAATAGGGATATAGCAGATCATAGTTCCATTTACCTGTTACTCGCCAAAAGATGGCCTCTTGGTTAATTAACGGCATGGCTGGTTGGAGCACCCTTGGGAACCGGGCAACTGGTAGGGTAGAACTGGGATATGCATAATTAACGCCGATTACTCCTGCTATTTCCTTGGATTATTCCATTTTTGTCCAATTAAATGGATATTCTACCGCTAATTTCGCCAAACTAGCGCATTTTCACCCAGCTAGGGGGCCATTAGCTGGAGATTCTACCGCTATTTCGCTCCCAGCCAATAAGCTAAGAAGATTAACGGTAGTTTTTCCATCTATCCAAAACAGTCATCCATGCATCGACAGGCTCTGAAGTCCTCTAAAGCAGACTTGTTGCTTTATTTCACTCTCTCCTGCAAGAGCTCAACAAGCTGTTTGGCCGGATCTTTCATTTGCCCGCCATTGCCAAAGCCATTGCCGTTGCCACCGGCAGGACGGTTGCCGCCTGCTTTACCGCCGTTCTCGCGAGGCTGCTTCCCAGTGTCTGTGCCGTCTGAACCCGCTGCTGCATTCGGTGAAGCCGAGGGTGAAGCTGCTGCATTCGGTGAAGCCGATGCTGAGGCGTCTGGTTTTCCACCTTTTTGTCCGCCGCCATTCCCGCGCGTGCCATCACCTTGATTTCCGCCGTTAGCTCCTCCTGGTCCATTCCCGCCGCCATTCCCCCGATTAGCCATCCGGTTCGCGGAGTCGTCGATGAACTTCTTCTGAGCATCCGTCAGCTTTTCGAACAACTTGGTTTTGTTGTCGTCGCTGAGCTCAGCTTTGGATTCGATATCCTGCGCAACAGGCAGCATGACTTGAGCCTGCTCCTTGGTGATTGCAAGTCCTTCAGCCTTGTCCATCATGAGAAGCGTTTGGAAGGTGGTGAACAATTGTCTCTGCGCCTGACTCATGGCAGGCCGATTCTGGCCCTGCTTCCCATCGGCTGTAGACTGCGCGTTCTGCTGCGAAGACTGCCCAGGCTGAGCTGTACTCGCCGCTGCTTGCTGAGGGGAAGCTTGATTGCCGCAGCCGCTGAGCAATGCGGGAATAAGGATGCATAAGCCGGCTATTTGTTTCATTTTCATATGTTTATGTACCACTCCTATCCTTGATCTTCTCCCTCATTGTACGGCCCAATTATGAAAAAAAAGAGAAGGGAAGCTGAATTGTAGATAAAAGTTAGCTTAAAGATGGCTGAGTGTAATGCGATTGAACTTTAAAGCAGGGGTATCGTCAAATTGTTGAATATCCATTATTTGTATGTGGAGGAAGCGATGAGAAAGTATCAAGGCTTAGAAATCAGTTTGCTTTTTACCTGTTTATTATTTATAGCTGCTTGTGATCAGCAGAAAGCTCAAGTGGAAAAAGAAAAACACCAAGCAACCCATGTTGTTGTGATTGGATCGGAAATAGAAGGCGTTTATCTGGCCAGAGCGGCTATCGACGAAGGGGTGTCGGTGACCATTCTAGATCCCAGAGAGCAACCTGGAGGACAGCTCATTCAAGGGCAGATGCAGTTTCTGGATGAACCGGTTGATGACCAAAATCATTCCTTGCTTCAGGGAAGAGTAAAAGAGCTTTTTAATCGCTATAAAAGTGGTGAGATCAGAAAAGCAAATGAATTTGAGCAGTATTTCAATTCACTCATTAAGGGGATACCATTTGAATCTGGCATCTCTATATAAACGGAGTATGTATTGCAGGCATCGGACCTGATGGGCGGCAGCATGTTCTGGGACAACGTGAGTATCGGAGGATATCCAATTATCTTCAAGGAACAGCAAGTCACACTTGGGGACAACATAGTGGGGACCCCGACAAATATGGTATGCCACTACGTTCTTTTATTCCCAAAGGGTTTGCCAACGTCATTTTAGCAGGTAAAAACGTGGGACCTCATCTGTCGCCTATGGCAGTGCGCGCATTCAAGCTAATACCTCTTTAGCTGCTGAAGTCATAGGGATCCTACTTGGGCATTTAAAAGGAGAGAGGGATTTAAGTAAATTAACACAAAAAGATATGCATGAATATTTAAAAAATAACGTATGGAATTACCTTGAATGGTGTGACGGCCAAAAATAAGCTGAGTGGTTTAACAGAGGATCAAATTCATCAACTGAATATAGGCAAACTCTTGCTTCCGTAATGGCATGTGGTTACTCTCCAAGTACTAATAGCCAAAGTACTAGGTAGCCTAGAAGGGGCACAATTAATATTCCTGTTACAATGCAGAACCAGATCAGAGGACTTTTGAGATAACTACTGAGAATTGTTCGAAAATGAGTCTGTTTATTAAACAATGACATGCGATCACCTCCAGAATATTAGACTGAAGTGTGAGTAAAAAGTTCCTTTTATTTCCAAATTTAAAAGAGAAGCTGCACACGGAGCCCCTCCATTAAACTTGTTTGGCACGACTCGCAGTTAGATTAGGCTGCCTATCATTTTTCAGGGCATATTTTCTGTTCAAAAGAAAACCAAATAACGACGCTAGCGACTGCTGGAACAGCATTCCGAGCACAACAGGAATCGCTACCGGAGGCGGGAAGTACGCTACAGCGAGCACGGCGCCGGCACTAATATTTCGCATGCCACTATTAAAAGTAAGTGCTACGACGACGTCCTGCTCCCACTTCAGCAACTTCGCGACGATCCATCCCAGGATGTAGCCCAGGGAAGCGAGGGCTAGTACAAACCCAGCCAAACCAAGCAGCTTGGCATTAAAATCTCGCAAGTATGGCGCGATAACGGAGCTGTTAATAGCGACAACGATGCCCATGCATATTTTCGAAAAAGGGCCTAGACGACCGCTCCATTGCTCCTTAACTCTTCCTTTTGTCCATTGGTTAAGCAGCATACCTAGAATGGAGGGGACGACGATCATGAAGAACAGACCTTTCATCATGGCCAAAGTGTCCATGTGGACTTTCGTGCCGACCAGCGCAGAGAGTGTATAAGGGACAACAAACGGTGAAAGAACGGTATCCATGAGAATAATGGAGAGCGTGAGCACGATATTTCCACGATAAATGGCGACCCACACGAAGCTTGTAATTCCTGTTGGAATGGCTGCTGCGAGAATGAGGCCAGTGATGGTTAACGATTCATGGCTGTAAACAGCGTGCCCGAGCCCAAACGCAAGCAGCGGCATGCCAACATGCAGAATAAGCAGTGTAGTAATAAGAGGTAGAGGCTGAACGATAACTTTAACAAATTCCTTGAAGCTGGAGCTAATGCTGCCCGAAAACGTCATAAAAGCAAACAGCCAAGGCGATAAGAAGGTAAAGCTGGATAAATGACTGCCAAGCCAAACACCGATAAGTACGCTGACCGGCGTGATGAGCGGCATAATTTTTTCTAGTTGACGATTCAATTGAGATAGCATCTAGGGTGTTCATCCTTCCTGACAATGGGGAATAAGGGCCGAGGTTCGCGTTCTCCCTATTATAAGAGCAATAAGTTAGGGTGACTAGGATAAGATGGGATGGAAATTTCTATTTCCAACGACTGGATACCGTGTTATGATAATGAACAAATGAATACGAATGTATCCCTAGGGGCGCCGCAAGGCTGAGACAGAGCAATCTGAACCCTTTGAACCTGAACTGGGTCATACCAGCGGAGGAAAGTGGAAACCGGACTTTTGGCGCCTCATTTATGCATGATTATTATGCGGGCAACCTACAACCACTTTTCTCTGGAAAAGTGGTTTTTTTGCGTCTTGATTGGCGCTGAAGGGTGCCTGGGCCTATTGATACAGCGGTTCAAAGTGAGGAGGCGGACCTCAATGTCCGAGTGCGAGCTGCATGTGATATCGAACGGCAAATTGGCATGGAAGGATATGGCGGCGATTGCTACCCAGATTCATCCTTATGTCAGGGCCATTCATATTCGCGAGAAAACGAAGCCGATGGATGAAGTTTTTATGGGCGTACAGTATTTATTGGAAAAAGGCGTACCTGCGCAAATCCTTTGTATCAACGGATATCCATGGATGGCAGCCGCTGCCGGGCTTGGAGGTTTGCACCTTCCCGAAAACTCTCCACAGCTGCTGGAGATAAGAGAGAGCTGCCAAAGTGTGCATCGAACGGGAGTCTCCGTACATAGCGCTGAGGAAGCCGTAAAACGCGAGCGGGAGGGGGCGGATTACATCATGTATGGCCATATTTTTGCAACGAACTCAAAGTTGGGGGTTGGGCCAAGAGGGCTTGAACAACTACGGCATGTTGCCGAGCAGGTCACGATTCCGGTCATCGCAATTGGTGGCATGACACCTGAAAGAGTAAAGTCTGTCCTTGCAGCGGGAGCATCCGGCATCGCGGTGATGAGCGGCATTTGGGAGGCGGCAGACCCTGTGGAAACGGTAAAAGCTTATCTCCGAGAATTGCAGCTAGAAGAAATTAGAGGTGAGAGATATGAAGCATACGAGTGACGTTATCATCGTTGGCGGAGGCGTGATAGGCGCATCCATCGCCTATCACTTGGCGAAGCGAGGCCAGTCCGTCACGCTGCTGGAGCGCAGCAGACTAGGGACGGAGGCCTCGGCTGCCGCAGCCGGCATGCTCGGAGCGCAGTCCGAGATGGAGGACACAGGGCCCCTGTTCCAGTGGGCCCGGCATAGCAGAGCGATGTTCCCCGAACTGAGCGGGGAACTGCAAAGCCTCACGGGCATCGACATCGGCCTCGTCCGTGAAGGGCTCTTGAACGTCGCGCTCAGCGACGCTCAGGAACAGGAGCTGCGCGCGAGGGAGAAACTCCAACGCGCAGCGGGCGAAAGAGCGGAGTGGCTGAGCGCAGCTGCAGCCGCAGAGCTCGAACCCGCGCTGAGCAGGGCGACGCGCGGAGCTTTGTACCTGCCGAAGGATGGGCAGGTGGAGGCGCCGCAGCTGGCGGCGGCCTTCGCGCAGGCAGCGCGGGTGCTCGGGGCGAAGCTGCAGGAATTCGCCCAAGTTCAAGGGCTGCTGACGGAGCGCGATCGCATCATCGGCGTCATGACGAGCGAGGGACCGCTGTATAGCGCCCAGGTGGTTGTGGCGGCCGGGACGTGGAGCGGTCAGCTCCTGGCTGGCAGCGGGATCGACCTGCCGGTGTATCCCGTGAAGGGGGAGTGCTTCTCAGTTCTCACCGAGAAGCGTGAGTTGCAGAAGACCCTGTTCACGCCAGGGTGCTATATTGTCCCCAAAGCGGGAGGACGGCTGCTCGTCGGCGCGACGGTTGTGCCCAGCAGCTACGACCGCAAGGTGTCGCTGGCAGGACTGGCAGAGCTGATGGCGAGAGCGAAGCAATTAATGCCCGCAATCGGCGAAGCCGAGTGGGAGAAAGCATGGTCGGGCCTGCGCCCGCAGACGCCAGACGGCATGCCGTACATCGGCAAAGTCCCGATGTACGAGGGATTATTTGCGGCCTTCGGGCATTACCGCAATGGTATTTTGCTCAGCCCAGTCACGGGGAAGGTCATATCTCAGCTTGTGTCAGGCGAGGACTTAGGTGCCTTGCAAGCTAATCTGCCTGCTTTTAGCCCAGATCTGTCGGGAGCATCCAAGCGGGTGGAAGGCGTGCAACGAATAGGAGAGGAGCTGCACAGGATTGAAGCTGCACATTAACGGTCAAAGCGTCGAGGTGCCGGATACGATTCGGACGATTGATGAACTGCTTGTACATTTTGAGCTGCAAGAGAAAATGCTCGTCGTCGAGCATAATCACAACATTTTACAAAAAGAAGATCACGTGAAAACAGAATTATTAGAAGGACATAAAATTGAAATCGTTCATTTTGTTGGAGGGGGATAATTAACCATGATAAAAATCGGACCATATGAGTTTCGCTCGAGATTATTGTTAGGCACAGGCAAATTCCCTAATTTTGATATTCAGAAACAGGCTGTTGATGTGAGTGAATCGCAGATTTTGACGTTTGCGGTGCGGCGGATGAACATTTTTGAGGCGAGCCAGCCGAATTTCTTATCCATGCTGGATGTGTCGAACTTCACGCTGCTGCCGAACACGGCAGGGGCCAAAACAGCGGAGGAAGCGGTGCGCATCGCCAAATTGGCGAAGGCATCCGGGCTTTGCGACATGATTAAGGTCGAAGTCATTGGAGATGAGATGACGCTGCTGCCTGACCCCGTCGAAACATTAAAAGCATCTGAGATGCTGCTGGAAGAGGGCTTCATCGTGCTGCCATATACGTCGGATGACGTGCTATTGGCTAAACGCCTGCAAGCGCTCGGGGTGCATGCCATCATGCCGGGAGCTTCACCAATTGGCACAGGGCAAGGCATTATCAATCCGCTCAACTTGAGCTTCATTATTGAGCAAGCTACGGTGCCAGTCATCGTCGATGCTGGCATTGGCGCTCCTTCGGATGCTGCGCTTGCAATGGAGATGGGTGCAGATGGCGTGCTGCTGAATACAGCGGTATCGGGTGCTATGGATCCGGTTAAAATGGCTTACGCCATGAAGCTCGCGATTGAAGCGGGACGCGCTGGCTTCGAGGCAGGCCGAATTCCGAAGAAGCGTTATGCTTCGGCAAGCAGCCCGATGGATGGTTTTAGCCGGGTTTAGGGATGGGGGCGGAAGAGGCCGTCTCAGCCGTAAGGCGGCGAGTAACGAGCGAATAAGCTCGCTCGAGAGAGCCGAAAATGCCGCCTCGTGCTGAAAAACCGGCGCTGCGGCCAACGAGCGGACGGAAAGTGCCGTCTCAGCCGCAAGGCGGCGAGTAACGGGCGAATAAGCTCGCACGAGAGAGCCGAAAATGCCGTCTCGTGCTGGAAAACCGGCGCTGCCGCCAATGAGCGGTCGAAAAATGCCGTCTCAGCCGCAAGGCGGCGAGTAACGGGCGAATAAGCTCGCACGAGAGAGCCGAAAATGCCGTCTCGTGCTGGAAAACCGGCGCTGCCGCCAACGAGTGGACGGTAAAGGCCGTCTCAGCCGCAAGGCGGCGAGTAACGGGCGAATAAGCTCGCACGAGAGAGCCGAAAATGCCGTCTCGTGCTGGAAAACCGGCGCTGCGGCCAACGAGCGGACGGAAAATGCCGTCTCAGCCGCAAGCGGCGTTTAACGGGCGAATAAGCTCGCACGAGAGAGCCGAAAATGCCGCCTCGTGCTGAAAAACCGGCGCTGCGGCCAACGAGCGGACGGAAAGTGCCGTCTCAGCCGTAAGGCGGCGAGTAACGAGCGAATAAGCTCGCTCGAGAGAGCCGAAGAGGCCGCCTCGTGCTGGAAAACCGGCGCTGCCGCCAACGAGCGGTCGAAAAAGGCCGTATCAGCCGCAAGGCGGCGAGTAACGGGCGAATAAGCTCGCACGAGAGAGCCGAAAATGCCGTCTCGTGCTGGAAAACCGGCGCTGCCGCCAACGAGCGGACGGAAGAGGCCGTCTCAGCCGTAAGGCGGCGAGTAACGAGCGAATAAGCTCGCTCGAGAGAGCCGAAAATGCCGCCTCGTGCTGAAAAACCGGCGCTGCGGCCAACGAGCGGACGGAAAGTGCCGTCTCAGCCGCAAGGCGGCGAGTAACGAGCGAATAAGCTCGCTCGAGAGAGCCGAAGAGGCCGCCTCGTGCTGGAAAACCGGCGCTGCCGCCAACGAGCGGTCGAAAAAGGCCGTCTCAGCCGCAAGGCGGCGAGTAACGGGCGAATAAGCTCGCACGAGAGAGCCGAAAATGCCGTATCAGCCGCAAGCGGCGTTTAACGGGCGAATAAGCTCGCACGAGAGAGCCGAAAATGCCGTCTCGTGCTGGAAGACCGGCGCTGCCGCCAACGAGCGGACGGAAAGTGCCGTCTCAGCCGCAAGGCGGCGAGTAACGGGCGAATAAGCTCGCACGAGAGAGCCGAAAAGGCGATCTCGGGCTGGAAAACCGGCGCTGCCGCCAACGAGCGGACGGAAAAGGCCATCTCAGCCGCAAGGAGCTTAGGGACTTAAGTTTTTAACCATTCGAAAGGGGGAGCCAGGCCAAAATGTCCATTTATAAAGCGTTGACGATCGCGGGCTCCGATAGCGGAGGGGGAGCAGGAATTCAGGCTGATTTAAAGACGTTCCAAGAGCTGGGCGTCTACGGCATGTCGGTGATTACTGCTGTGACCGCGCAGAACACACTTGGCGTTCAAGGCGTGTATCCGATGAGCGCCCAGGCGGTAGAGCAGCAGCTAGCGTCCATCGGAGTTGATTTGCGCCCGGATGCGCTCAAAACCGGGATGCTGTTCTCCTCTGAAATTATCCAAATCGTAGCTGCGGCGATAAAAAGCTACAAATGGGAACGAGTCGTCGTCGATCCCGTCATGATTGCCAAAGGCGGCGCCTCTTTGCTTCAGCAAGAGGCGATTGACGCCATGCTTGAGTACCTGCTGCCGCTGGCTGACGTGGTCACACCGAACATTCCGGAAGCGGAGGCGCTTAGCGGAATATCGATCACGGATAGCGAGTCGCGTCAGCAAGCAGCAAGAATAATCCATGCATACGGCTGTCGGCATGTGATGATCAAAGGCGGACATGAAGCGGATACGCTGTATGCTACGGACCTGTTTTATGACGGGAAGTCGTTCACAGAGTTTTCTTCCCGCCGGCTACATACACCGCATACGCACGGTACCGGCTGCACGTTTGCCGCGGCTATCACATCAGGGCTTGCGCAGGGTCTGCCAGCTTCAGAATCTTTACGTTTGGCCAAAAATTTCATCCAAGCAGCTATAGCCGAACCGCTGAATATTGGAAGCGGTCATGGGCCTACGAACCATTGGGCGTACCAACGCGGGCAAAGGCAGGAGAGCGCTGCTTCTGCCTCTAACACCGTCATTGTGAGCCTTGATGTTTATGCTGGAGGGACGCGATGAATAGCGAACAACTACGCAAAGAGCTGCGTTTGTATTTGGTCATGGGCAGCCCGAACTGCGGAGGGGCTGACCCTTATGCGGTGCTGGAGGCTGCGATTGCCGGCGGCATCACGATGTTTCAGCTCCGCGAGAAAGGCGCAGGCGCCTTGCAGGGGCCGGCGCTGCTCGAGCTGGGCGCCCGGCTGCGCGGCCTGTGCGCGCAGCACAAGATCCCTTTCATCGTGAACGACGATGAAAGGCTTGCTCTAGAGCTGGAGGCCGATGGTATTCACATCGGCCAAGAGGATGCCCCAGCCGCCGCCGTGCGGAAGCGGCTGAAGCATATGATCGTGGGCGTGTCAGCCCACGATCTGGGGGAGGCGCAGTCGGCGTTAGCCGAAGGCGCCGACTACCTGGGCGTAGGCCCCCAATACGCCACGCGCACGAAGCTCGATGCGCGTGAGGTCCAGGGGCCTGCCATGATTGCCCGGATGCGCGAAGGCGGCATCCGGCTGCCCTTGGTCGGCATCGGCGGCATCGATGCCGCGAATGCCTTGCCCGTCATCCGCGCAGGGGCGGATGGCGTAGCCGTTGTGAGCGCGATCGCTGGCGCGCGCTCCCCGCAGGAAGCGGCGTCGGAGCTGGTCCGCATTTTAACAATAACCCATTAAAAGGAGGTCATGATGTGACAACAAGCAAGAACAGCAGTCCCGTGAAAGACGTTCAAGTTTCTACATTTCCTGGCAGTAAAAAGGTGTATGTACAAGGGTCCAGACCGGATATCCAAGTACCTGTGAGGGAAATTTCGCTCGGGACTTCCACGAATATTCACGGTGACGAAGTGGCGAATGAACCTGTACATGTGTATGACACAAGCGGTATTTATACGGATACGGAGGAAAATACCAATATTCGCCAAGGGCTGCCGGCTAATCGCTTATCATGGATTGAGGAGCGCGGGGACGTAGAAGCCTATGAGGGGCGTGAAATAAAGCCGGAAGATAACGGACTCTCCTCACCAGACGCAAGAGGGGCAGCGGAAGTATTCCCAGGCCTGCACCGGAGACCGCTCCGCGCCAAAAAAGGCGCCAACGTAACACAGATGCACTACGCCCGCAAAGGTATTGTAACGCCTGAGATGGAGTACATTGCGATTCGCGAGAATCTTGATAGCGAGTTTGTGCGCAAAGAGGTCGCGCTAGGCCGCGCCATTATTCCTTCTAATATTAATCATCCAGAGAGTGAGCCCATGATCATCGGACGCAACTTTCTGGTAAAGATCAATGCCAACATTGGTAATTCCGCTGTCGCTTCTTCCATTGAGGAAGAGGTGGAGAAAATGACGTGGGCCACCCGTTGGGGCGCAGATACGATCATGGATTTATCGACAGGTAAAAACATACATACAACACGCGAGTGGATCATTCGCAACTCACCGGTTCCAGTAGGGACGGTTCCTTTATACCAAGCGCTTGAGAAAGTAAACGGCAAAGCCGAGGACCTCTCCTGGGAGGTGTATCGGGATACACTGATTGAGCAGGCGGAGCAAGGGGTCAGCTATTTCACGATTCATGCAGGCGTGCTGCTGCGTTACATTCCAATGACAGCTCAGCGTGTAACGGGTATTGTGTCTCGCGGCGGATCAATTATGGCTGCATGGTGCTTGGCGCATCACCAAGAGAACTTCCTGTATACGCATTTTGAAGAGATATGCGAAATTATGAAAACCTACGACGTCGCCTTCTCTCTGGGCGATGGGCTGCGTCCCGGTTCGATCGCAGATGCGAACGACGAGGCGCAATTCGCCGAATTGGATACGCTCGGCGAACTGACCAAAATCGCTTGGCGCCATGACGTCCAAGTGATGATTGAAGGCCCGGGTCATGTGCCGATGCACATGATCAAGGAAAACATGGACCGTCAGCTGGAAGTCTGCGATGAAGCGCCATTCTACACGCTAGGGCCGCTGACGACAGATATTGCGCCGGGCTATGACCACATCACCTCTGCTATTGGGGCAGCGATGATCGGTTGGTTCGGCACGGCGATGCTGTGTTATGTGACGCCGAAGGAGCACCTTGGCCTCCCGAACAAAGAGGACGTCCGCGTTGGGGTCGTCACGTACAAGATCGCTGCGCATGCCGCCGATCTGGCCAAAGGGCACCCGGGCGCGCAAATTCGCGACAACGCGCTGTCGAAGGCGCGCTTCGAGTTCCGCTGGCGCGATCAGTTCAATCTCTCGCTCGATCCGGAGCGTGCGGTCGAGTATCACGATGAGACGCTGCCGGCAGAAGGCGCGAAAACAGCACACTTTTGTTCCATGTGTGGTCCGAAGTTCTGCTCCATGAGAATTACGCAGGATATCAGGCAGTATGCGCATGCACAGGGGCTGGATGAAGCAGCCGCCCTTAGCAGTGGGATGCAGGAGAAGTCCAAAGAGTTCCGTGAAGCAGGGAGCCAGATCTACAGCTAAATAATTATGGGACGTTTCTACCTTTCTTGGTGACAGAAACGTCCCTTTTTGCTACCATAGAGAATAAAGCTTAACTTCGGTAATTCGTTAACGCGTTGAAACATTTAAGTGAGGGGGATGTCTATGAGCATTGCAGAAACGGCAATTGACATGATTTCCTTTTCGCATTATGATACGGTTAAAAAGATTTGACCGTCGTTTAATTAATCTCGTAAGAGATTAAGAGTTGACCAAAGACGCTTATTTCCACGGCAAAATTGGTACATGAGAGGGAGGTCGAATCCAGATGAAGCTGCAACCGGTTTATATTATTGAAGAGTTAGAACAATTAAAAACGATAAGTGATCCACTACGCGCAAAGGTGCTGCTTTATCTCATCGAGAAAGCGTATACCGGCCAACAATTGGCTAAACTACTAGGGATGGCGCGTGCGAAAGTACACTATCATTTGAATGAGTTGGAAAAGCATGGATTGATCTCAGTCGTACGTACGGAACTTAAAAATGGTATCGTCCAGAAATTTTACCGAGCCGTCGCGCGTGGCTTTGTGCCTAGTGAAGCGCTGCTCCCCTATGTTTCCGAGGTAGAGAATTACTACCGTGAGAGAACTTTGAGCGTACTCGCACGTGCCAGACGCAGAGCGATTAATGCCCCGGAAGAGGCGTTCCAAATTCCATCTGCTGACCGTGCGCATTGGCCAATCATTATGACACAGGTTGAAGTCAAAATGAGCAAAGAAAAATATGCGGAATGGCTTAGAAAGTTTCGCGCCCTTATTTTTGAACTCGATTCTCAGCAGGAAGAGAACGGGGAATGGTTTTACTTAACGACAGTCGGCTTCCAGACGAATGAGCCGTCTTTTGACCCAGTGGAAGAAGTAGAGGAGAGATAAGAATGTTAGATCCAAGATTAACGAAACTGGCTGATGTGCTTGTGAATTATTCGGTTAAAGCGCAGCCTGGAGAAAATATTTTGATCGAAGCTTACGGCATCGATAACGCGCTTGTCAAAGAACTCGTGAAAAAAATTCACGCAGCCGGCGCTCATCCTTACGTTAACGTGCGAGATCATGCAATCATTCGCCAGCTTGTTATGGAAGGAACAGAAGCTCAAATGCAAACTTGGGCGGATGTGGATGCTTTCCAAATGAAGAAAATGCAAGGCTACATTGGCGTGCGCGGCGGAGCTAACATTTATGAGCTCTCGGATATCCCGGCGGACCGGATGAAGCTTTATAATTCCATATACTATCAACAAGTTCATTTTGATGTTCGTATAAAGGATACAAGATGGGTCGTTCTACGTTACCCGACTTCTTCCATGGCGCAGCTGGCTAGCATGAGCACAGATGCTTTCGAAGAGTTCTACTTCAATGTATGTACGATGGATTACGGCAAAATGTCCAAAGCGATGGACGCGTTGAAAGATCTGATGGATCGCACGGATAAAGTGCGTCTGGTTGGTCCTGGAACGGATTTGACGTTCTCGATCAAAGGAATCGGCGGCGTGAAATGCGACGGCGAACTCAACATTCCGGATGGCGAGGTATACTCCGCGCCGGTTCGTGATTCCGTGAACGGCGTCATTTCCTTCAATACGCCTACGCCGCATGACGGCTTTATTTTCGAAAACATCGTGCTTGAGTTTGAAAATGGTAAAATCATTAAAGCGACGGCGAACGATACGGATCGTATTAATGAGATTTTCGATATGGACGAAGGCGCCCGTTATGTTGGGGAATTCGCGATCGGCGTGAATCCGTACATCCAACATCCAATGAAGGATACATTGTTCGATGAGAAAATCGACGGCAGCTTCCACTTCACCCCAGGCAACTGCTACGACGATGCTTACAACGGCAACAAGTCCTCGCTGCACTGGGATATCGTGAACATCCAACGTCCGGAATACGGCGGCGGCGAGATTTGGTTTGATGATGTGCTGATTCGGAAGGACGGCATTTTCGTTCTGCCTGAGCTTTTGCAGCTGAACCCGGAAAATTTGAAATAATTTGAGTGATGAGGTCCTCTAGACCCTGCACGATGTGCGGGGGATGGGGGACTTTTTATTCTGGTTAACGCCGATTACTCCAGCTAATTGTCGCAAATGATCCATTTTTAGCCAATTAGCTGGAATTTCTCCCGCTAATTTCACCGAATCTAGTGGATTTCGGGTAGCTACCGACGATTTAGATGGAGTTTCTCCCGCAAATGCCTTCCCTGCCACGGATCGGCAAAGAATAACGGTAGTTTTTCCATCTATTGTTGCAGGAAAGGCGTCGAAATAGCTCGTTCCCTTGGAACACGATGAGGAGATTAGCTACTCTAAGTATGTTTTGCAGCGTTGAAGTGGCAGTGGTGCGCGAAATATGGATGTGTATTGAGAAGTTAACGATGTTAGACATCGTTAACGGAGGCTTGATAAGCAAATTAGCTACTCTAAGTATGTTTTTCAGCGTTAAAGTAGCAGTGGTGCGTGAAGCAGGTGTGTATTGAGAAGTTAACGATGTTAGACATCGTTAACGGAGGCTTGATAAGCAAATTAGCTGCTCTAAGAATGCTAATCCAACGATGGTTTCTCATCCCAAAGCGAGAAACAAACAGCCCCAGTCCATGACTGGGGCAACTTACTGTGGCAGTGTGCACGATCATCCCCGCCGCTGCTGCGCCTGGTACTGGCGCGGAGGAAGGCCGACCGCTTTTTTGAAGGTGCGGATGAAGTTGGAGTAGTCGTTGAAGCCGGCCAGCTGGCACGTATCCGTGACCGTAGAGCCTTCGCGGAGCAGCTGCTTCGCTTTGTTAATGCGCTTAAACAGAATATGCTCATGAATGGTGCTGCCCGTATGCTTTTTGAATAAACGGCAAAGATAGGAGCGATTCATAAACACAACATGTTCGAGCACTTCGAGCGACAGATCCTGATCCAGATTTTCGTCAATATACGTAAAAAGGGAGGACAACTTGTCAGGAATCATGACCTGATCCTCCTGTTTGCCTTGATTGAGGAAGATCCGGTTAATAAACACCAGCAGCTCGGTAAAAGCGGCCACAAACAAAATGTCCGATCCAGGCAACGCCTGAGGGCGCGTGTACAACTCCATGCGCTCGATTATTTTCAAGAAGTCGTCAATTTGCTGGGGATTCAGACGCATCCGGTTTTGTTCACCGAACTTGCGGTTATTGAAGCACTGCAGCAAATCAAACTGCGAAGAGTTTATGTTTGCGAGCAGCGCAGGATTAAAGTGGATGACGCAGTTCTCGTAACGCTGTTTTTTGGATTGAAAATTAGGCCTGTGAAGCTCGTTGCTGTGCATGATCAATAGATCGCCATACTGCAAATGATAGACTTGCTTTTCGATAAAATAGTGAACATCCCCGGTTAGGAAAAAATAGATTTCGTATTGATCCTGATGCTGATGAAAATCCATCGGACGCGGTTCGTTCGTCACGGTATGCCGGAAATTGATCATCTGATTAAGATTTTGGTATAGATCCTGCATGAGAGGCTCTCCTCTATTAAACTGGAGTCAATATTAGCAAACTTTTGCCCAATTAATGCAATGAATACGTTTTTATTATACTGCAAAATAAAGAAGAGTTAAACAAACAAGCTATTTTACTTCTACAACGATGATCCATACTCTAAGGAGGATTCAATATGAAATTGTCTATTTTTACTGTTGCAACACCTGACTTAACCCCTGAGGAACTGGCAAAAGCGGCAACTGCAGCTGGTATTGAAGGGATTGAATGGCGTTTTAAAGATACTCCTGCGGAAGTGGCGAACGAGAAGCCGTCTTTCTGGCGTAATAACCTTTGCTCCATTGATCCAAGTGCTTCAGATGAAGAGCTGGAGCGGTTCAGACTGATTGCCGTTAACAATAACCTAGTAAATTTAAGTGTTACTCCTTATTTGAATAACTGTAATGTTGATGAGACTGAGAATGTGTTTAAAGCAGCGAAAAAAGTAGGAGCTTCCTTCATCCGTTGTGGCGTTCCTAATTATGATAAAAGCGTAAACTATAACGATTTGTTTGCAAAAGCTACGGACTATTTGCACCATGTGCAAGAGTTTTCCCAGCAATACGGCATCAAAGCTTTGGCTGAAATCCACCATAACACGATTACTCCGAGCGCAGGGCTGTCTCATCGCCTAGTTTCTCAGTTCAATCCAGACCACATCGGCGTGCTGCATGATGCAGGCAACATGGTACATGAAGGTTACGAGAACTACCGCATGGGTCTTGAGCTGCTAGGGCCATACCTGGCACACGTGCATGTGAAAAATGCGCAGTGGGTACCGACAGGTGAAACACAAGATGGCATTAAGCTTTGGAAAAGCGAGTGGGCACCGATTGACGCGGGTATCGTGAATTGGAAACAGCTGCTTGCTGATTTGAAAGCTGTTGGGTACGACGGCTACCTCGGAATCGAAGATTTCAGCGCGCAATACGGCTCGCAGGAGATGCTAAACAATTTCTCTTCGAAAGTGAAAGAATGGTTGGCTTAGTTCCAGCATTTGGGCAATAAGCCATATTGACAGTCTGCGAACCCCCGTGTGACAATGAGGGAAGGTAGAACATTAGGTATAACAAAAAAATAAAAAGCGAGTGAGCGCGATGATGGATCGGCTGGAGCAGGATACCGGACAATCGCATAGAACCCTCTTTTTTAAAAAAAGGGACCGTATGGAAGAGAACATCTTCCGTACGGTCCCTTTCTTTTGTTAAAGCGAGAAAGGATCTGATTAGACATGGCGATGGTATATAAAGAAAAGCAACAACAAGATGACGGAGGAGGTAGAACTCCAGTGAAATTAGATGGTGAGCAGTTAACGCCAGCACTTGTGGCAGCGGTTGCTTACGAGGGAGTAGCTGTGGAACTGGCGGATGAAGCTATGAAGCGCGTGGTGAAGTGCCGCGCTATGGTGGAGGAGCTTGTCGCGACCGGCCAAGTGGTTTATGGCGTCACGACGGGCTTCGGGAAATTCAGCGATGTGCGCATTTCCCCGCAAGACGCCGTGCAGCTGCAGCTCAATCTGATCCGCAGCCATGCTTGCGCGGTGGGCAGGCCGCTGCCGGAACCGACCGTGCGGGCGTTGATGCTGCTGCGCGCAAACGCGCTGGCCAAAGGGCACTCCGGCATCCGGCTGGAAACGCTGCAGTTGCTGGTCGATTGCATCAATGGCGCCGTGCATCCCATTGTGCCGGAGCAGGGCTCGCTTGGCGCTAGCGGAGACTTAGCGCCGCTGTCTCATCTGGCGCTCGTGCTGATGGGCGAGGGCGAGGCCATCTACCAAGGGCAGCGCCTGCCAGGCGCACTGGCGCTTGCCAAAGCAGGGCTGAAGCCGATTACGCTTCAGGCCAAAGAAGGGCTTGCCTTAATCAACGGCACGCAGATTATGGCCTCGATCGGCACGCTAACGTTCGTCAAAGCGGAGCGCCTCGCACGGATCGCCGATGTCATCGCAGCGATGACCGTGGAGTGCTTGCGCGGCATCCCGGATGCATTTGCCGATGAGGTGCAGCGCGTACGCCCATATCCGGAGCAGATCGGAGTAGCGGGCAACCTGCGCACGCTGCTGCAAGGCAGCAAGCTAACTACGCGCCAAGGTGAGATCCGCGTGCAGGATGCCTATTCCTTGCGCTGCTTGCCGCAGGTTCATGGCGCGACGCGCCAAGTTCTTGGTTATGCGGGAGATAAGATCGCCATAGAGATTAATTCAGCGACAGATAATCCTTTGTTATTTGTGGATAAGGGGCTGGTTATCTCAGGAGGTAATTTCCATGGGCAGCCGATAGCTTTTGCGATGGATTTTCTGAAAATCGGCATGAGTGAGCTTGCGAACATCTCGGAGCGCCGAACGGAGCGACTGGTGAATCCGGCTTTATCCGGCGGACTGCCTGCTTTTCTCAGTCATAACCCTGGCGTCGGCTCCGGCATGATGATTACACAGTATGTCAGTGCATCGCTCGTTTCGGAGAATAAAGTGCTTGCGCACCCTTCGAGCGTGGACTCCATCCCGTCTTCGGCGAATCAGGAGGACCATGTGTCGATGGGGACAACGGCAGCTCGCCATGCGGCTCAAGTGATTGACAATGTGTCGAAGGTGCTGGCGATTGAGCTTATCTGTGCAGCTGAAGCCGCCGAGTTCCTTGGTGCGGAAGGGCTTGCCCCAGCGACTCGCGTGCTGTATGACAAACTGCGAGCGGTTGTTCCACCCGTTATCGAGGATCGTTCCACCTCCCGTGAGATTGAAGAAGTAGCTTCTGCGCTTCTGGAAGGCGAATGGCTGCAAGCTGTTGAGGCTGTTACCGGTTCGTTATTTTAAATCAAAGGAGACGCTGATATGACGAATACTAACCACGTGAAAAGAGTAATCCGCTCCCCTCGGGGCACAGATTTAACCTGCAAAGGCTGGGTGCAGGAAGCGGCGATGCGTATGCTGATGAACAATCTGGACCCTGAGGTCGCAGAGCGCCCGGAGGATCTTGTGGTTTATGGCGGTATCGGCAAAGCAGCAAGAAATTGGCCAGCGTTTGACGCCATCGTGCGCGAGCTCCAGCGTTTGGACAACGATGAAACCTTGCTCATCCAATCGGGTAAGCCGGTTGGTGTTTTCAAAACCCATGAGCGAGCCCCCCGTGTACTGCTGTCCAACTCGGTTCTCGTACCCAAATGGGCGAATTGGGAGCATTTCCGCGAGTTGGAAGCGAAGGGGCTGATGATGTACGGCCAAATGACAGCGGGCAGCTGGATTTACATCGGAACGCAGGGCATTCTGCAAGGCACCTACGAAACGTTTGCTGAAGCGGCCAGACAGCATACAGGAGGTTCCTTGCAAGGTACGCTGACTCTGACAGCAGGTCTTGGCGGCATGGGCGGCGCACAGCCATTAGCGGTCACGATGAATGAGGGCGTCGTCATCGCCGTTGAAGTCGATCGTACCCGGATCGAGCGCCGCATTCAAACCCGCTATTGCGATGTGCTTGCGGAAACGTTGGATGAAGCGCTTCTACTCGCCGAGAAAGCGATGGAAGCTGGGAAGCCGCTCGCCATCGGACTTCTGGGCAATGCGTCAGAGGTGTATCCGGAATTTGTGCGGCGCGGGATTAAGCCCAGTTTTGTAACGGATCAGACTTCGGCTCATGACCCGCTTATCGGCTATATCCCGGCTGGCAAGACGCTGGAGGATGCGGCTGAGCTTCGGCAGCGTGATCCTGAAGCCTACGTGCAGCTTTCCAAAGGCAGCATGGCAGTGCATGTGCAAGCGATGCTCGATCTGCAGAAGATGGGATCCATTGTATTTGACTATGGTAATAACATTCGACAGGTTGCTTTTGATCAAGGCGTCACAAATGCTTTTGATTTCCCGGGCTTCGTTCCGGCTTATATTAGACCGCTGTTCTGTGAAGGCAAAGGGCCGTTCCGCTGGGCCGCGCTTTCTGGCGATCCAGTAGACATTCGCAAAACCGATGAGCTCGTGCTGCGACTCTTCCCGGATAATGCCCGTTTGCATCGTTGGATTAAAATGGCGGGCGAACGCGTCGCCTTCCAAGGGCTGCCAGCGCGAATTTGCTGGCTGGGCTATGGCGAGCGCGAGAAATTCGGCCACGCGCTTAACGAGATGGTCCGCAGCGGAGAGCTGAAGGCGCCGATTGTTATCGGCCGCGATCATCTGGACTGCGGCTCTGTCGCCTCGCCGAATCGTGAAACGGAAGCGATGAAGGACGGCTCTGATGCCGTTGGCGACTGGGCGATATTGAATGCTTTAATCAACACGTCAGCAGGCGCCTCTTGGGTTTCTATTCACCATGGCGGCGGTGTAGGCATGGGTTATTCGCTTCACGCAGGCATGGTTGTGGTGGCGGATGGAACGGATGCAGCGGCAGAAAGGCTGCGCAGTGTGCTGACCTCAGACCCTGGCATGGGGGTTATCCGCCATGTGGATGCCGGGTATGACGAAGCGGTCGAAACAGCGGAGAAACACGGCATCCGCATCCCGATGCGCGAGCAGGGGTAGGGAAGGAGGAGCGAGAATGGAACGCGTTGATTTGCTCCTTACTGGTATTGGAAGTTTGGTGACCCCGCAGGGAGATAAGCCGCGCTGCGGGCAGTCCATGAAAGAGGTGTGCGAGATCAAAGATGCGGTGATCGCCATCAGGCAGGGGAGAATTGCTTGGTTCGGATCGTCGAATGAGATTCAGGATCAGCTTGCTGGCCGGGAAATCGCGGTGACGATAGATGTCGGCGGACGACTGGTCACGCCGGGTCTCGTTGATCCGCATACCCATCTCGTGCATGGAGGCTCACGTGAGCATGAGTTGGCGCTAAAACGGTCTGGAGTCCCGTATTTGGACATTTTGGCACAGGGCGGAGGCATTCTTCATACCGTGAAGTCCACACGCGCGGCCAGCGAGGAGGAGCTGTATGAGAAGGCGCGCCGCAGTCTGGATGTAATGCTTCTGAATGGTGTTACAACCGTGGAAGCGAAGAGCGGCTACGGTCTATCCTTAGAAGCGGAGTTAAAGCAGCTGCGTGTTGCCAAGCGCTTGGATGCGACTCATGCTGTTGATGTCGTATCGACTTTTATGGGAGCGCATGCGGTGCCGGAGGAATTTAAGGGTCGCAGCGACGCGTTCGTCGATTATCTTGTGGGCGGTATGCTGCCAAAAGTGGCCGAGGAGGGCCTTGCGGAGTTTTGCGATGTGTTTTGCGAAGAGGGGGTTTTCTCTGTTGAGGAATCGCGTCGTATTTTGGTTGAAGCGCAGCGTTTAGGACTGCGCTCGAAGATCCACGCGGACGAAATCGTGCCGCTTGGCGGTGCCGAGTTGGCAGGAGAGGTAGGGGCGATATCTGCCGAGCATTTGTTGGCGGCAACAGATAAGGGATTGGCAGCCCTTGCCAAGAGTGGCGTTATTCCGGTGCTGCTGCCTGGCACATCGTTCAATCTCGGCCTATCCAAGCATGCGCGTGCCCGTGACATGATCGACAAGTACGATCTGCCGGTAGCTCTGTCTACGGACTATAACCCGGGCTCCTGTCCGACGGAGTCGATTCAGCTCATCATGATGCTGGCGTCGCTCAACTTGAAAATGTCCCCGGAGGAAATTCTGACCGCCTGCACAATCAACGCGGCGAATGCGCTGGGACGCGGGGACGATATCGGATCGATTGAGGTGGGGAAACACGCGGATCTAGCGATTTTTGATGCGCCTAATATCGCGTATCTGCCTTATCATTTTGGGATCAACCACACGTACGGTGTGATGAAAAATGGGGAACTGGTCGTATGGAACCGCATGCTTGTGACGGGCGCTGAAGGGGAGGAGGAAGTCGTATGAGCCACGAGATCCCTTTCTTGAAATCACCTGATCAAGCTGTATTCCATGATCATATGGAAACCAAAGTAGCCCACTGGATTCGTCCATGGGACGGTCACGAGGAGCTTCTCGCTGGAATCGTCGGCGTCCCGTTATCAAAGGCGTCGATCTCGCATTCTGGCGCTTCGACGACCCCTGCCGCCGTTCGTGCGGCATTCAAATCATTCACGACCTATTCGCTGGAATATGGGGTCGATTTGCAGGATTTGGCCGTCCGTGACCTAGGCGATATCCAGATGCATGTGACCGACCTCGCGGAATGCCATCGGCGTATTGAAGAGAGTCTTCGGGCTCTGTATAAGGAACAGCCTAACCTGATCCCGATTATTGTCGGCGGCGATCATTCGACGAGCTGTCCGTCGCTCAAAGCCTTTGCTGACCGCCATCCAGGTCAGAAGGTGGGCATCATCCATTTTGACGCGCACCATGATGTGCGTAACTTCGAGGATGGCGGGGTGACCAATGGTACGCCGTTTCGCGGCATCCTTGAGTCGGGTGTGGTTCACGGTCCTAACCTCGTGCAAATCGGAATTCGGGGATTTATGAACTCTAAACCGTATCATGACTATGTGATTAGCAAAGGCGTGCACGTGTACACCTCGCGGGATGTAAGACGCATGGGGATAGACGCAGTGCTTGATGAAGCGACTCAGCTTGCTGGGAAGGATACGGATGTGCTGTACGTGAGCTTTGATGTAGACGTGATCGACCAGGCTTACGCACCTGGCTGTCCAGCGATCGGCACTGGCGGTATGCATCCGTGGGATGCCATGGATGCCCTTCATCGCTTAGGAGCGCTTCCGAAGGTGCAGGGGCTAGATTTTGTCTGCATCGATCCGACCGTCGACGTGCGCAATGTGACCTCGCGCCTCGCGGTGCAGTTCATGCTCAGCTTCCTGGCGGGAGTGGCCATGCGGCCGGTTTAACTGCTTTTTAAGGGTTTGTAAGGCACTTGCCGATAGGTTGGCGGGTGCCTTTTTTATGGCTATTTCGTTAACTTTTATGGAAACTAGTGGGAAACTCTATCCCAAACGCCTGATAAATTGTACAATGATAGGATGTCATTAAAAGTTGAAGTTGTTTTTCTTTTCGGAAAGGATGAAGAAAATGGACAAGCGCAAGAGCGCCAAAAATCAGAATGAGGCTTATGTAGGGGAGGAGTTTGGACCCGAGCTTACAATTCCGCTTTCACTCGCTGACTGTCTTGTTCGATTAACGAAGGGCGATCTTACGGAAATTCGGACTAATTTAGAGATTAAAGGTGTAAGCACATTAAAAAAACAGGATTTAGCTATGGCATTGGTGGAGCATATTCCAAACGCGCTGCCAAGTTTATTTCATAAATTCGATGATACGCGCTATCAAATTATGAAACAAATTGCAGGGCGCGGCGGCGTATCCCCTAGTTCGATGATTGATCGAGATCAGATTTCTTATTTTACGGCGCGAGGACTGCTTTTTGCTGGCATGAACAATGGGAAACCTGCTATAGCCATGCCTCAGGATGTGCGTGAAAGCTTTCAGAAGCTGGATTACAAATACTTCCGCGAGAAGTTTCAAAGAAATGCGGAATGGATTAAGCTCACGAATGGCCTTTTGTATTACTATGGTCATCTGAGTACGGAAGAGCTGCTTGACCTCGTTGAAAGCTATATGGGGACGAAATTGTATCGGTATGAATACTTATCTATTGTTGAGGATTCGATTCGGTTCTATATGCAAATTATGCCGGACTCCAGGGGCTATCATAACGCCCTTTTGAACAATCCGAAACAGGTGCAGCAAGAGCAGGAGTCCCGATTGAGTGTTTCCCTGTATCCATTCACCAAAGAGCAGCTTCTAGCTGCTGGGGAACCAGAATTTGTGGATCGTACTCCGGCACATAAGGCGTTTGTGGACTTCATTCGCAAAAACTATACGATTTCGTATGAAGAGGCAGACTTTATCGTAGAAGATTGTGTAGATCATATCCGTAATGGAGCAACTCCAGGATTTCTGCTTCAATCGGTCCAACAGGATCTTGAAATTAATGACCTAGAGCTGACAAGGAGCTTTATGAATCACATTTCAGCTCTGAATAATACAACAAGACAATGGTTTCTCAAGGGCTATTCACCAAGTGAGCTAGCACCAGCCAAACCTCTGGCTGTCCTCCAGCAACCTTCTGTCGCAGCGGATGTTATTGATATGAAGACGCGCGTGAAGGTAGGCAGGAACGATCCTTGCCCTTGCGGGAGTGGTATGAAGTTTAAGAAGTGCTGTGCGGGTTAATGACTTCGATTAATAACCGGGCTCAACAGCCGCTAAACCGTCAAGACAATATGTCTTGGCGGTTTTTTGTTATGGCGTTCCAATGGTGCGATACCACTTCACGCACCACTGCCACTATAACGCTGAAAAACATCCTTAAAGTAGCTAGTTTCCCCACCGTGCCTGAGTTAACGCTGTTTAACAACGCTAACTCATCACCTCCGTTAGTTAAATTCCTCATCATGTTCCAATGGGCGATCCATTTCACCGTCTCATCCAAATAGAGGGAAAAACCACCGCTAATCTGCGCTTCATCGTGGCAGGGGATGAATTAGAGGTAGAAACTCCATCTAAAAAGTCGCTAACTGGCTGAAACCGCTGGATTTAGAAAAATTAGCGGTATAAATTCCAGGTTATTACCTAAAATTGGATCAATTGCTGATAATAGCAGGAGAAATCGGCGTTAATTACAAGTAGTCGACCTAGTCTAAAGCACTCTTGGCATGATTGTGCGAGGATAACGGAACTAGAGGCACTATTAAAAGAGCTAAATTGTTGATATTGCCTCCTCGGTTTTGTAAGATGGAATTCAAATAAGAGAATGTACGAATGGAGGCAGCCCATGGCGCGTTCAAAATCGCTCTGGTTATTGATTGGATGGTTTCTGGTTGCTGCAGCGGGCTTGCTTGTTCTGCAATGGACCGGTGTATGGGCTCGCATGGATTTAAGCCGAGTGACGGAATGGCTGCGGAATTCAGGTCCGCTTGGCGGGCTTTTGTACATCATAGTTTACACGCTGCGTCCCTTGGTACTGTTTCCGGCAACGCCTTTGACGTTGTATGGGGGCTATGTGTTTGGCGCTTTTTGGGGGACGGTTTACGATATCATTGGAGCGGGTGCCGGTGCGATGCTTTCTTTTTATATAACTCGAAAATGGGGCAGAAACGGCTTTCAACGAATATTACGTAATAAGAAGCTGCAATCTTTTGATCAGAAAGCCGAAGAGAAAGGGTTTATGGTCGTGTTGTACATGCGCTTAATGCCTTTCTTTCCGTTTGATGGTGTCAGTTACGGAGCCGGGCTTTCCAAAATTCGTTTTTGGGACTACACATGGGGAACGCTGATTGGTATAATTCCAGGTGCAGTGGTTTATAACGTGTTTGGTGCATCGCTGCAAGACATTGGATCCGGGAAATTTTATGCAGCGGTTGGGATGTATATCCTATTTGCCTTAATTCCACTGCTTTTAAAAAGAAGACAGACTGTACGCGCTCGAAACAGAGCCTAACGAACACTAGTTAATCATCAGAGGAGAAATCAGACATGCAGGGGAAAGCATTGTACAAAGACTTATTCTGGGGTTTCGGGGCGGCGTGCGCGCTGCTAATTGGGTTTATCATTTTATGGCAGAGCATATCGTCCAGTTGGTTACAAGCATTTGATGAAGGGATTGGCAGTGCTGTTCAGTCACTTCGAAGTGACGGGTTAACACCTGCTGTGAAATTTATTACGACACTCGGAAAAGCAAAAGCAGAAAGCATCGTCTTCCTAGTAGTTGCTGCAATCTTGTTGTTTAAGCTTAAACAGAGATGGGAGACGCTTGTGCTATTCATTGGTGTTCTAGCTACCTGGGGGCTTAACATCGTGATCAAAGGTTTAATTGAACGTGAACGCCCTACGGGACCGTGGCTAATTGAGGAAACAGGCTTCAGCTTCCCCAGCGGGCATGCGATGGTGTCTATTTTATTTTACGGATTAATAGGCTACTTGGTGTGGGTCAATGTGCGCAAAGGATGGAAGGCGGCTTGGCTGGTACCGGTTCTAACAGCAGCATTCGTTTTGTGTATTGGATTTAGCCGAATTTATTTAGGCGTTCATTATCCCAGCGATGTGCTGGCTGGATTCACAGCAGGCGGCGCCGGTCTGATCGTATGCATCATGGCGATACATCGTATCATAAATCGCAGAACCCGCATACAGCAAGGGATGGGTCAACCAAGTCGGCCAAACAACGACATTCCTGCATAGGCGAGTTGAGGTTTATTTGCAAAAAAGAAAGGCATAAAGTGAGGCCAAAGTCATACACTTTTAGTAAGTAAGAGGATCACTAAAGACATAGTTCACATCGGGGACAACGCCTTCCAGGGGTTCGTCCTTTTTCTTTTGCTCCTAGGACGTTGTATAATTAACCCATCGGCTAGATGACTCAGAAAGAAGGGATGACTATGCTGAAACTAAGTATTCTTGATCAATCACCGGTTTCTTCCGGTTTTACGCATAGCGATGCGCTGCAGCAAACGATCCGGCTGGCGCAGTTGGCTGACCGCCTAGGCTACACGAGATTCTGGGTGTCGGAGCATCATAACTCGCAGGGTCTCGCCGGCTCGTCGCCGGAGGTGCTGCTGTCGACACTGGCGGCGCGCACAAGCCGCATAAGGCTCGGCTCAGGCGGCGTGCTGCTGCCGCATTACAGCCCCTACAAGGTCGCGGAGAACTTCCGGATGCTCGAAGCACTCTATCCGGGGCGCATCGACCTTGGCATCGGGCGTGCACCTGGCGGCACGCCGCACACAGCCAAAGCGCTGAGAGGAGTCAGCGCCGATCTGTTCGAAGGACTTGAGCGGTTCCCGGCGCAAGTCACGGATCTGCTCGGGTTCCTCACCGATTCGGTGGAACCCGGGCATGTGTTCGAGGGCATCCGCGCCACCCCGATGGTGGCTGGAGTGCCCCAGGTGTGGCTGCTCGGCTCCACTGGGCAGAGCGGGGTGTACGCCTCGCAGGCAGGCGCAGCGTTCTGCTTCGCGCACTTCATTAACGGAGCGGGCGGACAGCAAGCGGTGCGCAGCTACCGCAGCTCGTTCAAACCGTCCGCGCTCAATGTCGTGCCGCAGGCGACGGTCTGCATTTATGTGCTCTGCGCCGAAACGCGGGCAGAAGCGGAAGAGCTTGCCGCTTCCATCGATTTGCGCATTCTGCAAATGGAAAAAGGCGAGTTCACCGGAGTGAAATCGCCAGAGGAAGCGGCTGAGTATGTCTACTCGGATTGGGATCATACCCGAGTAAGGGATAATCGGTCCCGAATGATTATCGGCGACCCCGGGCAAGTCCGGGAACAAATGCTGAACTTGGCCGAGAGCTACCAAGTGGATGAAGTCATGGTCGTTGCAGGTGGTTATTTGCCTGAGACGAGGCAGCGGACCATAGAACTTTTAGCCGAAGCGTTCGATCTCGCCACACTCAAAGTGTGATTTCCTTTATGGGGTTTAACGACTTTTCTTATTCCTTCTATCGATCTCCTGTGTCACGATGAAAGCAAGTTCTTCGTTGCCAAAGAGAGACAGCACGCCTAATACAGTGCTATCGGCGACCTCGCCGGCTTCCTCTTTGGTAACCGTTAAATCGAGCGCTTGCTGCAGAGAGGCATTATCTTGCTGATCCGGATAAGCGGCACGATAGAGTGCAGCCGGGTCCAAATCATGATTGATACACCACTGGGCAAAAACGAGAATCATCATATGCTCCTCGCGTTTATAGTTTTCGATCATCTGTTCTTCTAATTGTTTTTTATTCATACTAGGGTAAACATCTCCTTCAACTACCTATTCAGCCTTATAGGGCGGATGGGTTCATTATAGCGAAAGATCAGGTGCAATCACAATGATTAAGAATGAGAAGATCAAAGCCTCCGAGGTTCACGTCACGGGTATTCAGGGTGAAGACCTAGGCGTGATGTCCACGAAGGAAGCGCTGCTCCTGGCGAAGCAGTTGAAAGTCGATTTAGTCTGTACATCGCTCATGAGCAGTCCGCCGCCGTGCAAATTAATTGGAGCAGGTCAAGCCAAGCAGGAAGCGATGCAGGAGAAGCAGCAAGCCCGGAAGCGGGAGCAAGCGCCAAAGCTCAAAGAGCTGCGCTTAACGCCGCACATCGAGGATCACGATCTGGAAACGAAGCGCCAGCAGGCGGGGCGGATTCTGCAAGGCGGAGATGCCGTGCAGCTGGTTGTGAAGATTTCAGGCAAAGAGGGCGCTCAAGCCAAAGCTTTGCTGGAAGATTTGGTGAAAGATTTAAGCGCTTATGGACGCAAACAAACGGGTATTCAGCTAAGCGGGAAGCAAGCATCCGTACAGTTGGACCCTTTATAACAAAGCATGAACGCTCCTTCTCTTCGAAATGGGAGGGACGTTCATGCTTTTTTTCAGCCACAGGGAAACTAGTTCAAGTAACAGCTTAATTCAAGGTAATGGCCTGCGAGCCCATAAGTTCCCAAACTTGTTTCACTTCGCTTAGAACATAGGCTTCCTGCTGTCCGGTCATCGGGTCGTTCATATAGGCGTAATCGTCATCCCAACCTGTGAGTAGCAAAGCATGTTCGGGTTGATACCACTCCACGAGCCGATCCTCTTCATCTTGCCATTCCAGATCCAGATAGGGGGTATCCATGTGTTCAGTGGCCCAAATCATGGCGGGCTTACCTTGTTCTATTACGTTCAACAGCGCATCAAAGGAAGCACCTGTGATATCTTGGAAACGCCCCGGCAGCAGCTGGTTCATTGTCGTATACACCGGCTTATGGTAAATGCCATATCCCGCCTCATAAGGGTTGCCGACAAACACGTCCTCTGGGTTGCCGCCAACAAAAGCCCCATCGTCATTCTCTGTAGGCATCTCGCCTCTAGGGAGCGCGTCGGCTACTTCCTCTTTGGTGACAGGAAGCCCAGCCCAGTTCAGCAGCATGGTGGCCGCCACGGCTTCGCACCCATTGGGGAGCTCTGGCAGTTGTGATAAGGCAGGGGTATTAGCCACCTGATAATGGTGCTCCACTGGAGCATCAGCGGACGGCAGCGGCACAAGCGCATTCAGAAGCGGCTCACCGAGCACGATGACAGGCGGTCTTGGAGCGGTCGCTTGGAGGGCTTGTTCAAAACCAGGCGCTGTTGGCTTGGGCCATGTCAGGCACATCACAGACCATAAAATGATCAGGCTGCATGTTAATTTTTTTATGCGAAATCACTTCCGATCTAGTACGATCTTCTCATTACATCATGAAGAATATGGAAAAGCAATATGAAGTCGCAAAGTCATAGAAAGGTGGCCAAACTGCATAGTCTAGGAAAGCGGACAGCATCTTGAGAATATTTTACGGCATGAAATGAGGACTAGGAAAGACCTTCTGAGGCAAAAGCTCATACAATAAGGTAAAATAGTGAAAATACCTGTTCCATGGATAAGAGGGAAGTTTATGAATAAGCATGAGGATGAGAAAAAGGCGTTAGAGCAAGCCGCTATCGATATTTTTCTTGAACTATATAATGTAAATAACCAGGCAGCGCTGCAAATGGTTCGACAACAGGAGAAGCCGGACGCGCTTCTGGAGGATGCCAATAACGAACTAGTAGGGCTTGAAGTGACTCATTTGTTCTATGATATGGAAGAGGCCAGACTCATGATGTCACGATCCGAGCTCACGAAGCCTGGGGCAGAAGTGCTGGATAATTTTATTAAGGTCATTAATGATCGGATTGTTAGTAAGGAACAGAAATTTCAGGACTACTCCCATGATTATCCTTGTATGCTGCTCATACGCAATGTATCGCTGCTGTTCGGGATGTCCGATGTGCTCAGCTTCAAACATAAGCTCGTCCCGCCAAACGGAATGTTCACGCAAGTATGGCTGTTGTCCAGAGATTTTACACCAGATTGGCTGTTAATTAACCTATATGAGGTTGGCGGCGGAGGGATGAAATGAAACGTCTCTACATAGGGCTTGGCGCAGCTTTTGGCGTATATGCGATCATTATGGTTGTGTACTTATTAAAAGGAGATCTATTTCCGATACCGCATGCCCTGGTTGGAACCAGCGCGGACCCGCACACGTTCATGACTGCACAGGAAATAGACAAAGCGGAATCCTTATCGCGCATCCGCTCATTAACTTATTTCCTCAGTTCTCCGCTGCAAATGGGACTGATCCTGCTGCTCCTCGGTGTGGCCGTCAATATTCGAAAGTTTGCTGAAAAGCTGTTCAGAGCCTCCTTCCTGCAAATGGTCGTTTTTGTGCTTCTCTTTATTCTGCTGATGGACGTGCTGTTCTTGCCAGTGGATTATTTCTTGTTCAAAATCGACCAAGCCTACGGAATATCCACGGAGACGCTGGCGATCTTTTGGGGCGACCATGGGAAAGATTTTCTGCTTAATGCCGTAGGAACGATTGTGATGGTTTGGATATTCAGACTGGTGCTGCAATGGAGCCCCAACCGGTGGTGGTTCTGGTTCTGGTTGTTGTCTGTGCCATTGATCATGTTCGTCACGTTCATTCAACCCGTTGTGCTTGATCCCCTGTATAATGATTTCAAGCCGCTGCAAGATCAAGAGCTTAAAGCGCAAATTCTTCAATTGGCGGCGCAGTCGCATATTCCGGCCAAGCAGGTCTATGAGGTTAATATGTCCGAGAGGACCAACGCGATTAACGCTTATGTCAATGGAATAGGGGGCAACGCCCGAATCGTGCTTTGGGATACAACGCTGAAAAAGCTGCAGCCCGATGAGATTTTGACAGTGATGGCACATGAAATGGGGCATTATGTAGAAAAGCATATCTATATTGGCATTGCCTATGGGATCGCGCTTAGCTTTGTTGGTTTATGGCTAGCTTTTCACGCTTATCGCTTCTTTCTTAAACGCTGGGGTTCCAGATGGGGCATTCGGGGAGAAAATGATTTAGCAGCGCTGCCTATTTTGCTGCTGCTTATTACGTTCATGAGCTTTGTGTCCGCTCCTGCGCAAAATGCCTTCTCCCGTGTGATCGAGCATCGAGCAGATGTGTATGCGATGCAAATGACAGGAGACGGCAACGCCGCCATTCGCGCTTTTCAGCAAATTGCCAAAGAGAATTTAAGCCCTGTCACACAACCGAAGCTGGTTCACTGGTTTCGTGGCTCGCATCCGGAGATCATGGATCGGATTATGTATTTTAAGCAGTTTGATAAATAAAAGGCTAGTGAGGGAGCGGATTATCGCTTCATCACTAGCTTTTATTGTTTACGCAACGTGGCGTGAATGAATTATTGCTCGTTCCTGCGCGTCATTTGCTGCCAGACGGATCCTTCAGCTGCATGCCCGCCTTCAATACGCTCCAGCGCGATTTTCACTTGCATGCGAACTTCGAACTCGGAGTCGTCTGCCGCTTCCTGCAGATCCTTCAGCACGGAGTTGTCGCCAACCTCGTACAAGAAGCGCGCTGCGCGCCAACGGACCAGCTTGTTGCGGTCCTTGAGTGCCTTGGCCATAGCCGGCATGGCGGCAGGGTCACCCAGGTCGGACAGCGTATCGCCTGCTGTCCGACGAACAGATGGGGTATCGTCCTCGAGGGCACGATACAGGAAGGGCAGTACCTCGGGTTCTTTGATATCCCCGAGGTACACCGTTGCCAGTCGTCGAATCGACGTGTTCTCGTCCTGCAGGGCATGGACGAGAAGCGGCAGTGTCGTAAGCGACGGCTGGATCTTCTGAAGCGCGGCGTAGCGCAGCTTCCAGTCACTGTGGCGCAGCTGTTCCAGCGTTGCGCCAATCTGTTCTTCTTCGGCAGCTTCCGAAGAAGCGGGAACCGGGGTCTCCAGCATCGCGCTGGAGACCAGGCTTTCGACGCGGGCGTCGTCGTAAGAAGCGTCCAGCTCCTGGACGACTTCGCCCGCGATGTCCTTCAGCTCGCCGTAGCGCACGCCGAGCTCCTCGAGCTTGCGCTCCTTGATCAGGTTCGGCGATGCCGTACCTGCGCGGACCGCGGCTTGCGTGAAGCGCTCGGGCATCGCCACGCGCGCTTCTTCATTGCCGGCGCGCACTCTCACCTGGAGCGGGATGCCGCGGAACATCTGCACGAGGACTTGTGCCTCTCCGAAGGCCGCTTCAGCTTGCGTTTGTTCCAGGGGTAAGCCGTTGCCGCTGGTAGAGCCTTCGCCTTGGGCTTCACCGAAAATCTCGCGGGCTTTGGCTAAAATGAACTGCCAGTCCCCTTTGGAGGTACGGTCCAGTGCAATAAAATCGGCCGCGTGGAAAACGCTGATCACGCCCTGTACAGCGAGCAGCTGCTGAATGTTGTCTGGGGCTTCAGCGCTATTTTTCTTTGCATAGGTTTTGCGCACACCCGCCGGCAGCGATTCATCCATATTAAGCTTCATGGAATTTGGACTTGGTGTAGGTTCTATAGATATAATTTTCATTAATGACACTCCTTCCAATCGGGGTTACATGAAAAGACCCGGACGTATGAACGTCCAGGCCTGTTTATAGGCATTTCATATTTAATCTAAATCAACGAGGTTGCGGTTTAAGTATTTGTCGAGCGTTTTGGTGAGATCAAACACCGTATGGGCTAAATCCACATTCTCGAAAACGTGATCGCATTGATCGCGGTAAGCCAGCTCGTCTTCGTAATAAGAGAGGTACTTCTGAATGATCTCCTCGGAGTCTCCGCTTTCTCTCATCCGCTCTTCGAGAGTACCGCGCTGAGCGTAGATGAAAACCAGAACGACGTGATCACCGTAATGCTTTTTGAGCGTCTCGGCGCCGAAGCGGTTCAAGATTAAATAAATGCTTCCGCTGTGTTCGAACATCCGTTCAATATCGGCACTTTTAATCCCATATAAATGATCATTGACGGTGCTAACCTCAATGAATTCACCGTTTGCCTGCGCCTGTACAAACTCAGCAGGGGAGATAAAGTGATAATCTTGACCGTCTTCCTCAGTTGCCCTCGGAGGTCTGGTGGTGTAAGAGATAACCTGCTTCATGCCCAGTGTAGAACCTGACATTTCAGCAACCGTCTTACGACCGGCTCCGTGTGGACCGGTGAATACAAAAATCATTTCCTTGTCCTTTAATGCGTACATGGAACATACCTCCTTAATTGTGAAAAATGGGGGGTAAATCCTACGTGCGTGCAACGGTATGAAACGATTTTTGTCTAAGTAGGATCACTTTCAGCCGTACCTATATTTTACATGGTTCGGGTTGTTCGGTAAAGGTCTAGCGATGGAAACGCTTTTTTGACTAGCGTTTCCCGCCGCGTCCGCCGCCACGCGGTGCACTGCCGCGAGGTGAACCGCTTCTATCGCTGCCACGAGGCGCTCCATTGCGAGGTCCAGAACCGTCGCTGCGTCCGCGCGTTTGACCGCTGCGTTCCCCGCCACTTTGGTAGCCGCGTGCTGGACCAGGACGGTCACTGCGTGAAGCTGCTCCGCCACGGGCAGCTCCGAAGCTGTCGCCACGTTCTGCACCGCGCTCGGCGCTGCGACCTTTGCCGCCGCCGCGAATCGCGCGTGATGCGCTTGCTGCATCGTCGCGGCCTGTGCCGGCGTACTTGTTGTACGGCGAGTAGGATTTATCGCCATGAGGAGCAGAACGCTTGCGTTCTGTGCCTTCACCGCGTCCTGCCGTGCGAGGTGCCCGTTCGGCAGATTCGCCGCGTCCCCATGAACTGGTGACTCGCGCTTTCGCAGCGTTCATATTGCTGCCGCGTCCTGGTTCTGCGTTCACGGGTTCTTTTCTTTCTGCGCGTCCCCAAGTGTTCGGATTACGCTCCGAATTTACTTTCGCAGGGCGAGGTCCTCTTGGCGCATCGCTGCTGCGCGCACCATATTTATCGCTGCCTCTGGACGCGGAACGGCCAGTGCCGTACTGCATGCCGGCTTTGTCTTCGCGCGCGCCGGATCTTCCGCGACTCATCTGACCGCGCGGTTCTGATGACCTGCCGCTGCGACCGCTGCGAGAAGCCCCGCCGCTTCGACGGGCTGATCCGCGGCCTTCTTGCTCGAAGTGATCCTCGGAGCTGGAACGAACGCGTCGCACCTTAGGTTCGGATGCCCCTCTTAGGGACATTTTGATGCCTTTTTCGATGAGTTCGATTGTCAGCATATCCCGCTCTGTAGCGAAAGTCACGGCAACGCCAGTATCCCCGGCACGACCTGTTCGGCCAATTCGGTGGATGTAGCTCTCTGCGTCTTGCGGCACATCATAATTGAAGACATGTGTGACACCTTCGACATCTAACCCGCGCGCAGCAATATCAGTGGCAACCAATAACTCAATACGACCATCCCGGAATCGTTTCATAACTTGCTCACGTTTGGCTTGTGACAAATCTCCGTGTAGTTCGTCAGACATAAGTCCGAGTTCCTGTAAAGCTTCATTTAATGCAATGGCTCTTGCCTTTGTACGGCAGAAAATCATCGCGAGGTAAGGTTTATACTGTTTAATAGCGGCAATCAAAGCATCCTGCTTCTGACGGTCAGTCGTCGGAATGAGAACTTGCTCAATTTCGGTCAACGTAACCTGTTTGCTTTGAATCTTAATTTCTTTTGCTTCCTTCATATAAGCTTTGGAGAGGTTCATCACTTGTTCAGGCATAGTGGCTGAGAAGAGAAGGGTCTGACGATAAGGAGACGTTTGCGCAATGATATCCTTCACTTCATGAAGGAAGCCCATATGCAGCATTTGATCGGCCTCATCCAATACGAGTATTTTCAATTTATAGAAATTGATAGAACCGCGGCGAAGGTGATCGAGCAATCTTCCCGGTGTTCCTACTACTATATGTATGTTCCCTTGAAGCTTTCTAAGCTGCTTTTCTACATCTTGCCCGCCGTATGCCGCAAGTACCTTTGCTCCCGTCACAGGGACAAGGTCTTTCAGCTCATTCGTAATTTGAATCGCCAACTCGCGTGTAGGTGTCAGAATCAGAGCTTGAACATCTGCACTTTCCACATCGATCGTTTCTAATATTGGAAGAACAAAGGCAAGGGTTTTACCTGTGCCTGTTTGCGCTTGTGCAATAACATCCGTTCCTTTTAATAAAACAGGTATAGCTTCCCTTTGAATGGGGGTCGGTTCGATAACGCCTGATGCTTGTAAGACTCCAACGAGTCTTTCTCTAATTCCTAATGAGGCAAATCCACTTGACATGGTAATTGGCCAGCTCCCTTTTTCCTACTATTTATAGGGATCTTTGGTGGTAGTCCAAAGTCTCTCCTTGTTAAGACGATTCCCCCATTGTACAGGAATGCCAGACAAATGGAAACAGGGGCCGGCCTACAAGCAATAAATATCTACTTTATATAGAAGAAATTGATTTTATTTATCCGGCAATACTTGGGCAGTCCCGAAAACACGCGCTACGGTTTGGTTGAAATCCGTTAGAAGCGGCATAAGAGAATGGCCTTTCCAGCTTTCCTGAGCGTAATTATTCATTTTATTGAGGAAATCCCGATTAGCTGAAATATAGACATCCATAACACTTGGTTGGAGCAAACGGATTTTCTCCGCCATGGCTTGCTTGAAACGATGAGATAGCAGGTCATGATGAACGGCAGTCTCGTAACTGTTGTACCCGTTGTTTAAGTCATTGGAAGGCAAATAGTCATCGTGAGGAGCATTATCATTGTAAAAGCCTTTGTTCGTTCCTTGGTTGTTGGTCTCCTTCGTTGTTCCTTTGGTACCTGTAGCGCTGCTGTCAATCATGAGGGCAACATAAGCGTTTTTGTCCGTCGTCATGACGATGGCCGTATTGACACCATTCATAGCATTGAGTTGATTTGATAGAAACTGACTGTACTCAATACTAGTATTATTGTGCGTAACTGGACCATAGAGCTGTTGGGTTTGGTAGGCTCTCTCGGAATCTGTCGATTTATCGACTGGAGAACCGAAGTTGGTATGGTCGGGACTCTTGCCATATTCCCGTCCGCCCTCCGTGCAGCCTGATAAAGTCAGCATGAGGAATAGCAATCCAGAAATCGGAAAACCTAACTTACTGAGCATCAATAATGACCTCCCAATCTAGAGTGTAATGTCTATAGGATGGGATGTTTCTCTCCTTTTATTCGTGTTCAGAAATATACGCTTTTGTGCATAAAGAGGTGGGTGTATGGAAATAACCATGAAGGGAAAATATATCGCTACAGAGCGGTTTAAGAACAATTTGTGAACTCTCCTCCAGCGATTGACAAAAACTTTTCACGAATTTATAGTTAATAAAGTGAATTGACATGGGCATGGCCATCGTGGTAAAAATAATGTTTTAAAAGTGGGGTTGATACAATGAGTCGATTGAAAAAGTTATGGCGTCTGCTACCCCTTTTAGCGGTAATGACGTTCTTGCTAACCGGGTGTGGAGACCCAAATCTGTCTGCTTTGCAGCCAAAAGGTCCTGTTGCATCAGAGCAATTGTTTTTGATGAAATTAAGTCTCTTTATCATGGTTTTTGTCGTAATTGTCGTATTTGCGATTTATGTGTATGTGTTAATTCGCTTTAGGAAACGCAAGGGCGACAACAGCATTCCGAAACAAGTGGAAGGAAGCCATGTGCTTGAGATTATCTGGACCGTTGTTCCGATTCTCTTACTGTTAGTGCTTGCGGTGCCAACAGTATCTTACACATTCAAGCATTCAACGAATTACACGAAGGACAAAGCCGCCGTTCACGTCAAAGTCACTGCGCATCAATTCTGGTGGCAGTTTGAATATCCAGATCTAGGCATCGCGACAGCTCAAGAACTTGTTGTGCCTAAGGATAAAATTATTGCTTTTGAACTTGTTTCCGCGGACGTTTCTCACGCATTCTGGGTACCATCCCTTGGCGGTAAAGTGGATACGAACCCTGGAATCACGAATACGCTTTACCTGCAAGCCGATGAAATCTCTACATTCCAAGGTAGATGTACAGAGCTTTGTGGAGCATCTCACGCTTTGATGAACTTCACGGTTGAGTCGAAGAGTCAAACGGACTTCGATGCATGGGTAGCGAAAATGAAAGCACCTGCAACTGTGCCGGCAACAGCACAGAAGGGTGAAGAGCTTTTCAAAGAAAATTGTATGTCTTGTCACGCAGTTACTGCCAATGGTCCTGGTGTTGCTCCGAACCTCAAAGGTTTCGCTGATCGCGATACGCTTGCTGGTATTCTGGAACATACTCCTGAGAAAATGGCGCTATGGATACATAATCCGCAAGAGCAGAAACCAGGCAACAAAATGCCGGCGTTCGGTAAAGCAGCAGGCGGTAAGCTTGATGACGCTCAAATTAACGATATCGTTCAGTACTTACAGACTTTGAAATAAACTTCTCAGGTAAAGGAGGTTAATACGTTGGCTCACTCTCATCCAGTAAAAAAACATACCGGTCTAATGGATTGGCTTACAACAGTCGATCATAAGAAAATCGGTATCCTGTACTTACTTGCGGGCGGGCTTTTCTTCCTCGTAGGAGGACTTGAAGCCATTCTGATTCGGATTCAGCTCGCTTATCCCGATCAACATATTTTTATCGGCGATTCATTTAACCAATTAACAACGATGCACGGAACAACGATGATTTTCTTTGCGGCGATGCCGATCATCTTCGCATTCATGAATGCCATCGTTCCTCTACAGATTGGTGCAAGGGACGTTGCGTTCCCATTCGTGAATTCACTTGGTTTCTGGCTGTTCTTCGCAGGCGGCGTATTGATGAACACAAGTTGGTTCTTGGGTGGTGCACCGGATGCTGGTTGGACGGGGTATGCGCCATTGTCTTCGATTACCGACAGCGGTTGGGGGCAGACGCTCGAGGGTAACATTCAAGGTACAGATTTCTATGTACTAGGTTTGCAAATTGCCGGTATTGGTACACTTATCGGGGGGATTAACTTCCTCGTTACAATCATTAACATGCGTGCACCTGGTCTTACGTACATGCGTTTGCCGATGTTCACATGGTCAGCTTTCATCACTTCAGCTTTGATCGTACTTGCGTTCCCTGCAATTACAGTAGCACTAGTTGAACTTATGTTTGACCGTGTCTTTGGCGGAGCATTCTTCGATGCTGCCAGAGGCGGTAACAATGTACTATGGGAGCATTTGTTCTGGATTTTCGGGCATCCCGAAGTATACATTTTGATTCTTCCTGCATTTGGTATTATTTCTGAGATCGTATCAACGTTCTCCAAGAAACGTCTTTTCGGATACAGCTCCATGGTCTTCGCAACTGTATTAATCGGTTTCTTGGGCTTCATGGTTTGGGTTCACCATATGTTTACAACAGGCTTGGGTCCAGTTGCTAACTCGATCTTCTCGATTGCAACGATGGCGATTGCCGTTCCTACTGGTGTTAAAATCTTTAACTGGTTGTTCACCCTTTGGGGCGGGCAGATTCGTTTCACTACAGCTAATATTTTTGCAACAGCTTTCATCCCGACGTTCGTTATGGGTGGAACAACAGGGGTTATGCTTGCGATTCCTGCAGCAGACTTCCAATACCACGATACGTATTTCGTAGTTGCTCACTTTCACTATGTTATCGTTGGTGGTCTAGTACTTGGCTTGTTTGCAGGTCTTTACTACTGGTGGCCAAAAATGTTTGGTCGCACGCTCAGCGAAGGACTGGGGAAATTACATTTCTGGTTGTTCTTCATCGGTTTCCATTTAACATTCTTCCCGCAGCATTTCTTGGGTCTAATGGGGATGCCGCGTCGAGTATTTACGTATCAGCCAGGGTATGATCTTGAAGTGGGTAACTTGATTTCAACGGTGGGTGCCTTCTTCATGGGTATCGGTACACTTGTGTTCCTGATCAACATCATTGCAACAGCAAGAAAACCAGTTACAGCTCTAAACGATCCATGGGATGGACGTACATTGGAGTGGTCGATTCCTTCACCAGCACCTGAGTATAACTTTAAACAAACTCCGCTTGTTCGCGGCTATGATGCACTTTGGAAAGAAAAAATGGCAGGTAATAAACAAATGACTCCGGCAGAACCGGTTGGTTCGATTCATATGCCGTCAGCATCCATATTGCCGCTAGTTATGTCCGTTGGTTTGTTCATCGCTGGTTTTGGTTTTATGTACAAAAACTACTATGTAGCAGGCGCGGGTTTGGTTGTTACATTAATTGCTATGTTCTTACGCTCTGTATACGACGATCATGGTTGGCATATTGAGCCGGAAGAACTTGAAGATGATAAGGGGGTAAAGGCATGAGTACTCATCACACGGGCGCACTGCCTGCTAATCCGGAAACGGCTACCCTCGAAGGGAAAAATAAGGTTCTCGGATTCTGGTTATTCCTTGGCGCCGAGGTTGTATTGTTTGGTTGTTTATTCGCAACTTACATTGCACTTCGGAACTCTGTTCCAGACGGTCCAACAGCTGATGAAATTTTCAAGCTCAAAACAGTGGGCTGGTCAACTTTCATCCTCTTAACAAGTAGTTTAACAAGCGTGTTCGCGATTATCGCAATGCACAAACAGAAGCTGGGCCAATTGTTGTTCTGGCTTCTTATTACGGTATTGTTTGGTCTTTCGTTCTTGGGGCTTGAGATTTATGAGTTCGTTGAATATGTTCACGAGGGTCATAAATTTACAACAAGTGCTTTCTCGACTTCGTTCTATACACTAGTTGGTTTCCACGGAGCGCACGTTGCTTTCGGTATCTGCTGGATTACACTGTTGATTCTACAAGGACTCAAAAAAGGTCTTACCGTTGTTACAGCACCTAAGTTCTACGTAGCAGCGTTGTACTGGCACTTTATTGACTTAGTCTGGGTATTTATCTTCACAGTCGTTTATCTGATGGGGAAGGTGGGTCATTAAGATGAGCAGCAATTCTCACGATACACACGCACCTAGCAAACGAGTTAAGCATGAATCTCCATTGAACCACTACTTGTCTTACATTGTCTCGATCTTGCTGACAATGCTTGCATTTGCAGTCGTGCTCTATGGTGACCTGGATCGTTCGTTCATATTGATCTTCATCGTCACTTTGGCGCTAGTGCAAGCGATTATCCAGTTGTTCTTCTGGATGCACGCCAAAGAAAGAGGACACTTATTCCCGTTAATTTTTCTTGGGGGAGGAGCTTTCGTAGCTCTTACTGGTGTTATTACAGCTGTATATTGGATGTGGTGGTAAACCACTGGAAGAGGCAACTTTGTCTAGGCAAAGTGCCTCCTCTTTTTTTAGAATGAGGGTCTAGCATGAAGTTGAAAGGAGAAAGAGATCAGCTATGAGCCAAATTGGTGGATTTTTTGAGTTGTGGAATCCGGTATTACTGTTGGTGATCGTCGTTGTCGGATATACATATCGTCACTTTGTCGCTAAGGGGAAAGGGAATTCAGCAAATATTGAGCCAGTTTCGGTATCACAGCAGATCTCTTTCTATGTTGGGCTTGCTCTTTTCTATATTGGCCAAGGTAGTCCGATTAATTATATCGGTCATCACTACTTGTTCAGTATGCATATGCTGCAGCAAACTATCTTGTATTTAATTGTACCTATCTGTATATGGCTGGGTACACCAGCGTGGATGATGCGTTCGATTATGAAAATTACGGTTATTCGCGGTATATTCTCATTTTTCACACGGCCGTTGATTGCACTATTCCTATTTAACATGCTCTTCTCCATATATCATATGCCTTTGGTTATGGATTACTTAATGATAAATGATCTAGCGTTATTCGGTTACCATTCCGTGCTGTTATTCACAGCTTTTATGATGTGGTTCCCTGTCTTTTGTCCACTGCCTGAGATGAATCGCTTGAATGATTTGAAGAAGATGGCTTACATCTTTGGGAATGGCATTCTGCTAACACCAGCCTGTGCACTCATTATTTTCGCGGATACGATTATTTATGACATGTACGCGAATGTAACCGTACCCTTCGCCCATTTATCACCTCTTGATGATCAGCAATTGGGTGGCGTTCTAATGAAAATTGTCCAGGAAGTTGTCTATGGAGCAACACTTGCGTATATTTTCTTCCGTTGGTATCGCAGAGAGCGGAAAGAAGATGACGATATGGATCTTATAGAGTCACAAGAGGGTCTGAATAATCAGGGCGGTAATTGGAATCGCGCTTAGGGGAAAGGATTTAGGGAGATGCACATTTTACCAACGATTTCTACGATGTTTATCGTGATCAGTGCCATTTTTGTCGGTTTCGGCTGGTATCATATTGTGAAAGGGAATCGGGAAACCCATCAAAAGTTGATGGTACTTGGAGCCATATTCGCACTAGCGTTCTTTATTATATATATGTCGCGTACGTTGTTTGAGGGTAACACATCATTCGGTGGACCTGAGAGCTTGAAACTGCCGTATCACTTATTCTTGTTCTTCCACATTGCCTTAGCTACGGTTGGCGGTGTTCTTGGGTTAATAACACTTTGGTTTGCCTACAAAAATAAATTTCTTAAGCATAAGAAAATTGGCCGCGTGGCTGCAATTGTCTGGCTTTTAACTGCGCCAACGGGTGTTTTAGTTTATGTTTTGCTCTACTTGATGTATCCGGGTGGAACGACGAAGCCGGTTATTGATGCGATTTTTGGATTGTAGGAGATTTGATTCGGAAGAGGAATAAAGAGAAGAAGCTAATTCACTGCGTTGAGCAGCTGAGTTAGCTTCTTTTTTTGTCAAATACCCCAAGTACCAATCAATCGCACATTTCTTTTATTTTCCAATCTAATGTAAACTAATAGATAATAGAATCTTATCTCAATTAGAAAGGCAGGTTCAATCCATGACATACCCGCTTACGGTAGAAAACGTTTATAAGCAGTACGGTGAGAAAACCGCTGTTAACGCTATCAATCTTCGTGTGCAGGAGGGAGAAATATATGGGCTCCTAGGTGCTAATGGTGCTGGGAAAACAACAACGATGCGAATGGTTCTAGGACTTATATATCCCGATCAAGGACATATTTTGTGGAAAGGGCAGGGCTACCGTGAAGAGTTGAAGAGGCTTATGGGCTACTTGCCCGAAGAGCGTGGCTTATATCCCAAAATCAAAGTAAGCGAACAAATCATCTATTTAGCGGAGCTGCGCGGCTTATCCCGTAGGCAGGCAGAGACAGAGCTGAAAGCTTGGCTTGAACGGTTCGACGTCCCTGAGTACTACAATAAGAAGGTCGAGGAGCTGTCCAAAGGGAATCAGCAGAAAATACAATTTATTGCTGCCGTCATTCATAATCCTGACATTTTGATCCTGGATGAGGCCTTTAGCGGACTTGATCCTGTGAATGTGGAGCTGTTGAAAAAGACAGTGAAAAGCCTCCGCGACGAGGGAAAAACGATACTCTTTTCGAGCCATCGCATGGATCATGTGGAGGAGCTATGTGAACATATTTGCATTCTGCATCGTTCAAATACGATTCTGCAAGGGAGCTTGAAGGAGATTAAATCTACCTTTCCAAAAGAGAGAATCACTCTGCAAACCGAGCAGCTGATTGAGGGTTTGGAACAGCTCCAGGGCGTTACGTCTGTGGAGAGGCAGCTGAACGGCTATCAAATTCGGATAGATTCAACTGCTGACGCGCAGCAGATTCTGCACCATGCGATAGAACAGTCTTCTATACATAGGTTTCAAATCATGGAGCCTACTCTGAATGAAATCTTTATTCAAAAGGTGGGAAAAGCGCATGAATAGGACATGGACCGTTATAAAGTTTACCTATTTAACCCGTTTCCGCTCCAAATCATTTCGCGTGATGAGTCTGATTCTAATTGTACTTTTATCGGTTCTCATTCATCTACCAACTATAATGGAGAAATTAGCTTCGCATGAAGCGACGAAAATCGGCGTATTCGCAGGGAAACAAGGGGAGATTGCGGAGAAGCTGGCTGGATTTTATAATACTCAGCAGAAGCCCGACATAGTCATTGTACCTATGCAAGACGCAGGAAGTGCTGCCGCGAATGAGGCACTCGCTAAGAAGCAAATAGCGGACAAAACGATAAAAGGTTATCTTGAGTTTACAGATACAGCCGTAGCGGGCTTCCCCAAAACGGTTTATAAATCGGAAGGAACGATGGAGTTTTCGCTTAAAAACAAGCTTCAGACCGCCCTTCAGTTGGTCAAAACTGACGTGGTCCTGCAAGGAGCAGGAATCGCCCCTGAGCAAAAAGCCAACATGCAAGCCCCCGTCTCCTTGGAAACGGTGCAGCTTCTATTGAACAATGAAGGAGCAGGTAAAACAGAGTCACAAATGGTCATGTCCTATGCCCTCGTGTATGTCATGCTGTTCATGTTGTACATGGGCGTCATCGGCTTCGGCAACATGGTAGCCATGGAAATAACCGCAGAGAAGAGTTCGCGGGTGATGGAACTGCTCATCACGAGTGTTTCACCTCTTAAGCAGATGTTCGGTAAAATCGTTGGTATTTGCTTGCTGGCTTTAACGCAGATAGCCCTCTCGATCGCTGTAGGTATTGTAAATTTAAGCTTATCCAGCAGCAGTCAGCTCGTCTCACAGCTTAATCTGAATTGGGAAGATCTGGAGGTTTCACTCATCGTTTATTTCTTGATTTTCTATCTCTTAGGCTTCTTCATTTACGCAACTGTATTCGCGGCTGTTGGCTCGCTGGTAAGCCGAACAGAAGATGTAGGGCAGGCGATTATGCCAGTGACGATGCTGGTCGTAGCGGCGTTTATGATCGCGATCTTCGGATTAAACAATCCGAATGCGGGATTCGTTGTCACGATGTCATTCGTGCCATTCTTTTCACCGTTGATCATGTTCCTGCGAATTGGGATGAGCTCGCCAGCGTTGTGGGAAATAGGGCTGTCGATCGTCATCCAATTGGTCTCAATCGGAGCAATGGCTTGGGTGGCAGCTAAAATCTACCGCACAGGCGTGCTCATGTATGGTAAAAGGCCTACGTGGCGGGAGCTTCGCAAAGCGATGCGGGCGTATAAGGTGAAAATATGATTATCTTTATTTACTAAGTGGGTTGCTACTGGGCTGTGCATATTGAATATTACCTTCAATAACAGCTTTATTAACAGCTGCAACGTTCTCATCTCCTGGAAGCGCCGGTGTAAATTCTGTGCGAATGTATGAACGATATAAATTATACTTTAATTGATATGACAACACAATAAATGGAAAATAACAATCCATATTTAAATAACCCCCGATAAATCAATTTGTTGATTTATCGGGGGTTATTTGATTACTCAACAAAATTTATCAATTGAAAGCACAAAAATTATCATGTGAAAGCGCGTCCAATCTCTCTAAAATTAGGCTTACAAAAAGATGATATCAAAGGGGAATGCACCTGCACCGCTGTCATTACAAAGACCATTGATTAAGGAATGAGGGAAGTACATGAATAACATCATGCAAAAAAGAGTGCTCATTTTTTCTTTTCTTGCGTTGCCGATTGGATTAATGCTGTTATTTCTAATTTATCCTACGGTGAAGCTGTTTCAATACAGTTTGACCGATTGGAACGGGATTAGCAGAGATTTGCACTTTGTAGGGTTTGACAATTATTTGAAAGCGCTCAAAATGTCGCAAGTGTGGCAATCGCTCTCGAATAACTGGCTTTATTTTATTATCCATGCGTTGCTGATTCCCATTGAGATTTTATTGGCGGTTATGTTGAATGCCAAAATGCGAGCTAGCGAGTTTTTCCGTTCTATCGTTTTACTTCCTTACATCATCAACGGTGTAGCTGTCGCTTATATTTTTGGATATTTGTACAATCCAGTAAACGGTCCGATCAATGAGTTTTTGATGGCTGTCGGCTTGGAGAGTTGGATTCATAACTGGCTTAGTGATGTGAAAATTGTTAACTATTCGCTTATTGCAATTTCTTTATGGCGATTTGCAGGTTTCCATATCATCTTATTTCTAGCAGGTGTGCAGTCCATACCAAGCGATTTGTATGAAGCAGCAACAATTGATGGTGCAAACAAAATGCAGCAGATTCGTTTTATCGTTTTACCAGGTATCCGCCGCGTCATTGAAATTATTTTGTTCTTAAATATTCGGGGAGCACTACAAGTCTTTGATATTCCTTTTCTTGTTACGCAAGGCGGTCCTGGTACCTCCAGTAGCACGTTTACGATTTTCACAATCAATACGGCATTTAAATTCAATAGTTATGGCTTAGCTTCGGCCTTGGCGATAATATTGATGGTTATGATCATCGCGTTTAGCTTCATTCAGAACTTATTGATCCGTGAGAAAGGGGAAAAATCATCATGAGCATGTCTCAAGCCGAACTAGCAGCCAAACCTCGTAGGATGGACAAGGCATCGCTGGTTTCCTTTCTGGGCAAGTCGCTTTATTACGTCGTTTTATCGCTCATCACGATCATTATCTTCGTCCCGTTGCTTGTGGTTGTGTTCGCAGCATTCAAGACGTCTCCGGAGCTTGCGGCTACATCGCCGTTCGCGCTGCCTAAGAGCTGGTCATTCCACAATTTTGCCGTCGCATTCGAGAAAGCGAATATGCTTGTAGGGTTAATTAACTCACTTAGTGTTACGGTCTCTAGCGTAATCATTAATGCTATTCTCGGCGCTATGACAGCATTTGTGCTCAATCGGTTTAACTTCCGCTTCAAGAAAACAATCTTTCTGCTATTTATTATCGCATCCGTCGTACCAGCCTATACGACTGAAGTGGCGCGTTTTCAGACTATTAAGTCGTTAGGCCTTTACAACACGCTATTTGCGCCGCTGATCATTTACGCAGGAACAGATTTGATGCAAATTTTCATTTATCTGCAATTCATTGAGAAAATATCGAAGCAGCTAGACGAAAGCGCACTGCTCGATGGAGCATCGTATTTCCGAATTTTCCGCTCGATTCTATTCCCGCTTTTGCTGCCAGCCACGGCTACCTTGGCGATCATCAAAGCCGTTGATATCATGAACGATATGTACATTCCATATCTGTATATGCCTTCGAAGAAACTTAGTACGTTATCAACCGCGTTGATGACATTTGTAGGCGAGCGCGCGACCTATTGGAATGAGCTGTCAGCTGCCATTATTTTGGTTATGTTACCAACCATCTTGATTTACTTGGTGCTGCGGAAATTTATTTTTGCTGGATTAATGGACGGAGCGATGAAAGAGTAGAGCTGTTCAATTATTGAACTTTGGGGGTACCTGCAATGATTAATGACAAACTGCCATACATCTATTATGGCGGCGATTATAATCCTGACCAATGGCCGGAGGAAGTTTGGCAAGAAGATATGCGATTGTTTAAATTGGCGGGCATTAATATCGTTACGCTGCCCGTTTTTAGCTGGGCGAAGCTGCAACCCTCGGAAGATACGTATGATTTTGAATGGCTGGATAAAATTATTGCTACAGTCGCAAAGGAAGGCATCTTCCTGTGCTTAGCTACATCAACTGCCGCACAGCCTGCCTGGATGTCGCGCTTGTACCCCGAAGTCCTTCCCGTCGATATTGACGGGAGGAAACGTACGCATGGCTCCCGCGTCAACTTCTGCCCAAACAGCGGGGTTTATCGGATGTTTTCTCAGCGTTTAGCGACCAAGATGGCAGAGCGCTATGGACACCACCCATCCTTGCTTGTGTGGCACATTGGCAATGAATATGCGCCTCATTGCTATTGTGATACGTGTGCATCCTCTTTCCGTACTTGGCTGCAGAAGAAATACGGGTCATTAGAAGTTGTAAATCGTGTGTGGAATATGAGCTTCTGGTCTCATACGGTATACGAATGGGAGGAGATTGTACCTCCTACGAATTTGAACGGAAACAATAAGTGCTTCCAAGGGATCGCATTAGATTATAAGAGATTTATGTCTGACGCTATCTTAGAGTGTTATCAGGGCGAGTACGACACGATCAAAAAGATCACTCCGGATATTAAAATCACGTCGAATATTTGGGGACTATTTAACGGTCTGGATCTTAAGAAATGGGCCGACCATATGGATGTTGTTTCATGGGATAGCTATCCCCAAATGAATGAGCCCATGAGCAACGTCGCGATGAGGCATGATTACATGAGAGGGTTAAAGGACGGACAACCTTTCATGCTGATGGAGCAGACGCCAAGCCAGCAAAACTGGCAGCCTTACAATAGTCTCAAAAGGCCCGGTGTTATGCGGCTTTGGAGCTATCAAGCGATAGCGCACGGGGCAGATACGGTTATGTTTTTCCAATTGCGTCGATCTGTCGGTGCGTGTGAAAAGTATCATGGTGCATTGATTGCTCACGCAGGACACGAGCATACAAGAGTATTTAAAGAGTGCACACAATTAGGTAAAGAGCTGCAGGTATTGGGAGATACGCTTATAGATTCCGTAACGGAGTCCAAGGTAGCGCTGTTGTTCGACATTGATACTTGGAATGCTGTAGAAATGACCAGTGGTCCGAACGTGGATCTGGATTATCTCAAGCAAGCACAGAAATATTACAAGGCTTTCTATGACTTAAACGTAAATGTTGATGTTATTAGTCCGCTTAGCGATTTTTCCAAATATGAATTAATTATCGCTCCAGTGATGTATATGATGAAACCTGGTGTGAGCGATCGGCTGAAGTCGTTTGTAAAGCAGGGCGGAACGTTTGTCACCTCATTTTTCAGTGGGATCGTGAATGAGAACGATCTTGTAACACTAGGCGGATACCCAGGTGAATTACGTGATCTGCTCGGAATATGGGTAGAGGAAATCGATTCGCTTCAACCGGAAATGACAAATAAAATTAGGATGCATTCAGCTTTTGGAGAACTCCATGGTGAATACGAATGCGGGCTTTTGTGCGATTTGCTGCACCTAGAAGGAGCAGAGGCGCTTGGTGTTTATGGACGTGACTTTTACGCAGGCATGCCGGCAATCACCCGCAATAAATTCGGGCAAGGGGAAGCTTATTATGTCGCAACCGACCCTGAACAGAGATTCTTGGAAGGGCTCAGCAAAACGATCTGTGAACGTTTAAATTTGGCGACGGCTCATCAAGCTCCTGAAGGTGTTGAGATTAGAAGCAGACAGAAAGAAGACAAAACGTATACCTTTGTTTTGAATCATAATGCTTACGAATCAGCTGTTCTATTGAATGTTGGATCCTATAAGGATTTATTATCTCATCGAGTCTATGAGCGGACGCTGGTGCTTGAGCCGTACGGAGTAGCTATCTTAGAAGTTTGTAAATAATTTAATTTCATAGGGAAGACGGCAATGTCTTCTCTATCTTTCGTTGTAATTAATTGGATTTAATAGGGGGTTGACGTATTTCGTAATAAAATTTATGATGACGGTAGATCATGTCGAATGCTGTTGAAAAAGAGATTAGCAATAAATGAAAGCGCCTCAACTTTTACGCGAAATACCTGGTGCCCAGATACCCATCAGTTTGTGGGGTGTGTAATCTCACAGCCATAGTTTAACTTGAGAAAATGGGGGGACGGCCAGTGCGTATTCTTAAAAAGAGATGGCCAATCACATCGATCCTGTACGTGATGTTCTTTTTTGTCATCGTGATGCCTATTGTTTTAGTTGCGTTCCTGTCATTAAGAGCTTATACAGATATTTTGCTAGCTAACATCACATCGCGCACCATGCAAACATTGGAACAAGTATCATACTCCATCGATCAGGAAAAAAGTAGATATATCAGGACGATTGCCGCAATTGCCTCGGATAATAATCTAATTACCCTTGCTACTTCGTACCATCGCAGCACACAATCCAAAGATCTATTCAACTCTTCCATCCAATTAGAAAATCAATTAAAAAATTATTTGCATGATATGCCTGACGTTGTCTCAGCGATGTTCGTTTATCGCGATGGAGGCGCCTATTTCTTTGAGGGCACCCATTTTCATAACATTAATACTAGGATTAACGAAAATTTATTGAAAGGAACGCCGCTTTATCAGAAAGCTCTTCAAAATCAAGGGCGAGTTTTGTTGTTCGGGTCCGAAGAGAATGTACTGATAGAATCGAATGACAAGTATATTTTATCCGCAGCGATAGCTCCTCAATATGAAAGGTCATTTAGTGATGTTGAAATGATCTATTTTGTGATACAAGCAAAAACATTTGAGAATCTGGCAGAATCGACCTCCAACCAAAACGGTAGTTTTATTATTCTGGATGGCAGTGGAAGTATCATGCTGGACACAAGCAAAGATAAAAATAAGAACATTGAGAAACAAACAATCGAACAAGCCCAAAACAAGAAAAGCGGTAACTTTAAAACAATGGTTTACGACGAAAAGATGTTCGTAACCTTCCTGACCATGGAGCGGACGGAATGGAAGATCATCTACATTACGCCATATGATCAGATGACTGCCCCAGTTAGACAAATCTACAAGTTTATTATGAATGTGTCCGCGGCAGGGCTAATCCTTTTTTTGATTGTCTCGTTTTTCCTTATCAGGAGTATCGTTGGTCCTATTAAGTCACTCATTTATCAAATGAATAAAATGAAAAGCGGATCCTTTCATGTGGATCTGGAGCTTTCTGGGCCATTGGAAATTTATTCGTTAGGCAAAACATTTCAAAGTATGACTGTTCGAATACAGGAGCTTATCATTGAAAGGCAAGAACAAGAAAAGCTGAAAACACGCGCGGAAATCGATGCGCTTCAATCTCAAATTAATCCTCATTTTCTAGTGAATACTCTTAATGCTATTAAGATTATGGCGATGTTGTCCAAGGCTACCAATCTTGTGGAAATGACGGATTCTCTGATCAAATTGTTAGCTTCAACCTTTCATCGCGGCGGTTCTTACATCCAAGTATTTGACGAAATGCAAAGTTTGGAGAAGTATATCCATATTATGAAAGTCCGTTATGGTGACCGATTTAAAGTCGAATATGACATCGATGATTGTGTGATAGACACGTATATACTCAAGCTATTACTGCAGCCTATTTTGGAAAATGCAATTATTCACGGATTTTACGGCACAGAAGCAATGGGAATCGTCAAAATAACGAGTAGAAAAAATAATGATCAACTCATTATTACAATCACGGATAACGGAAAAGGGATGGAACAGCGGACGATGGAAGCCTTGCTGCATGAGAAAAAGGTGGAGTCATTATGCGGAATTGGCATTGCCAATGTGAATGATCGGATTCGATTAAATTACGGCGAGCCGTACGGCTTGAAAATTAACAGTGAATTAGGTGTCGGAACAGAAGTCATCGTGGTACTGCCACTATTATCGAGTGACCCTGACCAATTGCAGGCATCATTGACCGATGACAAGTCTGCTTAAACCGAAGATGGTGCCGCAAGTAACTGTTATTATCCGGATTATTTTAGAGAAACGGATAAAGGGGGGCGTGTCTTTCCTATGAAATTCTGCTTATACGATACGAAATATGATCGTGTCATCCTCATTGAAAAAAGCTTTATTTCGGCTTTGATGTTGAAGGAGAAATTCGGGCTGTCCGTTGATATTGCGGTCCTTCCTATTCTATCCAAACAAGAATACATGTCCTTTCCGAGCTCGTTTCGCGGAGAAGTAAGTGGTCGATCTTATTTACTATACGAAGTCCCAGGTATCATAGAACAAAAGTACGATCAAGTCATTGTTCAGGATTAAGGCGGCAATATCGGCTTTATTCAGAATGGGGGAAAAGAATGTTTAGAGTCATGATCGTTGATGACGAGCCGCTTGTAAGACTAGCCATGGGGGCGATTATTCCGTGGGGTGATTTGGACTGCGAGGTGGTGGCTGAGGCTGCGGATGGCTATGAAGCGTGGCAACGCATATCGGTGCATCAGGACGTTGATTTGATGATTGTTGATATGAGCATGCCGGTTATGGATGCACTTACCTTGCTATCTAAATTGCAGGAAGCAAATTTGGCTAATCCACCGCTAAGTATTGTGCTTAGTGCTTATTCAGATTTTGATTTTGTGCGTAAAGCGTTTCTGCTTGGGGCTGTCGATTACATTATGAAGGCGGATCTTGATCCCGAACATATCATCCCTGTGATTGAAAAAGCGATTAGCCAGATTAAAGAAAAGACGATTTCTACGGCAAATTTGAATAAAAGCACCAATGAGTCCGATTTGAAGCAGCGAGAAACCTGGCTCCGAGGTCTGTTGTGCGATAAAGATTACATCTACAGCCATAACTTGACGCAGGATGCCTCCTTTCAAAAGTGGATGCTGCAATTTGCGAACTTTCAGCATGTTATCGTATCTGTTTTGCCGGATATACAATCTCCTACTGCGAATGTGGAGCTGCATGGAGGTACGGAAAATCAGGATCATTTAGTTAAGATCATTAAACAAGGGATGGAAATCGTTAAACACCCTTATGAATTATTGCAAGTTCAAGAGGATGAGTATGCGTTCTTACTTTGTTTTGAGTCATCGACCAGCTATTTAAATCTACGGGGACGCGTGATGGAGCTCCTGGATTCATTGCGCAATACGGTAAAAAACTTTCTAAATGTTTCGCTTTCTATAGGCGTATCAGACTCGTGTACAGACTGGAAAAGTTGGCATCTTAGATACAGTCAAGCAAGCAATTTGGCAAGTTTGCGATTCTCAGAAGGACCTGGGCGCGTGTATTATCCCGAAACGGTCAACATAACCGAGAGGCCCCATCTTATACCATGGGATTATACTGTGATGATGTACCTGATGGAGAAGGGGGATAGCCTGTGGCAGCAGCAACTGCATACAGGATTAAGTCAGTTGAGTGACGTGCCGAATGTGACCCTGGAGAGCTCTCTGCCGATTTATGAGGAATTGATCTGGAACATAGGCGCATTGCTGCATGCAAAGGGGATGAACTGGACGCACGTGATAGAAACACGACGTAGGCCCTATGAGATTGTTGAACAGTTCACGTTCCGTGAAGACCTGCATGAGTGGATTGAGAAGCTTGTCTTTCGCATGGCCGATCTACTTCATCCTGACAAAATACGTGAAGAAAACCCGCAGCGCTTGGTGGAAAGAGTCAAACGTTACGTAGAGAAAAACTACTGTACAGCTATTACCCTGGGGCAAGTTAGTGAGTGGGCACAGGTAACGGAAAGCCATTTGAGCAAACAGTTTGTGAAAGAAACCGGCGAACATTTTATTGAATATGTGACGAAACTTCGGATCAATGAGGCCACCAGGCTGATTGAAACGGATATGAAAATGTACGAAATTGCGGTTAAGGTGGGGTATGAGAATCCTGAACATTTCAGCCGCGTGTTTAAGAAGTATCGGGGACTCAGCCCTCAGAAATATCGGGATAATTATTCAAGGAAAAAAGAATGAGCACAAAATTTATCAAGTTAATCACTAAATATATCAATGAAAGCGTATTCTGTATTTCTGTAAGATAAAGATGTAAATAACGTACGTAATCTTGAGGGGGTTAAGAAATATTATGAAAAAGAAATTAGTCACATCCGTACTTTCCATTGCCCTGACAATTGGATTAACAGGTTGCGGAGCAAACACGGCTACTAAAGAGAGTACTACAGCTGCTCCAGCAGCAGACACCACAAAAGAGAATGCGATTACATTAAAACTTGCTATGTGGGATAGCGACAGCGAGTTCCTAGATAGCTGGACTAAAAAAGTGAAAGAGTTTTCAACAGCTAACCCGAACGTGAAGATGGAAGTTGAAACTTTCAAAAGCGACGGCGACTATCTGCAAGCGATGAAAGTAAGATTAGCTGCTAACGAGCTGCCGGATATTATCGAATTGAAGCCTAACTTCATCAATGATTTCAAAGCGGAGCTTCTGCCACTTGATGATTTGACTGTTACGGCTAAAAATACAAAAGCGAAACAATTTGCTGTCGATGGCAAAGTTCTAGCATTGCCAGTCATCTCTTTCCCAGAACTTGTTTACTACCATCCAAGTGTTTTTAAAGAATTAGGCTTAAGCGTTCCAACTACCTGGGAGCAGTTTGTAAGCGTATTAACGGAGATTAAGAAGAGCGGTAAATATCAGCCTTATGCAATGGGCGGTAAGGACTCCTGGCCGAACTATCCGTTCAATGAGTTTATGCCGTTGTTAGCATCCGGTGACGAAAATTACTACGACAAAATCGCTGGTATGGACAAGCCTTTTGAGAAGGGTACACCTTTCTACAAATCTTACAGCGATATCCAAGCTTTGTATGATGCCAAGGTAATGGGCGCAGATCCACTAGGATTAAGCAATGACCAAGCAACAGGATTGTTTGAAGCGAAAAAGGCAGCTGTTATTGCCGCGGGTCTGTGGTACTTGCCACAATACAAATCTAAAGTAGGTAACATCGACGATATCGCAGCATTCCCATTGCCTGCTCGTCATTCGGAGACAGAGCCGCTGAAAGTGATGACCTTCACGGATAACTTCTTCGGTATTAACAATAAATCCAAAAACAAAGAAGCGGCTAAGAAATTCCAAGAGTGGATGTTCAGCTCGGATGCTTACACCTTCTACGTGAATAAGAAGCAAGCGAACTCCGTCATGGAAGGCGTCAAAGCGGATGTTCCATTCTTGAATGATTTCTACAAAAATAACAAATTTGAAGAGTTCAACTATCGTCCAGGCGGCGAAAACTTCAACAAATATGTAAACTCCATTCAATTGGATTGGAAAAAGCTTGGTCAAGAAATGATGGGCGGAACGGCACTTGATAAGATCGCTAATGATCTGAATGACAAGTGGGCGAAAGCAAGAGCAAGCAAGTAAGTAAGGTTTAGGCATGAAAATGGGAGAGGGATGCGTTGTCATCTCCTCTCCTCATTTTATGGGAGATTGATGAAAATCGGTTCCCATTATTTTTTTAGGTATTTTGGTAAGCGGTTCCAAATTATGGTTTTTTGTTGTTAAGCTATCTAAGATGGAGGTTTTTATGATGACTACAAAAACTGGACGTAGGTTATTTGCTTCTTGCCTTGCTGTTTCTTTACTTACACCTACGTTTTACGGATTACCTGCTCAGAAGGCAAGTGCCGCTGCAGCTACGATTAATCTAGATCCAAGCAACATGCAGCAATCCTGGGACGGGTGGGGGACAGCCTTAGCTTGGTTTGGTAATGTTACAGGCGGCTGGAACGAGGATACTAAAAACGCTTTGGCCGATGCGCTTTATTCGCCCCAGGGATTGAATTTCAATATTGCCAGGTACAACATAGGTGGTGGTGAAAATCCTGCGTATGAAACGATGCGCCAAGGCGGTGAAGTACCTGGATTCTCGCCTTCGGCTGGCGTGTACGATTGGACACAGGATGCGAATCAACGTTGGTGGCTTGGAGCAGCAATAGCAAGAGGGGCCGATAAATTGGAAGCGTTCTCCAATTCTGCTCCTTACTATATGACGGTTAGTGGAAGTACGACTGGGAATTCGGATGCTTGGAAAGATAACTTGAAATCGACGGAGTATGATAATTTCGCAGATTATTTGGCGACTGTTGTCAAACACTTCGATACAGAGGGAATTAAGTTCGATACGTTGTCTCCGATCAATGAACCGAATACGAATTATTGGGGATTTGGCGGAGGGCAAGAAGGTTCTCACTGGGATACGGGCTCGCAAGCGAAAATGATTAATGCGGCTCGTGCCAAGCTTGACTCCAAAGGACTCCAATCTGTCGCAATCTCGGCTATGGACGAAACAAGTGTAGATACATTTATGACCGACTGGAACTCGTATGACGCTGCAACAAAGGATAACATTGGCCAAATGAATACCCATACATACAGCGGGTCGAACCGAACTGCTGTAAGAGATGCAGCTAAAGCTGCAGATAAGCCGTTATGGATGTCTGAGGTGGATCTAGGTCCTTCCGGTGTTGCTCATAATCATGATGATTTCGAACCAGCCTTGGCACTAGCAGAAAGAATTATGACGGATATTACTTGGCTTGAACCTAAGGCTTGGGTACTTTGGCAGGCTATTGAGAGCGAAAAAAACATGCAGAAGGAAGACATGAACTGGGGTCTTCTTCACGCAGATTTCGATACGGAGCAATGGTGGTACGGGAAGAAATATTATGCAATGGCGCAGTTTAGTAGATTTATCCCAGAGGGATCAAGATTCATTGGAGATAACAACGATAACACGTTAGCCGCTTATGATCCTTCCAATAATAAAATCTATGTTGTATATAAAAATGCAAACACGACGAGCCAAGATATTTCATTAGACATGTCGCAGTTCGATGCGGTCACTGGGACTGCATCGCCATATGTTTCATCTTCTGCGGAAAATGTAGAGCAGCATGCAAATGTTCCGATCGTTAATAAAACATTAACTACGACAGTTAGCCCGAAATCAATTACAACGTTTGTGATTGACGGAGCATCCTATACGAGTAATACAGTTATTCCTCAGAGTCAGATGAGTGCAACGGCTAGCAGCGCTCAATCCGGAGAAGGACCTGAGAAAACACTGGATGGGAATGCTTCAAGCAAATGGCATTCGTCTTGGGATCCTTACGATGGAGGTCCGCATACCCTTACTTATAACCTTGGGCAAACTTATAGCGATGTCTACAAGCTGAGCTATTTACCAAGGCAGGATGCAGACTGGAATGGCATTATTACGAAGTATACCGTCGAAACGAGCAATGATGGTACCGTTTTCAATCCTGTTGCGCAAGGCACATGGAATAACGACAAAACCGAGAAAACAGCAACATTCACGTCGACCGCCGCTCACTATGTAAGACTAAAAGTTGACCAAACGAACGGCTCCGGAGCACAGTATGCATCGGCAGCCGAGATCAACATGATGAGAAAGCCAGGTTTTACCGTAGATAAGGATACGCTAAATCAGACAATTGCCAGCGCAGAGGCATTGATAACTGCTAACCCTAGCTTGACGGCATTGCAATCGTTAGTTAGCGAGGGTAAGGCAGTTCGGGATACCGCTTACGTGACACAAGAAGCTATCACAAACATCACAGGCAAAATTACCGCTGAGTATAATCAGCAATCTAATTCGTCCGGAATCATACCGCAAAGCCAAATAACGGCAGCGGCAGACAGTTCCGCATCCGGCGAAGGACCTGCGAAAACGTTGGACGGCGACATCGGCACGAAATGGCATACGGCTTGGGATGGCTCCTATACACCGCTTCCACAATCCATAACTTACAACCTTAACAAGGCGTATGACGGTGTTTACAAGCTAAGCTATGTGCCGAGGCAGGATACTGATTGGAACGGCGTTGTAACCAAGTTTGAAATATCCGTTAGCCCTGATGGCACCTCTTTCACCAAAGTTGCCGAAGGAACATGGGATGCGGACAGGCTGGAGAAGTCGGCAACCTTTAACGCACACGGCGCTTCCTATGTGAAGTTTACAGCGCTTGCTTCGAAAAGCGATGCAGGTAAGCAGTATGCATCTGCAGCTGAAATTAATTTTTTCAACAAGACTGGATTTACTCTGGATACGTCCAAGCTTGACAATGCGATGGCTGCAGCGTCTACGTTCATTAACAATTTTTCAGGTGATTCTGCTTATTTGACTGATCTGAAAACATTGCGCACGCAAGGTACGACGCTCCTGAACAACAGTACGGCAACCAAAGAAGAAATGGTGAAGCAGGCAAACAAACTCACTGCCGAAATAGCCAAAATCCAAAGCAATGAACAGCAAACTAACGGGATTAGTCTCTTCTACGCTCCGGAAGCGTATGGATCAAATCCTTCCAGCCTCATGCTGGATAACAACAATTCAACGTTTTATGAAACCAACTGGGAATCAAACGGAAGAAAATACAGAGCTGGCGATTACATCATTGTGGACCTGGGTCAGAACAAGCCGGATGTTGGAAAAGTTATGGTTACGCCAAGACAGGACAAGGCGAACGGAAGAATTGGGCAATTTAAGATTTACTATAGCGAAGCGGATTTAACCAATAAACCGGTGAACGGTACGCAAGCTTATTTGGACCAAAATTTCACTTTTGCAGCGAATGGCGTTTGGGACACATCCAGTTCCAGCGCACAATCGGCAACATTCAAATCGCATAAAGCCAGATATGTAGCAATTCAGGCTATTTCTACAGGCGGCGATGGTAATACGCTAACTACTGCAGAGATCGCTGTCAGCCAGAAAATATCCACTGGCTTCGATACGTCAAGCTTGGAAAATGCCATTACGCAATTACGTACAGCGTCTAGCATTAGTCCGAAAGTAGCGGCTGCAATTGAAAGTAAAATTGCATCAATCGGTACGCTCAGCGATTTAACGGAGGAAAGCATTCCTTACTACACTAGCGCTCTGCAGGACTTATACAATCTCTATCAGACTATTGGTAAAACAGATTCCATTAAAAGTGGCGAAGTGTGGCTCGATGGAGACGGCGTTCCCATTCAGGCTCATGGCGGAGGAGTTCTGTACAACGAGAAGAACAAAACGTACTACTGGTATGGGGAAGACAAAACAGAAAATAATGTTGGCTCAGGTTATGTACCGGTAACTGGCGTTCACGCGTACTCTTCTAAGGATTTGTATAATTGGAAAAATGAAGGGATCGTATTGCCGGTATTCAACAACCCGCAGCTTGGCGAATCAGTATTGCCTGGCGGGAACCTGCCGTTATATTTGGACGAGAATAGCGAGACGTATAAGAACAGCGGTGTTCCTTTCGATCCGAATCGGGTAGTTAACATCACTAGCAGAGATGCCGACTATACGGGTTCAATGAAATCGCCGGTCAATTCGTTAAGCAAACATAATTCGCCTGAACGTATAGCTGAGCTAAATGCTTTGTACGCGGACAAAACGAATGCAGAGAAACAAGCGATGTACAAAGATTTTAACTGGGATAAAGTTGTCGAACGTCCAAAGGTCGTCTACAACAAGAAAACGGACAAATATGTGATGTGGTGGCATCAAGACGGGCCGATCGCCGGATCTTATTGGACGGCGGAAGGTGGCGTTGCCGTCAGCAATTCGCCGACGGGGCCGTTCAAATATCTTGGAACATTCCGATTGCCGAATAAAGGCGAACCCGGTGGCAATGACGGCATGCTTCGCGATATGACGCTATATGTCGATGATGATGGCAATGATGCTACAGATGACAAAGCCTATTTGATTTATGCATCTGAAGAAAATGCTACGACCGTTATCACGATGTTGAATGATGATTACACGGGTCCTGCTCAGAATGGAAATGGCGAGTCTGTAGAGGGCGTTCATTATGTAAGAGCTTTTAAATCTTGGAGGGAAGCCCCAACGGTCTTCAAGCAAGACGGCGTTTATTATATGATTACGTCCGGCTTGACGGGTTGGAATCCAAACCGTGCTAACTATCACGTGTCCACGAATGGCATGTTTGGTCCATGGGAGGATAAAGGCGATCCGTTTGTGGATGACTGGAAAGGAACGACTCACGAAAGTCAAAGCACGCATGTTCTGCCTTACCGCGATGTCAATGGCAATCTTGTGCCGAATAAATTCATTTTTATGGCCGATCGCTGGTATCCAAATGATCTAAAAGATTCCAGATATGTATGGCTTCCTATCGAACTGAATACCGAGAATCGAACGATTGCCGCAAGATGGTCCTACGAGTGGAATTTCTCCGTCTTCAAAACAGGTACGACCGTGAGCTTCAACAGCAACGGTGGAAGTGAGGTTCGTTCTGTGTACGGAACTGTAGAAGGTTCGAAGATTGCAGCACCTGAAGCTCCGGTGAAGAACGGGTTTACTTTTGCGGGCTGGTATCAAGAGGAAGCGTTGACTACACCATGGGATTTCAGTGTGAATACGATCCCAGCAACTGATATCACGCTGTATGCGAAGTGGGAGCAAGTTGCATCTGTCATTACAGGCGTAATACCAGTAACAGTGTCTACTGTTACCTACACCGCGCCGGTGCTGCCTGGCACGGTAACCGTGACTTTTAATGATGCGACGACGGCTCAGAAGTCTGTGCAATGGAATGCGGTTAATCCGTCCCAATATGCGGCAGTCGGCAGCTTTATCGTGAACGGTACAGTTAACGGTACGAGCATACCTGCTGTTGCGAATGTGACAGTAACCGATAGTGTGTACCTCGTTCAATCGATTTCTGTGAGCGGCGCAGGTGGTATTCATACGATTACGGCACAAGGCGGCACGCTGCAAATGCATACCATAGTACTGCCTTCGGGTGCAAACGGTCAAGTCACTTGGAGCGTTCGGGAAGCCGACGGTCTCACGATGACGAATAAAGCAACGATTAATGCCAACGGACTGCTCACGGCGAATAATGATGGAATTGTGAAAGTGGTGGCGACAGCGACTGATGGCAGCGGTGTTCAAGGCTTCAATTATGTTCTGATCAGCGGTCAGACACCGACACCGACCGATGTGCCTCATGCTGCGTTAACAGGCGCGACAGCGGTTCAAGCAGGAGCTGCATTCTCAACCCAATTTGGATTAACTAACGTAATGAATAGCGCATCTTCCAGCGTGTACGCAGCAGACATATTACTAAGTTTCGATGCGAATGCGATTGAATTTGTATCCGTGGATGCATTGAAATCCGGCTTTACAGTGGTTGAGACGAAAGCGGATGTACCGGGTCAAGTTCGGATTATCGCGATCAGTGAAGGTGAAGCAGGAGCTATTACCGCAAGCGGAGATGTATTCAAAATCAATTGGAAGGCAAAGCCTCAACAGTCATCCACGACAACGAATCTGAATCTAACCAAGGTAACCGTTTCTAATGCACTTGGTCAAAAGATGGATGCGTCCCTGGCAAATCTAACGATTTCTGTTGCAGTGTCTGAACCTGGAACTGGAATAGGGGGAGGAGCGGGGCCGATAACTCCGCCAACGAAAGAGGATGCGACCCTATACGTACCCAAAGAATCGGAACTCCGAATCGAAACGGCACAAGACGGTCAAACGTCTGTAACAGCGGTTATTGACAGCAAACGTCTGACGCAGAAACTAACAGATCTGCAAGCAACGAGCGGCAGCGCCGTTTTGAGTTTTGAGATTCCTGGTGAGCGTGAGTTGAATGCCATAGAATTACCGCTGCCAACGTTGTTCGACAACCTGAAGGATCATGAAGATACCATTTTAAGGGTACAAAGCCATTTGGGCACATACGATCTTCCGATGTCGATACTGAACAATGCGGATTTCTCAGCTATGGCAGGTGTAGAAGGTGCGACGCTGATTATTCGTATCGATAAGGCCAAATCACTGCATGAAACGAAATTTGATCAATCCATTTCCGATAAGGGCATGGAGCGTGTGAGCGATATGATCGATTATAAAGTCATTCTTAAAACCAAGGACAAAGAAGAGGAAATTCATAGCTTTGGCAACAGCTTTGTGACACGCGTTATTCATGTAGATACAATGCTTCAAGATTCGTCGGCAGCGACAGCGGTCGTTTATGACCCGGCTACAGGAGAAATGAAATTCGTGCCTTCCGTATTTTCCGTGAAGGGCGGCAAAACTGAAGTGAAGGTGACCCGGAATACGAACAGTTTGTACGCGATCGTTCAAAACAAGAAAACGTTTGACGATATGATTGGTCACTGGGCGCAGCAAGATGTGGAACAGTTAGCTTCGAAGATGATTATTAACGGGACTTCGGAGCGTACGTATACGCCTGAGATGCAAGTCACCCGCGCTCAATTCGCCGCCTTGCTTGTGCGAGGATTGGGACTTGCTGAGGAGGCCGGGCAAAGTGTTTTCACCGATGTCCCAGACACGCAGTGGTATGCCCCAGAAGTGAATACAGCGGCCAAGTACGGCTTGGTTCAAGGCATAGCAGAGGGTCAATTCAACCCAGATGCGCAGATTACAAGAGAGCAAATGGTCGTGATGATGATGAAAGCAATTGGGCTCGTGAAGGGATCATCAGCATCTAACGCCAGCGCGCTGAATGCTCCGTTCGCTGATCAAGACCTGTTGTCGGATTATGCCCGAAGCGCGGTAGCAGACGCCGCCAGCAAAGGATTGATTCAAGGCAAAACAGCAACGACGTTTGCACCTCAAGATGTAGCCACTCGCGCTGAAGCGGCTGTCATCATCAAACGAGTGCTGCAATATGCGAATTTGATCAATTAGAAAGAAAGTTTATAGCAACATGTACGGTAAGCCTGCTTTCAGCAGGCTTACTTTTTCAAAAGGAGGGGATTTAATTGAATAAGAAGATTTCAACATGCGTAGGACTAATATTTATGCTTTTTTTTGCCTCAGTGGCCCCCGTATTTGCAACTACAAATAATCAAACCCCGGCAAACCCCGTTGTCAATGATAGTTACACGAATCAGAAAAACTATGTGGATCTCAGGTTTGGTATGTTTATCCACTATAACATGGGAACCTATCACGATCAGGAATGGGTCACGCCAGGACAAGATCCGCTATCTTTTAATCCTGAGCATGTGAATACGGATCAATGGGCAACAGCCGCCAAATCCGCAAGCATAAAATATACCGTTCTAACGACCAAACACCATGACGGATTTGCCCTATGGCCAACCCAATATGGCAATTACAATGTGATGAAGAGCCCCTACAAGAAAGATATCGTAAGACAATATGTAGACTCCATGCGTGCTCAGGGAATTTTGCCGGGGCTATACTTCTCCATCTGGGATCGTCAGCAAGGGATTGAGAAAGGTTCGGTCAGCAGATCGGATATCGAATTTATTAAAGGGCAACTAACCGAGTTGCTGACGAATTACGGCGAAATTCCGGTGTTGATTATCGACGGCTGGGCCTGGGAGATGGGTCATAATGAAGTTCCCTATCAAGAAATTCGCGAATTAATAAAGCGCTTACAACCTAATATTCTTATTGTGGATCATAATGGACAAACGCAGCCATGGGATGAGGACATCATTTATTTCGAAGAACCTAAGGGCGTTTGGGCACCTGCCAACAATTCGTTTGCCGCTAATCAGGGCATGCCGCTAGTATCCAATCAATGGTTCTGGCACGATTGGATGACGAATACAGAGCCGGCAAGCGTGCAGAATATTGTGCAGGATCATCTTGGCTATTTGGAACCGCGTTATACAAACTTTTTGGTCAACGTTTCACCGAATCCGGATGGGGAGTTGGATGATAACGTAGTCAATCGATTGGGGGAGATTGGACAAGCCTGGACGCCGAATGAATCTCGACCTCCGCTGCCGCAACAACCAATCGTGATGGAGCATCCGATTACAGCGAATTCAGCAACGGCTACTAGCGGGAATGCAAGCAATGCGATTGATGGGCATATGGATTATGTAAATACTTACGTTGAGACGGTTTGGCAGACCAGCACATCTCTGCCTCAATCTATTACACTCGATTTAGGCTACACGTACAACAACGTTAATATGTTGAATTATTTGCCTTCGCAAAATTTAACACAAGGCATGATTACTTCTTATACGTTATACGTAAGCGAGGACGGAACGAATTTCACTTCGGTTAAAAGCGGCACATGGGACGGGGACAAGACCATGAAACGTGTGACCTTCCCATCGCAAACAGCACGCTATGTCAAACTGGAAGTGAATTCGGCCGTAGGCGGCTTCGCTGCTGCAGGCGAGCTGGCAGTCGGCTCTTACACCAATGAAGTTCCAACTCGAACGGGGATTGACTCCTTTGATGTCAATACGTTGTATCGCATCGTCAATAAAGCGACCGGCAAAGCATTGGGAGTCGGGAGTCCGCCTGCGAATGGAGCGGCTGTTGCCGGGCGAACCCAATCGGGTGCGCTGGATCAACAGTGGGTTATCGATGATTTGGGTCTGGGCAAATATAAGCTTGCCAATAAGCAAAGCGGACATGTTATGGATGTTCCGGGCGCCAGTAAATCGCCTGGAAAACCAGTCATTCAATGGACAGATTCTGAAACTGCAGCAGATCCTGCAGCCATAAACCAGCAGTGGGCCATCTCCAATGTCGGCAATGGCTACTTCAAAATTACCAACGTAAATAGCTTGTTGGCATTGGAAAACAGCAACGGTTCTGCAGCTGAAGGAAATCCGGTTGTTCAAAACACATATACCGGAAGCGACAGTCAATTATGGAAAGTGGAAAGACTGCCTTCTCTGATTAAAAATGTAAAAGTGAACGGAGTGCCGGTCAGTGGCCTGCATTCTGAGAATCGCACGGCGATGCTGACTGTTTTGAGAGAAAAAAACCTGGAAGTTCCGACAGTTACCGTGGACAAAGCATCTGAAAACGTGCAGTTGGTCATCGACCCAGCCGACAGCTTGCCAGGCGCAACAACCATCACAGCTACAGCAGACGGCGGAGCGAAACAAGAAGTCTACACGCTGAACTTTGAGTTGGTGGATCGCTACGCGAGCGACCTGGAATGGTTACATGCATCCTCAGGCTGGTTAACCGTTAAGAAGGACAAAAGCCTGGACGGAAATGCGATAAGACTAATGGGCAGTAACGGCGCTGTAACGTACGAGAAGGGCTTTGGCGTACATGCGAATTCAAGAATTATGTTTGATATCTCCGGTAAAAATTATGAGTCCTTCAATGCTCTTGTTGGAGTCGACCAAGAAATCGCCAAATCGCCATCTTACGCCGATGTAGAGTTCAAGGTGCTTGTAGACGGCGTAGAGAAATTTGCGAGCGGTGTAATGAAAGTTACCGACGTGGCTAAATCAGTTGATGTCCGTGTAGCTGGCGCAAGCATCGTGGAGCTTGTTGTTACGCAGAGCGATAACGATAATAGCGAGGATCATGCTAGCTGGGCCAATGCGACGTTTAGAGTTGCGGAAGGCAAAGCCGAACAGAAGATAGATTTGCCTGAAGTTAACTATTTGAGCGATCTGAACTGGTTAAGCGCAACCTCGGGATGGTTGGATGTTAAGAAAGACAAGAGCATTGGCGGCAATGCGATCGTATTGATGAATGGAGCCGAGGATCTTTCTTTGGCCAAAGGCCTTGGCACTCATGCCAATTCAGTGATCAAGTATGATCTTACTGGGGCTAATTATGAAACTTTCTCCTCCTTCATTGGCGTAGATAAGGAAGTGAACGGCGGAAGTTACAACGGCTCGATCCAATTTAAAGTGTCAGGAGTGAAGAACGATAACACAATCGAGTCACTTTACTCCGGAAGTGTATTGAGAGAGTCGGATAATGCCCAATTTATGAAAGTGAATGTTAAAGGTTATAAAGAGCTAATCTTGGAAGTTACGGATTCAGGCAATGGAAACAGTGAGGATCACGGCGATTGGGCGGATGCGAAGCTGACTGTTGAAGCAGAGGCTCCCGTGATTTCGGGCGTTATGCCAGTAAATGTAGTTACGGCTGAGGATGTTGCACCGGTTCTGCCTGCAAGTGTCACCGTGATGTACAACAATGGAACAACTGCCGTTAAGTCGGTTCAGTGGGATCCGATAGATTCGTCCAAGTATGCGGCAGCTGGCAGTTTTATCGTGAATGGTGATGTAGATGGCACAGTCATTCCGGCTGTAGCGAATGTTACGGTTACTGAAAACACGTATAGAGCTGATCTAGTGGCGCTTATTGCGAATGCCCAGGTTCAACATGATCTTGCTGTAGTAGGAACAGCCGTCGGCAATTACCCGGCAAGTTCGAAATCAACCCTGCTAGCAGCAATCGTACAAGCGCAGTATACTGTAGACCTGAATTCTGCTGCTAATCAGGAGCTCGAAGCTGCAACGGCAGCGTTGAACACCGCACTGCAAGCGTTTGTGCTAACACAGATTGGGCAGGTGAACGTACAATCGATCGCTGTCACAAGTTCGGCGACTACGATTACCGAGAAGGACGGAAGCCTTCAATTACAGGCTTCGGTGCTCCCGGCCAATGCGACGGACAAGTCTGTGACATGGGCGTTCTATGAAACAGATGGCGTAACCATAACAGATAAAGCGACCATTACAGATGGCGGACTGCTAACCGCGAAAAAGGACGGGATCGTCAAGGTGGTAGCAACAGCTACAGATGGCAGCGGTATTCAAGGCTCCAATTACATTATCATCAGCGGTCAGACACCTCTGCCGACGGACATGCCGCAGGCTACGCTTACGGGTCCGGCAGTCGTTCAAGCAGGTGCTGCGTTCTCGACGCAGTTCGGCTTAAACAATGTAACAGCCAGCGTATATTCGGCGGTTTATGCGGCAGATATCACATTAACTTTTGATGCCGGCACCATCGACTTTGTATCCGTAGATCCGTTAGTATCTGGCTTTACGGAGGTTCAGACGCATACCGACGTACCTGGCCAAATTCGGATTATCGCTGTGAGCCAAGGGAATACAGGGGCGATAACGGCAAGCGGGGATGTATTCAAATTCAATTGGTTCGCGAAGCCGAATCACCCGTTCACGACAACAAATCTGGTCCTGACCCAAGTAGCTGTTTCCAATGGGCTAGCGCAGAAACTGGATGCTACTCCAGCTAACCTAACGGTATCGGTTACAGCGTCGGCGACAGATAAAACAACGCTGCAGACAGTCATTCAGCTGGCACAGTCCATTTATGATCATGCAGTAGAAGGAACCCTAGTTGGACAATATGCGCTTAACTCCAAAGCAGTGTTATTATCTGCTATCCAAGCGGCAGCTGCTGTGGGCGGGAACCCAGCGGCTACCCAACAACAGCTAGATGAAGCGGCCAATACGTTAAACCAGGCGTTGCAAGCTTTTAGCGGGCAGATCATCACCGTATATGCGCAAGGAGATATCAATGGGGATAACGCCGTCGATATTGGCGATTTGGGCAAGGCAGCTGCACATTATGGGAAAACTTCGATTAGCAGCGACTGGAATGAGGCGAAAAGCGCGGATTACAATCATGACGGCAAGATTAGCATTGAAGATATAGTAGGTATCGCCAAACTGATCCTCTAAAAGCTGTTCAACATGATGTGCCCGGTTCAACGTAAGTTGACCGGGCACATTTTCTGTTTTGTTGGAGCACATAAAGTCTGAGATTAGTAAAGAAATCATATATTTGGGTTATCTGACCCAAGGATGTGGTTGAAAATGATAGGAAATGGGATAACCTCGCAGAGCGAGCATCTGGATGGATGGATTCCTCTTACCTCACTAGAAGAGATGGCAGCAACGGAGTATGACGTCCTAATTGTTGGCACCGGGGCTGGAGGAGGCGCCATGCTTTGGAGATTGGCCGAACAATGGGAGGGATGCGGAAAGCGCGTTGGTATAATTGAGGCGGGAGATCTATTTCTGACCTCACATGCGATGAATATGCCTACCTATGACTTCAATCGGTTGCAGGACCTTTGGAATAGTACAGAGATGGGACGATATCCTCCACGGAACGGATGTGCCTATGGTTCAAATCTCCCGTGGAGCCTAAAACGTTTTCAGGCTTTGGGTGGCAGGACGTTGTTGTGGGCTGCAACAAGTCCACGGATGCACCCTGCTGATTATAAGGATTGGCCGATAAGTTATGGCGATTTGGAAGTTTACTACAACATTGCGGAAGCACTATTAAATGTTACAAAAAGTTATCCCCAGGGAGCCGCAATGACGGAGCTCCTACTTGGGCGCTTACTGAGCGGCGGGTTTCCTAACGCGACCCCCATGCCGCTTGCAGCAAATTTAACATTGAATTCAAACGTGTTTTTCAGTTCGATTTTATTGCTTGCTAATGCCCTGGACCGCATCCCATATGATCTAGCCGTAAATGCAAGAGCTGTACAGGTGCTGCATGAGCAAGGGAGGGCTTGTGGCGTGCAGGTAATGTCATCTGACAAACAGGTGTATGAGCTACGAGCCAGAAATGTCGTTTTGTCAGCAAGCACCATGGAGACACCGAGATTACTGCTAAATTCCGGCATTCGTGGGCCTGGTATCGGTCACTATTTAGTTAATCACTCCAGATTAATTAGCACAGCAATCATAAGTCGGAGTGAATTTCCTGAAGTATTGGGTAATTTAAATATATTGGTGCCTCATACAGAAGTGTATCCTTATGAGATTCTGCTATACGGTCCTGGTGAATATTATTGGTACCATAATAAGCAACAGCCATTGCAAGCTGAAATTGAAATTTCAGGAATAGGAATAGGAGTCGTTGAGTCGCGCGTTGAGAACCACATTCGCCTAGATGAAAATAAACGCGATGAGTACGGTGTGCCTGAGCTTCAGATTGATTTCTGCTACAGCCAACGTGATTTGGATGTTATACAGCAAATGTGGGAGGGGCTTGAGAAGGCCTATTCGGCCATGCAAGCTTCTCTAATTTCAAAAAATGGGCAGCCAACCATCTGTTTAAGCTTGCCGGGACAGGACGGACATGACATGGGGACTTGTCGCATGGGTGCAGATCCATCGACCTCTGGGACGAATCCTTATGGTCAAGTTCATGGAATATCTGGACTTTATGTGGCCGATAACAGTGTAGTGGCTGTTAGCGGGGCGGCCAATCCAACCCTAACCACGGTAGCACTAGCGATTCGCACCGCAGATTATATTGTTGAGCAATGCAAGCAGCCTTAGATCATAAATCTAAGGCTGCTTTTGTATGCGCTGAGAAATGGGGCAACAGGCATGTCTGAGGCTTTATTTTAAGTGCTCAATGATGCTGTCGGCTGTTCGAATCGACAAGGCCACAATCGAGAGCATCGGGCTGCCTACACCACTAGTTGGGAGCATACTGCTGTCTGCAACATAAAGACCCTGTATCCCATGGATTTGGCCATAAGGATTAGCGGCGGAGGTGGCCGGATCATGGCCGATTCGGCACGTTCCCATATCATTGAACTCGAGTCCGGGCGGCAGAAGAATGTGTTTACTGAATCGTCCACCTAATGCGTTCATAGCAAGAGCAACGCCTTCATTCATTTGATGAATGACGGATTCATCTTGGGGGCTGTATGCAAAATGAGCGATAGCCAAGGGGATCCCATCATCATCCCGTTTGAGGTAATCAAGTGAAACATAATTCTTATACTTGGATTCGACTACGCCATAGGCATTCAGATGAAGTGCCCACGGCTCCTGTTTGGAGTTCGAGCTGTTTTGAATGGCAATTTGATAGGGACGCTCAAGCGTACGGGGCAGCAGAAGCTGCAGGGAGCCAGAGATGTCAGGAGGACAAGGAATGGTTATGTCTGCTTTAATTCTTGAGTGACCTGTCAAATAATGACCAACCGCACCTCTGCGTATACCCGAATTTAAGAGAATGCGCGGGGTTTCAAAGGTACTCGTGGCTAACACAATGGTTTTGGCCTTGAGGAAAAAGGCTTTTTTATCCGGGCCTAACACTTTTAGGCCAGCTGCTTTGCCATTTTCAACAAACACTTGGACAGCTCGCGACTTCACAGCTAGGTCGAATGGCTTGCGGAACATGGCATTCGCCAAAAGGCGAATCGTACTGAACCAAATGTCGGAACGAATCTGACCATAACTTGTAGTTTGCAGATCCGTAGAAGTCGGAAGATAAGTGGCTTCAGGAAACCCGTTGTTTTGAAGCTGCTGGAGTAGAGCCGGTGCCCTGGCTGAAAAAAAGGGCGTGACAGTCATGTACTGCTCGGCCATTGTGTAATATTTATCCATTTCTTGAGGGGGTACCGGCCAATGTGCTAAATCTAGGGGACTCATACGCGTGCTATTGCCAGATGAGAAGATCGTTCTGCCGCCGACGCCATAAAACTGATGAAAAGAGGGCGGTACCCAAGTCGACCTAGAGGAAGGGATATACGGCTCCCATTCCGTTTCTATTTTCTCCCAGTACTTGGGATTCGTCCAGAATTGTACGTAACGATCATAATGACTCGGGTTCAGTGTGGCGGTATTAAAGGCATGTGTAGGCAGGATCAGCTCTCCAGCATCGATGACGCCAATTCGTTTACCGTCTTTGCCCCACTGTTCACATAGTCGCCAGAGTGCGGCTCCGCCACCTGCGCCAGTTCCAACTATGAGGACATCATAATCGGTCATCTCCATCTGATCGAGGGGAGCAAGCGGTATCCATGATTTCGTATGTTGGGGCTTACTGGGGCTAGGACATACAGGAGGAAGTGAGGTTCGTTGATGAGTTGGAAAATGGGGAGGAAGATAGATGGAGTTACCTGAAATGTTCAGATCTTTATGTGAAATATGCGGATTAAGCGGCAATAGCTCTTGGAGATCAACGCCCCATTTTCTCGAGACTGTAGCGAGTGTTTCCCCGTCATGTGCGACATAAACCCTCATAGCGCGCTCCCTTCACCTCGCAAATCCAATATCGTTCAGCGGATCTAGGGTGATTCTTTTTTGCTTATATCATTTTATGCAGGTGAGGAGTTGATATGAGAAAAAGGGCTGAGGATACGTATCCTCAGCCCTTAACTCGGTGGAATGCTTTACTCGCTAACCATGCGGTTCGTCAAACTTCCCAGCTTCTCGATGGAAATGGTGACAACGTCGCCATCCTTCAAGTAGACGCGCTTATCAACCGGATCACCGAGTACAACACCTTCTGGCGTTCCTGTGAGAATGATGTCTCCCGGGTATAAAGTCATATGCTGGGAAATATAGCTGACGACTTCGTCACAATGGAAAATCATATCCGCTGTATTCGAGTTTTGGCGTACTTTGCCGTTGACCGTGGTGCTGATCTTCAGGTCATTCGGATTGCCAACCTCGTCTGCAGTGACCAGATAAGGGCCAAGTGGGCTGAAATCGTCGCACGATTTCCCCAGCAGCCATTGCGCAGTACGCATTTGCAGGTCGCGTGCAGAGAGATCATTGACACAGCAGTATCCGTAGACATGATCCAACGCTTGTTCTTTGGAGATGTATTTGGCCTGCTTGCCAATGACGATAACGAGCTCCGCCTCATAATCGACTTCCTTAGTGACACGGGGGAGGGCGATATCATGGCCATGTCCTGTCAGCGTATTATTAAATTTGTTAAAAAGAATCGGATACTGTGGGATGGGGGCATTCGTTTCTTCGGCATGCTTACGGTAGTTAAGTCCGACACAAATAATTTTGCCAGGATCTGTGACGCAGGGACCGTAGTTTAAAGTCTCTTCATTATGTATCAGCGTTTGGCGATCATTGCTCTCAAGTGCGAGGTGGACAAGTTGATGTAGAGCTTCGGTAGCAGCTGCCCCGCCTTGGATAGCTTCGGTAACCGTTGTCGGAACAGCGAATGCCGGTGATAGCTGCTGAACAGCTTGTGCGACGTCGATGACACCGGAATCGGTTTGAATCCCTAGCTGGAAAGCATTGTTTTGGCTAAATGTAAGCAGTTTCATTTGAAAACCTCCTGAATAATTATATATGAAGAGTTGATAAGGAACAGGCTAAGCATTCTTGCCAAAAGTTACCCCGCCGTCAATGTATAAGGGTGAGCCCATCATGAACTTGGAATCATCAGAAGCAAGGAACAAGGCGGCTGAAGCTACATCTTCGGGACGGCCCATTTCGTTGCTGAGCTGTCTGGTTTTCAGAGAGGCGATAGCGGCTTCTGGATCATCATAAGAGGTGTGTATGTAATTTTCAACGAAAGGAGTCATGATCGTTCCCGGCAGCAAGGCGTTCACCCGTATACCGTATGAGGCATAGTCCACCTGCATGGATTTGGTTAGGGCAAGAACGGCGCCTTTGGTTGCGGCATAAGAGGCACGGCGGGCCAGTCCAATTTCGGCAATACAGGATGACATGTTAATAATTGAGCCCGACTTGCGTTCCATCATATAGGGAAGGACGTGCTTCGAAGGCAGGAAGACACCCTTCACATTAATGCTCATGATGCGGTCCCACGCTTCAGGTTCCAGCTCATGAAGCGCTCCTACACCGCTAATGCCTGCGTTGTTGAAAAGCACGTCAATTCGGCCGTAGGCCTGAATAATTTGTTCAACCATCGCCTTGACGGAGTCAGAGTGCGTAACGTCCGCTTGAATGAAGCGGGCTGCCCCGCCAACCTCAATAATTTCATTTACTGTCTCGATCCCTTTGGTCTCATCGAGATCATTTACGATGACCTGGGCGCCTTCCCGTCCAAATAAGAGAGCAGTACTTTTGCCAATACCTGATGCTGCGCCTGTGATGAGAATGACTTTGTTGTGTAACCGCATGTTCAATTCTCCTTTACTAGTCGGATAGTTGATGAGCAAGCTTACAAACTTCTTCTATACAGATCTGCTTCTTTTGCTGCCATTGAGGCAACATCATAGAGCAGCTGACAGCGGCGATGACCTTCCCATGCGAATTGCGGATTGGAGCGGCGACGCAGTTGAATCCGATAACGGCTTCCTCCAAATCGAGCGCGAAGCCTTGCTTGCGGATTTGCTCCAAGTCTTTTGTTAGGTCTTTCAAGGAGACGATGGAATGCGAAGTCAACTGTGAAAATGGTTCTTGATCTGCGCGGTAGAGATGATCAAGTTCCTCATCGCTAAGATCAGCCAGCATGACCTTGCCGAGTGCAGTGGCATGTGCAGGCAGGCGCATGCCTGGTCCAGAGGCGAGTCGAACGGGTGTAAGCGCTTCCTCCTTGGCAAGGTAGAGCACTTCATTACCATCCAGTCTAGCTAATTGCAGCGATTCACCCAGCTTGAGCTTGGTTTGAGAAGCTTCCTTGTGGAAGGACTCGTTCAAGTCTCGATGCTGGACAGCTGCATGGCCCAAACGAGAGAGCTCGCGTCCAAGGCGGTATGTTTCGCCGGTATCCTTCTCGATCCAGCCTAGGTTCTCCAGCGTTAAAAGCAGCGAGTACATCGAGCTTTTGTTAATGCTGAGCGAACGCGAGAGATCGATGAGTTTCAGCTGACCGGGCTGCAGCGAGATTTCTTTGAGAATAAGGTGCGCACGCTCAATGGCTGGAACGCGATATTTATCGTCCAATCGTGGACCTCCCAGCTCATTTGGTTTAATATACAAAACTTAGTTTACTAATTAAAACTATCATAGCATAGGGCTGTGGAAAAAACGAGGGGGTAAAAGGAATGAAAAAGAGACTTTCCTAAGTCATAAAAATGACGTAGGGATAGTCTCTTGTGAACGTGCAAATAAGCATCCTGTTATGCACATCAGGCTTACACCCAGCGCTACCTAGCGCCAGGCATGAATTGCTTCAGCCATCCGCCAAAGCTTTGCGGATTTCTCGTTTGAATAAGCACAACGCCTTCGCCGCGGAAGCGGCATACGACACCTTCACCGCTTGTGAAGCTGGAGAGCCAGCCTTTGGCTGCCTTCTCAATTGTATACTGCGTATAATCCGGCCATGCGACCAGATGCCCGTTATCAATGACAACCTCTTGCCCAGGTGCAAGGTTAATGGCATGAATAGCTCCGTAGGAGGAGAGGAAAACTGTGCCTCTGCCGCTAATTTCAACGATGAAGAAGCCTTCGCCGGACATGAAGCCGCTCATCAGGTTTTGCATTTTCGTATTTACTTGAATGCCGGATGTTCCGGCAAGAAAGCCGTCCTTTTGCACATACAGCTTGTACGATCCGTCAAGCTCGACAGCTTCAATGTCGCCTATCACCGCGGGTGCCAATAGTACTTCGCCGCCGCCACGCGTTGGGGTTAATTCTTGGAAGAAGAACTTCTCGCCGCTCAGCATACGGCCAAGACCTTTCATAATGCCGCCATCAACTGTTCCTTTAAGCTCAATATTAGGCGACATCGAGACCATTGCTCCCGACTCAGCCTTAATATTTTCTCCGGCTTCAAGTTCCACGCGCAGCATTGGAAATGCGCCTTTATATAAAATCTCGTGTTTCATAAATCATCCTCCATGAACTAGTAAAATTTGAATAAGAAATGGTTAAGCCGTATCCGAGTGGCGCAAGGTCTCTAAATTGCGATTCAAGTAAACGAACCCAGCACAGAGCAGCAGGATACCCATTGTGATATAGAACACCGATTTAAACCCGTATGCTGCTGCAAAATGACTGCCCAGCAAAGGGCCGATCAGATTGCCGAGAAACAGCGATGAGGTGTTAAAGCCGTAGGCCGTTCCTTGAATTTGAGTGGGAGCCAGCTTCAAGACCAGTACGTTCAAGGAGGGAATCATGCCTCCGATGAACAGCCCCAGCAGGAATCTTCCGACCAGCAGCATGGTAATGCTGGTGGCGAAAGCCTGCGGAATGAAGGCAAGTGCCGCCATCGACAAGGCGATGACCAGCGTTTTGCGTTGGCCGATACGGTCGCCCAGTCTTCCTAAGGATGGCGCGCCGAACAAGTTGGCGATACCAGTAATCGCCACGATTAGACCGGCAAACAGCTCCAAATGATTGCCGAAGTAAATCGTCTTGGCATAGACCGTCACGATCGGCTCGATGCTCATCATGCCGATTTGTGTAATGAGCGAAGCGGCAAAGACCGGCAGCAGAGGCCGAAATAGGCGCCATTCTGTACGCTGGCGCGCTTTTTTCTGAGCAGGGGCTTTGCGCTCCTCATGAATGAAAATCATCACGATGAGACTGGCGCAGAGCATGAGACCGCCGGTAACAAAGAAGATATGGCTATAACCGATCATACCAGCAAGCAACCCTCCGATCAAAGGGCCGATAAGCGATCCGGCGATTGATCCTGTTTGCAAGGTACCGAGCGACTTCCCGGAATGCTCCTTCGGTGTCACCGATGCTTGCAGGGAGACAGCCATGGAGATGAAGCCGGAGAAGAAACCGTTCAACAGCCGAAGCGCAAGCAGCTGCCAGGGCTCCGTGACAATCCCCATCAAGGCAGTCACAATAGCCATGCCGAAGCCGGCTCGAAGCAGCATGATTTTGCGGCCGCGGCGATCCGCGATGGCTCCCCAGAGAGGTTGTGTAAGAAACGACGTGATAAACTGGGCGGCAACGATCCACCCTGTCCAACGCACGACATCGCCTACCTCGTGAACCCCAAGATGTTCAACGTATAGGGGCAGAAACGGAAGAATAAGGTTCATTCCGCACATGATGGAAAAGTTAGCCCCCCATAATATCCATAGTGACTTTTTCCAATGTAAAGGTGCAGGCATTAGAGAGAGGCTCCTTATCTTTTTTTTCCAGTATAGCATACTTCACTTCGACACCATTTATTGGGGGATGGAAAATAAAAAAAGCCATCCCGAAGCGGATAGCCACTGAAAAATTTAGAAATTAGGGCGGTCAAAAATGCCTCGCCTAAATATGAAATGAGCCTTGGAAGTGATTCTAGAGGCTCCACCTTTCAGTAATGATCCATCAAGGCGCCTCAGCTGAAATAGATGGAGAAACTACCGTTAATCTACGCTGCTCGGTGGCAGCAAATGAAATAGCAGTAGAAACTCCAGCTAAAGCGTCGGTAGTTACCTGAAATCTGGTTAATATGGAAAAATTAGATGTAGAAAATCCAGTTTAATTAGAAAAAGTAGAACAATTTCAGAAAATAGCAGGAGAAATCGGCGTTGCTTATAAGTAAGCCTCTATCCACTTGGTTACCCCGTTCTGCGGGAATGATCATGAGACTTGACACTTAGTATTGGCGCATTTTGTTCCTCTGGCATCAAACCTCGCAGTCATTTACATTACTGTATTGCCAGAGAGCTCCGTATATGCTTTGAGATTTACAGAATCAGTTGCCCGTGGTTTTCGCTTTACACCTGCTCCTACCGCCGATAGGTGCGAAAAATAATATCCCGGTTGTAGTTGCCGAAGCCTTCACCGTACAGCGTAAGCCCGCCGACATGCGCCGCATGTTCCGGCACTTCAATCCGTAGTAGCCACTCGTTGCGCGACATGCGGATGTCCTTGATCGTGACGCCCGACAGCCGCTGCCCGTCAAGGAAAGTGCCCTGTTCGGTGATCCGAATCACCTTCAACCAGCCGTATTGGTTGATGGAGTCCGGCCACCAACTAGGCGTGTAATGCCCGCGGCCCTGCCCCGAATCGCCGGGACTTGTCCAATAGCCGAGCAAGGTGTCGTTGACATAGAAATGAATGTCCGATGGCCAATTCTCGGCAATGCCCGGCGCTTCCGAGCCAAGCTCCAGCGAAATCTCAATCTCCTCCAGCGTCTGGCTGGGGAGCAAATAATTCGGGATGCGGTACTCCACGAAGCCGCTCCCGAACCAGAGAATCTTCGCATGCATCCGCTCAGGCTCTAAAAAGTAGCGCGGATCGTCGTACTGCCCGATCGTATGATCGGCAGTCGCGAGACCGCACGTAGGCTGCACTTCAAAGCGCGTGTAATGTCCGATGGGAATAGACACCTCATCGAACACGCGCTTAGGCTCGCTCAGCTGCGGCAGCTGAATCTCGACGCGTGAAACCGCAAGCGAGCACATTTTATGCGTGCCGCCTTGCTTACGTACTAACTCCGTGTGAATCAGGCCGCCGGCCTCGAGCTTCTTCACATGCATCGTTACGATGGCGCTGCTTAAGCCTAGCGTTTGGGCTAATTCCTTCACATTCATCTCTTGCTCGGCAAGCAAATCCAAAATTTGAAGCCGCACATCGCTGGCTAAAGCTTCATAGAGCGGCAGCCATTTGCGGTCTGTTGACGCATGTATCATGATACAAATCTCCTCTATTCCTAACTTTGACTGATTCATATAAATATAAATCCAAAACCTTCGTAAAGAAAGGCTTGAAATCAAGCATTGAATATTGTTTAATAGAAACAATATCATAATATTTATATTAACTGATTTATATTAATATTAATTATACGATGAGGTGATGGCAATGTCTATGAAAGCAAGCATGATTGTCGACAAAGATTTTACAATAGGAGAAGTAGATTCCCGTATTTACGGCTCGTTTATTGAGCATTTGGGACGCGCTGTATATGGGGGCATTTATGAACCTGGACATCCGCAGGCTGATGAGCAAGGATTTCGTGCAGACGTAATGGAACTAGTCAAAGGGCTGGATGTGCCTATCGTACGCTACCCGGGCGGCAACTTTGTATCCGGTTACAATTGGGAGGATGGGATTGGACCGATAGAGCAGCGTAAGAAAAGGTTAGATCTCGCTTGGCGTACGATTGAGCCTAACTTGGTAGGACTCAACGAATTCATGGATTGGTGCCGCAAAGCGAACACCGAGGCGATGATGGCGGTAAACCTAGGGACTCGCGGACCGGATGAGGCCAGAGATCTTATTGAATATTCCAATATCACAGGCGGTACATACTGGAGCGATTTGCGGATCTCCCACGGGTACAAGGCGCCTCATAACATCAAAACCTGGTGCTTAGGCAACGAAATGGACGGTCCATGGCAAATTGGAGCCAAAACAGCTGCGGAATACGGGCGCATAGCCTGCGAAACAGCTAAAGTTATGAAGTGGGTTGATCCTACGATTGAGCTAGTGGCATGCGGCAGCTCGAGTTTGACGATGGCGACCTTCCCCGATTGGGAAGCGACTGTCCTTGAGCATACCTATAACCATGTTGATTATATCTCCCTGCATCAGTACTACGGCAATCGCGATAAGGATTCTTCGAATTTCTTGGCACAATCCATGGGTATGGATCGCTTTATTAATACCGTAATCTCTACAGCAGACTATGTTCAGGCCAAAAAACGCGGCAAAAAGAAAATTAACCTTTCCTTTGATGAATGGAATGTCTGGTACCACTCTAACGAAGCTGACCGCAAAATCGAACCTTGGTCCATCGCTCCGCCGCAGCTCGAAGATAGTTATAATCATGAGGATGCGCTCCTCGTAGGCTGTATGCTGATTTCGATGCTAAAGCGTGCCGATCGCGTCAAAATGGCTTGTTTAGCACAACTCGTCAACGTTATTGCGCCAATTATGACGGCTAACGGCGGAGCAGCCTGGAAGCAAACGATTTACTATCCCTATATGCACGCAAGCTTGTTCGGGCGCGGAACGGTTCTTGTGCCTCTCATTAAATCTCCCAAATACGATGCCAAAGATTATACCGATGTACCTTATTTGGAGGCTGTTGCTGTTCATAACGAAGAGAAGTCGGAAGTAACGATCTTCGCGGTTAACCGTCATTTGGCGGAGGCGCTTCCGCTGCAGTTGGATCTTCGCAGCTTCGGCGCATGCCAGGTTACCCAGCATATCGTGCTGGAGAGTGACGATTTGAAAGCCGCGAATACGATAGACGCTCAGGATCGTGTCAAACCGCACAACGGCGGCAATGCAGCAGTGGATACGAATGGTCAAATTCACGCAACACTTGGAAAAGCATCTTGGAATGTTATTCGTTTGAAATTGGCTTAAGTTCATAGGCTGGTTAACAGCTTTGTAAAAGTAGGCATGGTAAGAAGCAACTGCTTCTGCCATGTCTTTATATTGTTCTTTTTAAGTGTTTTTTACATCTTCTTAACAAAATAAATCATCCTTACGCGTCACATACTATCACCAAGCAGCTCAGCGGAAGTCCTTCAGGCTTGGAGAATTCTTTATTTTGCAGTCCAAGCTCTGGTATGATGGAGGGAAATATTTCTTTAAGGAGTTTCCTGTATGAAAATAAAGCTGCTGCTGATGAGCATGATCATTTTAGCTTTGGGGCTGACTGCCTGCGGAAATGGAAATAAACAACAAAACAACGCGCAGACAACGCCTGCACAAACCGATCCGCATAAGGTTTATCAAAACTTTTGTATCTCTTGTCATGGTAATCAATTACAGGGCGGAGAGGGCCCGAATATTCAAAAGGTCGGAGAACGTTTGACGGAAGATGAGATCATAAAGCGGATACAAAAGGGTGGTGGCGGGATGCCGCCGTTCCAAGTTGCTCTCAAAGAAGAAGAGTTAAAGGCGTTAGCAGCATGGTTGTCAGGTCTTAAGTAGAGGGAAAAAATGGGTATCCTAAGGTTCCTTTAAGGTTATCTACATATTTTCTTCACAATTGGGGTTTACAATAGGGGCAAGAGGAGAGTGATGCAATATGCACTTGAATTTGAAGCCCCGGAGCCGTCTTCGCAAGAAGCCGAATAAGAAGATGAGACCACAACGACTGGGTGCGACGATTTCGTTAGTACTTTTTTTAATTTTATTACCCGTATTATCAGTGGCCGGCATGGAGCTAATCGAGCGCGGATCGCTGCATGATACGATGAGCTGGATAACAGCCAATCAATCGCTTTTTTTATTAAATGCAGGAATCACCTTTTGTTTACTTATTTTTATTTATGCTGTGGTGGGGTCCTTAGCGATCTCAGGAGCAATCTCGACCTTACTACTTGGCCTTATGGCTTTAATTTCTTACATGAAGGTGACAATGATTGGGGAGCCATTCTTCCCATGGGATATTTTGCTCAACAAAGAAAGTATGGATATCGCTTCGCTTGTGACGGGTAAAGCCGCGCTGGTAAGAATCGGAGCCATCATTGTCTCGATTCTTGTTGTTCTTGCATTAAGATGGGTTATTCCACGTGCCACGATTCCTATTATCTCAAGAATTGGTTTAGGGCTGTTCTCGCTCTATGCCTTATATGCTTTTGGGATCAAAACACCGCTAGCCGGTAAAATTCTGGACCATATCGGTGTGAACGAAATTGTATGGAATCAGCAAGAGAATTACGCGAATAATGGGACAGCGCTCGCTTTTACACTCAACGTCAAAAATTCCATCGTACAAAAGCCGGAAACCTACAGCAATGAGTCGATTGGGACTGTAGCTGCAAATATTGAGCAAGTCTCCCAAACACAACCGGCTATGAGAAAAGCGTCCGTCGATCCACTGCAAGGGAAGAAGCCGAATGTGATCTTCATTATGAGCGAGGCATTCTGGGACCCAACCTTACTGCCAAATGTAACATTTAGTGAGGACCCGCTGCCTACGATTCACCGTTTGCAGAAGGAGTCGACTTCCGGTTACCTGTTGTCTCCTCAATTCGGTGGAGGAACAAGTAACGTAGAGTTTGAAGTACTCACGGGTAATTCTATGAGTTTCCTGCCGGGGGGATCTATCCCGTATCAGCAGTATGTAAGTAAGCCTGTTCCTAGCTTAGCGAGTTATTTTGCCGGCCAAGGTTATAAAAGCATGGGGATTCACTCCTATGAAGGCTGGTTCTGGGATCGTAACTCCGTCTATAAACAGCTTGGATTTGAATCGTTCAAAAGCAGCGAGCATTTCGTGAATCCGGAAACGAAGGGTTACTTCATCTCGGATGCTGAGGTGTCTCGAAACATTATCGATGAAGTAGATAAAACAGAAGATCCTATGTTTATCTACACGGTTACTATGCAAAATCACGGTCCTTATGATGATCCGCGGTACGGTGAGAATCAGTTCAAGGCGGAAGGCAATTTGACGCCGCAGGCCAAAACGATTTTGGAAACTTACACGCAAGGTGCGCATGATGCGGATCAAAGTCTGCAAATGCTCATCGATCATTATCAAAATTCGGATGAACCTACGATGATCGTCTTCTACGGGGACCATCTGCCGATGCTTGGCCTCGACTACCAAGTGTACAAAGAAGCCGGGTTCATCTCAACGAGCAATGCCAACAATTGGTCGCTGGATGAAGTGAAGAAAATGCACAGCATTCCGCTGGTCACTTGGTCGAATTTCGATATGCCCAAGCAGGATATTCCGCTGCTTAGCGATTCCTTCTTAGGCGCCCACGTGCTGGATATGCTGCATATGGAGAAACCGGCGAACTTCACGCTTAACGCGGAACTAGCCGCGCAAGTACCCGGATTGTTGAGCAATCTGGTTGTGGATCAAGACCAAACGCTTCATGCACAGGCGCCTGAATCTGCCAAAACACTCATTGACGATTACAGGAACGTCCAATATGATCTCCTCTTCGGCAAGCAATATTTGGCCGGTTACGTTGATCATGATTATTTAACGAAGTCATCACAGCCAAGTTATAATGCCGAGTTTGATCAACCTGATACGAAGCTTCGGGCAACGGGGGAGAGCAGCAGTCCTCCGGAAGCTAAGCCTGTGAGCGTACAGTAAAACTAGAGACTGTCCCATATGTTCAATGAAAGAAGCTGTCCCACGGTCATTTATTGACTTTTGGGAGAGCTTCTTTTTCTACGTTGGTATGGTTCTGTGCCTCCGCCGTACACCATGGACGGGTCCAGACTGCAGTTGCTGCGCTAAGCTGATTCAATTTTTAAAGGGAAATCCTCCCGTTATTTCAGCAAATCTTTATTTTGTAATCCAGTTAACTGGAAAAAGTGGCGTTAATTTGCTTCGAAACCCTGCTTCCTAGCTCAATCTTTCTCATTAACAGGAGAAATTCCTTTTATTCATGTCTTAACTGCGTTATTTGACTATATAGCGGTAGTATTTCCAGTTAATTTGAAGAGGCTGCCTCCTACGTTCAAAAGTGAAGCTGATCCTCGTTCCGTTGATGATTTCCGGGACAGCCTCTATGTAAGAAAAAAAACATTGCCATTCATAGGGGAATTTTGGTAATATGAAACTCCGTCTCTACGCTGCGGCTGCAGTGGAAAATCGTTTTTTTTGCACGAAAAAACATAGGAGGTGTACGATGCTTTTCGCGGTTTTAGCCCGCAAGGCATACGCAAGGAACTTGCAATATCGCGGTTCGCATTTGCTCCACAACGCAGTCAGTGCAGTATTTGGCTTCATTTATGCAAGTATTTGGTCTGGACTCGGGAGCGACTCCTCGCTCGGCGACTACGGAGCAAAAGGGATGGTCGGCTACATTGCCTTTAACCAGGCGATCCTGTGGATTACACAGTTTACGACGAACGGACTAGGGCTCGAGCAGTCGGTACGCACAGGTCAAATTGCAGTTGATCTCATGAGACCCGTTCACTTGTTCTATCAAGCCATGAGCAGGGAATGGGGCCAGGTATGGTATCAGTTTCTGTATAAATTTATCCCGATTTACGTCCTCTACTTTTTCATTTTCTCCTTACAGCTTCCACATAAGGCTTCGGTTTACGGCTGGACAGCGATTGCGCTGGTTGCAGCAGCTTATATCTCCATATGCATGAACTATTTGATTGGCATTGCCGCCTTGTGGACCACCGAATCCCGTTGGTTTTACTGGTTGAATTACTCCTTCAGCATGCTGCTCTCCGGATTTTTCATTCCGCTCGAATGGCTGCCGGGTTGGCTTCGCACCCTAAGTGGTTACACGCCTTATCCGTATCTTCTCTATTATCCGACTCGTATTTACTTGCAGCATGAACAAGGCACGATTGTGCTCGGAGCTCTTCTTTGGGGCATCGGGTTTACTTGTGTCTGTCTGGCCGTTACGCAGGCGGTGCGAAGAAAGCTGGAGGTGCAAGGCGGATGATATCAGCTAAACTCTATCTCCTACTGATCAGGGCGAGTTTGCGCAGCCGGATGCAGTATAAGTTTAACTTTATTTTCACAATGGCCATGGCCTCATGCATACAAGTTTCAGAATTTCTCATGGTGGCGTTGGTGATGATGCGCTTCGGGAATATCAAGGGTTGGACGCTGTATGAAGTTTGTTATCTCTATGGCGTCATGATGATCTCGAAAGCGATTTACCGTACGCTGGCTTCTGATGTGCATCATTTGGAGAAATATCTCGTATCCGGTGACCTGGATGCGTTATTAACGCGCCCAGTCCCGGTGCTGCTCGCGCTGATGACACAAAACTCCCGGATCCTCTTCGCTGAGATCGGGCAGGGTATCGTCCTGCTAGTCATTGCCATGCGAGCGCTTATGGCCAATGGGCAGATCGCGTGGTCGGCGATTCCGTTAACGGCATTAATTATCTGTTCGGGAGCGGTTATTTTATTCGCGATCGGGCTGGCTACGGCAGCTGCGGGCTTTTGGCTGACACGCATCGAGTCCTTACAAAATATGACGGAAGACGCCTCTCAAACGGCGGCTCGCTATCCGCTCACGTTATATCCGAAATGGCTGCAAGGCGCTCTTCTAGTGCTTGTACCGGTAGGTTTCGTGAATTATATACCAACTTTATATTTGCTGAGACATGAAGGCGGGATCGGAATGCTGCTTGGAACCATAGGTGTTGCTTGCGCAGCGCTCTGGCTGGCTATGCGGTTTTGGAAACTGGGCTTATCACGCTATCAGAGTACAGGAAGTTAATGTCGTTAATAAAAAGGAGGGATGGCATCAACATGATAACGGTCACGAATTTGCGCAAAACCTTTCAAACCCCCATCGTCCAAGAAGGTAGATTTTCAGGTGTCCGCACCTTGTTCTCGCGGGCCTATAAAGAGAAGGAAGCTGTACGAGATCTCAGCTTTGAGATTGAATCCGGCGAGTTCGTCGGGTATATTGGACCTAATGGAGCGGGAAAATCAACGACAATCAAGATGCTGACCGGCATCCTGCATCCAACATCGGGCGAGGTGCTGATCCATGGCTTAAGTCCGCAAAAGCACCGAAGGCGCGTCGTAGGCAAGCTTGGCGTTGTGTTCGGGCAGCGCAGCCAGCTATGGTGGGATTTGCCAGTTAAGGATTCCTATGAAATTCTAACAGCGATGTATCGCGTGGAGGAGAGCACCTCACGCCGCAGGTTAGACGAGTTGAATGAACTCCTGGAGCTCAAAGAGTTGATGGATATGCCCGTACGCAAGCTTTCACTCGGTCAGCGGATGCGGGCTGATTTGGCGGCATCCATGCTGCACGATCCGGATATTCTGTTCCTTGATGAACCTACAATTGGATTGGACGTTGTGGCTAAAAAGAACATGCGCAGCTTCTTACAGACGTTAAATCAGGAGTTTGGGAAAACGATTTTGCTGACGACACATGACATGGATGATATTGAGCAGTTATGTAAAAGGGTGATCGTGATTAATCACGGTCAGATCGGATATGACGGCTCGCTGGATACACTGCGAGACAGAATCGGTTTGCCAACGATGATGAAGATCACGTATCGAGGGGAGATCACTGTGCCAGAGAGCTGGGAGCTGCCGTTCCGCGTAGTGGAGCAGGAGGCCAACGTGCTGACGGTTGCCTGCAACCGCCAAGAGCTGAAAGCGATGGACGTGCTGCGGATTGTCAGCCTTTGGGGAGATATGGACGATGTACATATGGAAGAGCCTGAGTTTGAAGAAGTCATCCACGGGGTATACAAATAGGCAGGAGGGAGAATAAATGCCAATTGATAAAGATGAGCGGGAGCGGGAAGATCGGCGTGTTGCTTCTGTACGCTCCCAAATTAAAGAGCGAATTATTGACCTAGGGGAGACGGTAGATCAGCGCCGCTCGGAAGTAACGGAGATTGGACGCAGCTTCTGGGATGATATCTCCGTCAATGCGGACAATGCGGACGACGTGATCGAGACAGCAGCGAGTATGGCCCAGCAGGAGCATGTGCTGATGGGTCAGAAGCGCAGTTTTCAGGTGGCGCAGGATGCGCTTTACAAGCTACAGCGCGTTGTTGATGCGCCGTATTTCGCGCGCATTGATTTCCAGGAACGCGGCGAGCAGGAGCGCGAGAAGATTTACATCGGTCTCACTTCCTTCATTGATCCGGAGACGGATGAAATTCTCATATATGACTGGCGCGCACCGATAGCCAGCCTATTCTACGATTACCCGCCGGGACCGGCGACGTATCACACGCCTGAGATGGATGTCAGCGGTGAGCTGCTGCTCAAGCGCCAGTACATCATCAAGGCTGGTGAGCTGCAGGATGTGTTCGACACTGGAATCTCCATCGGCGACGAGATGCTGCAGAAGATGCTCAGCCGCAGCGCCGACGAGAAAATGCACAGCATCGTGACGACGATTCAGCGCGAGCAGAATCAGATCATCCGCGATGACCGGCACAAGGTGCTTGTCGTGCAAGGAGCAGCCGGCAGCGGTAAAACCTCGGTCGCGCTGCAGCGCATCGCGTATTTGCTCTACAAATATCGGACGACGCTCAGCGCCGATAATATGATTTTGTTCTCGCCGAACTCGCTGTTCAGCGATTACGTCTCGCACGTGCTTCCGGAGCTGGGCGAGGCGACTATGCAGCAGACGACCTTTCAAGATTATTTAACCCATAAATTAAGCGATTCAGGGTTAAAGCTCGAAGATCCCTACGATCAGCTGGAATTCATTCTGACTGGCACGGAGCAAGATCCTGCCTATAAAGCACGGCTGCAAAGCATACCGTACAAGACATCGGCAGCCTTCCTCAGCGTCATTGAGGCTTATGGCGAGAAGCTGAAGCATAGCGGTATCCGCTTCGTTGATCTGTCGGTTGGCAAGAAAGTGCTGATCACGGCTGAAGAGCTCAGCGAACGTTTCTACAGCAAAACTTCTATTCTCGCGCTCGGAGAACGTATGGAGCAATTGTCCGAGTGGATGCTGGAGAAACTGGATGAGATTCAAGCGGATGCGCAGAAACGTTTCTATCGCAAAATGGTGCGTGAGCCCAAATATGTGGGTACGGAACCCGAGATGAAGAAAATGAGCAAAATGAAAGCTCACAAAGCGATCGCTCCGCTTAAGGAGAAGGCGCGCAACCTTACTTATGTTGACGTACTTGGCATGTATCGTGATCTGTATACGAACAAGGAGCTGCATCAGGAGCTGACCGCGCAGGCTGGTCAGCAGCTTCCCGAGACTTGGGATAGCATCAGCTCTTTCACATCGGCTGCATTGGAACAAGGGATCTTGCACTATGAGGATGCGACACCGCTTGTGTATCTGAAGGGACTTGTTGAAGGGCAGCTGCGCGTTGGAACGATTCGCTACTGTCTGGTGGATGAGGCGCAGGACTACTCGCCGTTCCACTATGCGTATCTCAAGAAGCTGTTCCCGCGCGCCCGGTTTACCCTGCTTGGCGACTGGAACCAAGGGATATTCACGCACGCGAACGCAGCAAGCGACGCGGACGGCCCTAAGAACGAGTACAGCTCGATCAGCGAGCTGATGAAAGAGGAGGAGACGGAGACGATCCGCCTCGTCAAGAGCTACCGCTCGACGCGCGAAATCGTCCTGTTCGCTAGCCGCGTGCTCCCGTTCGGCGAGCCGATCGAGCCGTTCAGCCGCAGCGGCGAGGAGCCGCGTCTTCTGCGCGCGGCGAACGCGACCGAGCTCGGCCGGTTGGTGGCGGATACCGCGCTGACCCGTCAGCACGGCGGCGCTAGCTCCGTCGCGATCCTGTGCAAGACCGAGCGCGAGACGGAAGCCGCGCACGCAGCCCTTACGGCGCTGCTGCCGGGCCTCACGCGGATCACGAAGGAGACGCTGCACTATGAAGCAGGCGTCATGATCATGCCGGCGTACCTCGCCAAAGGGCTCGAGTTCGACGCCGTGATCCTCTACGATGCCGGGGCGGCTGTTTACGCGGAAGCGAAGGAGCGCAAGCTGTTTTACACGGCTTGCACCCGTGCGCTGCATCACCTGGATGTCTGCTATCTAGGTGAATTGACTCCTTTTCTCCCGCAAAGGTAGACATTCGTCCATACCCATTCGCCCTGCCCGACATAGGATATATCAGGCAATAACACAAGATGAGGCGTTATCAACGGGCAGAGGGGAGGATGTCGCGATGTCAGGAGTTGGATACTCTAGCGCAGCTGTTGTTCTGGTACTGTACATTCTGTTGGTTATCATTCTCGCAACATTCTATTAGGATAAAGTCATATACCGCCCTTCGAGAAATCGAGGGGCGGCTTTTTGTTTGCATGAATTCCACCTGGATTGGAAAACTTAACAAATAAAAAAGTTTCCACCTAATACCAAAGTGGGAGATTACCTTATGGCTGCAAGTTCTAAAAAAATTACTGCGCTTCAGTTGTATTACGTCATCATTATTTCAATTGCCATAACGAATCATGTGCTCCTAATCCCTGTGCTGCTGCATATCGGCAAACGTGATTCTTGGGTGGGTGCGGGCCTATCTATCCTGCCTACATTAATGTGGGTATGTCTCATGTATATCGTGATCAAACGCTCTAATCAACAGAATTTACTGCTATGGATCGGACAGAGATATGGGAAGTTCGTTGTATTCCTTCTAAAAGTGGTCGTCATTGGCATTGCCATGACGCATGCGACCATTACCATGCAGGATATGGTGACATGGACGCACATCTCCTATTTGCCGCGCACCCCGCCGATTATGATCTCGTTGGCGTTTATGGTTTTCTGTTTTTTTGCCGCCCGTGAAGGGATGCGGGCCATCGCGATAACCTCGGGTATTTTGCTCCCCGTGGTTGTATTGCTAGGCTACTTTGTGATGGGCGTAAATTTTCAATACAAAGACTACAGCTTGCTTACGCCCTTATTTACCCATGGATACGGACCAGCGCTGAAATCGATGTATTTAACTAGCGGTTCTTCTTTTGAGCTGTTAAGTATTGTTTTCCTTCAGCATCATGCAGATACCCGCATTCGGCTACCAGCCTTACTCATTGTTGGGGCTTGCTTAGTGGGTCTAACTGTCGGGCCTTTAATTGGGGCTATTGCGATTTTTGGGCCGTTTGAAGCAGATGAATTAAGGTATCCTGCTTTTGAACAATGGCGCATGGCGACACTTGGGAAATATATTTCCCACCTGGATTTCTTATCCATTTTCCAGTGGATATCGGGCGCGTGTATCCGCATGTCCATGCTGATGTTTCTCTCGATTGATGTGTTGATGATCAAAAAGAAACGTACCCGGACACTGCTTTTAATCGGGCTGAGTCTATTTTTCGTCACGATGTGCCTGCTGCCGGTCACGGACAATCAAATGGTGAATTTTATCCAAGACTGGTATTATCCCATGATGTTTGTTACAGGTGCAGGATTGCTCGTTGTCCTGCTTGTACTGACCATTCTGCCGATAAGGCGCAAGGAGAAGGTGATGAAGTGAATGAGCAAGATTTGCGAGATTGGTTTGCCTCGTCGGCTGATGTCATCATCAAGGAGTACCCGTTATCAGAGGGAGATGTCAGTAAGAAGATCCTGCTAATATATTGCGACGGTATGATTAATAAGGATCATATTGAACAGCGTGTACTCCCTAACCTTCAGCGTGTCATCTCACATCGGCAGGAGAGGGACATGTCCGAGTTCACGCTCCCTACACTGCTTCAAATGCAGGAGATAACCGGACCTGACGTTATTGAAACGATGACGGTCAATGTATATTCTGGGTATCTGGTTATGTACTTTGAAGAGCAGCAGCGCCTCTTTGGGCTCGATTTGTCCAATCCGCCCAATCGCTCACCAGAAGAGTCCAATACAGAGACCTCTATCAAAGGGCCAAGGGACGGGTTCACGGAAAGCATCGTAACCAATATAGCGTTGATTCGCAAGAGGCTGTTAACCCGCAGTCTTTGTTGTGAAAAAATGCAAATCGGCAAGCGAAGTCATACCACGGTAGCTCTTATGTATATCGATGACGTCATCGATTCGGATATCCTTCAGGATGCTAGACGCCGGCTGCAGAACATTGATGTGGACGCATTAATTTCCAGCGCGCAGCTCGAGGAATTGTTAACGGAGCAAAAGTACAATTTCTTCCCCCTGCTGGATTATGCGGGTAGACCTGATTTTGTAGCGGATAGCTTGCTGCGCGGTCGTTTCGTCGTTATTGTCGACGGTTCACCAATGGCCCTCATCGCTCCAGCAAATTTGATGTTTATTTTAAAATCGCCAGAAGATGTTCACTCTCCTTTTTATTATGTAGCGTTCGAACGAGTGCTTCGTTTGGGGGGCTTGATCGTTGCCACGTTTCTTCCTGGTTTCTGGATCTCGCTTTCAGCTTTTAATCTCGATCAAATTCCTTTTTCTTTAGTCGCTACCATCTCGTCATCCAGACTGGGATTACCGTTATCGGGTCCAATGGATTTTATCATTATGCTGCTGCTGTTTGAATTGTTTCGAGAAGCTGGCGCGAGGCTGCCTAAAGTCGTCGGACAAACCGTTACCGTTGTTGGAGGACTGATTGTTGGCGATGCGGCGATTCGCTCTGGTATCACCAGCCCGACGACCCTTGTCATAACCTCGATATCGACCATAGCCATGTATACCCTCGTGAACCAGACACTTGCTGGGATCGTGACTTTATTACGGGTCCTTATCTTATTGGAATCGACGATTTTTGGGATCTACGGGTTCATGGTGTCACTGATCGGGCTTATTTTATACATGTCGACCTTGGAATCTTTCGGTGTTCCGTACTTGTCGCCTTTGTCGCCGCCTCGGTTTAGGGAAATGATTCCTGCGATTTTCGCCAAGCCTTTCGGCAGTATGAAGAGTAGACCTAAGATGCTAAGCCCGAAGGACGACACACGTCAGAGTGAGGATCCTCAATGATCATGAAGCGAGTAGGACGGATGATGGTTGGCGTGCTGATTCTCTTCAGTCAGACAGGCTGCTGGGATATGAAAACGATCCAAGACACGAATTACTTTACAGCGATAGGCTTCGATTTCCAAAAAGGGCATTACATCGTCTATGCGCAGATGTTGGATTTCAGCTCCGTCGCGAAACAGGAGGGGGGCAAAGCCGGGCAGCCGCCGCAGATTTGGGTAGGCCGTGAAGAGGGAGCCACCGTGAATGAGGCTTTCAATCGCTTGTACAAAACGACGCAACAGCGCGTCTTTTGGGGACATGTCAGCGCCTATTTGTTTTCCAGCGAGGCTCTGAAGCAAGGGATTAGTAAGTTTATGGACGGATCTGTTCGATACAGTGAAACAAGATTTACGCAATGGATATATAGTACAGATGAGTCAATTGAAGCCATTTTCTCAGTTGTTCCTTTTTTTAATGTCTCTCCAATGGCTTCCATATTGATGAATCCAGTTGAAAATTATCGCCAATTTTCCTTTATACGTCCATTCCGATTGTACAGGGCTGCCGCTTTGCTTCGTGAACCTGGCTATACCTTGATGATGCCGACTTTGAGCATTCGAGACGATGCCTGGAAGAAAAATCAGAAGCCCGATCCTAAATTAGAAGTTAGCGGTGTTTATGCTTTAGGAAAAAATAATCGGGTCGAATGGTTTTCAGATAATCAGTTTAAAGGTGACCGGTGGATGGAGAAAAGTACCGCTCGTTCGCCATTAGTCGTCCATATCAATGGGAAGCCCGTTCGAACGGTTTCTATTCAAAGACCAAAACCCCATATTACACTGCGTAATGGCGGTAATCTGATTTTTGATGTTCATATGAAATGCAAGGCGATCACGATTGAATCTCAGGAAACAATAGATGAGGATACTATACGAAAACAAATTGAAAAGCAGATCATAGAAGAAATCGAGGAAACGTTCAAACAGGGCAAGGGCCAAGGTGTTGATATCTATCAGCTGGAACATACCTTATATAAGCAGGATTTCAAGCAGTGGGCTAGCTTGACCTCGAACGGTAAGCAGCCGCTTGAAGGGTATCAGTTAGGGGATGTTCAAGTGGACGTTCGACTGACCCATTCCGGCATGCTGAGAGAGAGGGTTAAAGATCAGCAGTACTGACGTAATTGGCGGGGGAAGCTCGATGCTTCCTTCTTTTTATTTGTGTAAAATGCGTGGGGAGGTACTCGCCAGAAGGCGAGAGGGTGAACCTGCAAAAAGTGCAGTAAATATCCGTATTTATGAGGATTTGAGAGATCATCCTGCATAAAGTACATCAAATCATCGAGACTATGCGGCAGATGAGGGATTTTCGTGAAATTTGCTGTACAATTTACATGATCTTCGCCCAAGCGGTAGTGAGGAGCCTAATTTTGATGTACTTTTTACAGGTAGTTAGTAATTACCAACTTTGTCTCCCCGCACAGCACCTATTCGCACTATCACAAGTCACACTCGCCGTGCCGCGCCCATTCGCACTATCACAAGTCCCTCTCGCCGCTCCCGCACCTATTCGCACTATCACAAGTTACTCCCGCCGCATCCATTCGCGCCATCAGAGCCACACTCGCCGTGCCGCACCCATTCGCAGCACAACAAGTCACCGATAGGGTGAACCTGCAAAAAGTGCAGCAAATATCCGTATTTATGAGGATTTGAGAGATCATCCTGCATAAAGTACATCAAATCATCGAGACTATGCGGCAGATGAGGGATTTTCGTGAAATTTGCTGTACAATTTACATGATCTTCGCCCAAGCGGTGGTGAGGAGCCTAATTTTGATGTACTTTTTACAGGTAGTTTAGTAATTACCAAGTTTGTAACTCCCCGCACAGCACCTATTCGCACTATCACAAGGCCCTCTCGCCGCGCCGCCCATTCGCACTATCACAAGTCACTCGCGCCGCGCCGCGCCCATTCGCACTATCACAAGTCACACTCGCCGCATCCATTCGCACCATCAGAGCCACACTCCGCGCACTCTAGCACCTCCCGACCAGTTTAGAAATATTTAAGAATTGTTTTAGGCGAGGTTAATAGGTGTTTTAGTGGCAATTAAGATCGGAGGGTTAAGATGATTACATGGAAGCGAGGAACGCATCCAAATTAGATAGAGCGTTAGAAGACGCGGAGGCAAAAAGGTATGAATAAGAAGTTAGCGATGATGGGAGTAGGCGTGGCGGTAGGCAGCATGATGCTGGTAACGTCGGTATACGCTGGTGTGGGCGATGCGCCCGGGTATGAGACGTTTAAATCAGCCGTGAAACAAACGGCAACCGTACACAATGTAACACGCCAAGTGAACGTGACACTGCAGGATAACGGAGCTCAATTGCTAGGCGTAAAGTCCACGATTAAAAGCAGCGGCGAGAATCACGCAGGAAGCGCAGAAGTGACCGTGAATAACGGCACGGACGAACAAACCATTCATTTCTACAACCAAGACGGCAAACAAATTATAAAAACAGACGATTCTGATGTTTACAAAGTATTGGAAGGAGAGGGCCTGGGCGGCAAATTCAAAGATCGTGAAGGCGCAGCGCATCCACCAGATTCCCAAGTCGTTAGCGAAGTTGAAAATGTGGTCGACGCACTCGTCGGCAACCTCAAAAACTATGTCACCATGGATGAAGCCGCAGGCAACGTGAAGGAGATTCATTTCAAATTGTCAGGCAGCCAAATTTCTCCGGTTGTCAACACGATCGGCTCACTTGCCATTAAGCATGGTGCGATGGAGAACAATCAACGCCCAATGCCGTCCAAGGCAGATACGTTTGGTGTTGACGTGACGACACTCAAAAACAGTCTGCCTCATTTAACTTCCGACATCAAAATGGATGAAGTGGAAGTGAACGCCAGCGTAGACAGCGATAATCATATCACTAATCAAACCGCACAAATTCATATTTCCGGTAAAGACGCACAAGGTACAGCACACAACGTCGTATTGAGTGTGGATATGACACTGTCCAGCCTGAACTCGACAACACCGGACACGTTAGATTTGACAGGGAAGCAGCTGGAAACCGTAAAGATTGACCCTGAGAAATCCCATCACAGAAACTAAGGAGAAAAAGGAAGGAGGCAGGGGGAAACACCCACCTCCTTATTCCCTTGAAAGGCGGCTAATGCATGAAACCAGTCGTAGAAATCAATCATCTCACGAAAATTTACAATAACTTGCGCGGCATCCACGAAGTGAACATGACCGTGCAGCAAGGCGACATCTATGGGTTCTTCGGACCGAACGGCGCCGGGAAGACGACCGTCATGAAGATCATGACCGGGCTAATCAAAGCGCAGCAAGGGGAAGTGAAGCTCTTTGGTCATCCGGTGTCAACGCACTACGAGCAGGCGATGGCCAAAGTAGGCGTGCTGATCGAAACCGCCGAAGCGTACTCCTATATGAGCGGCAGACGGAATTTGGAGCTGGCTGCGAGATTTTACCCAGGCATCGGAAAGCAGCGCATAGACGAAGTCTTGGAGATCGTCGGACTTACCCCTTTTCAGCAGGAAAAGGTAGCGGGCTACTCGCTAGGCATGAAGCAGCGGCTAGGACTCGCGGCAGCCATGCTGTCGAAGCCAGAGCTGCTCATACTCGACGAGCCGACGAATGGCCTGGATATCGAGGGGATGGTTCATATCCGCGAGATTATTATGCACCTGGCGCGAGAAGAGCGCATCACGTTCCTGATCTCCAGCCATCTCATCCATGAAATGGAGCTGATGTGCAACCGCATGGGTATCATTCATCAAGGACGTCTTGTCCGCGAGGGGCTCGTATCGGAGATAGCCAAAGGAAGCGCGACGCTGGAAGAAGCGTATCTGCGCGAAATTAAAGAAGTAAGGAGGCTCGCTGCACATGCATAGCCTTACAGCCAATGTCTGGAACGAAACAATCAAAATCACGTCCAAGAAAAAAACGATCTTTTTCCTCGTAGTTACGTTACTGCTTCCACTCCTAGCAGGACTGCTGCTGTCCCAGTTCCAAAGCGGTATCGGAATCGGAGCGATTGCCTCGCAGGATTTTCCCATCATTATGCTGGGGCTGCTCACGAGTATTTTTCTACCGTTGTTCGTTTTCATGGGCGCAGCGGACGTATTCTCCGGCGAGATGGGTGACCGCACGATGAAGAACACATTGACGCGGCCTATTACGCGTTTCAAAGTGTTCGCTTCCAAGCAGATTGCGCTTGGTGTATTTATTGCACTGTACCTAGTTGCCGGCTTACTGGCTTCCGTCATCTCAGCGCTGTTTTTCCAGCATTTTGGCGGCTTTGGGACGATTGTGACCTGGCTCCTCGCGTATGGCGCGGCCTTTCTGCCACTGCTTGTGCTCAGCATCGCCGCTGTGTTTCTGGCACAGTTCTTCTCCAGCTCCTCCTCGGCATTGACCGTGAGCATACTTCTATATTTGGCGTTTAAAGTGGCCGCCTTCTTTATCCCACAAATCGCCACGTACTCGCCGACGGCCTACACAGACTGGCATATGCTTTGGATTGGAAGCGGCATGGCGCTTGGCAAGGTGAGCAGCATCTTTATGTTTTTGATAGCGTGTAGTATATTGTTTTTTACAGCAGGTTTTTATTTGTTTGATAAAAAGGAGATCTGAACACGATGTCGATTCGCTTACGGCTGGTACTCTCATATATCGCCATGCTGCTTGTACCTCTCGTCCTTTCGGGGCTAGCCGTGATCCTAATCTCCATCGCAACGTTCGGCAATCTGAAGTCCGGCTTTCAGGTTGATTTCTCGCAGGGAAATCCGATCAAACGCGTCGTTGAACAAGAACTCGAAAATGTCGCTTACATGAAAGCGAAAACGGAAACCGAACCCGATGTTTTTCTCGATCCCGTGTTTATTCAGGACTTGGAGGATCGTTTTCATAAAATCAATATGGGCATTATCATCCGCAAGGATAAAGAAATCACTTATAGTTCTCCTTACCTGAAAGAAGGGGAGGCGCAGAACAGCTCCAAGCTTCCCTCTTACGGCACCTCATCCGGCCAATTTCAGCGCAATCAAGGTTCTCTGTGGATAACTAGGCAGCAGGATTTTCTGTTTTCGGATCATAGTAAAGGGTCCGTCTTTGTATTTTTGGATGGAGGTCCATTTCAGAAATATTTGCATCAGTTTTCAAAAGCGGTTATTTTGACGTTTATCCTCATCCTCGTTGGTACGAATGGCGTACTGACATTCTTCGTTTCACGCAGCATAATTAAACCTCTTAAGGCGCTCAAACGAGCGGCGGAGGAGATCAAAGAAGGCAATCTGGATTTTGAAGTCGTGCAGCAATCCGATGATGAAATCGGCGAGCTCAGCAGAGCTTTTGAAGAAATGAGGCGCAAACTCAAGAAATCCGTTGACCTTCAGCTTCAGTATGAAGAAAACCGCAAAGAGCTTATTTCTAACATTTCGCATGATCTGAAGACACCGGTTACGGCCATTAAAGGATATGCCCACGGCATTATGGACGGCGTCACGAACTCTCCGGATAAGCTGGAGAAATATATTCGAACCATTTACACCAAAGCGGCGGATATGGATCGGCTGATTGATGAGCTGTTTTTATTTTCCAAGCTGGATCTGGGCAAAGTTCCGTTTCAGTTCGAAACCGTGGATCTAGGTCAGTATGTACAGGATTGCGCGCAAGAGTTACAGTTCGATATGGAGAAAAAAGGTGTTCATTTCAAGCTTACCGAGCTGCCAAAGGAGCCTCTTCTTGTAACAGCAGACCGTGATAAGCTGCGCCGCGTGCTGCTGAACATCATCGAAAATGCAATCAAATACAGTGATGAAGGCAATTGCCGCATCACCCTAACACTCAGAGAAATCGACGGCAACGCCGTCATTCAAATAAAAGATTCCGGTCAAGGCATATCGGAGGAGGCGCTGCCTCATATATTTGACCGGTTTTACCGGGCAGATCCTTCGCGCAACACCGCGACCGGAGGAAGCGGGCTGGGCCTTGCGATAGCCAAACAAATCATGGAAGAGCACGGCGGTCGTATTGGCGCAACGAGTATGATTGGACAGGGAACAACCGTCTATATGGCATTACCGCTTAACAAGCAGGAGGAGAATCAAGGATGAACCGGATTTTGATCATTGAGGATGAACAAAGCATCGCCGAGCTGGAGCGGGACTACCTAGAGATCAGCGGTTATGAAGTGGATATCGAGAATAGCGGAGACAAAGGGCTGCAGCTTGCGCTCTCAAAGGAGTATGACCTCATCATTCTCGACTTAATGCTGCCGAAGATGGACGGTTTCGAGATTTGTCGGCGCGTTCGCAGCGAGAAGGACATTCCGATTCTAATGGTTTCCGCTAAAAAGGAAGACATCGATAAAATCCGCGGCTTAGGCCTCGGCGCCGACGACTACATGATCAAACCCTTCAGTCCCAGCGAGCTGGTGGCAAGGGTCAAAGCACATCTTGCCCGGTACGAAAGGCTGATGGGGCGGCGTGAAGCGAAGAACGACGAGGTCCGTATTCGCGGCTTGATGATTGATAAAACAGCGCGCCGCGTTTTTGTAAATGAGCGGGAGGTTGTGTTTACGACGAAAGAATTCGACCTGCTCACGCATTTGGCGATGAATCCCAATCGAGTGTACAGCAAAGAGCAGTTGTTCGATCTCCTCTGGGGGATGGATGCCATGGGCGAAATCGCGACAGTCACGGTGCATATCCGGAAGCTGCGTGAGAAGATTGAGCAAGATCCTTCGAATCCGCAGTATATTGAGACGATTTGGGGTGCGGGATATCGGTTCCGAATATAAAGTGAAGCCTGGAAAGAGTGGATACTCTGGACGGGCTTTTTTTGTTTTTGGCTAAACCCTATGACTTAGTTGTGAATGCTTGCCAAGTCACTGTATACACTATAGAATTACTCATAAAAGTAATAATTTGTAAAAAACTCCATTCGAGAGGGAATTGAAAAATAGCGTACGGTCAAACAAAGGAGACAATCATCCCCATGAAAATCCTGATTAATGCAATGATTCTATTATTTGGCCTTCCTCCGCTGGCCTTTCAGCTCTATTATAGGCACTGGTACTTCGCCATTTTCGTTCTCGTTTGCATGATTGTTATGCTCGTTTCTACTAATTCAGAAATAAAGAAAAAGTAGATTGTAAAAAACAACGTTGGTACTTTTGGTCGCTGATTGTTCATACCGCATAGGAGAATTAGATGAAAAATAACCGATTAGTCATTTCTGTTATGGCATGTAACATAGTCTTTATGCTGTTTGCTCTGTACGGTAAAAACTACGTTGAGTACGCTCCAACTATTGGATGGATAGGTGCACTCATTGCATCTACTACTATTTCCATAGTATACTTCACCAAAAAAAATCTAAGATAAGGCTTGGATAAGAAAACTGGAATACGGTTCTTAATATTTTTAGTATTTTTCACTATAGTTACGGTTATATCCATGCTTTTACGGGGGACGTTTGACTGGAGCTGGTTCACGGTGTCTGTCATTTTTGTTCCAGCGATTCTATTAAGTATGTTTGTATCGGTTTCTATGAAAAGAAGATAATGTATCTGATACTTGTAAATTAAGCATTTAAAAGAAGCCTGCCAGAGTGAACAGCTCTAGAAGGTTTTTTGTATTTTTCTACCTAAAAAAGCAATTCATTCATCTCTGTTTATATACACATCGTTAATGTTAATATATTGTAAAGGTTATCTAACATAGGGGAGACAACAACGATGATGGTGACTGTGGATATACATGACTTAATAAAGCTAGGAATCGCAGCTATTTTTGGTTTAATAATTGGTCTAGAACGAGAAATCAGAAATAAACCGCTTGGACTCAAAACCTCTCTAGTCATTTGTCTAAGTAGTTGCTTGCTGACAATTGTATCTATTGAATCTGCGAATAAATATGCAGTTCCCGGGCTTCATGTTATGGATCCTATGCGGCTTGCGGCGCAGGTAGTTAGCGGGATCGGATTTCTTGGCGCAGGGGTCATTCTTCGGAAGCATAATGATGTCATTATAGGATTAACGACGGCGGCGATGATCTGGGGAGCAGCTGGGTTAGGAATTGCCATTGGCGCAGGTTTTTTTGTTGAAGCGTTTGTGGGACTGCTGCTAATTATGGTGAGTGTCGTGGTATTGCCGTACTATATTAAGAAAATGGGGCCAAGACCGCTGCTAATGAAAGATTTGCGAGTCAAGCTCATCGTGTCGCATGAGGGTAGTTTAACGAATATCATCAAGGACATTATTGCTAGAGGATATAGAATGAAAAGCGTACACATAAAAGAGTTGAGCCAGGAGCTGCAGGAACTCAATTTCATCGTTTTCATTGACCGTAAGTACGCTTCAGAAGTATATGAAGAGTTAAAGAGCATGGCGTATATTGAAATGGCCGAAGTAGAGACTTTGTAGAGGTAGGGATTGGAGCAGCGGCATGAGTAGCTGCGTTCCGATCCTTTTTATTAGGAGCTTAAATTGGCTGTGATGGATGCTTCGTTGCATTTTGTGCAGCGAAAGAGGAGATTTTTGCTGCCTGATGGGTAGTTCGTTGTACAACATACAACGTTATCAGACAAATGGCTGAGAATGGGGTGATTTCGGCTAAAATGGTTGCACGATGTACAACGAGGAGCTGAGACGATACTTATTTTGATCAATAAGATTGTAATAAGTGCAACATAGGCGGGACGGTGTCAATTACTCAGGTAAGAAGCGAGCCATGCGAAGTGCCAAAGCCCGCCAACATGTATTAGGCCGTAATAGCGACAGCAGCTGCGAATTTAGCACCTAGCTCGCGACATAATTTCTTTTGCTCGCTAGTCGGATTAAATTCGATTTTCAAACCGTCAAACACTTTCTCAGTACCGATCTCGGCAAGTCTAGCTTCGATTGTGTCCACGGCAGCGCCGAAGTGCGTGTAAGAGGAGTCAGCGGAGCCGAATGCACCGGATTTGCGGCCATTTAGGTCCAAATCTTCTAATTCATCGTAGAAGTCCTCGAATTCGTCTGGCAGATCGCCGTCGCCCCATGTATAAGCTCCAAGCAGAATGCCATCGTAGTTCAAGAGATCTACACCACTCGCATCCATGACGGATTTCACAACAGGCTCAATGCCTGCCTCACGTATGCCCTCAGCGATTTCTTCAGCGATTTCCTCCGTATTTCCTGACATGCTGGCGTAAACAATAATGATTTTTGGCATGGGAATCCCTCCACGAATTGTTTGTATAGGTATGTAGTCATCTTGTAAATGTCTTGTTGTTACCAACCACCTTCATATTATTTGATAATGATTATCATTGTCAATACTTAGTTGAGAATTTGTTGAGAATGAACATTTTTTGCTGAGATGGCCGGCTAGGAAGGACTATACGACTTTGAGGCAGAAATCATGTTACAATATCGAAAACATGAACTTATCGCAGCTTATGAAAAGGGGAACTGGCATGGAGGATATCCACCTGCATTTGAAAAACCTCGGCTTCACAGACCTGGAAGCCAAGTGCCTGCATGTGCTTGCCGAAAGCGGCACACAGACGGGTTATGAAATCGCCAAGCAGCTTGGCGTATCGCGTTCGAATGTTTACTCCGCGCTCCAGAAGCTGGCGGAGAAGGGCGCAGTGCTCACCAGTCACGGTGAGCCGACGCACTACCAAAGCGTGCCGATCGAGGAGATCGGCGAGCGTGTTGAGGCGGAGCTGCAGGCGTCTATCCGCTACGTGAAAGAGCATATGCCGAAGCAAGGTGCGCACCGTTCGGAGTACTTCAGCTTGGAAGGCGACGCCAAGGTACTTGATCGTATCCGAACGGAGCTGAGGAAAGCGAAGGAAGAGGTGCTTTGCGACCTATGGGCGCAGGAAGCGCAGCTGCTGAAGGAGGACCTGCGGAAGGTTCCGACGCAGGGAGTGCGCCTGCTTGTTTCGACGATCGGCGATGCGTCTCTGCCGAGTGGCGTGCAGCAGTTCTCGCATAAACGTGATGCCATGTGGAACGAGCGCAATGGGCGGAAATTTACACTGCTGATCGACCGCAAGCTGGCCATTGTTGGCACAAGAGGCGGCGACGAGCCGACACTTGCGATGTTGACAGAGCACCCAGCGATGGTGGAGCTGCTGCTCAATAGCTTTTGGCGTGATGTGGTGGTTCACGAGCTGCAGCAGGATATGGGCGCTAAGCTGGAAGATAAATATGGGAAAAATTTCAAGAAAATCATACAGAAGTATACCGCTGCTGAAAGTAGAGAGAAGGATGCACCAGCCGTAGAGGCAGGACTGGAACCCGCAACAATTGAGGGTAAAGCTGTTGAAGAAAAGCCTAGAGAAGGAAAAACTAGTGAAGGAAAAACTGCTGAAGGAAAAACTAGTGAAGGAAAAACTGCTGAAGGAAAGTCTAACGAAGCTAAATCCGGTGAAGGAAAGAGGAAAAAGAAGAAATGACGCAGCATGATGGGGAATACTTGGCGAGAGAACAACAAGAGAGCATCCTACTCGCGGCGGAGACGCTCGTGAAGGAGAAGCTGGAGCGCGATAGCAGTGGCCACGACTGGTGGCACATCTATCGCGTCGTGCAGACGACGAAGCGCATCGCCGCCCAAGAGGGCGCCGACGCTTTCGTCTGCGAGCTTGCAGCGCTGCTTCACGACGTTGTCGACGAGAAGCTGAATGCGGATCCAGCCGCTGCGCAGCGCGGGCTGGAAGCATGGCTGGCCGCCAGCGGTGCGCCGGCGGCCGCAGTGGATCACGTGCTGGAGATCATCAGCACGATGTCGTTCAAGGGCGGCGCGCGGCCTCCGATGCGCACGCTTGAGGGCCAGGTCGTGCAGGATGCCGACCGGCTGGATGCGATAGGCGCGGTAGGCATCTCGCGCGTATTTGCTTATTCGGGCTGGAAGGGCCGCCCGATTCATGATCCCTCCGTCACGGCGCGTGAGCACCTGACGGAAGCGGAGTATCGCGCGGGGAATGACACCGCGATTAATCACTTTTACGAGAAGCTCCTTAAGCTGAAGGAGCTGATGAATACGGCTTACGCCCGCAAGCTTGCGGAGGAGCGGCACCGCTTCATGGAGCTGTACCTCGAGCAGTTTTATGCGGAGTGGGAAGGCGAACGTTAATCTTTTTGCTGCGGCAGCAAGAGCTGGGCTCGTGCGACGCCAGCTTTCGGGTTGGGCTGTTAACGGGAAAATTTCCCGTTATTTTCACTCGAATGAGCCATTTGAGCGGATGAACTGGAATTTCTCCATCTAAATGCCGCCGGAAACCCCAAAAGCAGGTAAACAAGGTTGAATTAACAGGACTTTTTCCAGTTAACTCATACCATCGATGCATACTAGTGGAAATTAACGCCACTTTTTCCTGTTAATTTCCTTAATCGTACGAAGAAAAACCGTCCAGGCGAAGAGCAAAGAGCCTAACGGTTTTTTGCGTTTTCACTCAAACGAAGGCTTCGTCAACGGACAATTCGGCAAAGTAAGAATCTCCAGGTTGTAAGCAGCCAGCTTACGCAAGAAATAGCAGGTTTCCGGCAGGTGATGCTCGAGGAAACGCAAGGTCAGGCGGCTAAGCAGCTCAGTATGCTGATACTCCCGGATCACCTCTTCGACGACCCGATAGAAGCCGATAACGGTCTCCGCCACTTGTCTGGCGAACTTCTGCTGGACCGGGAATCCCGGTGCGGTGAAGCGGAGGAAGCCGCGGATGGCGGTATTTTTGACAATATGGGCGCTGAATTGCTGCGCGTACTGCTGGGTGCTTTTCAGCAGCTCCATTTCCGTTGGATCCAAGTGATTGCCAAGAAGCACGGTATGTCCAAGTTGGTCCTCCAGCCACATCTCCATCAGCGCAACAAGCGGCAGGGGCTCGTAAGGCACTCCGTTCATCCAAGCGTGCAAAATCCGCAGATATTCGCCGTTCTCGAGTAAGGTTCCGTTGAAATACACGGGTGTCAGCGAGATGACGACTTTATTTTCTATTCGCAAATGCTGCATAAAACCTTCAAACTGATAAAAACCAAGCGCAACGGGGTATATGTCTTTAGAGAGCTTAATCATGGTTTCCGAGGAGACCGGCAGGGAAGGATCTGTTTTCAAAATGCGGTTCCGCAGTTCGGTGAATGCCGCTATGTACCGTTTGGCAATGGTGATCCACTGCACCTCTTCATTGGCAAGCGCCTCGTCCACAAAAATGGCGTGATCCTGTAGAATTTCGACCCAAAACAATTGTTCCTGCCAGGGCGTGATGGTCTCATTTAGGCTCATGGAAAGGTTCCTCCTAGATCTCTTTACTTCCGGCCAAGCCTTGCCGATACTACACATACCGAAGTGTATTCTACCGATTCAGGTTCGAGAACAGCTTTCGTCGGAATTTGTGGTAAAATAGAACGAATAGCGATAGAAATTCGAGTAGAAAGAGATGTTATGACGATGAAAAAAGAAGCAAAGTATATAGCAACAGTCTCCTTAGGTGTGATGGGAGCAGGCTTTTTGGCTACACTTCCTGTAGCTTCCACGGTGTGGGGAGGCTTTCTGCAAGGCGGCTTTGAAGCCGGGGTTGTCGGCGGTTTGGCAGACTGGTTCGCGGTTAGCGCCTTGTTCCGTCACCCGATGGGGATTCCGATTCCGCATACGGCGCTGCTGCCGAAGAATCGCGAGAAAATTACGAATGCGCTTGTTTCCACGGTTCAAAATGAGCTGCTCTCCAAAGAAACCATCCGTGCCCGTTTGCAGCAAATTCGTTTTCTTGAAAGAGGGCTCGAGCTAGCGGAAAGCCATCTGGACAGCGAAGCGCTTCACAAAGGCCTAAGTGCGCTTGCCAAACAAGCGTTAAACGCCATTGATCTTGAAAAATTAACACCGCTGCTGGCGGATGAGATTAGCAAAGCGCTCCAGGATGTGGATACGAGCCGACTTGTTCGCGCGCTTGTCGATACGGTTAAGGACGGCGGTTATGACGGCAAAACGTTTGATTTTGTCCTCGATAAAGTGGAAGCCTGGGCGTTCAAAACAGAGACACGCGATCAGCTTGGGGCCATGGCGCTCAAGGCGTTCGAGGGGCTGCAATCCAACGGCTTCATGGCGTTTGCCGTGAACGCGTTCATCGGGATGGTCAATGAGGAGAAGATCGGGGGCATTATCCAGAACTTCTTGCTTTCCTACATTGAGCAAATGCGCATGAAGCAGCATCCACGTAGAGAGGCTGTGCTTTCCTTTATTCGCAATGAGCTGAATAAGCTGGAGAGAAATCCGAAGCTTTTGGCCGAACTGGATTCACTCAAAACGAAGCTGCCAGATATGTTCGAACTGGATACGAAGCTATCAGGACTTCTCGCACGTCTGAAAGCTAGAGCTGAGGAGTTCGTGGATCAGCCTGATTTTGTCCCTGCACATGTCGTGCCGATCATTCGGAATGTGCTCGCCTCCGTGAAGGAGAACGAAGCTTTGCTGCAGCGCGGCGAGATCTGGGTGCAGGAGCAGATTGCGTCCTATTTGGAGAAAAATCATAGCAAGATCGGACAGCTCGTCAAAGAAAACCTGGATAAATTCGATAACGAAAAGCTGACTGAGCTGATGGAAGATAAGATTGGCAAGGATTTGCAATGGATTCGCGTCAACGGTGCGATCTGCGGATTTATCATCGGACTTGGTCTCGCAGGATTAAAGATGCTGTTTTAATAGTAACGACTACGGGACATACCCGAGTGGGGGGAAGCATTTTGATCGAGATGAAAGGTGTCAGCAAGACGTTCGTACAGCGAATCGGCGGCAATTACAAGGCGCTTGACAATATTACATTAACGATAAAAAAAGGGGAGTTCGTCTCCGTTCTGGGGCCATCCGGCTGCGGGAAGTCCACGGTGCTGAACCTCGTTGCAGGCTTCGATACACAAACTGAGGGCACGATTGAAGTGAACGGTAGGAAGGTAACAGGCGCAGGGGCTGACCGCGTGGTCGTGTTCCAAGAGCACGGCCTGTTCCCGTGGCTGACTGTACTTGACAATGTAGCCTTCGGCCTCAAGCAGAAAGGCATCCCCAAAAAAGAGCGCCACGAGCTCGCCATGGAGCAGATCAAAGCGGTGCATCTCAGCCGCTTCGCAGATCGCTACCCGCATGAGCTATCCGGCGGGATGAAGCAGCGGGCAGCGATTGCCAGAGCGTTGGCGATGGATCCTGAAATTTTGCTCATGGATGAGCCGTTTGCGGCGTTAGATGAGCAGACTCGTCTTATTTTACATAAAGAATTGGAAGAAATCTGGATGCGGACGCGTAAAACGATTCTCTTTATCACCCATAACATCCGCGAAGCGGTCATTCTCTCCGATCGAGTTGTCGTCATGTCCACACGTCCTGGCACGATTAAGAAGGAGTTCACCGTGCAGGCGGCAAGACCCCGAGATACGGCCGATCCGCTGCTGCATCATGTGGAGAATGCGGCCATGGACGCGCTGGCGGATGAGCTTGAGAAGGTGGTAAGGGAGGAGACGGGCGATGAGTACCGCATTAAGAAGAACGATTTTTCTGGTACTGCTTCTGATAGCTTGGGAGGCGGGATTTAGGTTGTTTGATTGGGGCTGGAAATTTCCTTCGCCGACCCAGACGCTGCAAGCTTTTTATGACGGATTGGTACATGGCGAGCTGCTCGCAGCGACTTTAGCCAGCATGATCCGACTTTTGGTTTCCTTCGCCCTGTCGCTTGCGATTGGGACGACATTAGGCTTCTTATTCGCACGTTACCGTCTGCTGGATGATACGCTGGGCTTTTTGGTCGTTTCGCTGCAGACTATTCCAAGTATTGCTTGGCTGCCTTTTGCTATTATATGGTTCGGTCTTAACGAATCTTCGGTTATTTTCATTACGACGCTAGGCGCAACCTGGACGATGGCGCTTGCAAGCCGCACAGGAATCAAAAACATTCCGCCGATTTACCTGCGCGCTGCACAGACCATGGGAACTGGCAACGGGTATAAAATGTTCGTGCAAATCATGATTCCGGCGGCTTTCCCGCATTTAATCAACGGTGTGCGTACGGCTTGGGCCTTTGCTTGGCGCGCCCTTGTTGCCGGGGAGCTTATCGCCAAAGGGGCGGGACTCGGTCAGCTGCTGCAGGACGGGCGCAATCTGGGCGACACTTCGCTCATGCTGTGCATCGTCATCATTATTGCCGTGCTGGGCACAGTCTCTGACCATTTCTGCTTTAAGAAACTAGAAGATAAAGTGCTGGAGCGCTACGGCCTTGCCGGCTCGAAGTCTTAGCAGGGAGCGGGTCGCATGAGAAAAAAAGCATGGATGTTGCTGCTGTTTTTGTTCGTAGTTACGACACTGAGCGCTTGTGAGGAGAAGCTCACGGCTTCCGGTAAGCCACAGGTGGTCAGGGTCGGTATATTCAAAAATGTCACACATGCCGCAGCCTATATCGCGCTGGAGAAAGGCTATTTCGCCCGGGAATGGGGCGATGACGTGAAAATAGAGGTCACGGCCTTCGATAACGGCTCTGACTTATCGATTGCGATGGCGACTGGAGATATCGATGTAGGCTTTGTAGGTCCGGGACCTGCGACAACATTTTTTCTGAAAAGCGGGAATTACCGTGTCGTCTCCGGCTCCAATAACGGCGGTGCGGTTCTTGTTGCCCGCAATGACGCAGGAATTAACGGTGTTAAAGATTTGGTGGATAAAACGATCGCAATTCCGTCCAAAGGGAATACGAATGAGATTTCATTGCGGATGCTGCTGCAGCAAGAGGGTATTTCCTTAGGGCGTGATGCGGGAAGCGCGCATCTTATCGTGCGCTCGCCGTCGGATGCGCTCATTTCCTTCCGGCAGAAGGAAATTGACGCGACGCTCGTTCCCGAGCCATGGGGGACGCAGATTGAGAAGGCCGGGCTTGGCAAGGTCGTCGTCGATTGGCAGGCCATCCCGCCGAATCATGGCGATTATCCGACGGTGATTATGGTGGCGAGCGATCAGTTGATTCAGCGTCACCGGGATATTGTGAAGGGCGCGATCAAAGCCAATATGGACGGCATCGCGTTCATCCAGAACAACCCGGAGCAAGCCTATGAGCTCATCAACAACCAGCTGAAGCAATACAGCGGCAAAGGCATGGACAAAGGCTTAATCAAAGCCTCGCTTAGCCGTCTGAAGCTCACCACGGATGTTGACGTCAAGGTGATGGAGGAGATGGCGAAGGTCTCGATCGCTGCGCGATATGTGAAGGGCATTAAGGAAAGTGAACTTGATCTTCGCAAGTTTGTTGATTTATCCATGCTCGACGAAGTGAAAAACGGGAAGTGAGCTAAGAGGCCAGTATCGATCCGAATCTGGACTGGATACAGGCTTTTTTTTACGCAGTATTTGAGAGTGAAAAGCTGCTCGCGCAGCGAGGCTTACCGCGCGAGAAAGCGCAAAAGGCCCTCTCGGAAGCCGAGATGGCCTGGAAATGCTAGTGAGACGTCTGAAAAGGCCGTCTCATGGCGAAAAGCCGCCCGCGCAGCGAGGTTTACCGCGCGAGAAAGCGTAAAAGGCCCTCTCGGAAGCCGAGAGGGCATGGAAATGCTAGTGAGACGTCTGAAGAGGCCGTCTCATGGCGAAAAGCCGCCCGCGCAGCGAGGTTTACCGCGCGAGAAAGCGCAAAAGGCCCTCTCGCAAGCCGAGATGGCCTGGAAATGCTAGTGAGACGTCTGAAAAGGCCGTCTCATGGCGAAAAGCTGCTCGCGCAACGAGGCTTACCGCGTGAGAAAGCGCAAAAGGCCCTCTCGGAAGCCGAGATGGCCTGGAAATGCTAGTGAGACGTCTGATTTAGCTGAAATAACGCCCTGCAGTTCCCTCCCTCGGTCACACACAAATAAGGACTGTCCTCCAAAGAAGTTGTTTTCTTTGGAGGACAGTCCTTATTAATTTCCGCCCGAAGCAGCTTGCTGCTCGTTCTTCTGCTGCTTATGCGCCTGCGCATCGATGACTTTGCCGCCTTTGTCGCTCACCGCTGCGATCTGCATCGCGCTGCTGCCTTGGAAAATCCCGCCCTCCTGAATAATGAAGGAGCGGACATCGATGTTGCCCACCAGCACGCCGGAGCTAGTGACGATGAGCTTGCCTTTGGTCTGGATGTTGCCTTTCACTTTGCCGGCAATGATGACATCGCGCGCTAGGATGTTGGATTGGACGACCGCATTTTCACCAATCGTAATATCGCCTGCGCATTCAATGTCGCCATGCAGCTGGCCTTCGATACGAAGGCTGGCTTCGGACATGATTTTACCTTCGCAGATGGTACTGCCCCCGATTAACGTGTCCGTTGTTTTTGTATCAATGCGCTTCGATTTCGAGTTTCCTAGCATTAGCGTTCATCCTTTCTATTGGTTATTAGATAAGGGGTAGGGTCAATGGGGACACGGTTTTTCTGCACCTCGTAATGCAAATGGGAACCCGTGCTTCGTCCTGTGGAACCAAGCAGGCCGATCAGTTGACCTTTTGTTACTGATTCTCCGCGTTTAACGAGCATTTTATTCAGATGCATATAACCGGTTTGAATGCCACGCGAATGATCGACAATGATACGGTTGCCGTACTCATTATCGAAGCTGGCTTCGATCACTTTACCTGAAGCAGTCGCATAGACGGGATCACCTAACTCGCCATCGAGGTCAAGGCCCGTATGCATGGACGGCTTGCCGGTGAAGGGATCTTTTCGAATGCCGAAGCCGGAAGTAAGACTGTGCGTCGTGATGGGCCAGAGGGTTGGCGTAATACTCCGCAAGTAGTCGGCTTCCTTCAATCTCGCTTCCGACTCGCTGAGATTAATAAGCAGCGCGTTAATATCTCCGACTAAGCTAGAAAGCCCTTGCTTGGTGCTGCTAACAAGCTGAGTCACTTCCTGTGAAGTGACCGGGACCTCGTTGCCTCCAACATGCGATTCGGAAGCAGAGTCACTTAAAGCGGACAGCTTTTTGCTTGTCCTGTTTGGTTCTTCTGACTGGCTCATTAACTGTATGACGTGTTCTAGTTTCTTAATTTCTTCGAGCTTGCCCTTAAACTCATCTGCTTGCTGGGATAAGTCAATCAAATTAGCTTGAAGCTGCTCAAGTTCATTATCTTTAAGTGTAATTTGATTAACTAGTTGGCGTTCTTGTCCATCGAACGTTCGCTGTAAGTTTTCTTTTGTTTGATGGGAGTAGGTATTCATGAAGTAAATCGTGACAAAAAAACCAATCAGCACGAGCAGGATCACGCTAGGCACAATATACAAGCTACTGTGCGGAAGCTTGAGTCTTACGGTACGGCGGTTGGCGCCCGGAATGATCATTAAGGTTAGTTCTTTTTTACCCCATATGAATCTCAACCGATCCTCTTCCTTTCCGTAATAAAGTCCCTCCTCCTTGATTGGATTGTATTCGTAAAGAAGATGAGTCATGCCTAATTTATTATTTTGAAAGGATCAGCCAATGAATTGCCTGGTGCGGGACATACTAAATTTGGGTATAAAAATGGGTATAGGCAGCATGTCCCCGTACTCAACTTTTTCAAGAAAAATTACGTCTATAGGGAAGAGTAGCGCAGTAAAAGAAGTAGAAGGAGTGAATAGGATGCTGAAAAAATATGTACCTATTTTGGCCTTAGCTGTTATGACGCTTACCGGATGTGAGTCGTCCGGAACAACGAATGGGGCTGTGAATGTTTCCGATTCGCCGCAACCGACAACGACGGCAACGTCACAACCAACTGTGCAACCAACGGATCAAACGACAGCTCCTTCTGGGACACCTGTAGCAGGAACCAGTGATAAACCATCGAACGTTGCTATGACTGGGGTGACGGCTGTTCGCTTGGCGGATGCCAAATCCGGATGGATTGGCGGCAATGGCTGGATTGCTCATACGGATGACAGCGGTGCAAAGTGGCAGGTTCAATATGAAGGCAAAGGCGATGTCAAACAATTATTTGCTCTGAATGGGAAAGAAGCCTGGGCGAGTGTCGGGAATGAAGGCAACTTGCTGAGCACCAAGGATGGAGGCCACTACTGGGCATCTGTCGGTAAAATGCCGAACGCTGCCTTCTTTCATTTTATATCGAATGGTGAGGCGTTCAGCGGGAATGCACATACCGTGGATGGCGGTGTAAAGTGGACGAATATGTCTGTACCCGACGGTATTACTGGAGATGCTTATTTCCATGATGCCAGTAACGGGTGGGCCGTCAAGCAAGGAAAAGACACCGTGGAGGTTGTGAGGACTCAGGATGGAGGCAAAACTTGGAACAGCGTGATGTCCCGCACAAATGCCGCCAACCTCACAGGCGCCGTGATTCGTTCTGCTGGAGCGAACGACGCTTGGATTGTTTTGATCGGTGAGTCGGGGATGACCCAAACCTCGTATTCCTTGTTCCACACGAAGGACGGAGGGAAGACCTGGCGGACGGTGCTCGCGAACAGCACCGCTGGAGGCGGGCCAGCCCCTGGGATCCCTGCAGGAGATACCGCAGGGCCGAAGAACACGGGCTCGAAGCCCGGGCCGTTATACGTCGTAAGTCCCGACGTAGCCTTCATGGGCGGCCAGTGCCCGAGCTGCGACAAGCCGAACTCCGTCGGATGGACGAAAGACGGCGGCACAACCTGGGTGAACGGCAAAGAGACGTTCACCGGCTACGGCGAGCTTCTGCTGGGCATGGCAGACGCGAATCAAGGTTGGCTGATCACGAATGACAATGAGCAGCCGAGTGTGATGTACACCACCGGCACGGGTGGTGTGAACTGGACGAAGGTGCATACCTTCGATGCACCGAAATAACAAAAAAGCCTTACCGGAAGCGGACAGCTAACGGTAAGGCTTTTCTTCTCATCCATGAAATTCCAATTGTCGCGACCCCCTGACCTTGGGGGTGGGGTGAGAATGGTATGTGTAGACTTGCTATTTTTGCACATACACAGGAGGTCAGACATGCTAGCCCCTAAATATACGATTTCCACGCTAGTCATCGCACTTGCCGTACTCATTGGTTTTACCGTGCAAAATCCAGAGAACATGGCGCTGAACGCAGCTAATACGAATAAGAATACGAACGATCATAATACGATAACAACGGAACCGGCACAACCAGCCGAATCGGTGACTCCGGAACTAGCAGCCTCGGAAACGCCTGTAATCAAAGCTACGGTGGAGTCAGCGCCTTCCACGTCATCCCCAGTGCGGACAGCAAAGCCAATAGCGAAGCCTTCAGCTACGCCAAAAGCAGCAGCTCCAAGCCTATCGCCACCTGCAATCTTACCTAGCGAAGTAGAGAGTCCCACAGCGGCTCCAGTTGCAACGGCACCAGCGCAAGAGAACCTAGCACCGCAGGCAAGCCCTACACCGTCTGTGGTAATTGCTGCGACGCCTCCCATAAATAAGCCTACGCCAGAACAAATTCGAGAGGGAGATGACCCTGTTCCGGGTATGAAGAAAGTGAATCTCGCCTCAGCCGAGATCGTGAAAATCAAAGAACAATACGAACAAATGGCGGCTTCCGATAGCAAGGACGAAATGTGGAAACGTAAAGCCGATCATCTCATTGTCAAAGGGATGAGCTTCCTTGGTACCCCTTATGTGTTCGGAGCGAAAGGAGGTCAAACCGACTCGTTCGATTGTTCCTCCTTCCTCCAATACCTATTTGCAGCTCAAGAGGTAAGCTTGCCGCGTGATTCAAGGCAGCAGAGTGAGCGGGGGACTGAGGTCTCCGTCGATGAACTGCGCGAGGGCGACCTCGTGTTTTTCACAACGCCCAAGCGGAAAAACAAAGAAGGCACCGAACAGATCGGCCACGTAGCGGTCTATATGGGTAATGGACTTATCCTGCATACCTTCCGTCCAGGCATCGGCGTAACCGTCTCGGAGCTGGATGCCGTTTGGAAAGATCGCTTTATTAAGGCCAAGCGTGTGCTGTCTTAATGAATTTTCGCGGGGATGGCCTTGTTATAGCCCAGAAGCTCTGATACGGTGATTAACTTGTATCCCCTGTTTTTCAATTCAGGCAAAATAATCTTCAAGGCTGCGATGGTTTGCGTTGGGCCTTCAATATAGTCATGAAACAGAACGATGTTCCCATTTTTTGCATTTTTCAGCACCGTGTTCACAATACGATTGACCCCCGGTGTATCCCAATCCTTCGTATCCAGCTGCCAGCTCCACATAATCATTTTGTAGCCCTCATCTTTGACGACAGAAACAAGACGCTCGTTGTAGAAGCCTCCAGGCGGCCGAAACAATTGTGCTCGCTGTCCTGTTTTCGCAACAATCAGATCTTCCGTCGTGTTCAGCTCTTTCTTGATGTTGGTATTTCGCCCGATATAGGCATGGCTGTATGTATGATTTGCAATCTCATGACCTTCTCGGGCGGTTTGTTCCAGAACATCAGGATAGAGCTGTATTTTGTTGCCGACAACGAAAAAAGTCGCCTTCGCGTCATACTGCTTAAGTAGCTCTAGAACTTGAGCTGTGTACTTAGGATGCGGGCCGTCATCGAAGGTAAGGGCAATCACCTTCTCATCTGTATTCACTTCCCAGACAATTTCTCCACGTGTTTCATAATAGGTACGGTCTTTTTTAGGAGCCGCGCTGGCTGCTACTGGTTGTATCAAAAACAAACAAATACACAAAGCTGCAATGATTCTCATGATGTCTCCTTCGTTAATTTGGTACAAGTAGCGTTTCCCATAACCCTAAAAGGAATTCAAGATTTTGGCGGTTCGCTCCCCTTTCCATTGCTGCTCCCATTCCCGTTCCCATTTCCATTTCCATTGAAAAAGGTTGTCGTAAGCGCCTTGATTTTTTCCATAAATTTACCATATCCGTAACCGGTCAAGAAAGCAATAGAGATGCGTGCAGACATGGAATCGTCAACCTGCAGCAGCATAATGCCGCTTTCGAACAGGACGATGGTGATGATAGCAGATCCGAAACAGAGGATAGGCCGCATGAAATACCAATACATCCACTGTGAAGTCAGGTCATGATAATGCTCGTGGAACATCCTCAGACCGTATAACGCTCCACCCAAAGCACCAGCGAAGCCAAAGCAGGCATATTCATGGTATAGGCTTACATCAATGCCTAACAGCTTACCCTGAACGGTCCCGCTGCCGAGCACAGCCATCATCCAGAGACTGCCGATGAACCATGCGAGCAAATAAACGAAGATCGTCTGCTTGCCGAAACGTTTCAAGGGGTCCAAAAAAATCACCGCCCTATACATGGTTAATACCATTGTATGAGCGGTGTTGTTGTTGATGCCTGCCGATAGGGGCGTTGGTCGGATAACTTTAAATACTGAATGATCGCTCTTGAGCAATCTTGGGCGCCGAATTTCCGATGCTTGCGGATTGTGATGCGGCGTTTCGAAAGCTCGGGATACTGCTCTAGCAGCAGCTTGAGCCAGTGATCAACCATTTCGAGCGATGTTATCATTTGACCATAGCCTTGATCCTGAAAATACTGGCAATTCATTTCTTCTTGCCCTGGAATGGGGCTGTAGAACAGCATGGGAATACCCTTGGCCATGGCTTCGGTGCAGGTCATCCCGCCAGGTTTGGTGATCAATAAATCCGAAATGTCCATCAGCTTATTAATCTCATTGGTGTACCCGATCAGATGAATATTCGGCTGTCGGAAAATCTCTTCCTCTAACAGCTGCTGGCGCGCTTTCTCATTCGTCCCCAGACAGATGAGAAGCTGTATATCCTTGCTCCAGCTGGCCAAATACGTTAACAGCTCTTCCTTTTCTTCCTTTTTAAAAACGCCCCAACCGCCGCCCATGACCATCACCGTAGGCATTGCGTTAAGCCCGAACTGCTTGCGGGTCTGTACTTTGCTATGTTCGAGATGGAAGTCAGGGTGCACGGGAATACCTGTGACTTCAATGTTCGTCTCCGGTACGCCACGGGCGATAAGACGATCTTGCACCTTCGGAGTCGACACAAGGTACTTGTCTACAGCAGAGTCAATCCATGTGCCGTGCACATCGTAATCGGTGATGACGGTGAACAGAGGCACCGTAAGTCCGGCGCGTTTCAAACGAGAAACGATGATGCTCGGAAAAGGGTGCGTACACACGATAATATCCGGTTTTAGCTGCTCGATGATCGCTTTCGTTTGGGAATAAAACATCCGATGCAGGAAGAGTCCTGCAAAACGGCCTAGTGACTTTTCATATTGATTGCGGTAAAGCATACCATAGAGTTTGGGTTGTGAAGTAACCGTGCGGCGGTATGCCGAGAAGATCCAAGGTGCAAGGGTAGGGTGCAAAAAAGCGCCGAGCTCAATAACACGTGTAATAATTTCCGATGAGTTTTGTCTCAGCTCAACGGAAAGTGCGTGCGCAGCTTGTGTGTGACCTTTCCCGAAGCCCTCAGAAAAGAGCAAAATCCGTTTTTTTCGCAAGGAACTCACCTTTCTTTAATTACCATATATCAATCTAGTTAAGCGATGCTTTCAGCTTCGATGCGTAGCATTTGCGGCAGACGGGGACATAACTTTCATTACCGCCAATTTGGATCTGCTCACCGTGGAAAATCGGCTCTCCATCCTTGCAGCGCATATTCATGATCGCTTTCTTATCGCAGTACCAGCAGACCGTCTTGATTTCCTCAATCGTGTCCGCTGCCGCAATTAGCGCCGTGCTTCCTTCAAAGAGCTGCCCCATGAAATCCGCCCGCAAGCCATACGCGATAACAGGAATGTTCAAATCATCGACAATCGTGATCAGCTGCGCGACCTGACTTTTCTTTAAGAATTGAGCCTCGTCCACAAGAATGCAGTTGGGAGACTCGATTTGCGCCAGTTCAACCATATTCAATGTATCGTCGACAACAATGGCATTCTTTTGCATACCAATTCGGGATACGACCTTGCCAACGCCAAAACGATCATCAACAACGGATGTTAATAGGAGAACCTTTTTGCCTTGTTCTTCATAATTATGCGCTACGCGCAGTACTTCAATGGATTTACCGCTGTTCATCGTACCATAACGGAAATATAATTTTGCCAAGCTGGCCAGTCCCCTCTGTAGATCTAGGATCGAATGGATGTATGACTATATGTTAAAAAAATAAGTAGCTGAAAGAGCTTGAAGCTCTTCTAATTTCACGGCGACTTGGAAGCTTATTTCGGAAGCTGGCTTGTCGCCGATCAGCGGTTGTTTCTTGTATATTTTACGAATATTGACTTCTATACTGCCTTTAACTGGCTCTTCCGTAATCTGAATGCGATGGGGTTCGTACATCAAGACATTCATCGTGTCCCTAGCTACCCTGTTTGCACTTTGCAGCAACTCCTGAATAAGCTCATGATCCAACAAGGAGGGAAGCCGTTCTTTCATACCCGGGTTCGTTTCGCAGTGATGAGCAACCGCTTTGGCGAGCAGCGCATCCATGGCAAGGAAGGGCGGGCTAAGGAAAATACGATGGTCCTCCACGACGGCATGAATAAGGGCTGCCGCTGTTTCTTCATCTGTTTCTATATAATTCCCGCGAAGGCGAAGCTTTCGCACGAGATCAGAAGGCGGCATGAGCTGCTGCCCTGCGTAGTAGATATCCCGCAGAAAACTGTCCAGATGATCGAGTCCCATTAAGGAAGTTTTATTCGTCAGAGGGCTGTCCTGATTCAAAATGGATACGATCGCTGCTGGAGAGATACCATGCTCAGTTAGAATGTCAGCAACTGTTCCGTTCAGGATCAATCGCTCTGTATGTTGATGGTGGTCATAACCGAGTGTTCGTTCCACCGCATGCGAGAAAGGCAAATGGCCGATGTCATGCAAAAGTGCAGCGATGCGCAGCAAAGGCTCGTCTGGGCAAAAATGGGCCACTAAGGACCACACACCAACTGTGTGCTCGAACCGTGAATGGGTCATTGGTGAAAAAAGCGCAGAAGCCCCGAAGTGATGCAAAAACTTCAAGCGGCGAACCGGCTGCGAACGGAAAAGCTGGACTTCAACCGGATGGGCTGGTATGTGCCACTTATAAAGGGGCTCCCAAATCATCCCAGTCGAAAAAGTATGCTGTAGACTCAAAGCAGCGTTCCTCCTAGGCTGTGGAATCTGGATGTATATTTCATTTCAGCGCATTAGCTATCATAGCATGAAACATAGAAAGTTTGCTATCATGAGCGTATGAAAAGGCAGCGTAAAACATGCACGACAAGCTGCAAATCCAATGAAAAAGGAGGTAAATGGCCGTCCTCAAATGGTCCTTCCTTTTTTTAGGACTATCTTATAAAAATATTAAAATGAAAACCTTTACATTTAGATTGAACTATACTATTTCTGGTGTTAATATAATATAAAAAATATTGGGACTATTTCATCAATTTGTACTATTCAATATATTTGGATGGAATAGGCGTCACCATGTTTCGACAATGTAATACTTTAAAGCGTACATTGGACAAAGTGTGTCCAAAAACCAGAAAAGAAAGGTTGCACAACATGACCAAAAACGGGTTACCTCCCAAGCAAGGATTGTACGATCCTCAGTTCGAGCATGATGCCTGCGGTATTGGCTTTGTCGCGAATATTAAGGGTGTTAAATCGCATGAAATCGTCAAGCAAGCGCTTCGTGTACTTTGCAATTTAGATCATCGCGGTGGTCAAGGCAGTGAGCAGAACACAGGCGACGGAGCGGGAATTTTGATGCAAATTCCGGACGCGTATCTCCAAATTGCTTGTGCGGAGGAGAATATCAAGCTTCCTGCAGCAGGTCACTATGGTGTAGGTATGGTCTATTTGCCTCAGGATCTGGAGGCGCGCCAAGCATGCGAGAAAATCATTGAGCGCATTGTTAGCGAGGAAGGTCAGCAATTCTTAGGTTGGCGAACGGTTCCTACGGATAACAGCTTACTTGGAGAATCCGCACAGTCGGCAGAACCTTTTGTACGCCAAGTATTTATTGGAGCAAGTGCGGGTGTGGCGAGCAATCTCGATTTTGAACGGAAGCTGTATGTCATACGTAAACTTTCTGAAAACGCTATCAAATCAGCGCTTCCTGATGCGCAATTTTACTATTCTAGCTTGTCTAGCAGGACAATTGTTTATAAAGGGATGTTGACGCCTCAGCAGGTTGACGCTTACTACGTGGAATTGCAGGACCAGAAGGTGGAGTCCGCGCTTGCGCTCGTTCACTCCCGTTTCAGTACGAACACATTCCCAAGCTGGGAGCGTGCGCATCCCTACCGCTACCTGATTCATAACGGTGAGATCAACACGTTGCGTGGAAATGTGAACTGGATGTATGCGCGTCAGGCGATGTGCGATTCAGAACGATTTGGCGAAGATTTCAAACGCATTCTTCCTATTATTGATACCGACGGCTCAGATTCACAAATGTTTGATAATACGCTCGAATTTCTCATGCTTTCAGGACGCTCGCTGCCGCATGCGGCAATGATGATGGTACCTGAGCCGTGGTCCAAGCATGAGTCGATGGATGACGCCAAAAAAGCGTTCTACGAGTACCACAGCACACTCATGGAGCCATGGGATGGGCCGGCAGCGATTGCTTTCACGGATGGCAGTCAGATCGGTGCTATTCTTGACCGTAACGGTTTGCGTCCATCGCGTTATTATGTCACTACGGATGATTTAATCGTTTTGGCCTCAGAAGTTGGCGTCTTGGATATTGAGCCTGAGCGAATTTTGTACAAAGATCGCCTCAGACCAGGACGCATGCTGCTTGTTGATACCGTTGCAGGCCGTATTGTTGCGGACGAAGAGATCAAAAGCGGCATTGCCAGCGAGCAGCCATATCGCGACTGGTTGAACGAGCATCTCGTTTCGCTTGAGGATCTGGATGATGCGCCTATCGTGCTCGGTTCCGATCATGATACGGTCTTGCAGCGTCAGCAAGCCTTTGGATATACATTTGAGCAGCTGCGCAAAATTCTTGAGCCTATGGCCAAAACAGGCGTAGACCCCATCGGCTCCATGGGTACGGATGCGCCGCTTGCGGTGCTGTCGGACCGTCCGCAGCTGCTATACAACTATTTTAAACAGTTGTTCGCGCAGGTCACGAACCCGCCGATTGATGCGAATTTCGAAGAGATTATCACAGCTCAGGGCACAACGATTGGGCCAGAGCGCAATCTCATAAGCCCTGAGCCGGCCAGCTGCCGTCAAATTCGTTTGAAAACGCCGTTCCTCTCGAATGAAGAACTGGCGAAGCTGCGTCATATTCAGCGTGACGGCTTTAAGACGGTAACGCTGCCGACGCTGTTCGAGGCCGCTCAAGGTACTGCAGGCTTGGAAAGCGCGATGCAAGCTCTGTATGCAGCTGCAGATGGGGCCATCCAGGATGGCGCTTCCCTGTTAATTCTTTCGGATCGCGGCGTGGACGGCCAAAAGGCGCCGATTCCGGCGCTGCTGGCGACGTCAGGACTGCATCATCATTTGATTCGACAAGGCACACGGACCAAAGTCAGCTTGCTTGTCGAGTCGGGCGAACCGCGCGAAGTGCATCATTTTGCTTTGCTGCTTGGCTATGGCGCAGGCGCGATTAATCCGTATCTGGCTTTGGAAACGTTAGATGACATGATCAGACGCAATCAGCTTGTCGGCATCGATCATGATAAAGCAACTTATAACTACATCAAGGCAGTGACCAAAGGCGTCGTGAAGGTTTTGGCGAAAATGGGCATCTCCACGATTCAAAGCTATCGCGGGGCGCAAATTTTCGAAGCGATCGGTCTCAGCCAAGAGCTGGTCGATGCGTATTTTACATGGACCTATACGCCGGTTGGCGGTGTAGGTATCGATGTAGTGGCGAAGGAAGCGGTGCTTCGTCACCAGCGTGCTTTCTCTGAGCAGGAGGGACGCGATAAGGTGCTCGATACCGGCGGAGATTTGCAGTGGCGCCGGGACGGGGAAGACCATCTGTATACACCGGAAACGGTGCATGCCCTTCAATCGGCCGTTCGTACTAACAATTACGCCCAGTATAAGAACTTCTCGAAGCTCATCAAGCGCGAAGATGAGAAATATATGGCACTGCGCGGGCTGCTAACCTTCAAGGCAGGCCGCGGGCCGATCCCGATCGAAGAGGTGGAGCCGATCGAGTCGATTTTTAAGCGCTTCAAGACAGGAGCCATGTCCTACGGCTCCATCTCCAAAGAAGCGCATGAGACGATCGCGATCGCGATTAACCGCATCGGCGGCAAGAGCAACACCGGCGAGGGCGGCGAGCATCCGGAGCGCTTCACGCCGGATGCGAACGGCGACCTGCGCCGCAGCGCGATCAAGCAGGTGGCGTCCGGCCGCTTCGGCGTCACGAGCCATTATCTCGTCAATGCCGACGAGATTCAGATCAAGATGGCGCAGGGCGCGAAGCCCGGCGAGGGCGGTCAGCTCCCAGGCACCAAGGTTTACCCTTGGGTAGCCGAGGTTCGCGGTGTTACGCCAGGCGTAGGCTTGATTTCGCCGCCGCCGCATCACGATATCTATTCGATTGAGGATCTCGCAGAGCTGATCCACGATCTCAAGAATGCCAACCCTCGTGCACGAATCAGCGTTAAGCTGGTATCCGAGGTTGGTGTTGGCACGATTGCCGCCGGCGTAGCCAAAGGGAAAGCGGACGTGGTCCTCATCTCGGGCTACGACGGAGGAACGGGCGCGTCGCCGCAGACGAGTATTCGTCACGCGGGACTGCCGTGGGAGCTGGGTCTGGCGGAGACGCATCAGACGCTCGTGCTCAACAACCTGCGCAGCCGTATCACCGTCGAGACGGACGGCAAGCTGATGACAGGGCGCGACGTTGTCGTAGCTGCGCTGCTCGGTGCTGAGGAGTTCGGCTTCGCGACAACTCCGCTGATTACAATTGGCTGCGTGATGATGCGTGTGTGCCATTTGGACACATGTCCGGTTGGGGTAGCTACGCAAAATCCGGAGCTTCGCAAGAAATTTGCCGGCGATCCGCAGCATGTTGTGAATTTCATGACCTTCATCGCGCAAGATGTGCGTGAGCTGATGGCAGAGCTTGGCTTCCGCACCATTGAGGAAATGGTCGGCCGCACAGATGTGCTTGAGTCTAAGCAAGCTGTAGCGCATTGGAAAGCCAAAGGTGTTGATTTATCGCCGCTTCTGCATCAGCCGGATGTCGGTGAGGACGTAGGCCGATTCTGCCAAATGGCGCAAGACCACGGTTTGGATCGCTCTTTGGATGTTAGCAAGCTGCTTGAGGTCTGCGAACCCGCGATTGAGCGCAAGGAGCATGTGCATGTGAGCATGGACATCGCTAACACGAATCGGGTGGTCGGCACGATCGTCGGCAGTGAAGTGACGCGCCGTCATGGTGTGGAAGGTTTGCCGCACGATACAATTCGTTTACACTTTAACGGCTCAGCCGGGCAAAGCTTTGGCGCTTTTGTGCCCAAGGGGATTACGCTCTCCCTTGAAGGAGATGCGAACGACTATGTGGGCAAAGGGTTATCCGGCGGCAAGATTGTTATTTTCCCGCCTGCCCAGTCCACTTTTATCCCAGAAGAGAATGTCATCATCGGAAATACGGCTTTCTATGGAGCTACAGATGGTGATGCCTATATTCGAGGTATTGCTGGTGAGCGTTTCTGTGTTAGAAACAGCGGTGTGCGCGCAGTTGTCGAAGGCGTCGGCGATCATGGCTGTGAATATATGACAGGCGGCCGTGTTGTTGTTCTGGGCTCGACTGGCCGTAACTTTGCAGCAGGGATGTCAGGCGGAATAGCTTACGTACTCGATGAAAAAGGCGATTTTGCCGACAAGGTGAACAAAGAGATGATCCATCTTGAGCAAGTCGAGGAAGCTTTTGAAATGAATGAACTGAGAACGATGATTCAGCATCATGCTACATTTACGGATAGCAGCGTTGCCCACCGCGTCATACAGCACTGGGATGAATACGTTTGGAAGTTCGTGAAGGTGATACCGAAGGACTACAAGCGGATGTTTGATGCCATCGAGAAGGTGAAACGATCCGGACTTGGCCAGCAAGAGGCAATCATGGTTGCTTTCGAGGCGAATATGCGGGATGTTTCCCGTGTCGGTGGGAACTAACGAATCAGAGCAGAGGCTTACGGCGTAAGTTTTGTTGAAGCAAAACTCTTAGGAGGGATTAGACGTTCATGGGTAAACCAACCGGTTTTATAGAACATCGCCGTGAAGTGGCAACCGAGGCTGCTCCGCTGGTCCGAATAGGCCATTGGAAAGAGTTCGCGACACCGCTGACGGATGATAAATTACAGACGCAAGGTTCAAGATGTATGGATTGCGGCATTCCATTCTGCCACACGGGAGCTTTGATTAGCGGCATGGCTGCTGGCTGCCCCGTTAACAATCTCATTCCGGAATGGAATGATCTCGTGTATCGCGGGCAATGGAGGGAAGCGCTGGATCGTCTGCACAAGACGAATAACTTCCCGGAATTCACGGGTCGTGTATGCCCGGCGCCATGCGAGGGCTCCTGTACCGTGGGGCTTAAGGACACGCCGGTTACGATCAAAAGCATCGAGAAAGCCATTATCGATAAAGGCTTTACTGAAGGCTGGATCAGGCCAGAGCCGCCTGAAGTGCGCACAGGCAAAAAGGTTGCCGTTGTAGGCTCGGGTCCTTCCGGACTCGCTGCCGCAGCGCAGCTGAACAAGGCCGGTCACTGGGTGACGGTGTTCGAGCGCGCGGACCGCGTGGGCGGACTGCTCATGTACGGCATCCCGAACATGAAGCTGGACAAAAAGTACGTCCAGCGCCGTGTGGACCTGCTTGAAGCCGAGGGCGTCACGTTCATTACCTCCGCGCACGTCGGTGTGAACTATCCGATTGAGAAGCTTCAAGAGGAGTTCGATGCCATCGTGCTGTGCGGCGGAGCCACCAAGGGCCGTGACCTTCCGATTGAAGGCCGCGAGCTTGGCGGTGTTCACCTGGCGATGGAGTTCCTCAGCAAGAACACCAAAAGCTTGCTGGATTCTGAGCATTCCGACGGCGAATTTATCTCCGCTGAAGGCAAAGACGTGATCGTCATCGGCGGCGGTGATACGGGGACGGACTGCGTGGGCACCTCTTTGCGCCACAAGTGCAAAAGCGTGACGCAGTTCGAGATCATGCCGAAGTCTCCGGAGACGCGTCCGGTGAACAATCCTTGGCCGGAGTGGCCGAAGGTCCTCAAAGTAGACTACGGCCAACAAGAGGCTGCTGCGGTTCAAGGCGAAGATCCGCGCCAGTACTTGATCAACACGAAGAAATTCGTGGGGGATGAGCACGGCAACTTGAAAGAGCTGCACACGGTGCTGATCGAGTGGCAGAAGAACGAGAAGGGCGCGTTCGTGCCTGTGGAAGTGCCCGGCAGCGAGAAAGTATATCCAGCGCAGCTGGTACTGATCGCGATGGGGTTCACAGGACCGGAGAATACGGTGCTGGATCAGCTTGGCGTCGCCAAAGACGAGCGTTCCAACGCGAAGGCGGAGTACGGCAAGTTTGCGACGAGCGTGGAAGGTGTTTTTGCCGCTGGCGACATGCGTCGCGGGCAAAGTCTTGTTGTCTGGGCGATCAATGAGGGTCGCGCGGTGGCTCGTGAGGTTGACCGTTATTTGATGGGATCGTCGAATTTGCCATAGATAGGAGGAAGGAAGGGTTCCGGGAGGAGCCCTTCCTTTTTATTGCAATTTGAACAGGCGTGCTCGTCTGTCGATACTTTTATGTCTAACGGACTGAGCCGACTTTATTTGTGATATTTCGGTTGGATATAAAATTTTACTGACTCAGGCGACTGGCTGATATAGCCACCCCTTCTACTGGAACCGCCGAATCGCCGGCACACAAAGCACACTGGCGACAATGGCCAGGCCGATCGAAGCGAATATCGTGATGGTGATCACGCCTCCAATTTGGTCGGCAATCCAGCCGACAAGGAAATAGCTCAAGGGCAATAAGGCAAAAGAGCCTAACAAATCCAAACTGACCACCCGACCGAAAGCTTCGGGGGGCACTAGCTCCTGAAGGCTGGTCTCCCAGATGAGCCCGAAGATCATGAGCCCAAAGCCTTCGACGGCCATGAGCAGCGAGAGCGCAATAGGTGACGTAGTGAAGGTCATCATCAGCAGCGCAGCGCCGCTCAGGATCACTGCGCCATAGGCGATTATGCCGCGGTGATGCCACTGCCTTTTGGACCCAAAGAGAAGTGCTGCCGTAATAGCTCCAGCACCGGAGCAAGTGATGCCTACCCCATAAGCGAGTGGATCGAGCCCAAGATGAACCTTGAACAGCCAAGGGACGAGAATGACAATAATGCCTGTGTAGCAAATATTGATGAAACAGAAGGCGAGGATCGTAATCCAAAGCCAAGGATGACCTTTGAGGATCGTGATGCCTTCAAGGAACTCACGCTTCCATGCGAAGGACAGCTTGCTTGTTGAGGTTTCTGGCTTATTTTGACGTGAAACTAGCGATTTCTTTACTAGCAACAACAGACACAAATAGGAGATTAGATAGGTTAGCGCATCCAAGCCGAATCCATAACTGGCAGACATGGAGGAAATGATGAGCCCGCCTAGGATGGGTCCTATGATCCTGACCCCTTGATTGCTCACTTGTGTCAGCGCATTGGCGGCATTGCGAATGTCCGGTGTGAACACGGTTGCTCGAACTGCGGAATAAGCAGGGTGAAAAAGCCCTTCCATAAGGCCATAAAGGCTTACCAAGCCGAAAAGCATGCGGACGGACAAGGTGTCAGAGAATATAAGCACTGCAATAGCCAACATGACGATGAAGCGGACGATATCGGATAGCATCATAATTCTCACGCGATCATAACGGTCGACAATCCATCCCGAGAGGGGGAGCATGAGGACGTAGGGCAGCATATAGGCAGTCATGACCAAGCCCATCATCGTCGTTGACCCTGTGAGTGAATAAACGACCATTGGTAAAATAACGGTTGTAACAGAGCCGCCAAGCATCGAAATGAGTTGGCTTAGCCATAAATAAGGGAAGGAGCGCGATTGGATAAAAGGAAGCAGGAACTGATCCAACATGCGTGGCTTCTTTTTGAATTGTGTATCCATTTGCATAGGAACATGCCCTTTCAGCTAAATTCATAGTTTGAGTAGATTATAGGCCAAGAATAGTGGAAGCACGATTGGAAGTCAATGGGAAATCAAAAAGGTGAACATTTCCGCAACTTCATGTACAATAAGATGGATAAGCAGTGGAACTGTTGCTGCGACATGAAACGGTAATGGAGGAAGCCCATGAAGAAAGAGAATCTCATGACGGCTGCGGAGCTGTATGCACTGTTAGCCGAGAATGGCGAGGACGCTCCAGAATTTGACGCGGATGAACCTATGGGGACACAGCATCTGTTATTACTGCAAAAAGTGGTCCTCCTTCTTTCGCGGCAGGTAGCCGATCTTCAATCTCAGCTTCATGAGCACCATGAACTCCATAACAAGCAGCAGGAACAGCTGCTTCGGCAAATGAATCATCAGATGGAGCATAAGCTCTATGAGCATATTATTAACCGGGTTGCCGGAAGACAAGACTCTCCTGTGGATGAGGAACGGACCCAGCTGCAGGTCATCGAAGAAGCGCCTTCAACTGCATTGACTCTGTATTCGGAAGTTCAAGCTTCGGCGGAGGAACAGCCTACTTATTCCCGAGTGAAAAGTTATCGGAAGATTCGCAAGAGAAAAAAGGGCTTTCTGGAAAAGCTCTTTGAGTAGTTAAAAGCTGCGCGGCTTGGATCAGAGGAACTGCGGTCCGCTATTATCAGGAAGATAGCCATATCGCAGATGTGCGGGAACTACGTTCCGCTATTTCACGGTTATAAGCTTAAAAACAGGTGCCGGAAGCCAAATAAGGCCCTGTAGTTCCGCGAAACCGCTGAAACAGCCGATTTTGGCTAAATAGCGGCCTCTAGTTCCCTTAACCTGTGGATCGCATCGGACAGGGCTGGAACAGGTCGATGCGGTGCGGTATTGGCAGTTTAACCCTCCCGCTTCACCCCCAAAACAACAAAGGGCGATACAAGAACACATCTTGTATCGCTCTTTGCTTTTACCGCTTCGCACAGGGCTGCTTCACCCTAAAGCATACCTTCCTCATGCGCCTTCTTTGAAGCCTGCACACGGTCGCGAACGTCCATTTTGGAGTAAATGCTGGAAATGTAATTTTTCACTGTGCCTTCGGACAGGAAAAGCTTCTCGGCAATTTCCCTATTGTTCAGTCCGTCAGCGATGCAGTGCAGCACCTGTACTTCGCGCTCGCTCAGTCCGTAAGCGTCAGTGCGAGCTGGCTCCTCGCTCGCTGATCTTGAGGACTCCGCATCGCGAACGGCAGGATCGGCAGCGCCTCTGGCTTGCTGGACGAGCATTCTCGCGATATCCTGCGGGATGAGGGTGCCGCCTTGATGCACCCATTTGATGCCGGCGGCCAAATCCTTCGGATGAATGGCCTTGAGCAGATAGCCTTCAGCTCCCGCTCCCAAGGCGTCAACGACATAGGTGATTTCCTGGAAGGTAGTCAGGATAATAACACGGATTTGCGGCCATGTCTCCTTGATCTTCCGGGTCGCTTCGACCCCATCCATGACAGGCATATGAATGTCCATCAGGACGACATCAGGCAGATGCTCTTCGCACTGCTGGATGGCGATATGGCCGTTCTCGGCTAAGCCCACAACTTCAATGTCCGGGTCCATGCCCAGCACAATGTGGAGGCTTTCTCGTATTAAATCCTGATCGTCGACCAGGAGCAGTTTCAGCGGGACATTGTTCATACGGGAATCCTCCTAGCGTAACTTACTTGTGGTGTTGTTAGCCATATTGTACCACCCGCTGCCTACAGCTTGAAAGTAAGGATTTAAAAAGAAAGCAAGCGCTTAGCAGGAATGAAGCATTCGACAACGGTCCCCTGACCGACGGCTGAGCTTACCTGCAACGTACCTTGCAGCGCAAAGATCCGCTCCTGCATGGCATTAATCCCAAAGCCGACTTTGAGCTGCTCTGTGCCAACGCCATCATCCTCGATGCGAATGCCGACACCGTCTTCCACATAATTAAGCTTGATTTCGACCGTGGTGGCACGGCCATGCCGCTTGGCATTCGTTAAGGATTCCTGCAAACAGCGAATGAGCGAGAGCTTGGTTTGTTTAGGAATTTCAAATTCCTCGCCAACAGTCGTGAACCGGATCTGAGTGCCGGTATGGAGAGCAAACTCGTTAGCCAGCCTCGTTAATTGTTGCGAGAGCAGCATATCTCCTTCTTTGGGCACCATTTGATGAATGCTGCGCCGCACTTCTTCCAAACCGTTGCGGGTGACACCCCGCAGGACATCCAGCTTTTCTTTGGCTTTGTCAGGCGCAGCTTCAATTAAATAGGAGACAGCGTCCATACCCATGATGACGGAAGTAAAGGTATGCCCGACGGTATCGTGCAGCTCGCGAGCCATCCGATTGCGTTCCTCCAGCAACGTCAACTGCTCGATTTGGTTGGCGTACTGCTCTAGGGCATTATTTTGCTCATGGATTAAATAGTATTGTCGTTGATTTTCCGCTAAAAGCTTTTCTGTCTTCTCATTAGAGGTTACAACTCGCTGCAAGCTAAGGCCGATCGCGAAGAACAGCACCGCATTGAGGATGATGCTAAACAACTCACTAACGCCCATCCCCATATCTCGATGAAGGATCAAGTAATAGGCAACTGGCATCGCGACCAGCGAGATTGGAGCAGCCCACCAAGCATTTTTTCGATCCGTGAGGAATCCAATGACCATTAATGGGCAATTAATAGTAAGGTAGGCATCTTCTTGCATCCATGATAGATAGATTTGTAGAGGAATACCTGTGAGCAATACGGAAATCGGGTACATGGTTGTGTTAATGTAGGTAGGTCTCCAGAATAAAAAAGGAACACCATAGGATAGAAGCAGGGCTAATATGGTTAAAAAGATATTACCGTGCTCATTTTCGTTCATGTGGAGCAGTGCGTAAAGCAGGCCTAGCAGTACAGAGCCGGTCAAAACGATAAATAAGGACCACTCCACGCCATGCCACGGTCTTCTTTGAATCATAGAGGAACTCCTTCTAGGTTAAATCGTATAAGATCATTGTACATAATTGTTGGAAAAATCCATAGTGAGCGCAGTCATATTGTCAGCAGCAATCCTGTATGACTCTTATGACTTATAGCGGTAGGGAGCGATAGATGATGGCAGCAGCAGCGCAAGACCAATCGCCGATTGTACAAATCGAGCGGATTACCAAACGAATCGGCGCCAAGACGATTATTGATCAATTAACGTTCGACGTCCCGCGTGGGGAAGTTTTTGGATTTCTAGGCCCGAACGGGGCTGGTAAAACAACAACGATTCGAATGATGGTCGGACTCATGTCGATCACGGAAGGGGATATTCGGATTGGCGGCTACTCGATTCGGACTCATTTTGAACAAGCGATTCGCCATGTCGGCGCTATTGTTGAAAATCCGGAGATGTATAAGTTTCTGAGCGGATACCACAATTTGGTCCATTACGCCAGAATGTTTCCGGGAATAGGAGAGGATCGCATTCAAGAGGTCATTGAGCTTGTTGGGATGGAAAACCGGATTCATGATAAGGTGAAAACCTATTCTTTGGGAATGCGCCAAAGACTCGGTATTGCGCAGGCTTTGCTGCATAAGCCGGATGTGCTTATTCTGGATGAGCCTACGAACGGTCTAGACCCGGCTGGTATTCGCGAGCTGCGCGATCATTTGCGCAAGTTGACGCGTGAGGATGGCATATCGGTCATTGTGTCCAGCCATTTACTGGCGGAGATGGAGCTTATGTGCGACCGGGTTGCCATTATTCAGAACGGGAAACTGGTGGATGTCAGGCTGATCAAAGAGTATGCACGGTCGGATGGCAAGCTCCATGTTGCTTTTGAAGTGTCGTCGCCGGATAAGGCACTAGCTCTGGTTGCTGCACATTCTGTCAAGGCTGAGGTAGAGGGTGATGATCTGATCCTCATGATAGATAAGGAAGAAACAGCCCTGTGGAACAAGCGATTTGTAGAGGCAGGAATTGCGGTTTACGGAATCCGTACGGCAACGAAGTCGCTGGAGGATCAATTCTTAGAAATGACGGGGAGTGATCCGATTGCTTAATTTAATCCAAAATGAACAGATGAAAATTTATCGCAGGCTGCGCACATGGATACTGGGCTTATTGCTGATCGTCATTGTCGTCCTGGCTGGTCTGGTCTCTCATCCAGGCGCTAATGATGGAAGCGATCAGTGGAAGCTTAGAGCGACAGAAACTATTGAGCATAATAAGAAAGAGCTGGAAAATGTCGATCTTCCTGAAAAGTTTAAACAACAGATGAGAGAAGAAATTGCGCTGCAGCAATACATGCTGGATCATAATTTCCCGCCAACGGATAATACGCTCTGGGGCGGAGCGCTGCGGGCCTCTGGAATGATCATATTAGTGACGCTGTTTACGGTCATTATTGCCGGGGATATGGTGGCTGGTGAATTCACTTGGGGAACGATCAAGCTGCTGCTTATTCGTCCAGCCAGCAGGGCCAAAATCCTTCTTTCCAAATATATAACAACGCTTCTGTTTGCTGCGACCCTGTTAATTGTCATGTTTATCACGGCACTCATCGTGAATGGATTCCTATACGGCTTTCAGAGCCTTGGGCTTCCTCACCTGACGGTAGATGCAAAGGGGCAAGTGCATGAAGGGAGCATGCTGGTGTTCACGCTCGCGACCTATGGGTTGAAGTTGATTGAGCTCGTGATGATTGTGACGCTTGCGTTTATGATCTCGACTGTATTCCGCAGTTCCTCATTGGCCATCGGTCTCAGCATATTTATCATGTTCGCAGGACAGGTTATTGCCATGCTGCTCTTGAGATATAGCTTTGGCAAATACTTCCTATTTGCCAATACGGATCTTACGCCTTATTTGGACGGGCAGCCGCTTGCAGAGGGAATGTCACTTGGATTTTCCATTGTCGTCCTGGTTGTTTACTTCCTGCTGTTTAACTTGCTTTCCTGGGAAATATTCCGCAGACGCGATGTGGCGGCGTAAGCCTCACATACTGATTTTCCAGTATGAAGCTTCGTATCTCATAGCTGAAGCGTTTAAGTCGGAGATTCCCGCCTCACTAAGCTGATTCAACATTTAACGGGAAATCCTCCCGTTATTTCAAGCAAATCCTGGCTCGGGATGTAAATTAACTGGAAAAAACACCGTTAATTAGCTCTGGATACGGCGCCTTCCTAGCTCAGTTGTCCCATTAACATGAGAAATTCCAGTTATTCATGTTTTAGTTGTGTTATTCCAATAAATAGCGGCAGTATTTCCCGTTAATTTGAGAAGGCTGCCCTAAAAAACAAAAATAAAGCTGCCCTCGGTCATTTAATGACTATAGGGACAGCTTTTTGCGTTATCGCGTTATTTATTTCATGATATACGATTGAATAGTGGCGGGAACTTCCTGCAAGGAACCAAGCTGGTAGAACGCACCTTGAGGCGCGATATCGATCGTTCCTGTGTTGTATGCCCAGTCTTGTTCGACAGGAATGTGGATGGAGTGGATGCCCGCATGAAGGGCAGGGAGCACATCCGTTTTGACGGAGTTTCCAATCATCCACGTATGTTTGCGATCAAAGCCTTGCTCATGCATGATCGTTTCCATGAATTCCTTGGTCTTATGCACCGTGACAAAGATTCGGTCATCAAAATAGGTGTCTAGGCTCAGGTCCTTGACTTTTTTCATTTGAATCGATGCATCGCCGCCTGTGTACAGAAAGAGCCGATGCCCATCTTGCTTCAGCTGATCGAGCGTTTCGTTCATGAGCGGATACGGTTCGACCGTATATTCGTACACGGTGTGGCCTAATTGCATCAGCCATGATTCTTCTTTGGCGCTCATTTTCCGGTTGAAATGCCTGCTAAACCATTGATACGTTTCAACAAACGATTTGGGAAAACGATCTGGCATAAAGCCATGGATATGAATGCCGGCGAGATCAATTTGGAGCTGTTTCTGTTTAATGTCTTGCGCGTTAAGCCCGTGCCCGGAAAACCAAGTCAGCATGAGATCAACGAACTGGTCAATGACCACATCAAAATATTTATTACAATGCACTAATGTATCATCAAGATCAAAAAGTATCGATTGTTCTTTCATAGGCGCGTCTCCTGCATCAGTTAGAAATGAATTTCCAACCATTATACCATGCTCTTATCGCATCTCCTAGGGCAGCCTTGATGATGCTTTTCCTTACATGGCGATGGTATTTCCTTTGTAAGCGCCGCCTGCAGCGGGTGCAGGCGAATTACTGTTATCCAGCTCGTTTTTTGGCTGAGGATTCGCCGTAGCGGATACTGTCTCCATTTTGCTGTTTCCTTGGAATTGTCCACCTTCTTCAATAATAAAGGAAGCAGCGCTAATATTGCCTTGCAGCGAGCCTGTTGACGTTATGGTCAGTTTGCCTTTGGTGATAATGTTGCCATGCACATTCCCTGCAAGAATCACATCTCTGGCTGAAACATTGGATTTCACTACGCCGCGCTCCCCGATGATAACATCCCCGGCACATTCGATATCCCCTGTGATGCCGCCTTCAATGCGAATGCTAGCTTCAGATTTAATGCGTCCTTCAAAGGTAGTCCCTTCTCCGATTAACGTATCTGTCGTATTTGGATTCATAAGGTTTTTCTTGGATTTAAACATGATGTCTAGTCATCCTTTCGATTCGCTTTGAGATATGGTTTAGGATCAATGCTTTCCCCATTTTTGAGTACTTCATAATGAAGGTGGGGGCCAGTGCTGCGTCCTGTGGAGCCAACTAGGCCTATGGTACTACCCTTGACTACGTTGTCTCCATTATTGACAAGAATTTTATTTAAATGCATGTACCAAGTGCGTAGGCCCTTGGAATGCTCGATGACGATGTTATTGCCGTGATAAATATCCTTTCCGGTACTGACGACCTTTCCATCAGCGGTGGCGTAGACGGCATCATTCTCCCTGGCCCCGAAATCAATGCCGGAGTGAAAGCTCGGGCGATGCGTAAAGGGGTCGGTTCTATACCCAAACGTCGACGTGACGACCTTGATATTCGTCGGGTACAGCGTCGGCGTTATGGCGAGCAGGTGCTGTTTATCGGCAACCTTTTGTTTCGTTTCGGTTAAACTGGTTTGCAGTTCTTTCACTTCGCTGTTTAGCGCTGTAAAAGAGGCAGAAGTCTGCTCGCCAAGCTGCATAATCGCTTCCTGAGAAGCTGGATTAGGACTTCCGCCAATTCCGCTGATGGCGACAGGGGGAGTCTGTTCCTCCGTAGGTTTGTTATCGCTATTGGCTGCTGTACTGGCAACCGCTCTGCCGGTTGCGTTGGCATCGAGTCCGGCAATGGACTTGAGATCATTTTCGAATTTTTTCATTTCTTCGACTTGCGATTTCATCTGCTCCGCTTGCTGAGACAGTTGAATAACTTCATTTTGCAGCTGTTCAATTGCTTTGTCTTTCGAGGTTAAGGTGGCGTTCCATTGCTGGCTCGCTCCGCTAAGTTTAGCTTGCAGCGCATTGGCCTTTTTCGTGGTTTGCGCGTGCAGGGCGTACGTAATGAGGGTTATTAGGAGCAGCAGTGAAAAGCTGGCCCCTGCGATATAAGCGAATAAATGGGGTACTCGAAACCTGACGACCGATTGATTGGCATCTGGTATGATCACCAGCGTCAGTTTTTTGGGTTTCCATTTGAGCTTCATAAAGGCTAATTTGTCTCCTTGTCGTGGTTGAATTTGGTAAACTTTATCTAACAACATGATTCGTCATGATCCGATAAAAACCTTCCTTATACCTACTGGTCCTAGTCAAAATGAGTCGAAAGTAGGAAGGAATAGTGTCAGATATAATCGAATCTTCTTAATAATTACAGGTTAGACAGCAGATTTGGAGTGGAGGCACGCATGATTAAGCTTGCAGGTATTGATATTGGTAACGACAGCATTAAGCTGGTTCTCGATGGTTCCAGGGAACCTTTAGTCATCCCGAACATTATTGCGCCGGGTTACGAAAGGCATATTTTACAGGAAGAGGATTCCCCTTGGAAAGCGCTCGATGTCATGATTTACAGTCCCTCTCTTTCCCAGAGAAATCAGCGTTATTTCGTCGGTCAGCTTGCGCTGGAGCACGAAGACAACCTGGAGCTTGAAGACACCGATAATAAGGCGGTTTCGGATCAATCCCTCATTGTCGCGCTTACTGCGCTGGCCTACCAAGGTCTCGCCGCTCAAGCCTTCAACAGCGTCTACGGCTCAGTGGATGAAGTCGAGTATACGCTGGGAACGGGTTTGCCCGTTCGCGCATTCGCGAAGTACAATCAACAGTTCGAACAAAGATTGCTTGGCGAGCATGAAGTGACGTTTCTGTCCACACCGCAATTTCATAACCGCAAAATTAAAGTATCCATTCGCAAGGTCGCTGTTTCGATTGAAGGGGCCGCAGCTATTTTCCATCTGGCCACCCATGATAGTTTGCAAGTAAAGGACGAAGAAATTTACAACGGTTGTATCGGCGTTTGTGAAATTGGCGCGCTCACGACTGATTTCCCAGTTATTAAACGGATGGCGATTGATAATCATTTCAGTCATGGCGAGCAAATTGGCATCGCTACGTATCTTGATGCGATCATTCGCGATGTGGAAGATGCTTACAGTTATGTGTTTCCAAGCCGTGCCAAGCTCGTGCAGCGTATTAAGCAACGGGATTTCGCGATCCAATTGCTTGGCGAAGGTCAAGTGGACATACGGCCAATCGTGGATCAGCACTTCCGGCGCGCAGCTTTGCGCATGATCGAAATGATCAAAAAGCGCTGGCGTAAGTACCCCGACATTCAATGCTTCTATGTCATTGGCGGCGGCGCATCTGCCCTTAGACCCTACATCCAAGAGGCGGCAGGTTCACTTAAGTTACGTTTCGCAAATGAAAGCGAATTTCTCAATATGTACGGCTACCTGAAGGTGGCCAAAAGTCGGTTAAGCCAGGCAGTTCCTGTCTAAACCGAGCAAGCACCTGTGAAACCGGGTGCTTTTTTTTTATGCCCGATGTCATTTGCCGGCTTCCAATTGTTTCAGTTGGCTCACCTCCATATAAGTCGTGAGTGAGGTCAACAGCATGCAGATGGCGAAAATGATAGCGCAGGCGGTCCCGATGCTGGCATGGTATTTACTGAACATAAGTCCTACCATCAAACAAAGGGCTGCAAGGACGATTAACGCATTGCCTCCCCAAAGCCAGTGCTTGTACGAAAGCCGTTGACTGAGCTTGCCAATTTTCTGAGACGCTTGCACGCCAGAAGGCTGAGCGCCGGGCGAGTTATCTCTCGTATCCGTTTGATTGCCCAGCATGCGTTTCTTCCGGGCGGCGGCTATCAGGAGAATGGCCATCACCAAAGGCTGGTAGGCAAGAGCGAAGACTGGAGCGCTGTAGTTAGAGAACGTTAAGAGATCCGTTGTAGTTTTGAATGACAACAACGTTGTCATCACCATGAACAGTGCGACCGGCTTGTTGATCGTCGGGTAGTTACGCTTATCCAGGATGGCGGAGATACCCAGGAGAAGCGCCATATAGATCGCAATCATTTTACAAGCAACTGTGGGATACCAGATCATCAAGATGATGAGATCAACACGATCGAGAAAGTCGGTGACATGAATCGTTTGGACCAGATTGTACACGGGATACAAGAAATTTCCCGGCATCTTGGGTCCAAGAACGACCAGGGTTAAGAAAATCGCCATGGTGAGCAGGAAAATGCCGAGCAGTGATCCATGCCGGATGGAAGACCTGACTTGATTGGGGTTGCTCATCATATGAAGAAAGGCGCCAAGAATGAAGATGTCTCCTGCACTGCCAATTGTGAGCAAAGAGCTTGCGGCTACACGATCCAGAGGCATCGTCATCGCGGGTGTAACAAGTCGGAAGTAAAGCTCGTTAGACAGCAAGAGCGGCATGCTCAGTATGGTAATGACAAAGAGCGGGTAGAACAAATCATTCACCCGGGCAATGACTTCCACGCTGCTTTTGCCAAAATAAATCAGCAATAGGCAAGGCAGCAAAGTTAATATTTCAAGCGGTGTGTTGTGAAGCAAGAGCGTTGTACTAAAACGTGAGACAGATGAAATATCGCGCATCACAATTTGCCAGAAATGAAACAGCATAATCAGATTAATGACAGTACCGCCAAAACGGCCCAGCACTTCCTGTGCAATTTCGAAAATATTCTTTTGCGGATAGAGTTTGGTGATGTAGCCAAAAAAGCTCGCCACCCCGAAAACATAGAAAACAGATGGTAAGTAACTGTACCAGGCATCCATCTGTGAAACGCGTATCAGCACATTTTGCAAGGTGAGAATCCCTCCGCTTGTGATGACAGAAGAAGCCAGCCAGGAGAGTTGTCGCTGATTGATCACTTGTTTTCTATCCATGGTGAATTCCGCCCTTTTCCCTGTAATTCCTTAGCCCTTAGATGCCCAACATTCGTGCAAACCAAGGGGAAACTGTATGAATAAAGAAACGCGAAGGCATGGGGATTTTCCAATGCAAGTACTTGCTGAAGAAGAGGCCTAAGGTGAGAAAAGTGAAAAACCCATAGGTGATCTTGATCGAGCCTTTCTCTTGTCTCAGCATCCTGCGATCGATGAGCAGCGAACCTGCCATTGTAACCAGAAAACATAACATGAATATGCCGTTCATACGTTACAACCCCTCATTGATAACATTTTTGTTGATCAGGCCCGTTTCTTCAATGGAGGCATTGACCTGAATACGGAACTCCGCATCTTTGAAATAAGCCTCCCAGTTCGCTTCTATGCCCTTGCTCCATGCATTCGGATGACTTCGCCAAACGATCAAACCAAGCTGGGCAGAGTCCGTTCCTTCTTTTTTCATTTGCTTAATCGCCGCTTGGATAGATTTACTGACTTGCTCCGCTAATTGCTTTTCAACCTTTCGCATCACGGCGGCTTTGTTCAGATCCAAATTCGATAGATCCTCTCGAACAGAGCCGTTTGCGTCGATGAGTATATCGAAGACGACCTTGTCATCTTCAAGCTTTGGTCTGATTTGTGTTTGACCTTTCGTCACCGTAATGGAAATTTCATCGCCTTCCTCTGTTGGGAAGGTAAGCAGATGTTCTTTGACTTGGTTTCTAAGCCACATGAGCCCTTCGGCCTCGTGTTTCTTGTAAATGCCAACCAGGCGGTCGCCCTTGAATTGGCCATACCCGATCATTTGGATTTCATGGGAAGGCTCCTTGGAACCTTGCGATTCCCTTGGCTCCAAATAAGTCAGAATCGGATCGCTGTTGAAGCTTAGGGTCATGCCAATGTCCTTGGTGGAAGTAGCTAAGGACTGCCTAGACTTCGTCAGCTCCCGAATGACTTCAGCCGGGAACCGTTCGAATCTCGGTTCGGCATTCAGCAGGTCATAGCCCTTACCTTTGGTTATGACCAAGAAGGATGTCATCCGGCTCTCAGGTGAGCGTGGAACGGTGTCGAAGATCACGCCAATACCCTTCTTAGCCAGTTTCTCCCCAATAACGATCGTCCTCCGATGGGAGAGAAACAATCGGCGGGACATGCGCATCTGCAGCCGGCTAGTCGCTTCGCGCATCGTCGTCCCGACATCCGAGTCGATGTAGTAGCTCTTGCCGCCAGCGGTGCCCCCGCCTCCGCCGCTGGCTCCGCCCATGGATCCGGGGAGGGGCAGCATATAGGAGACACGAAATTTGCCGTCATCCTCTAGATCGAGGGAGGAGGTGAGAACAAACGCGATATCGTTGGTTTCAGTTCGATCCCAGCAGCCTGTCAGGCAGACAAGTAGGAGGGGGAGCGGTAAGAGCTGACATAGCCGTCTAGGATGAACCATTCTGATTGCCCTCCTCACTGGAGTGATGCTTATGCTGGATAGAGCTTCCGTCTAGGCCTCCGTCCTGCTTGATCTGTTGACTGAGCTTGTCATCCATGCGCTGAGCATCTTGAACGGGCAGGAATTCCGGACGTTTCTCCATCTGCCACCAAGGGGCGCGAATGAATACATCCTTGATATCGCCCGAGGATAGAGGTCCAATCGGTGATAAGTAGGGCACGCCGAAGGAGCGTAGATTCGCCATATGTCCAATCAAAATCATCAACGAGAAGAAGATGCCATAGAAGCCGAACAGCGCTCCCGCGAAAAGGATAGGGAAACGCAGCATGCGAATGGCGATGGCCCCGTTAAAACGAGGGATTGTAAAGGAAGCAATCCCGGTAATGGAAACGACGATAACCATTGGCGCCGAAACGATCCCTGCTTGCACAGCAGCCTGTCCGACGACTAGCGCCCCTAAGATGGAAACCGCGGAGCCCACGGCTTTGGGTAAGCGGATGCCAGCTTCGCGCAGTGCTTCGAACGTGATCTCCATGATGAAAGCCTCAACGACAGCAGGAAACGGAATGGCTTCTCTGGATGCAGCGACGCTTAGCATTAATGTCGTTGGTAGTAGTTCTTGATGGAACGTCGTTATCGCGACGTACAAAGCGGGTGTCGTCAACGATAAGAAAACGAAAACATAGCGAAGCATCCTTAGGAGAGAGCCAATTTGGAACCGCTCATAGTAGTCCTCGGCTGTTTGCATCGTTTGGATGAAAACGAAAGGAACGATGAGCGCAAACGGCGTGCCGTCCGTGAGGATGGTCACCCGTCCCTGCAGCAATGCCCCGGCCACAACGTCGGGCCGCTCCGTATACTGCATCTGCGGAAAGGGGGAGTACGCATTGTCTTGTATCAGTTCTTCAATCATGCCGGACTCCAGAATGGCGTCGATCTTGATGAGCTCGAGCCGTTTGACGACCTCCTCGACAAGCGAGGGCATCGCCAAGTCATCCATGTAACAGATGACGAGATTGGTGTTGCTCTCTTTGCCGACGCACATGGATTTCATCTTCAGCCTGGGCGTCTTCAGCTTGCGGCGGATCATCGAGGTGTTCGTGCGAATGCTCTCCACGAACCCCTCCTTCGGTCCGCGCACGACAGTCTCCGTCTCCGGCTCTGCGACGGAGCGCTTTTCTGTTCCGCGGATGCCGAGCAGGATGGACTTGGCGTTTCCTTCGACGAGCAGGGCGGCATCCCCGCCCAGCACGGAAACGAGCAAGTCTCCGTAATTATCCGAGATCTGTGTTTGGGAGACGGGGAGTATGACGCCTGCAATGCGCTCGATGGACGTTTCGCCGCCGCCAAGCAGCATCAACGATTTCATCGTGTCATTCAGCAGTTGGGTGTTCGTGAGCCCGTCAACGAATAACAGAAGTGCGGGAATGTTCGGCTCAATTTCAAATTGGCGAACTACGACATCGGAGCAGTCCTGGAAAATGGCTTTGATGAAGGCATGATTATCATCCAATAATAGAGAGAGCGGTGTTTTCTTCAACTCTTCGATGAATTGATAGTCCAGCGAATCATGTAGTTCTTTTTGCTCGCCACTGGAATCCTCCTGCTTGTTTGATGTGCGCTTGCGCAGGATACTCTTCATCAATGGATTGGATGTTTTGACCATGCGAATGGCACCTCCTGCCAGAATGATCGTAGGAATGCGTTTATTATTCTCTGCGAAATGAAGGATTTTATTACGAAAGTTGGAAAATTTTATTGGGTCCATGACTTGAAGGCAGATCAGTATAGAGGGGAAGCCCTTGGCAAAAGCTAACGTGACAAGGAAATGGAAGGATGTTTTTCGTGCTGGGAAGAGGGGGTGAAGCTCGTGATTTGGGTTGTTTGTGTACTGCTTCTTTTCATTTTTCAGACGGCTACGATACTGATCGGTGAGTACAAACGACCCGCTAAGACGGTGGCTTGGCTGTTCGTTTTATTTGTTTTCCCAATCATCGGCTTCATCATGTACTATTTCTTGGCGAAGGAATACACGCAGCGCAAAACGGTTCGACGCAAAGGGCGACGTAGAAGTTCTGAAACCAGACACCAATGGGTGGGCATGGGAAACCATAACAAGGAGGGCGTAGAGGAGCCCCATTACCAACTCTTCGAGGACTCGCGGCTCTCCGGCTTGCTTCACAACATTCCGGGCTCGGCTATTTCGCCGAACAATCGGGTGGAGGTACTGAGAAATGCAGATATCACATATGAGGAGATGCTGAAGGCAATTGAGAAGGCCGAGAAGCATATTCATTTTGAATTTTATACGATTCGGCATGATGAAACAGGCATCAGATTTCAAGAGGCGCTCATTCGCAAAGCGATGCAGGGGGTGAAGGTCCGAGTCATTTATGACGGAATCGGTTCCTACTCGCTTCGGGCAGCTTACATAAACAGATTTAAACAGGCGGGGATTGAGATCCATCCCTTTCTCAGACCACTGATTGCTTTTTTCGATAAACGAATGAATTACCGTAATCACCGTAAAATCATCGTCATCGACGGATTGGTCGGTTTTGTCGGCGGGATTAACATCGGAGATGAATATCTGGGGGGTGACCCCAAGCTTGGTTTCTGGCGGGATACGCATCTTATGCTGCATGGCGACTCGGTGTATTATTTGCAAACTACTTTCATGACCGATTGGCTGTTCGTAAGCGGGGAGCGATTGGCTGAAGATTCGCTGTTTCCAGAGCATCATGAATCGAAGACTTCCTTGGTTCAGGTTATTTCAAGCGGTCCAGATGCTTACTGGGATGCGATTCAGGAGATGTTTTTCGCGGGGATTGTCGCCGCTAAGAAGCGGGTATATATGACGACGCCCTACTTTATTCCGGATGCGAGCATTACGATGGCGCTCAAAACGGCCGTCCTCAGCGGTGTGGATGTCCGCATTATCCTTCCGTACAAAGCAGACTCCCGGATCGTGCAATATGCCTCCCGCTCTTACTTGCTGGAGCTTATGCAGGCTGGGGTTCAGATCTACCTCTATCGCAAAGGATTCATGCATGCCAAGGTCATGATCGTCGATCAAATGATGGCTACAGTAGGAACCGCAAATGTGGATATGCGCAGCTTCTTTAGCAATTTTGAATTGAATGCCGTCATGTTTAATCAGGACGTGATTGATCGTCTAGAAGCAGACTTTTGGATGGATTTAAAAGAAAGCGATGAACTGAAATTATCCGAGTTTGAGCAAAGGTCGCGGATGGAGAAGGGGAAAGAAGTGATTGCCCGACTGTTATCTCCTTTATTCTAAAAAGTAGTTCTAATTGGAACTACTAACTCAGTCGGGCTAAAATTGCGTCAAGATTTTGGAGGGGAACCCCTTCAATCAAGTCGCCGTACTTCCTTAATCGGTCGAGAACCGTATGTAAATTGAATTCACGAGGGCTAGGACGCAGTTCAACCTCTTTCCATAACAGGGGAGTGGAGACGGACGCGTCTTTTTTGGCGCGAGGGGTATAGGGAGCAGATAGCGTTTTCCCGTACCAATGCTGAAGGTAGTCGATATAGATTTTATCCCCGCGGTTTTTCTTAAAGCGCTCGATCGTAAACAGATTCGGGTAGATTTTGACAACGTAAGAGGCGATGAAATAACCGATTTTCCGCAGCTGCTCGAACGTGTAGCCAGGTTGAATTGGAATATAAATTTGAACGCCTGTGGCGCCGGATGTTTTGGCAATGGACTGAATATGCAGGGAGTCCAGCACTTCGCCGATAATATGAGCAGCTTCCATAATGCGCGGCTCTTCCTCGAGCGTGGGGTCGATATCAATCAGCCATTCTGCCGGCAGCGTATCTCCAATGTGGTGAAAGGAGGGATGGAACTCCAGGCAAGCCAGATTCCCCAGCCATAGAAGTGTAGATAAAGAGTCCAAATTAACGTATTGAATGCCATCGAGCGGAGCCAGCTTCACGAAGCTAGGTACCGGATCGGGGGCGTTTTTTTGATAAAAGGACTTTTGATCATACCCGTTAGGGAAACGGATGGTCGTCAAGTGCCGGTTGCGGCAGTAACGCAGCAGATAAGGAGCCAGCTCGGATAATTTGGAGAGATAATCTCCTTTGGTTATGCCTGCTTCAGGCCATAGAAGCTTATTAGGATTAGTGATTGTCAGCTCATGCCCTTCCACAAGCAGTGTCCCTTTGGTTGTGACCGCCATGGCAATATCCCTCCTGCACTTTGTTTAGTTCTGATTATTCCCTCTAGGACGAGTTCTCAAACTTTTACGGAAATTCAATCTCCGAAGTGGTTGACAAAAGACGCCTAATCAATCATAATAATAAAAGTAAGTAACAAATAGTAAGTAACATATGAAGTGGAAGAAGATGCTGTTTTGTTATTAAATAGTATTTATATACCAAACAAAACCACATGTGATGGAGGAGATTTTATATGAGTAACGCAGTAGAAAAAAGCAATGCTTTTCTGAAGGCTGTCAAAGAAAGACGTACGTATTATGGATTAAGCAAAGGTACTGTCATTTCCAATGAGCGCATCCAAGAGATTGTAAACGAGGCTGTGAAATATACACCTTCCGCTTTTAACTCACAAAGTGCTAGAGTTGTTGTCTTGTTCGGTGATCAGTCCGATAAATTATGGAGCATTACCAAAGAAACTTTGAGAAAAATCGTTCCTGCAGGCAGCTTTGCGCCAACAGAAGAAAGAATTAACGGCTTCAGCAATGGTTCCGGCACTGTTCTTTTCTTCGAAGATCAAACCGTAGTGGAAGGTCTTCAAGCTCAGTTCGCTGCTTATGCCGACAACTTCCCAATTTGGTCCAACCAATCTTCAGGTATGCTGCAGCTCGTGATCTGGACAGCGCTTGAGCAAGAAGGTCTTGGAGCATCCTTACAGCACTACAACCCGCTCATTAACGATGAAGTTGCTCAAACATGGAATCTTCCAAGCGAGTGGAAGCTGATTGCACAAATGCCTTTCGGCAAACCAACTTTTGTTCCTGGTGACAAAGAGTTTCAACCTCTTGAAGATCGCGTAAGATTTATCTAATCATAAATGGTTGCGTGCTGGCCCCTTTCATTGTCAGAAGACAGTGAAGGGGGTTTTTTAATTTTTTTTGAAAATAAGCAAACCGCCCTTGTCTACGCTTCGTTACCTTAAGTAGCAAAAATAAGGAGGAGTCATCGCGCATGGTTAATGTGAAAAAAGTAATCGTATCTTCCCTCGTGTTATTAGGTTTAGCAGCAGGCGCTACGGCTTTATCGGCCGCGGCGGCGGAACCGCTGAACGTGAAATCCGAAACGGATATTGCGGGAGATTTGGGCATTCTGCAAGGAGACGGCAGCGGCTTGACCGCGGAATACTTGAATAAATCGACGACAAGACTGCAAGCGGCGGTTATGTCTTTGAGGTTGAAAGGCTTGGAATCCGAGGCGCTGACGTATAGCGGGACTGCGAACTTCAAGGATGCTAGCGGTGTTTCCAAGGAGAATCAAGCGATACTTGGCTATTTGAAAGCGCATCCTGCTCTAGGCTGGCAGGGAACAGGCAGCGATAATTTCGAGCCTATGGCTAGTATCACAGCGCAGCAGTATTACAAAGTTTTGTTAGAATCCCTTGGCTACGGGCAAGGCACTGATTTCCAATACGATGATGTCATTACTTTTGCAGCCAAAAATGGCTTGTCCAAGATTGCCAGCGTGAAGTCATTCAAGAACCTACATATCGCGACCGCTACTCTTGAGGCGTTAAAAGCGCCAATCAAAGGATCGACCAAAACGCTGGCGGTAGACTTAAGCGACAAGGGTAAAATTAGTGCGAGTAAGCTTACCATACTCGATACTCCGGCACTTAGCTTGAAGATGAGCGATGCTTTAGGGAGCTTTTTAACAGATGCCAAAGGGATGACTTTATACTACTTCACCAAGGATGTAGCAGATGTTAATTCTTGCGTGGGTGCTTGTTTGGCTAGTTGGCCAATATACAATGCCAACAACTTTACGGTTCCAGCTGAGTTCAGCGCGGCGGACTTTGCGGTTTTCACACGTGCTGACGGCAAAGATCAACTCACTTACAAAGGTTGGCCGCTGTATTACTTCGCGAAGGATCAGAAACCGGGAGACACGGTTGGCGATAATGTAGGCAAGGTTTGGTTCGTCATTAAGCCTTCGAATGGTGGAATCGCGATCGGCACGAAGCCCGATCTTGGCAATTATTTGACCGATGCTCGCGGCATGGCGTTGTATTACTATGATAAAGACACGAAAGGCGTAAGCAATTGCTCAGGCAAGTGCTTGGAGAAATGGCCTGTTTTCTACTCAAATGCAATTTCTGCTCCTACTGGAGTGAATTCAGCCGATTTCGGCACATTGGTTCGCGCGGACGGCAGCCTGCAAACGACTTACAAAGGATTCCCGCTTTACTACTGGGTCGATGACAAGAAAATGGGCGACACAACCGGACAGGACGTTGGTCATGTCTGGTACGTGATTGATCCTGTGAAATTCAGCGGGACCAAAGCTGTGAATGCCTCTGTAAAAACAAGCAAATCCGATGCGCTAGGCACCTATTTAGTTGATCAAAACGGGATGGCCCTGTACTTGTTTACCAAAGATAAAGCAGACCCTAACTCCTGTGTAGGTCCTTGTTTGGTAAATTGGCCAATCTTCTACGACGAGAACCTGACGGTCTCCTCGGATCTTGCGGCAAGTGACTTCGGTGTTCTTACACGAGCTGACGGGAAAAAGCAAAGCACCTACAAAGGCTGGCCGCTTTACTACTGGGTGAAGGATCATCTCCCTGGTGAAACGACGGGACAAAATGTAGGCAAGGTCTGGTTCGTGCTTGATCCGGCCAAAACCGAAGCAAGATAAACTGATAAGATATCCCGCTCCGGCATGCTGGCAGGCTCAGCAGTGCCGGGGTTTTCTTTTTCTATAAATCTATTGCCAAGACAACATGAGGGAGATAAGGTAGTAGTATTAACTTTATTTCGACTCGGAGTGTGCCGAATATGCGAAATCGAACGGATGCCGAACTCATGAAGTTGGTCTTGAGTAAACACCATCCTGCGTTGGAAGAACTTTACGATCGTTATGCGAAGCTAGTGTATTCCTTTGCGCTGAAATCTCTGAAGGAAGAACAAGCGGCTAGAGAAATTGTTCAGCTTGTTTTTACGCGTCTTTGGACGACGGAGAAGGGCTATGACGCAAGCAAAGGCGGATATGTGAATTGGATCATTACCGTTACGCGGAATATAACGATTGATTATTTAAGGAAGAAACGTAGCCTTGAGCAAGTCATCCGTTTCGAACCTAGAGAATGGGAACATACCCTTGTTTCTGATGCTCCAGATCCTGAGTCCGTTATCTCGCGAAAATGGATTGGGGAACAAATTCACGAGGCTTATGTGCATTTGTCCGAGAGTCAGATTCAATTGATCGATATGATGTATTGGCAAGGCTATTCTTTAAGCGAGATTGCCACTCGAACAAACGAACCGGTCGGCACGATCAAGAGCCGTTTGCATCAATGTTTAAAAATACTTCGTAAGCACCTGACATCACTGAGGGAGGGATGACGTCATGAAAGAACATGAAACTGTCGATTGCAATAACTTGGTCAACTATTTGACTGGGGATTGCACAGAGCTAGAACGCGCGGCTTTCGAGCGTCATCTACGAACTTGTGCCAGCTGCCGCGAAGAATTAAGGGACCTGCAGGATGTTTGGCAGGCTTTGCCTTTTGAAATGGAAGAAGTGGAAGTGCCATCAGATTTGAAACAGCAGGTCATGCAGTCCATCCTGCCACCTAAGCTCAAGGCGATAAAAAACAAGAAAAAACGTTCGTTCAAGTGGATATACGGATTATCGGCTGCTATTATCTTAGGGTTGGCTGTGGGGATATGGTGGAATGGTCAACCGAAGAATTCAGCGCTTTCAGCGAACCCAGGCTTAAGTGAGCCTGCGGAAATCATGCATACGTTCCAATTAAAGTCCGTAGAGAGTACAATGCCAGCTGCTTCAGGAACGGCATGGGTGCTTCAGAACGGCGATGTCCACAACGTGGTCATTAATTTGCAAGGACTTCAAGAGACAAAAGGGGACACCGCGTACCAGGTTTGGTTCAACCGAAACGGCAAGCGGTATAACTGTGGAACGCTCCGCGTTGATGAGAAAGGCACAGGCGTGCTGACTTACAGCATTCCGGTAAAGGGCAAGGATTTCCAGATCGATTCCTTCGGCGTTACGCTTGAACCCGATCCCAATGGGTTGCAGCCGCGCGGGAAGAAGATATTGGGGACTTCCTAAATGGACGCAAACGAATACGCTGCTTTGTGAACTGGTTCACGGTGCAGCGTATTCGTTTTTTTGGTGTGGAAGCGTGCCGATGCGAATCCTTCGTATTTTACCGAAATAGCGTCCTGTAGTTCCTCTCCTGTGGAGGCGGTATCGGGAACGGGAATTCCTTGACAAGGCGGGGCAAATTTCAGATGATGGCTTAAAATACCAAGGTCAGCCTTGGCCGAATCTTTTCCAGTAAGGAGATTGAAACCGTGTTGTTATCCATATTGATCTTTGTTGTTGCAGGGCTAGCAGAAATTGGCGGGGGTTATCTCGTTTGGTTATGGCTGCGAGAGTCCAAGCCTTTATGGTACGGTATCGTGGGCAGTATCATCCTCATCGTATATGGGATTATTCCAACCTTGCAGAGCTTCCCCTCGTTCGGGCGGGTGTACGCAGCTTATGGCGGAGTATTCATCATACTTGCCGTGTTATGGGGATGGGTCATCGACAAAAAAACACCTGATCTTTACGACTGGACCGGTGCCGTTGTCTGTGTCATAGGTGTTTCTATCATGTTATGGGCGCCTCGAGGTTAGGGGAGACTTATGCCTGCATCAATGGGCAAGCTTTGATTTATCATGCTTGCGCTTCCAGCCGAGCAGCAACATCGCAATAAGCGCCCCTGTTAAACCGAGTCCCATATCTTTTTCTGAATCAAAGACATCCCCTTGCATACCGACATACGCCTCGCCAGCTTGGCCAGCCACATAGGCAGCCCCCATTTCTATGATTTCGAAAAAGGAACTGAACCCGAAAACGACCGCCACTGGCATCGCATAGGACCACAAGCCACTCATCCCGCCGACACGGTTTAGCCATTCACGGACAGGGTATACCCATAGCAGCCCGAACAGGAGATGCACAACCCGATCATAGTAGCTTCGATGGGTATGTAAGGCAGCCTTCAACCAAACGTCGAATGGGGTGCCTTGATAGGTATAATGAGCTCCGTAGGTATGAAAGCATAAGAAGATAAAGATGAACAAATAGGACAATTGAGAGAAGAAAATCTTTTATACGTGAAAAGAAGGACAAGTATGACAGAGACGAGCAGTACATTCTCCATCAGCCACTGCATACGATCCGTTGGTGAGATAGCCATAAACATCCAGTACACGGCAAACACGGCGAGCATAACGTACAAAGGCCACTGCTTTTTACCCATAAGGATCACCTTCACCTCTTTACTACTTAAATAGCAAATACGCTTATTCTTATAGTGTGGACATAAATGCAAACGTCATGCAGTCCCTAGGTAATAACCTTCAACCACACATATAGACCAAGCAAAGTGATAAACAGGGTAGGGATCGTAAGGATGATGCCGATTCTAAAATAAGTGCCCCATGTGATGGTTACCCCTTTTTTCGAAAGAACATGGAGCCAAAGCAGTGTCGCCAGCGACCCGATGGGTGTCATTTTAGGTCCCAAATCAGAGCCAATCACGTTGGCATAAATGAGAGCTTCTCGAATCGGGCCGTCTGTCTCAGTGCCATTAATAGCGAGTGCGCCAATCAATACGGTCGGCAGATTATTCATAATCGAGGAGAGAATCGCTGACAGGAACCCCATGCCTATCGAGGCGGCCAACAGACCGTGCCCCGAAATGACTTCAATTAATTCTCCCAACGCATTGGTTAAGCCGGTATTTTTTAAGCCATATACGACAACATACATGCCAATTGAAAAAAAAAGGATAGCCCAAGGGGCGTCTTTGACGATCTGCTTTGTTTGGATGACCTTACTGCCGCGGGCGAGCAGAGTGAAAACGAGCGCAGCGATTCCTACAATAAAGGAAACAGGGATTTTAACGAATCCGCTTGCCAAATACGCCGCTAACAGGACGCCTAGAATGACCCAGGAAAGTCGGAAAAGTACAAGATCTTTAATAGCGGCTGATGGTTGTTTGAGATGAGTCTCGTCATAATCCGCAGGAATATCTTTTCTGAAATACAGATAAAGCACCAGCAGGCTTGCTCCTAATGAAAAAAGGCTAGTGACGAACATGCGGCTCGCATAGGTGGTAAAGTCAATATTGAAAAAGTCTGCTGAAACAATATTCACCAAGTTGCTGACAACGAATGGAATGGAAGTTGTATCCGCGATAAAACCGCTTGCCATGATGAACGGGAGAATCATTTTATCCGGAAATTTTAAAGCCCGGACCATCGCCAGAACAATTGGCGTCAAGATGAGCGCCCCACCGTCATTGGCAAAGAAGGCAGAAACCGCGGCTCCCAGCAGGATGACGTAAATGAACATGCGTTTGCCGTTCCCTTTGGCCATGCGCGCCATATGGAGGGCTGCCCATTCAAAGAACCCTATGTTATCTAGGATTAGAGAAATCAATATAATGCCGATAAAAGCCAGTGTCGCATTCCAAACGAACCCTGTAACTGTGGCGACATCCTGCAGGGAAACAACCTGACAAATAAGCGCCAATATAGCGCCTGCCGAAGCGGAGTATCCAATATTTAGTCCCCGTGGCTGCCAGATGACGAATGTAATCGTAAGTAAAAAAATAAGGACTGCTAGATAAATCATGTGTTCCTCCCTACTCGGATTTCTTCAACATTTTCATAGTTCCTTTATCATTTGTCAATGCTTAAATCAAAAGATTTGATAAAGAGTGGCAAACCGTACCTATATATCGAAGTAGTGTGTTAAAATGATGTATCTTATTTTCGAGGTGCCGATTATGTCCAAAGAACGATTACCCAAAGCGGTCTACGAGCAGCTTGCTTTATTTCGATATCAGATTCGAAAGTTTATTCATTTCAGTGAGTCGGCTGCAAGAGCGCATGGGCTCACACCGCAAAATCATCAACTCATGCTGGCGATCATGGGGTTCCCGGGACGAGATTATGCAACGCCGAAGGAGCTTGCCGAACGCTTGCAAGTTACACCGCACGCTTGTGTGGAATTGATTAACCGCTGTGAACAGCTTCAATTGGTGTATCGAGTGCCTAATCCGGATGACGGCCGGAGCATTTTTATTCGATTGTCGGAGTCTGGTATGCGCATATTGGAAGACCTTTCTGAAATTCATATGAATGAATTGAAAAATATTGGGCTTTTGGAATTCCCTGAAGATGAATAGTGATTTTATGTCACATAACATAACACATATAACTTGAATTGATTTTGTTTCAGGGAAATTGGCATTTAAATGTTATGTAAATTGACATATTTACTTGATTTTTATCGCATTACGATATATATTTTGTTATAAGTAGAGATAACTCGTTTATAATCATGTCACTTTTCTTACATTCTTACAAAATCAATTCGTGCAACTTGCACGTTAGCGCTGGTGAACCAACATGACAACAAACAAAGTGAAAAGCGTCTGTCCTTATTGCGGTGTTGGCTGCGGAATTGTGCTTGAGGTGTCGGGAAACCGAGTGCTCAAAGTGACGGGTGATAAGGAGCATCCAACCAATTTTGGCCGTCTGTGCACCAAGGGTAACACCTGTGCGCAAGCTATCGCAGAGTCTGGGCGGATGGAGTACGCATATAAACGTCTAGGGCGTAAGAAAGAGCCTGTCAAAATTGGGATGGCTGATATCATCAAGGAAACAGCGGAGCGGTTGCGTTCTATTGTTGACAAGTACGGCCCGGATGCTATGTCTTTCTATGTGTCAGGTCAAATGTCGCTGGAGGCCCAATATCTGGTTAACAAGCTGGCAAAAGGCTACATCCGCACGAATAACATTGAATCCAACTCCCGCTTATGCATGGCTAGCGCTGGCAGCGGCTACAAGTTGTCGCTTGGGGCAGATGGCCCGCCAGGATCGTATCAGGACATGGACCGCTCGGATTTGTTTTTCGTCATTGGTGCTAACATGGCTGACTGCCATCCCATCCTCTTTCTTCGCATGATGGATCGGGTGAAAGCGGGAGCTAAGCTGATTGTGGTGGACCCCCGCCGTAACGCGACAGCAGACAAAGCAGGGCTTTTCATGCAGATTAAGCCTGGGACTGATCTGGCGCTTCTGAATGGTTTATTGCACTTGCTAGTTAAGAACGGCCACACGGATCCGGCTTTTATAGCGGAATTCACGTCTGGATGGGAGAGCATGCCGGCATTCCTTGAAGACTACACGCCGGATAAAGTAGCTGAACTAACAGGCATCCCCGAAGCGGACATCCGTAAAGCCGCTTTATGGATTGGCGAGTCGCCGGAATGGATGACGTGCTGGACGATGGGGCTGAACCAGAGCACTCACGGAACTTGGCATACCAATGCGATCTGCAACCTGCACCTGGCAACAGGCGCCATATGCCGTCCAGGGAGCGGGCCCTTCTCCCTTACGGGCCAGCCTAATGCAATGGGAGGCCGGGAGATGGGGTACATGGGACCTGGCTTGCCAGGGCAGCGATCCGTGCTGGCACCAGCCGACAGGGATTTCATCGAAGACATGTGGAGCGTACCGCGGGGAACGTTGAAGACCGAAGCAGGCACAGGCACTGTATCGATGTTCGAGAGCATGAAAGCCGGAGATATCAAAGCCTGCTGGATTATTTGTACGAATCCAGTGGCCACGGTACCTAATCGCAAGAATGTGATTGCAGGTCTTGAGGCAGCCGAGCTCGTCATCGCGCAGGATGCGTTCAATGAGACAGAGACGAATCCGTATGCGGACATCCTGCTTCCCGGCGCCTTATGGGCGGAGGCCGAAGGCGTAATGATCAACTCCGAGCGGAATTTGACGCTGATGGAGAAGGCGGTTGAGCCGCCCGGCGAAGCCATGCCGGATTGGCAGATCATCGCCAAGGTTGCGTGTGAGATGGGGTATTCCGATGCGTTCACCTATGGATCCTCAGCGGAAGTGTATCAGGAGATACAGCGAGCATGGAATCCTAAAACCGGCTACGATATTCGGGGAGCCTCTTATGAACGGCTGCGCGAAACACCGATACAATGGCCGGCTGCGCCAGACCGTCAGAATAATCGTAATCCGATTCGTTACTTGAATGACGGAGTCAGCCAGCATTTGAAAGAACTTGCTGACGGAAGTCGTCCGCGCATTGTTTTTGCGACGGAGAGCGGTAAAGGGATTTTCCTGGCTCGACCTTATTTGCCGCCGGCTGAAATGCCGGACTCCGATTTCAGCTTCGTATTGAATACGGGCCGCTTGCAGCATCAATGGCACACCATGACGAAAACGGGCAAAATACCGACGCTGAATAAACTGAATCCCGGTCCATTCCTCGAGATTCACCCAGAGGATGCCGAGTCGCTCGGCGTCAAGGATCAGGACAAAATTGAAATTCGCTCGCGTCGCGGGCTTGCCATCCTGCCTGCGGTCATTACGGATCGCGTGAGGCCGGGGAACTGCTTCGCACCTTTTCATTGGAATGATGTGTTCGGAGAGAAGTTAGCGATTAACGAGGTGACAAGTGATGCGGTTGATGGCATCTCCTATCAACCTGAACTAAAGTATTGTGCTGTTTCACTAGTTAAACAGAAGGAGGAAGTGAAGATGGCTACAATGGCACCTATAGATGCGATTGCAACGATGCTCGGCATTCAATCATCCCCGTCAATGACGCTGGATAATCATGAGAAGATGTATCTTTCCGGATTCTTGACAAGTCTCAGAGCGGGAGAATCGCGTCCGGTGCCTGGTATTCCTGTTCTGCCTCCTACGGCGCCTTTGGAGGCTTCCAAGCGGTATTGGCTGGATGGCATGCTGGCTGGAATGTTCTCCCGCACGTATCTTCCTGAAACAGCGGCGTTACCTGTGTTAACACCGGAAACCCAGCAAGAAGTGAAGACGGCTGAAACAACGCTGTCTGATAAAGTGCCAGTATCGATACTTTGGGCATCGCAAACAGGCAATGCAGAAGGTGCTGCTATCCAATGCGCGCAGAAGTTGCAAGAAGCTGGTTACAACGTGCGTCTCATGAATATGAACGCTTATTCAATGGCTGATTTGAGGTCGGAACGTTATGTATTCTTCCTGGTCAGCACGTTCGGTGCTGGAGATCCACCGGATAACGGCGAAAGCTTCTGGAATGCGCTAAAAGGAGAAGCGATGACGCGTTTGCCTGAGCTGCAATACTCTGTTCTGGCCTTCGGGGATTCCAACTATGATCTATTTTGCGGCTTTGGGCGCAATTTGGATGCGCGCTTGGAGCAGTTAGGCGCTACGCGTCTTAACGGGCGTGTCGATTGCGATACGGATTACGAGGAACAGGCTGCATCGTGGATGAAAACTGTTGTGACGAGTCTAAGTGAGCCGGTTGCGGTTACCACAGGAACCCAAACTACTTATGACCGCAATCATCCATTAACTACACGAGTTGTTAAGGGTCGGCTTTTGAACGGCGAGGGTTCCGAGAAAGAAACCCGTCACTATGTATTTGATCTGGCGGGCAGCGGGATGCCTTACGAGGCAGGAGACGCACTGGGTGTATGGCCAACCAATGATCCGAAGCTGGTCTCTGATATTTTGGAAGCAGTAAAGCTGGATCCGTTGACGCAGGTAACTGTAAAAGAGAAAGGTCAGATGACGCTAACCGAGGCGCTTCGTCGCCACTTCGAAATTGCCAGGGTTACACCGGGTATCCTGGAGTTCATCCAGGAGCGAGTTAATAACGAAACGCTAAGTAACTTGTTGAAAAATAAGGTAGAATTGAAGAAATGGCTTTGGGGCCGCCAACTGGTTGATGTCTTACAAGCTTATCCGATGAGCAAGGATGTCCTTGCGGAGGAGCTTCTGCAAGTGTTAAAACCACTGCAGCCCCGTTTGTATTCCATCTCCTCAAGCCCCAAAGCGAAACCTGATGAAGTTCATATTACCGTATCAACCGTTCGCTACGAAATGGAAGGCAAACCGCGGACCGGCATTTGTTCCGGCTTCTTGGCAGATCGCGTCCAGGATGAAGGCGAGGTTGGACTCTTTATCCAAAAGTCCGCTCATTTCAGGCCGCCAGTCAATCCGGACGCTGCGATGATCATGATCGGACCGGGCACAGGAATTGGGCCTTTCCGAGCTTTTCTTCAAGAGCGCCAGGCAACTGGGGCCAAAGGGAAGAACTGGCTTATTTTTGGGGAACAGCGTGCAGCGTGTGATTTCTACTTCAAAGAGGAGCTGGAGACCATGCTCCAAGAGGGAACGCTGCATCGGCTGGATACCGCTTTTTCGCGCGACCAAGAGGAGAAAATCTACGTCCAGCATCGCATGCTGGAGCATGGGGCAGAACTGTGGGGATGGCTAAAGGATGGCGCTCACTTCTACATCTGCGGGGATGCCAGCTCGATGGCCAAAGAGGTCGATGCTACGCTGAAACAAATTATTCAGCAGCATAGCGGCATGAGCGCGAGTGAAACTGAGAGCTATGTGAAAGAAATGTCGCATACAAAGCGATATGCGAAAGATGTCTATTAAGTTTCAAATAGAACGCGCCCTGTCTGGGATAGATTATATCCTTGGATGGGGCGAAGCTCGTTATGGAAAACCTCGGATTGCAGGACTTCTTTTACGCTCTCTATCCATGCCAGATTCTCTGGTTTCTTCAACATAACAAGATCAACGCGCTCCTGAATGAGCGGAATGAAATCGACCCCACCGACCATGTATGCCGCTTTTTCGATACCCACACCGAAATCTCCTTCTCCAAGAGCCACTTTGCCTGCTACGCCCATATGATTCGACTCCTCATGCTCATATCCGATCATATCTCGATAGGAAAAGCCATGAAGGCGGAGCTGCTCATCGAGCAAAACGCGCGCACCGGAGCCCTTCTCCCGGTTAATCAGCCGAAGACCCTGCTGCTTGAGATCGGCCCAGCTGTGAATCTTTTTGGGGTTTCCTTGCTGGACATAGAGACCTGCCGATCTGGAGACGAGATTGATGACAACATAAGAGGAGCCGATCAGAATTTTGCGTACATAAGGAATGTTGTATTCTCCCGTGTCGCCATCCAAGAGGTGTGTGCTCACGATGTCGGTTTCCCCTCTGTACATGGCGATTAAGCTGTCCAAGCTTCCTACATAAGATCGCAGAGGCCATTTGTTAGGGATTTTTCTCTCGATATGTTTGGCCAAAATGTCCAAGCTGACGTCCTGTCCGGTAATGACCAGCGTATTTTTGGATACCGGAGATGCGGCTGTCGGTGTGGTTAGCGGCGACAATTCCGCGCTGTCCGTTTTGTGGGTAGTGACCATATCGCCTTTGGCACGTGTTTTATAAGCCTCTAAGTCCGAGGCGTCTACACGCATTTGTTTTCCCACGCGATAGGCGGGTAAATCGCCTTTTTTAATGAGATCATAGACCGTTAGTTTCGAGATTTTTAAAAGTTTTGCGATTTCTTCCGTGGTATAGGATATTTCGGCTGTCATGGTTGCCCTCCGTGGCTCTCGGTTATTTCGTTATCTTCTATCATAAGCGGATCTATGGTGGAAGACAATCGCAATCCCTTCTAGAAAAAAGAGTGATTATATAATAGAATAATACTAAAACATGCTATTTATATTTAAATAGATATATTAATGATAAAGGAGGGGTTATTTTGTTCGAAAAAGGACTGTTTGGTTATGTCTTATCCTTTCTAATTATTGCTTCAATCGTGTTCACAGGGTGTGCTAGCACCAAAGAACAATCGGCGGCAACTCCAGCAGCGACTACGCAAACAGCTGTACCGTCACCAACACCAGCATCAACACCGGCGGAGAAAGTGGAATTGACCATATCTGCTGCTGCCAGTTTAACGGATGCCTTGAAAGAGATTCAAACAAGTTACGAAGGCAAAAATAAACAAATGAAACTTAACTTTAACTTCGGGGCTTCTGGGGCGCTTCAGCAGCAAATTGAGCAAGGAGCTCCGGCTGATGTCTTCCTATCAGCGGCGACCAAAAATATGAAAGCACTTGTTGATAAACAGTTGATTGATCCCGCACAGCAGAAGAACCTGCTAATCAATGAATTGGTACTTGTCGTACCGGCTGATGGCAAAGTGGCAGTTCAGAAGGTAGAAGATTTAATGAGTGAAGGAATCAAGCACGTTGCCATTGGCGAGCCGCAGACGGTTCCGGCAGGAAGCTATGCCAAAGAAGCGCTGACGCAAACAAAGCTTTGGGATGGGCTGCAAGCCAAAATCGTACAGGGGAAAGACGTTCGTCAAGTACTGACTTATGTAGAATCAGGAAATGCAGAAGCTGGTTTCGTCTATAAAACGGATGCGCTGACTTCCCAAAAAGTGAAAGTTGCTTTAAGTGTCGATTCCAAAACCTACACGCCTATCGAGTACCCGGCAGGTATTGTCAAAGCGACAAAGCACAGCAAAGAGGCTGCGGATTTCTATGCCTACCTTCAGACGAAAGAAGCGCAGGATGTCTTTGTGAAATTCGGGTTCACGATTCCGAAATGATCGAACAAATCACTTGGCGTGAATTCATGGATCCCATCTTGCTTTCTCTGAAAGTAGCCGCTCTATCTAGTGTATTCGTCCTTTTCCTTGGCGGCTTGGCGGCCTGGGGAATGTCGCGGCGAAGCTTTCGCGGGAAGTCCTTTGTAGAAACAGCGATCCTGCTGCCATTGGTGCTGCCGCCGACCGTTGTTGGCTTCATCTTGCTGGTGCTTCTAGGCAAAAAGAGCTGGATCGGCGCAGGGATGGAGTTGCTATTCAATCAGTCCATCATTTTTACATGGGGTGCTGCCGTCGTCGCTTCGATTGTGGTAGCTTTCCCCCTTGTATATCAAACGATGAAAACAGGCTTTGCCTCCGTTAGCAGAGATGTGGAGGATGCAGGAAGGTCATCGGGTGCCAAGGAGTGGCAGGTGCTGCGTTACATCACGCTGCCACTCGCATGGCGTTCGATAACGGCCGCTTACATATTAGGTTTTGCCCGCGGGTTGGGCGAATTCGGCGCAACCCTCATGATTGCTGGCAACATTCCGCATAAGACACAGACGTTGCCTACGGCTATCTATATTGCCGTGGAATCTGGAAACCAGACCCTTGCATGGTGCTGGGCAGGGGCGATTATTGTTATCTCATTTGGTTTGGTTTTGTTCGTTAATCGCAAAAGTGTCAATTGAAGAAACGATAGGTCGCTATCTCGTCATTTGGTCGAAATAGTGCTCTGTAGTTTCTTTGTTTTGCTTTTATGTCGTCATAGGTGGCATGAAACCAAGCGCTCTGAGTGGACCATGGTACATGATATCACACATATATTTGGCTAGCTCAGCTGGGGTTTGTTGTCGGCCATTTCGGATCCATTCCAGGATGAAGCCAAAGTGGGCGGAAGATACGTAGCCGATCAAGATATCGGCCGGCACCAGCAGAACGTTATGGGGCTGAGATTCAATCAACTTGCGGTACATGTGGGAGTGGATTGTATCCTTCATTAAACTAGAGAAGGACAAATCCCCATTCTGGCCGAGCATGACCTCGAAGAAATCCGCCTGCGAATCGAAGTATTCGTACAGTCGAATAAGCCCGTCATATACTTTACCTTCTGAAGCTTGGTTAAACATATCCCTTGGCTCCAAATGCGCGACGATGCGCAGCAGCCCTTCCTTGACTTCAGCTTTGAAGTGCTCACGCAAATCTAGCACGTCTCTATAGTGCAAATAAAACGTACCACGGTTAATATTTGCTTTGCGTGTTAGATCGCTGACCGTGATGGTCTCGAGCCCTTTTTCTTTAATAAGCGCCACAAGGGCTTCGCGAAGTGCTTGTTTGGTCTTCGCTTTTCTTCTGTCTAACTTCTCTGTCATGCCCAACTCTCCCCTCGAAACGAATTATTTTTCCCGATTATCGACAGTGTTTTCCGAAGCTGTTCATTACTCAACATATCATTGAAGTATTGGGCATTGAACGTTTCTTAATCCTGATTATAATCAACAATGTGGTTATTATTCAACATGTTGTTGATTATAAATTAGGAGGTCATGTTCATGTCTTTTTTCAAAATGAAGACTGCACGTATAGGTTTCGCAGTCGTTTTCGTCGTCATCATGGTATTTGGGCTTGCTTTAATGGGGTCAGTACTGAACGCTAAACCTCAAAACTTGCCTGTGGCACTCGTTGTCCTCGATCAGCCAGCTACACTGCCTGATGGCAGCACATTAGCGGTCGGAGAGATGGTGAAAGAGAAGTTGAAGGGCATCGCTGAACTGCCGGTAAAATGGGTGGAGGTCAGCTCAGAAGCTGATCTTGCAACCCAGCTTGACGAGCAGAAGGTGTACGGCGCTTTGGTGCTCCCAGCAGACTTAAGCTCGGGTATCGTATCGTTGCAGTCGCCGTCTCCGAAGCCAGCAACTGTCCGCATCATGTTGAACGAGGGGACCAATACGCAAGCTGTATCGGCTGTTCGAATGATTCTGCAGCAGGCAACGAACACACTAAGCTCGCAGCTTGCGGGACAATTGCTTAGCCAAATAGGACAGCATACGCAGCAGATGGCAGTGTCCGCGGCAAGCGCGCTCTTGCATCCGTTCCAAGTGACGGAGCAATCCGTGCATCCTGCTGGCTCGAACAATGCGAATGGCGGAGCGCCGAACCTGCTTGTGCAAATCTTGTGGCTTGCCTGTATGGTGACATCCGCGTTCATGTTCCTTACTGCTCAGCAGCACGGCCGAAATAGACAGAGCCTCACCGGCACAATCACCTCTCAGTTGACAGCTGGCGTGCTCCTCGTTACAATCGCCTCGGCGTTCATGCTGTGGATGGCGCATGCCTGGTATGGCATGGCATTTGCGCAGCTTGGGTCAACCTGGTTATACCTCTGGCTCATGGCGGTGGCATTCTTCCTCGTGCAGACGGCGCTGCTCAACTGGATCGGACTACCGTCGATGGTTCTGCTCGTGCTCATCTTCTTCTTCTCGATGCCGGTTATCGGCATGCCGCAGGAATTGTTGCCGCAAGTAACAGCTGACTGGCTGTACTCGTGGACGCCTTTCCGCTATGCGGCTGCGGGACTTCGCAGCATCATGTATTTCGATGGTGAAGGAGCACTGAGCCACAGTCTTTACGTGCTTGTTGGCATGGCTGCTGCTGGCTTGATCTTGGCCGCGTTATCCGTGTTCAAGCCTCGCAAGGCGGACCAGCCTGCGCGGCAGCCGGCGTCGCAGCTGTAGCCGCAACCGCAGCGCAAACGTAACTGAAATAGCTGGAAATTCTACCGTTAATCTGCGCTGCTTGGTGGCAGGGAATGAGATAGCGGTAGAAACTCCAGCTAATTCGTCCGTAACTACCCGAAATCTGGTAGATTCGGCGAAATTAGAGGTAGAAACTCCAGTTACTTGGGTAAAAGTGGAACAATCGCAGAATATAGCAGGAGAAATCGGCGTTAATTAAAGTATTCCAGCAATCACCCCTCAGTTGCCCATTCGAAATTCTTCAATCCAACCCACCAGCCTAAGGCTGAGGGGTTTTTCTTTTCCGGGGATGGAAATAATGAAGAATACCGATTAAACAAGTGGAGGAATGTATGGAACTAACGCCTGTAATTCCTTTCGAGCCGATGAGCACTGAAGCTCTGCCCGAGTCTGGCGATTGGGTGGCGCAAATTAAATGGGACGGCGTTAGAATGCTAACGTATTTCGATGGCAGCGAAGTCCGTCTCATCAACCGGAGATTAAACGATCGAACGATGCAATACCCTGAGATAGCGAATATTTCATCCTACTGCAAAGCCAAATCAGTCATTTTAGACGGGGAAATTATTGCACTCAAAGACGGGAAGCCATCTTTTCATGAAATCATGCGAAGAGATGGTGTAAGAAACTCCAAGAACATTCCGCAGCTCCTAAAAACAGTCCCCGTCGTTTATATGATTTTTGACATCCTGTTTCATGATGGACAATGGGTCGTTGATCAGCCATTACATAAGAGGCAGCAGCTCTTAACCAGCGTGGTCTCAACGAGTGAGATGATTCAGCTAGTCCCCAATCATTCCGATCCTGCCTCGCTATATGCCGTTATGGAGCAGCATGACATGGAAGGTATTGTGATCAAAGATTCAAACAGCAAATACCAACTCAATGGCAAAGATAAACGCTGGATGAAAAAGAAAATTATTCATGATCTTGTCGCTGTCATAGGCGGGGTAACGAAGAGAGGGAACTTAGTTAATGCTATTATGCTGGGGCTTTATGACGATGCCGGGGAGCTTTGGTACATAGGTCATGCAGGAACCGGCAAACTGACGCAAAGCGATTGGAGATCGTTAACCGAAGTCACAGATAAAATGGTGTTGGAGAAAAGACCGTTTATCAATACCCCCGAAAGGTCCAAAGAAGCCATCTGGATCCAGCCCCTTATTACGGTCAAAATCAATTATATGGCCTGGACGCGAGACAGAAATTTACGCCAGCCTAGCATTCAATCCATTGTAGCCGTATCTCCCGAGGCGTGTAATTTTAAACAATTCTAGTTTGTTGTGTGCGTTGAATCCGCATAGAAAAGCCTGCTCGGTTTATCATTAACCGGGCAGGCTTTTAAGCGATTTTCTACGTGACAGGTTCCTTCGCTTTTTTGGCGCGAGGCTTGGCTTTTGGGTTCTTTTCCTCCGTAACACTTGTATCTGTTTTCAATGTTACTTTGCCGTCATCGGAGGACTTGGTGGCGTCAAGGCTAGCTTGCAGCGCAGCCATAAGGTCGATAACACTCGTTTTTTGCAGAGCAGGCGCGGCTTGCACTTCTTCTCCTGCAATTTTGTGCTCGATAGCTTCTAGCAATCGTCCCCGATATTCGTCTTTATATTTCTCTGGCTCAAAAGGAGAAGATAACTGGCTAATCAGCATTTTTGCCATATCCAACTCACGCTCGTTCACGGTCACTTTCTCGGGCAAGTTAGGAACTTGCGAGATAGGACGAATTTCGTCGGGGTAAAAAATGGTTTCGAGCGCCAAGCAGTTCTCGATGACACGAATCGCGGCCAGAGAGCTCTTGGAGCGGATTGAAACCTTGGCGATACCGATTTTGCCGGTTTGGCGCATCGAATCGAGCAGCAAATTATAAGCGCCAGCCCCCGTATCCCCAGGTCCCAAATAGTACGTTTTTTGAAAATAAACAGGGTCGATATCTGTCAAGTTGACGAAATCCAGAATCTTAATCTCTTTATTCGCTTCTCCTGAGATCGTTTCCAACTCTTCCTTTTCAAAAAGGACGAAACGGCCCGGTTCATATTCATAGCCTTTCGTAATTTCATCCCACTCTACTTCCTTGTCGCAAGTCTGGCATTTGCGTACATAAGCTAGCGGGGTAATGCAGGTTTTATGTATATAACGCATGGAGATGTCCTTATCTTCCGTAGCCGAAAACATTTTCACAGGCACATGTACAAGTCCGAAAGAGATAGCGCCTTTCCAAACCGTATGCATCGCTTGATTCCTCCCCGAATGAGCTTCATTGTACTAGTATTCTCTTGATTTCTTTCCTTTATACGGAGGCATTTTAAGAGAATGGTTTGTTTATGGAGTGGGTACGTTAAAGATGCAAGTTTAATGCTAAGCAGCTTGTCATAGGCAAAGCTAATGCTAAGGAGGGATTCACGGATGGCACAAGATTCAAATGCATCCCAAGATACGAGCGATCAGGGAAAAGATGATCATTTTATGGATATTGACCGCATGATCAATGAGGGCTTGGGAGGCGGCAATGTCACCATGCATAACGGATTAATCGAATCCTCGACAACGGATACGATGGATCATCCAGAATCCGTATTGGATGAGCCATGAACCTTCATCGCGCTCAGGAAATTTTAGCCGCTGATGAAAAGATTACGGTTGAACTTAACGGCGTTCCCGTCTGGATCGACAGTGTCGACTCCAGCAAAGCGCTCGCTAAGGTTCATGCGGAAGAAAATCCGGCCGATTCCCGATTAGTGACCGTTCAAGAGCTAGAAGAAGTTCACTGACGGAAATGGCAAGCCTGCCCCGAAGCAATTCGGAGCGGGCTTTTTTTCATTTCAGGTTGCTGTTGCCTACTAGCGAAGTCTATAATAGGAGCAAGCAAGCGCATTTGGAAGAAGGGGATGAGATCACTGGCTCAATCCACATTTACGTTCTACTCCCAGCATGAGGAAGATACGGATTCACTGGGGAAATTACTGGCCGACTATTTGACCCCCGGCTCCGTCCTTACGCTGGACGGTGATTTGGGAGCAGGCAAAACGAGATTTTCACAAGGCTTTGCAAGGGCGATAGGCATTCAAGAATACGTCAATTCCCCTACATTTACAATTATCAAAGAATATGAGGGAGCTAAGCTTCCTTTCTACCATATGGATATGTACCGCATTTCGCAAGAAGAGGCGGACGAGCTGGGGCTGGAGGATTACTTCTATGGAACTGGCGTGACCTTAATTGAATGGTCAAGCCTAATTGAAGATCTTCTGCCGCCGGAGCGACTTGCCATTAAGATATCCCTTCAGGGGGATCAAACCAGAGTGTTTCACCTAACTCCGCACGGGGATCCGTATGTGAGTTGGTGTGTGCAGATGAAGGAGAACGGACATTTACAATGACAGACCGGACAAATCATACAGGACGATGCTTAGCCATCGATACCTCATCTTCAGCGATGACCGTTGCGATTCTAGAGAACGGAAAGATGCTGGGTGAGGTGAGTTCACATGCTGAACGGAATCACTCCATCGGACTGCTTCCCCATATTCAAGATTTGCTGGCTTCGTTACAGCTGAAACCGAAAGATTTGCACGCTGTTGCAGTGGGCCAAGGGCCAGGCTCGTATACAGGGGTGCGTATTGCTGTTTCCGTAGCCAAGACATTTGCTTGGTCGCTCGGCCTAGATCTTATCGGCGTTTCGAGCTTGGAAGCCATGGCGCTTGGCGGAGCGATGAAGCAGGAGGACAAGAGCAATAAGGGACTTACGTGGGTCGTGCCGCTATTGGATGGAAGGCGCAAACAGGCGTTCACTGCCGTTTACGCTTATTCTGGTGTTTCACCGATGTCCGATCAAGAGGCACTAGCTGCAGATTGGCATGAAGTACTGCCGGATGGCATACGTGTCATTGGGCCATGGCTTACTCAATTGTTCGCACAGGCAGCAAGTGAAGAGCCTGTGCGAGCGCCACATAAGATCCTCTTCGTAGGCGAAACGGAGGGCTTCAGCGAAGAACTTGCTCAATTTGCGCAAGATTGGAAGGGGAGCTTGGAGCAGCTTTCCTACGGAATCGAAGCCCAATTTATTGGCCAGCTTGCTTATCCGCGATTAGCCAAAGGTGAGAAGGCAGATGTGCATACGTTTGTGCCAAATTACACAAGACTGCCGGAAGCTGAAGCTAATTTGCTAGCCGGCATCCAGGTGAAGAAGGGAGGGAATTGATCGTGGAACAACATCAGCCGCAGACAACGGAAGAAACGTTGGTTTTTCGCTCCATGGACATGGAAGATATTCCCTTTATTTGTGAAATCGAGCAGGAAGCCTTTACGACACCATGGACAAAAGGTGCTTTTGAAAATGAATTAACGAACAATCAGTTCGCTCATTATATGATTATGGATATAGGCGGCGAGGTCGCTGGATACGGCGGTATGTGGCTCATTATGGAAGAAGCGCATGTAACGAATATTGCTGTCCGCGACAGCTATAGAGGTCGTAAGCTCGGCGAGCGTCTAATACGTGAGTTGATGAAAACTGCCGCATTTCTTGGGGCGATTCGAATGACGCTCGAGGTGCGGGCTACGAACTATGTGGCGCAAAATTTGTATGAAAAAGTCGGCTTCCGCTCCGTTGGTGTACGTAAAGGCTACTATACGGATAATCGTGAAGATGCGGTCATTATGTGGGCGGATTTGCCTAAGAGAAGAAAGGATAGTCTCGGGGATTGAGGCTTTCGGCAGGTGAAGAATGTGAGTAAATTTGATCAACAGCAACGAGAAGTTACGGAAGAAAGAGCAGATAAATCTAGTAAACCTGTCTATATTTTGGCAATTGAAACTAGCTGTGATGAAACCTCTGTAGCGATTGTCGAAAATGGCAAAATCATACGCTCGAATGTCATTTCGAGCCAGATTGAGACGCATCAGCGCTTTGGCGGCGTTGTCCCTGAGGTGGCTTCCCGGAAGCACGTTGAGTCGATTACGTGGATGCTGGAGGAAGCCGTTGAAGAAGCAGGTGTATCTCTTCAGGAACTGTCAGCGATTGCCGTTACAGAAGGCCCTGGTCTGATCGGGGCTTTGCTGGTTGGCGTTGTTGCAGGCAAAGCGCTTGCCTGCGCACTGGATCTGCCGCTTATCGGTGTCCACCATATTGCAGGGCATATTTATGCGAATCAGCTCGTACACGAGCTGGAATATCCGCTTATATCCCTCGTCGTATCCGGCGGGCATACAGAGCTTGTGCTGCTCGAGGAGCCAGGCAAATTCCGCATCATCGGGCGAACACGCGATGACGCGGCTGGCGAAGCCTACGACAAAATCGCCAGAGCCATGGGGCTTCCCTATCCTGGCGGCCCCCACGTCGATCGGCTTGCACAGGAAGCCGAATCCGAGATCAAGCTGCCGCGCTCGTGGCTCGAGGCAGACTCTTACGACTTCAGCTTCAGCGGGTTGAAATCCGCTGTGCTGAACGTCGTCAACCAAAGCAAAATGCGCGGCGAAGCCGTACAAACCGCGCAAATCGCCAAAGGCTTCCAAGCATCCGTCATCGACGTGCTTGTCGAGAAAGCGGCGCGCGCCGTCGGTGAATACGGCGCCAAACAGCTCCTGCTCGCGGGCGGAGTCGCGGCGAACAAAGGGCTGCGCAGTGCGCTTGCTGAGCGCTGCGGGGAATTGGACGTGCCGCTGCTGGTGCCTCCGCACGCCCTATGTACGGACAACGCTGCGATGATAGGCGCAGCCGCTTTCCTCAAGTGGGACAAGCAGGAGTTCGACACCATGGAGCTCAAAGCTGAGCCGCAGCTCAAGCTTGAAGAATGGTAGTCTGAAAAAAATAAATGTTCAGATAACGGTATTGACTTTGCCAAATCTGCATATTATAATCACAATCAATACTTTAAAACGCATCGAACGGGATTAGTACGGAACCTCAGTTTCGCTCAGAGAGCTGTGCGCTTGGTGAAAGCACAGACGAAACGTGACCAGAACTCGCCCGGGAGCGGTAAGGCTGATAAGGATGCCAAGGATCCAGCACCCAAGTAGGTCTTGACGGTTGACCCCCGTGATCAGGGACATGAGTGGTTTCGAGCGTAACAGCTCGGATCAATTAGAGTGGTACCGCGGAAGGTTCAGACCTGTCGTCTCTTATATAGAGATGGCAGGTCTTTTTGGTTTTCAAATATAGAACAAACGCAATGAACAAGAGTAGTAAGGGCTCGCTTTACGGTACAGAAAGCTGCGGGGTGATGCGACGCAGACCGTGAATGCCCTGAACTCGCTTGGAAGCGGTCATCCTGATCGGCAGTTTCACCTGCTGTTAGGGATGAACGGATGACCTCCGTGATCGGGTGACATAGCAACCGCTATGTCTGAGGTGGGCTTCGTTAGGCGGAGCCAACAAGAGTGGTACCGCGCTGGGTGAAGACCCGTCGTCTCTTATGTGGAGATGACGGGTCTTTTTGTCGTCTCCTGGACGGCTGCGACGTCTCCGAGCAGATGGAGGGGGGAACTGCAGGGCGCTATTTCAATGAAATAGCTATTCAAGTGTGGGAACGGGAACTACGTTCCGCTATTTCGCAGATTTGGGTGAAAACTTGGCCCGATGAGAGGGGATAAGGCCTTGTAGTTCCGCTTCAGCTTACTAACCTGACCTTTTCGCAGAAATAACGGAACGAGGTTCCGCTTATCAAGGCCTGTGTCTCCAGTTACTAGTTACCAACCAACAATAAACTTCAAACCATAGCCAACAAAGATTGGCTCAAACTCAAGGAGGAATTGAACCATGGAAAATAACACAAACCGCCGCATTCGCATTTTTGATACAACGCTTAGAGACGGGGAGCAAGCGCCGGGAGCTTCTCTTTATCCGGAGGAAAAGATCCGTATCGCGAGACAATTGGCGAAAATGGGCGTAGATACGATCGAGCCTGGCTTCCCGATTTCGAGTCCTGGCGACTTTCATGCGGTGCAGCAAATTTCACGTGAGCTGCAAAGCGTAGAAATTTGCGGATTTGCCCGCGCGATGAAGGCTGATATTGATTCAGCGATCAAAGCTACGCAAGACGCGGCGTCGCGCCGTATCCACATGTTCTTGTCCTCATCGGACATCCATCTGGATTTCCAACTTCGCAAATCCCGTCAACAGGTCGTTGAGATGGCTCGATCTATGGTTGCGTATGCGAAGCAGTTCGTGAACAACATTGAATTCTCGCCGATGGATGCCACCCGGACCGGGGACGAATTCCTATTCGAAGTGCTGGAGGCGGTCATCGCAGAAGGCGCAACGATTCTGAATATCCCTGACACAGTCGGCTATGCGCTGCCAGAAGAATACGGGGCGATGTTCCGCAGAGTGCGTCAAAGTGTAAGAGGCGGAGATACGGTTGAGTACAGTGCACATTGCCACAACGATCTGGGTCTTGCTGTAGCGAATAGCCTTGCGGCTATTGCGGCTGGTGTCACACACGTAGAGGTAACAGTGAACGGGGTAGGAGAGCGCGCAGGAAACTGTTCACTTGAAGAACTCGTGATGGCGATAGAGACTCGCAAGCAAACGATGGGTGTGGAGACAGGGATTGTGTCCAGTGAAATTTTCAACACATCCAAAATGGTCAGCCGAATCATGGGTTTCCCGATTGCTTATAACAAGCCGATTGTTGGAAGAAATGCGTTCCAGCATGAAGCGGGCATTCACCAAGATGGCTTGCTGAAAAACCGCAATACCTACGAAATTATGGACCCGGAAAAGCTGGGTATTCCACGCTCCATGATCATTCTTGGCAAGCATTCCGGAAGACATGCGCTGAAACATCGCGTAGGCCAATTCGGCATTGAACTCTCAGGAGAAGAGCTGGATACATTGTACACCAAGTTCAAGGAAAAAGCCGATGAGCAGAAGATGGTGACCGACGATCAACTGCTAGAGCTTGTTGGTTCAACGGTTGATGGGCAAATGGAGCCATTCACGCTGACACATATGCAGGTTGTTTCTAGCAGTGATCGCAATCGTGTTGCTTCCGTCTCGGTTCGAAACAATCAGACAGGTGTCGAGAATGTCTACTCAGGCACAGGCGAAGGCCCGATTGAGGCAATCGTTCAAAGCCTTCGTCAAGCGATCCCGATGGATGTGGATTTCTCCGATCTGGAGCTGCATTCCTTGTCCACAGGTGAAAAAGCAACCGGTGAAGCGGAAGTCACGATCACGGTAGAGGGTCAAACCTATAAGAATACAGGTATCGACCAAGATGTGCTTGTTGCTGTTGCGAAGGCTTTTATCTCAGCGTGTAACCAAGCCATTCGGATGCAAGGTCAGCCTGCAGGTTCAAGTGAGGTAACGACAGCTTCTTAACGGAATGGATTCACTTGAATTGTAAGAAAACTTAGTTATATACACGACTTGTGAACAAAGTTATGCACATGCCCTGTGGATAATGTGCATAACTTTAAAATTCCCCCATAAATCAATGGTTGTAAAGGCGGAATTTGTCGAATAACTTTTGAACAGTTTTTTGTGGATAATGTGGATAAGATTGTGGAAAACAACAGAAAAGCGTTAAGAGGGGCGGATTTCGCCCTTCTTTTTTTGTGTGGATAACGCTATACACATGGAAAATAGACGATGGAGGGCTCATTTTAAATTTTCGGAACAATCAAGCAGTGGATACTTTCCCCTATGGATGAAAATGCTAAAAGCAAAAACAGCAGGAGAATGCCCATGAAGTTTAGAAAAAGGGTCTGGATTGTGGGTATCTTAGGTTTTTTCTTGCAGTTGTCCACAAGTTGGGGGACAGTAGTGGCTCATGATGACACAACCATCCACAATTTAAAGGGTGCTGACCGAAACGAAAGAACAAAACAGGTGACCGTGGTTTCAATACCCGGTCTTTCTTTTCTAGAGCTTCAACCCGATCAGCTGTCGGTGCTGCCTCATTTTAAGCAAATGACAGAGTCAGGTGCAGTTGGTGCTATGAATATTCGTACGGCAAACCGTTCGATGCGGGATGTCTATGCCTCTTTGGGGGCAGGTGAACCCGCTGCTGGGATTGTGGAGGCGTTGGCTTTTGAGGCAAATGAGTCCAGACACGGTGTTCGCGTTTCGGAGCTTATGAACCGGTATACAGGTCTATTGGAGGGGAATCAGATTAGTCTTCTGGAGGAAGACTCCCTGATTGTTCCTGAGCTAGCGATGCTCAAACGGCTTAACAAGGAGCAAGCCTATGGCGTAGGCGTATTGGGTGATTTGCTCAAAACATATGGCGTTCATCGTTCCGTGCTAGGAAGCAGTGATTTGGGAAGAGGCATGCACCTCGAACAAAAACAACTGCGTCGCTTTGCTCCTCTAATGCTTATGGATACCAATGGAATTGTGGATAACGGGAAACTGGGTGACGATGCGGCGATAGCTGTTGTGGACAGACCAGGTGGTATGAGTACCGATTATGCACAGCTAGCGTCGTTGTGGAAAAATAGGCGGCAGCCAAGTATCACTCTAGTTGAATTTGGGGATCTGTATAGATTGTACAGTGAGAAAACGCATTATGATCAGGATCGGTTTAATGAGCTCAAAGGATTAGTACTGCGTGACATGGATCAGTGGTTGGGGCAATTGATGGAGGGGATGCAGCCTGGAATAGACAGCCTGTGGATGTTCTCGCCTGAGGTTAACGCGGAAGCAGCCAGAAGCAAAATGTACTTATCCCCAATCCTTCATTACACAACAGAAGGTAGAGGAGGGCTCCTTGTTTCGGAATCTACTCGAAGACAGGGGATTGTCACTTCACAAGACTTCACAAGCACACTGCTGAATGAGTTCAAAATCCCAATTCCTATTGGGCTGATAGGGATCCCTTTAGCTTCCGCTGGGGTGAGCTCTGCACTAGATGAGCTTGTTAAGGATCTGCGCAGCATGCAGATGATTTATCGCAGCAGACCCTCGTTGCTGTATCCCTTTGCCACTTTTGAGATGATAGTCCTCCTGCTCAGTTTGATCTATGTTATGTGGGTAAAAAGGAGGGGCACTGCCTTTCATGCAAAAAAAGAGGCAGTTCCAGGTCATGGCGTTCTGCGGATACTGCTGCTGTCACTTTTGACTGCTCCTTCCGTTATGTTGTTACTGGGGTGGCTGGCTGTGCCATTAACATCTCAACTCGGGATCGATGGAGCGATCATTGCCCTCGTATTTAGTTTCGTCGTGGGTAGCTTGCTCCTAGCTTTGATTCTGGCCGCATACAGCGAAACAACGGCGATGATTTGGCTGGGTGTGGGAATAGCGGCAATTATCGTGCTGGACGCCTGTACAGGTGCGCACGCGATGAAATATTCCGTGCTCGGCTATGATCCGATGATCGGCGCACGCTACTACGGCATCGGCAACGAGTACATGGGCGTCCTTATCGGCGCCCTAGTCCTCGGCGTGACGGCGGCCCTGCAGCGCCGTCATGCCGCTCGCGGCACGCGTGCTTCGCGCACGGCGGCGCTCGCCGCATGCGCTGCGTTCTTGCTCGTGACTGTGTGCCTGAGTGCACCGTCACTTGGCGCGAACGCGGGCGGCGCCCTGAGCGCCGCGGTCGCCTTCGGCGTAGCCGGCGCGCAGTGCTTCGCCGGCGAACGCTGGCGCGAGCTGCGCCTAGGCAGGGCTTCGGCCCTGCTGGCGGCGCTGCTCGCGCTGGGGGTTGGGGCGCTGTGGCTGCTCAACAGCGCCGATTCTCCCGCGGCGTTCGCGCGGGAGAGCCATGTCGGGCGCGCGTTTCACGCGCTGCGCGCCGGGCAGTTCGATCAGATCGGCCATCTGATCGTGCGGAAGCTGCGGATGAACGTGCACTTGCTTCGTGCATCCGTCTGGAGCAAAGTGCTTATCACGAGCCTCTTCGTGATGGCTGTGTTAGTGCTTCGTCCTCGCGGCCGCATGCGCGTGTGGCAGCACAGAAACCCGTACTGGATGTACGGGTTTTCCGCCAATATGATCGGAGCCATAGCAGCGCTGCTGCTGAATGACTCCGGCATTGTTGCCGCCGCGACGATGATCGTTTTCGTCGCGGTTCCTTTGCTGCTGCTGCGGCTGCGGGAGCTGGCAGTAGAGCAAGATGCTTAACGTGCAGCGCAGCTTGTTCAGCGGCCTTGTACCAATTAACGATGTTTAACATCGTTAATGGTAAGTCCCAGGCTTCCACCATCGTTTTAACGCTGAAAAACAACGTTAAAACGATGGTGGTTTGAATTTACGAGGTGCGGCTGCAGTTAGAGCTGTTTTTCAGCGTTAAGTAGCGCTGAACTTAGAGTTCGGCTATTTTAACGTTGTTAAATACCGTTAAGTATAATGAAAGGGAAGTAGTTTCTCCTGAGCAGTCCCAAAAGGCCCTCTCACGCAGCTTCCAAGCGGAAGCTGATCGCGAGAAGGCCTTTATGGCTTTCTCAGAGCGAGAAAACCCAAGCTTTCACCAAGATATCTTGCTGAGCAGTCACAAAAGGCCCTCTCACGCAGCTTCCAAGCGGAAGCTGATCGCGAGAGGGCCTTTATGGCTTTCTCAGAGCGAGAAAACCCAAGCTTTCACCAAGATATCTTGCTGAGCAGTCCCAAAAGGCCCTCTCACGCAGCTTCCAAGCGGAAGCTGATCGCGAG
>NZ_JCAUAU010000005.1:0-395944 GCF_059692135.1 Paenibacillus sp. J22R160 | reverse complement strand
CGCCGCTGCGGATGAAGGATGCCAAGCTTCTCGCATAGGCGGTACGTTTTCTTCTTGTTGATGACCAGATTGTGTTGGATGCGCAAGCATTCATTCAGCATCAAGTAGCCATAGCCATGCTCTTCACCGGAAACGAGTTCCATCAGCCATTCTTCGATCTGCTCATCACTGACGGCTTCACCTGAGCGCGTAAAAGAGTGTTTTGTCGCGGGTCTACCACGAAGTAATGCACTTATTTTCTTCGTCGTGGTTCGTTGCGCGGACTTCCTTCTGTCGTAGTACGTCGAAGAAGCGACTCCAGTAAGTTCTAGTATTTTAACTACCGCGTTTCCCTGCCCAATGAACGTTTGTGCAACGTGGAGTCGATCACTGAGGCAGGGCTCGTCTTTTTTACGAGCTCACGCAGAACTTCATTCTCGAGTTCCTTTTCCCCCAATGCCTTTAAAGCTCGATTGTATTTTTCTTCAAGCTCAGCCAGTCGTTTAGAGTCGTTAATGCGTTCGTCGATCGTAGGTATCGCGTCTGCACCAAATTCATCTTGAAACTCTTTTACCCAGTTGCGAATGGTCTTCGGTGAGACATCATACTTCCTTGCTAGAACACCAACTTTAATCCCAGCTAAAGCTTCTTGCGCCACTTTGTTACGAACATCTTTGAATGCGTTGTTTCGTTGTCTCATTCCGTTCAGCCCCCTTTATTTAATAGTACCTTATTTCCCTAGGTACTCTCCAATTCAATTAGGGGGCTAAACAGATATGCCGCCTAAACAGGAACGGACTGACTAACTCTTGAATGAAACGGAACTACAGGGCGTTATTTTGAGAAAATGGGACTATTTTCAATTTAAACGGAACTACAGGGTCTTATTTCCCTGAAAATACCGATTTCCAATCAAAAATGAAAGAATAAGAGACCACAGTTCCCCTCACCTAGCTCAAGCGCCGTTTTATTGGAAAATAGGGGATCATAGTTCCCTCAGCGAGTGGAATGTCCCCTGACTGGAGTTGACAGCCGCCATGTGGCGGCGACACAACGCGCGCCTGAGTTTGGTTTTTCATACATTTTTACATTATTTCTGTATAAACAAAAGCTGATATAATTGATATCATTGTAAGTAAGAGTGATAGCGATTTCAAGGTTGAAAGGAAAGGTGGTGGGCAATGTGTCTGTCGCCCCCGTACGCGTGCTGATCATTGATGATGAATTGCCGTTAAGACAAGAGCTCCGATCCATGCCATGGTCTACCTTTGGTGCTCAACTGGTTGGAGAGGCGGAGAATGGGGAAGAGGCTTTGGAGCTCTGTGTAGCTTTGGTACCCGATCTTGTTATCTCAGATATTACGATGCCCATTATGGATGGATTAGAATTGTTCCGTAACGTCAAAAAAAGATTTCCGCACATCCAATTCGTCCTGTTAACCTGTCATAGCGATTTTCATTATGCCCAAGAAGCGCTGAAGCTAGGAGCCTTGGATTATTTCACGAAGTTGTCTTTTGATGAAGAGGACATGAAGATAGCGATTGAAAAAGCGAGAGCAGCGATCAGACGCGAAGTCGATCTCAAGCAATATGAACAAGAACGGATGCGCCGAGAGTTGGCTAACCCGCCAAAGTCAGGGACGAGCGACGAGAGGAAGATTCGAAAAGAAGTTCAGCTTGCCCAGAGAATCATCGAGATCAAGCTCGGTGAGCCGATTACGCTGACTTCGGTTTCGGAAGAAGTTGGGCTGAGCTCGTACTATTTTAGTCGGCTGTTTCGGGAAGAAACCGGGGAATCCTTCAACGATTATGTGACCCGGCTGCGCATGGAGAAGGCCGTGAGCCTCCTTCAGAATACTCATCTTAAAGTGTATGAGGTCGCCGAACAGGTAGGCATACCTAGCTACCGTTATTTCTCGCAGCTTTTCCGAAATTGGACCGGCGTAGCACCTACAGATTATAAAAAGGGATGATACCAAAATGAAAGCGCTTATCTCATGGTTTGGCAGCTGGAGCATGTTGGCCAAGCATTTTTTATTTTTGTCCCTGGGAACACTTGTGCTGTTAGGGGGGCTCGGCTACATCAACTTGCGCGAAGCGGAGGGATTGTTTCGCAGGCAGGTCGTGTCGGATGCCCAAATTATTATTGACCGAACCAATCTCTATATGAATGCCTATTTGGACAATGTGCAAAATATCCTGTTGCTTATTTCAACCCGTGAGGATTTGTTAAATGTGGGCATGGAAAAGGAAGCCTCGGATGTTCTGCGCTCGTATGCGAATATGAACAGGACGCTGTATAAGTCGCTCTATTTGGTTGGTGTAGACGGCCATGTCATTTCCGACTCGCAAACCACTTTTGATATTATTGGGAATCCGCAAATCCCTAAGCTGCTTGAGAAAGCCAAGCAAACCTACGGCATATTTATCACGGAGCCCTATCAATCCCCCATGTCGGGTAAAACAGTCGCCTTCGTACTGCCCATACAATCATCTTCGACGAAGTCATTAATGGGGATTGCTGTCGTGGAAATCGATCTCGTTCAATTAACGAATATGATCGCGCAGTTCATGAATACGAAGAATCAAACCTTTGCCATCATCACGAACAAAAAGAATGTTGTCCACTCGTTTGATGTTGGGCTCCCGCTTAGCTCCTACCGGCTGCTTCCCTATCATACGTCTGTGTATCCGCCGGAGCTGGATGAAGGGTTTGTCGATCAGGTGTCGGATCTTCCTCTCGGAGCATCGGAGATTGAAGGCCCGGAGGGCGATTTGGTTGCGGTCAAGTCCGGCATGAATAATCTTGGCTGGTATTTTATCGCCTTTTATGAGAATAGCTTCTTCTATCAAAATATTGCCAGCCTATACCGAAATTTCAGCACAGCAGGCGTTTTCTGGATATTCCTTGTTTTGGCAAGCACCTACATGATAAGCCGATATATTACGCTGCCCGTACGTACATTGGTTGCGAAGATGGATCGGGTTCGAGATATGGACGTGCTTCACACCATACACGCAACCGGAAATGATGAAATCGGCCGATTGGCGCGAAGCTATAATGCTATGATGGAGCGGATTCATCATCTGCTGCAGGAAACCAAGGAAGCGGAACGCCGCAAGAAGCATTTTGAGTTGAAAATGCTGCAGAGTCAAATTGCCCCGCACTTTCTGTATAACACCCTTGCTTGTATAAGCTCTTTGGCCAAACAGCACAAAATCTACGAGGTTCGGGAAACGATCAAGACCCTTGTAGGTCTGTTGTCATTCAGCTTTGATAAAAGCACGGAATTCGTTACTTTAGCGGACGAACTGGAAGGGCTGCGCATGTATGCGTACATCCAGAAGGTGCGCTACGGCGATAAGTTCACGATGGAGATTGACGCAACACCTGCTACACTATCCAAAACAATTTTAAAGCTGACCTTGCAGCCACTTGTGGAGAATGCCATTTTCCATGGGATTGTTCCGCTCAAACGTGAGGGAATGATTCGTATACGGGCCAAGTGTGTGAAGGATAAATTGATGATTACGATTAGGGACAATGGTCTCGGGATGAACTCGGAGGTCCTGAACAGTCTGTTCGAAGAGCGGCACAAAGCACCGAGCAAGCATAGATTCACAGGCATCGGGATTATGAATGTCCACGAGCGAATTGGGCTCCATTTTGGAACAGCTTATGGTTTGTCCATTTTCTCCTTGCCCGAAATCGGAACGTTGATCCGAATCGAGCTTCCGGCAATGGAACATGAATATACAGAAAAAAACAAATAAAGCGTTTGCAAGAATTCGAACATTTTCGCAGGATCACTGTATATTTTCCAAAGAAAGCGCTTGCTATACTTAACTCAACCCGTTAGGAAGCGAGTGATCAGATGGAAAAGAGGTGGCCTCATGGAACAGCAAGTCGTAGTAGGGCAGGATGTAAAGGCGGGTAGAAAAACAAAAGAAGCGAGGCTTAAATTATCTGCGAAGCAGATTTGGGCCTTTCGGGCTTTTTATCTCATGCTATTGCCTGGCGTTATTTATTTCGTCATTTTCCGCTATATTCCCATGTATGGAGTGATTATTGCTTTTAAGGATTTTCAAATATTGGACGGCATTCTCGGCAGCGGTTGGGCTGATCCCTGGTACAAGCATTTTCAGACGTTTTTTAATTCTCCGTACTTCGGGCAGCTGATGGTCAACACGTTCGTCATTAGCATCTACAAGCTGCTGTTTGGGATGGCACCGCCGATTATCATGGCTTTGCTGCTCAATGAGTGCAGGCTGCGATGGTTCAAAACGGTTGTGCAAACGCTAACATATATGCCGCATTTCTTATCTTGGGTCATTATTTACGGTATCCTCATCGCGCTGCTCTCCCAGAATTCCGGGATCGTCAACCGCTTTATCGAAGATGCGGGCGGCCAGTCGATTGGCTTCATGACCTCGATTGATTACTTCCGGACTATTCTGGTAAGCTCGGAAGTTTGGAAGGATCTCGGCTGGGGCGCAATCATCTACTTGGCTGCGATGACAGCGATTGATCCGACCTTATACGAAGCAGCACGCGTGGACGGCGCAAGCCGCCTGCGGATGATTTGGCACATTACGCTGCCAGGTATTCGAAATGTCATTGTGCTTCTGCTCATCTTAAAGCTGGGACATATTATGGATGCCGGATTCGATCAAATTTATATTCTGTATAACATTCAAGTGTATCAAGTTGCGGATATCTTGGATACTTGGGTATTCCGGACTGGGCTGCAGCAGCTCAACTTCTCACTGGGGGCCGCCGTAGGATTATTCAAATCCGTCATTGGGCTTGTCCTGGTACTAGGCTCCAATCATTTATCCAAGAAATGGGGTGATGGCATATGGTAAGAGGCTGGGAAGACCGGATCATCAATACGATCGTCGTCATCATCCTCGGGCTTGCTGCGTTGGCGGCGGTCGTACCGCTGATGTATGTGGTAGCCGTGTCCATCACACCTTTCTCCGAGGTGCTGAAGAATGGAGGTTTCATCCTCATTCCTAAGTCCATCACATTCAGCGCTTATCACAAGCTTTTCACCGAGACGAATATTCCAAGAGCTTTCTGGGTGACGATCTTCATCACTGTTGTAGGTACGATTGTGAACCTGATATTGACATCGCTGATGGCTTATCCGCTTAGCCGTCGCAATCTCCCAGGCAGAAGCTTCTTCCTTCTCATGGTTGTGTTTACGATGCTGTTCAGCGGAGGACTCATTCCGACTTATTTAGTTGTAAAATCCTTAGGGCTGTTGGATTCCGTCTGGTCGATGATTCTGCCGAATGCGATTTGGGCTTTTAATATTTTGATTATGAAAAGCTTTTTTGAAAGCCTTCCTGAAGAGCTGTTTGAATCGGCTCGGATGGATGGGGCGAAGGAATTCCGGATTCTCTGGCAAATCGTATTGCCGCTCTCTATACCGTCTATGCTCACAATTGGGTTGTTCTACATGGTTGGTCATTGGAATGAATTTTTCCAAGCGATTATGTATGTGACGGATCGAAATTTGTTCCCCTTGCAGGTCGTTATTCGCGAAATTCTCATGCTGACCCAGCAGCCGCTTGAAAATGCCGAAAATATGCTTCCTACCGAAACGATGCAAATGGCGTCTGTTGTTGCTGCAAGCTTACCGATCATTATCGTGTATCCGTTCATTCAAAAGCATTTCACCAAAGGAATGTTGATGGGCTCCGTCAAAGGTTGACCCCGTTGAATGCATCAGGACTGCAGCCTGATTCGTTCTGTAACGGCGACAATAGAAGTAACTTTTATTTTAAAAGAAAGAAGGGGTATCTATGAAAAAGAAATTGCTTGTACCAATTCTTCTCGCCATGACTTTCGCCGGTGGAACGCTGATTGCCGGTTGCGGTGCGGCACCTGCTGCGAATAAGCCTGCTGACAAAGCTGCGGAAAGCGGCAAACCGGCTGCTAGCGCAAAGCCCGTCAAGCTTGACATTATCGAAATAGGCAGCGGCCTTCCTTCTCCTGATCAGGACATTATTAAACAGGAGCTGGATAAAGCGCTGGGCACGGATCTCAATCTGACCGTGTATGCATCCGGCGATGATTACAAAAATCAGTTAAACGTACGTATGTCTTCGGCGAACTTTCCAGATCTATTCGCTGTAGACCGTCAGCAATTAAAGCAATTTACTGATCAGGGTCTTCTGCTCGATCTCACGCCTTATTTGGATAAACTTAAGCCGGTACAAGATTTTATTGGGGCTGACAGTTTGAAAAAAGGGATGCTGAACGGCAAAACGTATGCCATCGCGAAGTCACCGCAAGTTCCTTACAACACGTACTGGATTCGCCAGGATTGGCTCGACAAGCTGAGTCTGAAAGTGCCAACTACGCCGGAGGAAATGCTCGAAGTTGCTAAAGCGTTTACAGAGAAAGACCCGGATGGTAATGGAAAAAAAGATACGTATGGCCTTACCGGCGGCAAGCTTGGAGCTTTTGATACCATTTTTGGAGCCTATGGCGTAGGTATGGATGGCGGCCTACCTACAGTCTACGTGAAAGATAATAAAGTGGTGAACTCGCTGTATGATCCTGGGATGAAGGATGCTCTTGCTTTTATCCAGAAAATGATTGCATCTGGTTCCGTAGATCCCGAGCTTTTGGCTAACTCAGGTCTTCAGCATCAACAGAAAGCGATTAAAGGGCAAGCGGGAATCGTCTATCTGGATTGGCCGAATGTGACGAAGGACCAATTTGTTGAGCAAATTAAGGCTGTGAATCCGAATGCCAAATGGGTGCAAGTTGATGCTTTAAAAGGACCTGGCGGCAAATTTGCAAGTGCCTATGACATTGGTAAGGCAGCAGCGTTGTACGCCGTACCGAAGTCCCTTGAGAAAAATCCGGAGAAACTGCAGAAGGTCATCGACTTGCTGAATTATGTTTCTTCGAAGGATGGTTCTTTGTTAGTGCAATACGGGGTGAAAGGCAAACACTTCAACCTCGATGGCAGTAAAGTTGTCCCGACAGACCTGATGGGCAAAGAGGGCGGTTATTTCTGGCTGTACCAATTCGCAGGGCGCCCGGAAATGGAATATTTGACGGTGAAATTCGGTCCGCAGGCGAAGTTTATGGAATATGCGAGCAAACAGCCGCACATTGATGGTTTGGCAGGATTCGTGGATATGCCAAATGGTTATAACGCTGCAGATGCGAGTCGCTATATTGAAGAAGAGTTCTCTAAATTCTTGTACGGCAAGCGTCCGCTCAGTGAGTATGACAGCTTCCTTAAGACTTTGGAAAGCTCCATGAATTATAAAGCTTTCTTAGATGCTTCTGATAAAAGGATTAAAGAGCTTGGCTACGTGAAGTAGAAGTTGAGAGAACAGTAAAAGAAACAGTAAAAGAAACAGTTGAGAGATCAGTGTGCGGAAAAGGAAGGAGAAATGGGCTTCCTTTTCCTTTAAAATCATTATTTACACGTGTAAATTTATTGGTTATAATTGCCATAAATAAATTTAAAAACGAGGAGTGTATTCACATGACACAAACAAAATTAGATATTCCTGCACTTATTCAGCAGTTTAACGAGAACGGTTATTTGATACTGCCGGGCGTTTTGTCAGAAGAAAAGGTTAACCGTTTAAACGCTGCCATTGACCGTATTGTCGCAGAGGAACCGGAATCATTAGCTTATAACATTTATAACAGCATTGAGAGGGACGATGAAATAGCTTCGCTGATCGATGAACCGACGCTGCTTCCTCTCATGGTTAATCTGCTTGGCTATAACATTCAGCTGCACATTTCACACTTAACTGTACGTAAACCGAATCCCAATGATGTGAAAACCGAGTCGCACAGCTTCATTAACTGGCATCAAGATGGTCCGCATCCACAGTTTCCGAAGCAAGATGGCATCACCTCTGCCTATTACATCAAAACATGCTATATCTTAAGCGATATGTCCCAGCCGGACCGTGGTAATACCAAAATCATCCCTGGCTCGCATAATAAGCCGTTTCATCCAGAGAGTCAGGACGTGGATGGTCAAGTGGCAGGGGAAATGCAAGTATGCGGCAAGCCGGGCGATGTGTTCATATTCCCGCAAAACCTCTGGCACGCCGGTGCGCCTAATCGCTCGGAATTTACACGCCGGCAATTGTTTCTAGGTTACAGCCCGATCTGGATGAGACCCATTGACTACCGCACGGCATCCGATCGATTGCTGGAAAACGCCTCTCCTTACCGGAAGCAGCTTCTAGGTGTCATTGATGAGAATCCGTTTAAATATTATGTTCCATCTGAATCTATGGTACCATTAAAGGAGCTGTACAATCAGGATGCTGGCAAAAGCGTCTACAAATAAACTCACTTGGAAGAGGTGGATATCTTGGGTTCATCAACAAGGTTAGAGGGCAAGGTCGCGCTTGTTACAGGAGCGTCACGCGGACTGGGGCGTCATATCGCAGCTGCGCTTGCGGCAGCCGGAGCGAATGTTGCTGTTAACTATGCATATAGCGTGCAGGATGCAGAGGAAACGGTTCGGCTGATTACTACCGCAGGAGGCAGCGCTACATCTTTTCGCGCTGACATCACAAGCGAGGGAGAAGTTAGCGAGCTCATCGAGCGAGTGGAGCAGCATTTTGGCAGGAGCATTGATATTCTGGTCAACAATGCGACAGGCCCTCAGCCGATGCTATCGATTGAAGAGAGTACATGGCAGACCTACTTGGATCAACTGGATTTCTTTGTGAAAGCGCCTTTACTGCTTGCGCAAGCAGTGCTCCCGGGAATGAAGTTGAAGAGAGAGGGAAGTATTATTCATATCGGCAGTGAAGTCGTGCAAATCGGGAATGCCAACTTCTCCAGCTATGTCACGGCTAAGTCATCCATGGTAGGCATGACGCGATCTTGGGCAAGCGAGCTGGGACCTCACGGTATCCGGGTCAACTTGGTGGCACCAGGTTGGATACCTGTGGAGCGGCATGAGGGAGTCAGCACGGAAGGATACCGAACCGGCGTGCCGCTTGGGCGAGTCGGGGAGCCGGCAGATATTGCGAATGCCGTCGTGTTCTTAGCATCGTCGGAGTCAGGTTTTGTTACTGGGCAATGTCTCTCGGTTAACGGGGGCAATACGTTTGGGATTTGATCACATTTGTTAGGGTGAAAGCGAATGGTAACTAGAAAGGATGTAGCCGACCGCGCAGGAGTTTCCTCTGCGGTCGTTTCCTATGTTTTGAATAATCGGGAGATTGTGAAGGAAGAGACAAGGCAGAAAGTGCTGGAAGCCATTCGCGAGCTTGGCTATCAACCGAATTTATTAGCGCAAAGTTTGAAAACGAAGAAGTCGCGACAGATCGCCGTGCTGATCAACTATCTCGGGAACCCTTTTGAGGCCGGTCTATTGATAAATATCGAGCAGCATGCGAAAGACAGAGGGTACTTTGTGTTTTTCCAAACCTACAAGCAAGAGGAAGAAGATCAGCTCAAGAGCTTGTTCATGGGCAGAGTGGATGGTATTCTACTGCTTGGACAATCGCTGAAGCAGCAGGTGGTGGAGCATTTTCTGGCGCTTGATATGCCGATTGTGTCTGCTTTGAAGCCAGCGGGTTCAGATTCGGGCGCTTCAGTACCCTATATGGATTTGGATTGGGAAGCCGAGATGAGTAAGTTGGTCCGTCATTTGCAGCAGCAAGGCCATACTCGGATTGGCTTTATGGGCAGTGGTGATGGTGCGCAGCATTATGAAATCAGGTTGCAGGCATTCATTCATGCCTTGGGACAAGCAGGCTCCACATGGCGTTCTGAGGATTTATTGAATGGTGGAGGCAGGTTTGAGTCGGCTGAACGGGTGTTGCATGCTGAATTGATTCGTCAGTCCGCGCTCTTCACTGCACTGGTTTGCGCCAATGATCTGATGGCTGCAGGCTGCCTCGCCGCTTGCCGCAAGGCTGGTGTCGGGGTGCCGAGTCAGCTGGCTGTTGCTGGTTGCGAGGATATTCTGATGTCCTCGCAGACGGACCCTCCGCTGACGGCGATCCATTATCCTCGTCCGCAAATAGGCGAAGCAGCTATGAGATTGCTGCTGGATACGATAGAAGGAAACGTAGCTGAAACGCCTCTTTTTTCAGGGGAGCTGGTTGTTCGGCGATCTACGGAGGTTTGATGATGGGCCTTGCCGGTTATGCCGGCAGGGCTTATTTTGCTAATTGATGGATAATATGATCAGCCGTCCGAATGGCTAAGGCAATTGTTGTCAATGTAGGATTGGCGGCACCGCTGTACGGTATAACGCTATTGTCAGCCACATAGAGGTTCGACATTCCGTGTATACGGCCATATGGATTCGTTGCAGAAGTAGAAGGATCATTCCCCATGCGGCAGCTCCCCATTTCGTGGAAATCTTCTCCCGGTACGTAAAAAGCTAATTCGGGCTGGTGATTCTTGGCACCAATGGATCCTTGAAGACTGGAGATCATATGGTTTGTGGCATGCAGCATTTTGCCAATAATGATCTTATCCTTCTCGCTGTAGGAGAAATGAACTTGTATTTCTGGAACCCCATACACGTCCAATCTAGAGCGGTTAAGAGAGATATAATTTTCAAACTGCGGCTCTACAACACCCAAAGTTTCGATTCCGATATCAAATTCCTTTAGGACTTCTTTATTTTCAAAAACCGGATACCATAAATATCTTTCTAGATCCGGTCCATATAGGATCATTTGATAGGGCTCAACAGCTGTTCGAGGCTTCCAAATAAAAAGCGTTCCCAACACGTCTGGGAAATAGCTGCGGTCAATCTTAACGGTCGCCACGATTTTGGAGTGGTTCATTAAATAATGACCGATCGCTTTTCCTGGAATGCCGGAATTCAAGAGTAGGCGGGGGGTTTCCCAGGTACTCGCGGACACGACAATTGTTTTTGCTTTGATAAAATAAGATGTCATATCGGGAGACATGACTCGCAAACCTGTTGCGCTTCCATTTTCGGACAAGATTTGAACAGCGCGTGCATTAACGGCCAAATCAAACGGTCGTTGATTTAAGGCTGAACCCAGAAAGGCGATGGAACTGAATAAAGCGTTAGAATGGACCTGACCGAACTTCGTTGCCGAAAGATCAATGGCCGTCGGGAGCTCTGTGATCTCTGGAAAACCGCATCCTCTAAGTATTTCGAGCATCGTCTTTGTAATCGTAGAATCTTGCGTATATCCTTTCGAAATATTCATTATCCGTTCAGCAATGTTATAGTAGGGGGTCAATTCTTCGTAAGAGATCGGCCATTCTTTCATGTCGACGGGATGCATACGAGGCGAGGCTGTCGACCAGAACAAGGTTTTGCCGCCGAGCGCGAAAACTTGAGATGCTCCCGGGTATTCGGGTTGGGACTTGCCTAGCGGATACGAGATATTTTTGTATAAGTCACGTTTGCGCGATGCATTCAATGTAGGAATATTCATGCTGTGCGTGGGAATCAGGAGATCTCCTCTCTCGACGATACCAATCCTTTTGCCGTCTAATCCCCATTGCTGGCATAATCTCCATAGCACGGCAGGACCTCCCGCACCGGCACCTACAATAAGCACGTCGTATTCGGTTTCTGACATTTTTTCTAATGAAGTCAAAGGAATCCACTGTTTAAGATCGGTTTCAGGAGGCTGAGGCGTAGCGATGGGAATATGGATCATTCTTTTTAAATTCACCGTTTGCCCAGCTATGTAAGTATCGGGATTTTGAATATGGGGATTGAGAGATAGTAGTTTATGTATATCTAGACGCATACGATAGGCGACACTTCTTAAAGTATCGCCAGTTTGTGCCGTATAGGAATCCATAACAGGTCACATCCATTCTGCAATTATGTATATAGCTTATGAGTAGGAGTTCTATTTATGAGGATGGATTTCGCATTTGTTGAAGGGGGGTGATAGGGAACAGGAAGTAGGTATGATTGGCATGGAGGGGTGATCTTACTTGGGATTTAGCAGGAATAGATGGAAAATCCACCGTTAATCTGTGCTGTTGAGTCTGTCAGGAGTCGAATAGCGGGAGAAGTTCCAGCTAAATCGTCGGCAGCTGGGCGAAACTCCCTGCTTACGTAAAGATTAGCGGGAGAAAATCCAGTTAGTTGGACAAAAGTGGGAGAATCGCGGGGAATAGATGGAGAAATCGGCGTTATTTGCAAAAGTAGATCATCTACTCAACTTGGCGCAGCTCCACACAGATGATGAGTAAGTTGCTTCGGAGGAAATAGATGGAAAATCTACCATTAATCTGCGCTGTTGAGTGACTGGGAGTAGAATAGCGGGAGAAGTTCCAGCTAAATCGTCGGCAGCTGGGCGAAACTCCCTGGATACGTGAAGATTAGCGGGAGAAAATCCAGTTAGTTGGCCAAAAGTGGAGGATCCGCGGGAAATAGATGGAGAAATCGGCGTTATTTGCAAAGTAATCCATCTACTCAACTACTCAGAAAAGGTTAAATTCCTTGGATCATAGTAGAATTTTATTGGTTTTGTTCTATTTGTATGCGCTTTCCTACGGGCTATGGTCACTTTTCTTAGGTAGGTTCAATCTGAGTTTTTTTATCTTTTAGGCCCGTTTACTAGTTGTTATACTCATCAGTGAAACTGTGGTTTCAATTTAAGATGAGGGGTGGCTAGATGTCGGCAAAAGGCAGTATTGTGATTCAAAACGGCACGGTTGTGACGGCAGACAGGTTGATCCCGAACGGACTCGTTCACATCGAGAACGGGTGGATCGTCGGTGTAGGAGAAGCGGGCAGCGTGGAAGTGCCGACGGGGAGTGAGGTGCTGGATGCGGGAGGCGCCTATATCGCTCCAGGCTTTGTCGATATTCATTGCCATGGCGGAGGCGGGGTATGGTCGTGGGAACAGCCTTATGCATTTGCGCTTACGCACCTGAAGCATGGGACGACAGCGATTCTTCCTACGTTTACATACAACGAGAGTCGGGAACAAGTTCGGGATGGACTTGGAACCATTCTGTCAACGATGGAGTCGAGTAAGCCATTTGTGGAAGCAATCGTAGGTATTCATATGGAAGGTCCGTATATTAATAAAAAATACGGGGCCATCACATCCCCGATCCGTCCGGTTGATCCACAGGAATATGGTGACATATTGAGGGAGGCCGGTAATCGGATCAAGGTTTGGACGATGGCTCCAGAGCTCGATGGTCAGGATGGTTTTGTAAATGAAGCTGCCAAATACAATATTTCTTTGTCCGTCGGTCATTCCGAGGCGACTGCGGAGCAAATCTTCCGCTTTGTCCCTCAAGGTCTGAGAATCGGTTGTCACTGTACAAATGCTTCTGGCGTAACACCCTCCCCATCCCGCTATGGGGGAACGCGTGAAGTTGGTGTCGATGAGGCCGTTCTTGTTCATGACGATATTTATGCCGAAGTGATCCCTGATAGCGAAGGCATTCATGTCCGTCCTTTGATGCTGAAGCTGATTCATAAAACAAAAGGGACGGATCGTGTCATCATTATTACGGATGCGATGCCGGATGCCGGCGTTGATAAAGGAGACACCTCCGACGTGAATTGGAACCATCTTGGCCACTTGGCAGGAAGCCGACTGACGATGGACAAAGCCGTGCGCAATATGATGGTTCATGCGGGCGTCGGAATTGTGGATGCTTTCCGAATGGCTTCCCTCAACCCGGCAAAGGTCATTCACATGGAGGATCAAATGGGGAGTATTGCACAAGGCAAGCGGGCGAATCTTCTTCTTATAGATGAGGAGATCCGTATTCAACAGGTTATTTTACACGGCCAAATCGTAAATCTCTAGGAAGAAAGGCGGTGTAGGGATGCAATTCGAGGAGAACTTGGATACGCCGGCAATTGTGATAGATCTGGATCGGCTGGATGCCAATCTTAAACGTACGGCTACCTTAGCGTTGAGCGCAGCCGTACGTTTAAGACCCCATACAAAGACGCATAAGAGCATTTGGATCGCGCAGGAGCAGCTGCGGCACGGGGCCTCCGGCATAACCGTAGCAAAGTTAGGCGAAGCCGAGGTTATGGCGAATGGAGGCATAGACGATATCTTGATCGCCTATCCGATTGTAGGCCGCATTAAGCTTGAGCGACTCGGGCGATTGCTGCAGCAAATCAAGGTGTCTGTCAGTGTAGACAGCTATGAGGTGGCCAAAGGGCTGTCGGAGCTTGGTGAACATCTGAAGCTGCGAGTTCCGCTCTATCTGGATGTCAACAGCGGCTTGAACCGCTGTGGGAAAGAGCCCGGGGAAGAGACGGCCGAGCTAGCGCTAGAAATAGCGAAGCTGCCAGGCATCCGGTTAGCCGCCTTGATGACGCATGCGGGCCAAGCGTACGGCAAGAGTCGTGCCGACGATTGTCTGGAGGTCGCCTTGGCCGAGGCGGAAGCGCTGCTGGAATCGCAGCGCGAACTGAGGAGACTCGGCGTCGATGTGCCGGACATTAGCGTCGGTTCAACGCCGACGTCGAAGTTCATTGGCGAGCTCGCCGGAAGCGGGGTCACCGAGATCCGTCCGGGCGCGTACGTGTTCGGAGACGGCTCCCAGCTGTACACAGGGCTGATCGGCGAAGAGGAATGCGCAATGCGCATTTATGCGACTGTCGTCAGCACGCCGAGGTCGGGCACTGTGATCATCGATGCTGGGTCAAAGACACTGTCGAGTGACAGCAGCGCTCATCGCAAAGGCTTTGGGCTGATCACGGAATTCCCTGATATCCTCGTGGAGAGGCTCAGCGAGGAGCATGGTATTTTATCCGTTCCAGATGGTGTTCAATTGAAAATTGGCGACGTGGTAGCCATTATTCCGAATCATTGCTGCGCTGTTACCAATTTGCATAATCAGTTGCTGGGCGTACGGAATGGTCAGCTAGAGCGAATCATCACCGTAGATGCAAGAGGCAAAGTGAAGTAGCATGAACGAACATGAACGAACATGGAGATATCCATATAAAGGAGAATGATACGTATGTCACAGCATATTCATACGAGCCTTGCGCCTGAATTCCCGCTTCCTTTTTCCCAGGCGCTCCGAGCCGGTGATTTTGTCTATGTCTCAGGCCAAGTCGGCGTGGATCCCGCTACCCGTGAGGTCGTTGGCGAAACGATTGAGGAACAAACCGTCCAATGCTTGCGCAATATTGAGACCATTCTAGAGGCGGCTGGACTTTCGCTCGATCATATTGTGAAAATCAATGCCTTCCTTTCCAGACAGGAGGATTTCCCGGGCTATAACAAGGCGTATGAAAACGTCATGAAGAAGCCTTTTCCTGCCAGAACCTCGATTGGATGCTCCATCGGCAGCTATTTAGTAGAGATTGACGCCATTGCTTACGCCGCTTCCCGCCGCGGAGAAAGCCGTGAAGATGAGTAACCGTCAGCTTCGGATTGCTGTAGCTGGTATTTTGCACGAAACGAATACGTTCGCGCCGGGCGTAACGGATCTGCCCCATTTTTGCGATCAGTGGACAGTTGGATTCAAAGCATTTACCGCACGGTACGCGGAAACAAGAACCTCCATGGGCGGGGTGATCGCAGCGGCAGCGAGCCATGGCATCGACTTGATACCAGGCTTGTACGCAGCGGCGACGCCAAGCGGAATGGTGGAGGCGGCTGCAGGAGACGCTCTGATCGACGAACTTGTGGGCAGTATCGACAGTGAGGCGGCAGGACTGATCTTAATCATGCACGGCGCCATGGTATCCGAGCCGTACCCTGATTATGAAGGCGAATGTCTCAAGCGTCTTCGCGCTAGACTGGGGCCTGAGTTTCCGATCGCCATGACACTTGATCTGCATGGCAATATCAGTCAGGACATGGTACGGCATGCGGATCTGATCGTCGGGTATGATACCTACCCCCATGTGGATATGTACGAACGGGCTGTCGAGGCCTTTGATTTGCTAATCCGTAAAATCCGAGGGGACATTCGTCCGGTACGGGCGTTAGCGCACACGGGGATGCTGGTTGTACCGCAAGGTATGCTGACCGATAAGGGCAGCATGAAGCAGCTAATGGAGCTTGCGTTCAGCATGGAGCGCATCCCTGGCGTCCTGAACGTGACGGTGGCGGGAGGCTTCCCATACAGCGATGTGCCGGATGCAGGCATGTCGATCGTTGTGACCACGGACGGTGATCCGGACTTGGCCAATCGCTGTGCGGCGGAACTTGCGCAGATAGCTATCGACCACAAGGCGTCGTTTAATGTGTCCTATCTGACACCGCGCGAAGCAGTAGCCGAAGCTCTCGCCCAGCCGGAAGGTCCCGTCATTATCGCGGAAGGCTCCGATAATGTCGGAGGAGGGGCTCCGGCTGACGCGACTCATGTCTTAGCGGAGCTGATAGCTTCGCCGCAAAAAGCGTTGATCGTGATCCGCGACCAGGAAGCGGTGGAAGCTGCTAGGCACGCCGGCATCGGAGGCGAATTCGAAGGCTGGGTCGGCGGTAAAAGCGATGAGCTGCACGGCAAACCGGTCAAGGTTAAGGGCAAAGTCCGGCTGCTGTTCGACGGGCATTATCGGCATGTTGGGCCTTATATGACCGGGCAGCAAGCGGAGATGGGCTTAACAGCCGTCGTTGAATGCGGACAGTTGACGCTGATTTTGACGGAAAAACGGGTGGCCCCGTGGGACGTTGGTCATGTGCGCTCGGTCGGGCTATGGCCGGCTGATTATCACATCATCGTGGCCAAATCGGCGCTCGCTTGGCAGACGGCTTTCGGATCGTTCGCCAAGCATGTGATTAACGTGGATTCACCGGGGTGCTGCAACGCGAATCTGGCGCATTTTGACTATCATCATGTCCTGCGCCCTGTTTATCCTTTAGATGAGACGCCAGTGCCGAGATTCGGAATGTACGATGAAGCAACGAATAGGGAGGATTCACGATGATGCAAACCCAGAATTCGAGGCAGAAATATACGGAATCACAAGCTTTTTTGGCTGGCGGGGTGGCAAGTTCCTTAAGAAGCGCGATGAAACCTACACCTTTATTCGCCGCTGGAGGATCAGGTCCGATCATCCGAGATGTGGACGGCAACGAATTTATTGATTACTTGCTCGGCTATGGACCCTTGATTCTAGGCCATGCGCATGAAGCCACCGCCTCGCGTGTCTATGAAGCCATGCAGCGCGGGATTACCTTCGGACTTCAGCATCAGGGAGAGATCGCGTTAGCTCGTCGATTGACAGAGATTTTACCCTGTGCGGACAAGGTAGCATTAAGCGGATCGGGCACAGAAGCGGTCATGCTGGCGCTCCGATTAGCTAGGGCGCACACCGGCAAGCGAAAAGTCGTCCGCTTCCACGGCCATTATCACGGGTGGTCGGATACCATTTTCACCTCGTTTCCAAGCTCGGATATGCGTAAGTCCAGCACGCAAGTCGGCGCTGTAGAAGACAAACCAGTTGTCCCAGGCACAGGTGGGCAGAGCGATTTGGCGCTTGAGGAAATTCTTCTGCTGCCATGGAATGATACTGCTGCGCTGGAAGCGGCGCTCCGTGAGCATAAGGATGACATTGCGGCTGTCATTTCCGAGCCCGTGATGTGCAATTCGGGCTGCGTATTGCCGAAGCCGGGCTATCTGGAGTGTATGCAGGAGCTGACGAAAGAGCTGGGCATTGTCATGATTTTGGATGAGGTGATTACCGGTTTCCGGCTCGGCCTTGGCGGCGCGCACGGGAGGTTCGGGCTGAAGCCAGATTTGGTTACGATCGGCAAAGCTTTGGGCGGAGGGATCGCGATCAGTGCTGTGGCCGGCAGGCAGGAAATCATGGTACTCATTGAGAACGGCACGGTCAGCCATCTCGGTACGCTTAACGGGAATGGTGTTGCGACGGCCGCCGCTTTGGCGACCATTGCAGAACTGTCGCAGGAGGAGGGTGCGGTTTTTGCGCAGATGGAAACAAACGCAAGCAAGCTGGTCGAAGGGATTCGCAGCTTGCTCGTGAAACATGGGATTCCTGGCCTCATCAACCATATAGGGCCTGTCTTCCATATGATGTTTACGCATGAGCCGAAAGTAGACGATTTCGCTTCTTTTATGAAGCGGGATGCGGCTAAGTACACCGAGTTTTCAGGTAACATGCTGGAGGAGGGTGTGCTGGTTCGATCCAACGGACTGTGGTACATTTCCGCCGCACATGGCCAGCGGGAAATTGAAGAGACGTTAGCGGCTGTTGATCGGGCGCTGGCTCGCTTATAAGGGGGAAAACCGGATGAGAATGACAGATAAGATCGCGCTTATCACCGGCGGCTCAACCGGCATAGGGAAGGCGACGGCTGTCCGCTTTGCCGCAGAAGGAGCCAAGGTGGCTATCACCGGGAGGGAGAAGGCCGCGCTTCAAGCAGCCGCCGAGGAAATTATTGAACAAGGCGGGCAGGTCATTTGGATAGATGGCGATGTGCAGTTCAAAGCGGATGTTGACCGGATGGTAGATACGGTGCTAAGTCATTGGGGCACGATTGACGTATTGGTCAACAATGCGGGGATTTGCAGCCCGGCCTCTTTCCTAGAGATCGAGGAAGCGGAGTGGGACCGGCATATGGCCATTAACTTGAAAGGAACGTTTCTCGCGGGGCAAGCCGTTGCGAAGGTGCTCGTCAAGCAGGCCAAAGGCGGCTCGATTATTAATATGTCCAGCGTGAACGGCCTTGCAGCAGAGAAGGATCAAGCGCACTATAATGCAACCAAAGGCGGCATCAACTTGCTCACCATGTCCATGGCCATTGAGCTTGCGCCGCTTGGCATTCGCGTCAACGCGCTGTGTCCGGGCTTTATCGAGACACGGCTAACGAAGCCGCTGATCGATAATCCGGCCGCTTTTGGGCCGTATCTGCAAACGATTCCGATGGGACGCGCCGGAGTGCCGGAGGAGATTGCCGACGCTGCGCTTTTTATGGCGACGAACGATTCGCGTTATATGACGGGCCATTGCCTCGTGGTGGATGGCGGGCAGCTCATTAAGCTATCTTAACGAAGGAGAGCAAACTTACCTATGAGCATGGATGTAAGTCAGAAACAGGAACGCTACACTATCCAAACGATTGACAAAGCGTTGGATTTGCTGGAGCTGCTGGCTGAACATGGTTCCCTGAATTTGCTGGAGCTGACGGATCTGCTCGATCAACCCAAATCATCGACCTATCGAATCATCTTGACGTTGGAACAACGGGCGTTCATCAGTAGAAGTGACGACAACGGCAAGTATTGTCTCGGCTACAAGCAATTAATGCTGACGCGAGGGTTGTTGGAACGCAACACACTTAGAGCCTCTGCGATGCAAGAAATGAAAAAGCTCTCAGAGCGCTTTGGAGACACTATCAATTTAGGTGTTCTAGTGGACGGCGAGGTGCTATATGTGGACATTATTGAGAGTACACAACCGCTCCGCATGACAGATACTGTAGGCTCCAAATCTCCTTTTCATGCTACAGCGATGGGAAAAGCCATGACCGCTTACTTGCCGGAAGATAAAGTTAGGGAGCTAATTACACGTCATGGACTGCCGGCAATGACCAAACATACCCTTATTTCACCTGAATCCATATTTGCTGAATTAAATCAGGTTAGGCAGCAAGGATTTTCGATGGATGATCAAGAAATTGTAGAGGGTGCGCGTTGTTTGGCGGCTCCAATCTTTAATATGTACGGGACCATCGAGGGTGCGGTTAGCCTATCAGGGGCCATGCACCGATTTGCGCCAGACGTTTTGCCCGAAATGGCAGAAAGCATTAAGGCGGCAGCTCATCAGATCTCCCGAAAGCTGGGTTACCCCTATACACCAACCGCTATGGACGATAAATGAGAGGAGAGCACTTCATGCAACCCTTGCGCATTGCGGTTCTCGGGATGGTGGAGGGGAACGGCCACCCTTACTCCTGGAGTGCCATGTTCAACAACTATAATAAGTTAACGATGGCAGAGTGCCCCTATCCGGCTATTCCAGCCTATCTTGCAAAAGAACCAAATGAAAACCTGCAAATTCCAGGCGCTTCTGTGACGCACATCTGGACAGATGATCCCAAGGACGCGGAACACGTGGCGAAAGCGGCTCTCATTCCTCATATCGTGAGCTGGCCAGAGGATGTGATCGGGCATGTGGATGCTGTTATGATCACGACGGATAAAGGTCATGAGCACGTGGAACGCTGCCGGCCGTTCGTCGAAGCAGGAATTCCTATTTTTGTTGATAAACCGTTGGTTGATAATGAGCCTGATCTTAGGCAATTCCAGCGATGGGTACGGGATGGCGCCCGAATCATGTCCTCCAGCTGCATGCGCTATTGCAAAGAATTCATGCCTTATCGCACTTCAATTCATTCTCTAGGAGAACTTCGTTATACAAGCATCACGACTTGCAAAAGCTGGGAGCGCTACGGCATCCACGCTTTGGAGTCCATTTACCCCATTCTAGGCCCCGGTTTTCTTTCTGCACAAAACGTTGGAACCAAGGAACGAAATATCGTGTTATTTAAGCATCGCACACATGGTGATGTTGCTGTAATTGCGATTGAAGATCTATATGGTTCGCATGGCCTCTTGCAGCTGTGCGGCACGAGTGCGAGCGCTACTGTCAGTTCCCAAGATACGTTTTATTCCTTCAAAACTCAGCTTGAAGCTTTCATCGATTACTTGCATACAGGAGAGCGTCCTTTTCCGTTCAGTGAAACGGAAGAATTAATGCGTATGGTCATTGCCGGCATTCGTAGCCGGGAAGAAGGGGGAAGAATTGTCCCTCTGGAAGAAATCGCTGCGGATTAAATCCGTTTTTCGCATACACATGAAGGAGGAGCAAAGGATGACAACACAATTTCATATGCGTCCGAGTCGAGTTTTACGCAAGCTAAGATCTGGGGAAACGGCAATCGCACTGAAGTTAAATCTCGCTGACCCGCGAATTACGGAAATGGCTGCCAGGATTTCTGGCGTGGACTGCCTCTGGACGGACATGGAGCATGTCCCCAATGATTGGGCTGTGATCGAGCGGCAAATATGGGCTGCGAAAGCTTATGATGTGGATGTCCTTGTGCGCGTGGCGAGGGGCAGCTATAGCGATCTGATTCGCCCGCTGGAGATGGATGCAGCGGGGATCATGATTCCTCACGTGATGAGTCTGGCGGATGCCAAACAAATTATCCATCATACGAAGTTTCACCCCATCGGCCGTCGCCCGCTCGATGGCGGGAATGCCGATGGCGCTTTCTGCAATTTGGAGCTGGGCGAATACATCTCACAGGCGAATGAGCAGCGTTTCAATGTGCTGCAGATTGAAGATCCGGAGCCGCTCTCTGAGCTCGAGGAGATGATTGCACTGCCTGGCCTGGACATGATCTTCTTCGGTCCCGGGGATTTCAGCCAAGGCATAGGCGCACCTGGCAAGTGGGACCACCCACTGCTGTTAGAAACACGCCAGTTGGTCGCGCGTCTTGCTCAGAAGCACGGCAAATTCGCAGGAACGGTAGGCAGTCCGAGCAACCTGTCGGAGCTGACGGCAATGGGCTACCAATTTGTCAGCGTGGGAGCTGATGTCGTTGGATTTGGCCAGTATTTAAGCGGGATTGCCTCTAGTATCAACCGCGCCTCTGGAACCGGCACGGATTCTGTGTACGGCTCGACGAAGAGCAGTTAAGGAGGCAGGGATATGTATACGGAGCTGTTCTCTTTACAGCAAAAAAGTGTCGTGATTACGGGAGGGTCAGGTTATCTCGGTTCGGCGCTCACGGAAGCGCTGCTAGCCTTTGGCGCCGATGTCACGGTGGCGGATCTGACCTTCCGTTCCAATAAAACGCTGGAAACCGCCATTCAGGAAGGTCGTCTGCGCAACATAATCTGTGATGTCTCTGATACGGCTTCGATCCAGCATATGCTGCAAGTGCACTTCGCAGCCAGTGGGCGGCTGAACGTATTGGTCAACTGTGCTACCTATGGGGCAGGTTATGGCAAAGGAGCAGAGCTGGAATTCATGACAGATGAAGTTTGGCACAAAGGCGTAGACGGGACAGCAGGAACAACGTTCCGCTGTATCCGGGAAGCCATTCCATTCTTAAGAGAAAGCGGCGGAGGCTCCATCATCAATTTTGCCTCGATGTACGGTGTCGTTTCACCCGATCCTTCCATATATGGCGATAGCGGTGCGAACAACCCGCCGAATTATGGCACAGGAAAAGCCGGCGTCGTCCAACTAACCCGCTACTGCGCCGCTCATTTGGCGAAATACGGGATACGCTGCAACAGCGTATCTCCGGGACCTTTTCCGAACACCATCATTGGCCAGAATGAGGCATTTATTGAGCAGTTGCAGTCCAAAACGATGCTTGGCCGTGTAGGGAAGCCTGAAGAAATGACAGGTGCTGTCATTATGCTAGCCTCAGATGCCTCCAGTTATATGACCGGATCGAACCTGATGGTAGACGGCGGATGGACGGCTTGGTAACGATAGAAAAAGCGGTGCTTCTACAAGGGACAGGAGGAATTCGATTTGAATTCGCATGTGATGCAAAGTTTCTCGCTAGCCGGCAAGACGGTATTACTGACAGGAGGCGCTGGGCTCTACGGCACGCAGATTGCGACCGCTTGCGCGCAGGCCGGAGGCAGCGTGTATGTAACGTCTCGGGATGAATCGCGTCTTGAAGCGATTGAGGAAAAGTTCAGGCAAGAGGGCTACACGGTGCATGCCATCCAATTCGATCAAGAGAATCTGTCCTCGATTGCTGCGATCCGTGATAAGCTGGAAGAGCGAGAAGGAAAGTGCGATGTCCTCATCAATAATGCGGTTGCCCGCACGATGTCGCACTATAATGATTCACTTGAAAGCTTCGCGCGCAGCATGGCGGTTAATGCGACAGGGTTGTTCGAAATCACGCGCGTAATCGGAGATTGGATGGCCGAGAAGGGATCGGGTTCGATCATTAACATCGGTTCGATTCAAGGCATGGTTGGACCTGATCCTACGCTTTATGAGGGGCTGCCGCTAAACGGATTGGTCCCGGACTATTTCTTCCACAAAGGCGGCATGGTCAACTTCACCCGATTCATCGCCAGTTATTATGGCGCGCGTCAAGTCAGGTGCAACTGCATCTCGCCGGGAGGCTTCCAGACGGAGAAAAATCTCCCTGAATTTGTTCATCGCTATAACGACAGGACCATGTTAGGTCGCATGGCGAAGTCGGATGACATCTGGGGGCCAATCGTGTTCCTAGCCTCCGACGCTTCCCAATATGTAACTGGCACGAACCTTCCGGTAGACGGAGGTTACACAGCGAAGTAAACACCCATACACAAACGGCATCGACGTATGGTGCCGTTTTCGCGTACCCGCGGTTATGTCAATTTTGGCCTAGAAAAATAGATATTATGGGGGGTGAAGGTTATGAGAAGCTCTATGAATGGGTTCCGGGTTTTTCACGATCTAAAATTGGTAAAAAAGCTGTGGTTATCGTTCTCTCTGGTTACGCTTATTGCGCTCATAATCTTTGCGGTACTTTCTTCAACGTATATCAAACGATTTATGACGGACCGGGAAGGCAATGCCATGCTGCAGAAAATAGAGTATTTCACCGGCAGCATGGATAGTTACATTCAAAGTATTGAAAAATCCTCACAGCTCCTCGTCTACAATGAAAATATTCAAGACCCCTTAAGCGCCAATGCGGCGAATTTGAACGGCATGAATCGGATACAAGCTTACAATTACATCTATGATCAATTAAGGCAGTTATCTGCCAGGTTTTATGGTATTGAAGCCATTTATTTGGTGGATAAATACCAGAACGTTTACGACAGCGGTGTCGGGATGAATTTCACGCCCAGTTATTTGGTCAGCGATGAGTTCGTAAAGCAAGGCTGGTATGACAAAATGGCCAACAATAACAGCAGCAATTCGTTATGGTCGTTCATCAAATGGCGTGACAAGCAGACATCCATTGTCATGTTCAAGACCATTTACGATAAAAATAATCTGCAAATCCTCGGGTATCTCATCGTTTCCATTTCTCCAACGATCCTTAACAATTATTTGGCCTCATCTAATCTCGACGAAGGTACGAATAGTATCGTCGATTCTAATGGTTTTATTTTTTCCGCCGGCAGCGGAGCAGAGAATCCCCACATTGATATTGCTCGAATGACGGGTACGAAAGGGCATTATACCGAAGAACGTGACAACTATGTTGTCGCTTATTCGAAGCACCTTTTGACGAATTGGACGTTTGTTCACACAATCCCAGAGAGCTTGCTGCTTAAAGATTTGAAACGAATAAACAATTTATGGATCGCTTTTCTAGGGCTGTCCCTTGCTCTTATGGTGATTGTTTCGGTCTTCATCTCTAGGACGATTTCTATGCCGATGCGCAAAATGATTCGCATGCTCCGGCATGTCGAGCAGGGCAATTTGAATTTGAAATTCCAACCTTTATATAAAGATGAGCTTGGCGACCTTGGCCGTGCATTTAATCATATGATTGATAAAGTTCGAGAAGGCGAGCCGCTCATGCGGGAGAAGCTGGTCCGCTCTCTTATAGAAGGGAGCATGACGGAGTCAGAAGCACAGATGTTCGAGGAGCGGCTTGGTTTCCGCCTCAGCAGCACTTCGTTTCGAGTTGTACTTTTGCATGTGCATGGCGGTAATGAGAAAGAGATACTGGATCGGGCGGAATCGATCATCCATGAATTTGAAAATTGGCATGAGATGATAAGTATTTATTTATCGAGCGAACAGTACTGCTTAATTTTTAACGGCACCAATGAAGAAGTATTTAATAAAATCAATGTGTTGATCGCCGTGTTGAAAGAAAGGCTTGGCCTTCACATGTATGCGTTCGTAGGCAACCAATATGAGCATGTTAACTTGATCAAAATCTCGTTCGAGGAAGCCAAGACATTGCTGAATTATCTCGTCGGCGAACGAATGGATGAACAGACCAATGTCTTCTTCGTCGGAGATTCCTGGAAGCTGCAGTACCCTGAAGCATACGAAAACAAGCTTCTGTATTACATGGAGCAGCGCGATATCGACAACTGTGCAGCAGTGATGGAAGAGCTGATCGTCTATGCCAGAGCCAGCCATCTCGTGCCGCACGTACTGTATGCGTTAATGGCTTCGCTCTACAATCACTTGTATAAACTGCTAATTAAGTCCGGCCAATCAGCGGTCCTGAGCAAAAGTTGGTTCGGCGATGTACAGGAAAAGCTATTGTCACAGCCGCTGGAGAAGAACGGAAGACAGTTCATCGCGCTTGTCAGACAACACTTAAGTCCGAGTGTGCAAGAAGAAAAGAAACCTAGCAGAAGTATTCTCAAATCGTTGCAAATCATTAACGAGCAATACAGCGATGTTGGACTGGGCATTGATTCGGTCGTCGAGCAGGTCGGCCTAAACGCCAACTATTTCAGCCAATTATTCAAAAAAGAAGTCGGTGTCGGCTTTACGGACTACGTTGGGCAAGTGCGAATGGAACACGCCAAACGGCTATTGGAAGAACCCGCCAACAAAATCAAGGATATCGCCCTGCAGGTCGGATTTATGAATCCGCACTATTTCAGTATTTGGTTCAAGGACAATACCGGGCTGTCGCCTTCACAGTATCGTAAGCAGCTGTTAGGGCAAATTGGATGACCAAATAGATGACCATACAACTTTGTTATTTTAAGAAACAGGTCGAATTCCTTATATTCTCTTGTGGGACTAACGAAATCTAAGGTTTTCTAATGAATTTCACCTACGCAATGTTAGGGAGCCTATGCTACCTTGTTGGTAGATCACACTATTGATGTTGACAGCGCTGTGCAGATGGATTCGCAGAGGAGTCAACAGGTTCAACAATCTGATCATACAAGGAGGGCTCTATGAAAGTGATGACGATTTATGCGCACCCCGCCGATACGATCACGAATTGCGGAGGTACGCTGGCGCTTCACGCGAAGCGCGGAGATGAAGTTGTTGCTCTGATTTTGACACATGGAGGACGGCTGCATCCTAACAAATACGCCGAGGAATGGCGAAAAGACAATCCCGACGAGAGCCTTCTTCATGCGGGATTGGAAGAAATTGCGCTGAATAAGAGGCGGGAATTAGAGCGTGCCGCTCAAACGATCGGAATATCCAAGCTCATTTTACTTGATTATGATGACAATTATTCGACTGTTAATGAAGAGATCGTGAACCGAATCGCGGAAGAGGTGTCCAAGGAAAGGCCAGATATCGTGATTTGTGACTTTCCGATGAATACAGCCTTCCATAATCCGCATACGATCGCGACACAGATGGCGTTTGCCGGCCTAAGCAAGGTTTCGCTCTTCTTGAAAAACCTGGACGGTCAGGAGGACTATCAAGTGAAACAAATCTTCTTAACTTCGCTGCCGGTTAGTCCGATCGATGGTCTTAGCTTGTACGGGATGCGCAATGACGTGTTTATTGATATCAGCTCCGTTGTAGGCGAGAAGATCAAAGCGATGGATGAATTCAAAAGCCAAGGTTACAGCGGCTTATTCGCTCGCAAGCTGCTCGAATCCTACAACGGTGAATACGGCCGGGCGGCCGGCGTTAATTTCGCAGAAGGCTTTTACCGTGTCTATAACGAAACGCATTCGCATTTGCCCTTGACGGAAGCTGCACAAAGAAGTGATTTGTTAATGAGACATCTTTCTTATTCGACCATGAGTATTCGTGAGATGTTTCCCCTTACATGACTTCGTTTTCCACGTATAAATCCAATTCGCTTTACATAGGAAAAGGGGGCTGACGGAATGATCCGTAAAATGAAAAGTTATTCATTTAAATCATGGTTTGTAGCAGCAGGTGTATCGCTTCTCATGGCGACAACCGTAGGGTGCAGTACCGATGAGGGTTCTAGCAAACCGTCTCCGACAACAGCGCCCGCAGGCAGCGCGAGTCCGGCAGCTGCAGCTTCGCAAGCCCCGAAGGAAGATCCGAAGATTGAACTGACGGTCTGGGCCGCCCCGAATGGTACATACAAGCCGGGGCAAAAGGCCGGCGACTGGTTCAAAGAGGATTTGCTCCCTGAGTGGAACAAAATTCATCCGAACGTTAAGGTAAACATCGAGCTTATCCCTTTCGACGGCATTAATGAGAAGGTCACGACAGCGATTGCCTCCAAGTCGGCACCTAACGTCTTTCTGGATTATCCGGGACGTACTTTGGCGTATGGACAGATGGGCGCGCTGGCTTCCCTGGAGAATATTATTCCAGCAGAAGATCTGGCTCAAGTGAAGAAGAGTGCGGATATGATGAAAATGGTTTCGGTAGGCGGCAACGTTGTGACGATGCCCTACTACTCGACGCAGCTCGGATTGATTCTTGATAAATCCTTGTGGAAAGAGGCCGGAGCTGAAAATCTGCTTCCGCAAGATGAGTACAGGACGTGGACGCCGGATCAATTCAAAGCGGCATTGAAAGCAGTGGCGAACAAAGAGAAGGGCGTATACGGACTGACGCTGTTCGCTCTGAACGAACAAGGCGATCAGATTTATAACAACATCATCTCCGGTTACGGGGCCAAATTGTTTAATGCGGATTACACGAAATATACGGCTGGGGAAAGCCCGGAAACGGAAAAAGCACTAACTTTCTTCAAATCGCTGGTCGATGAAGGTCTTGTCACGCCGCATCCTGAAACGTTGACTTCTACGAACGCACTAGACTATTGGAAGCAGCGGAAGAACGGAATGGTCGTTGCCTCGGCTGCCCACTCCGATATCATTAAGAACGGCTTGAAAGACGGAAGCGTCAGCGGACCGCATGAATACATGTACGTCAATTTCCCTTCGACAACACCAGGGCAAGCAGCGTTAAAGTCTGAAGTCGGTTTCGGAGTCGTATTCAAAAATGCGGATGCCGTCAAAGAAGAATGGGCGAAGAAATTCCTTTATTGGACGATGAAAGACAATACGATTTTCCAAACGGCTATGAAGTCCTTCAACCCGCTTGGCAAAGCGCCTGCTTGGACCGAAAGCGATCCTGAGCTTCAGTTCCTTGCTAAGTTGGCGACGAAAACGAAGGAATGGCCGGTGATTGATCCAGGCTGGGGAATCAAAGGTTATCCGGAGATGAGAGCCGCGATGTTCCCTGAAATCCAAAAGCTGTTTATCGGCATGTCAACGCCTAAGCAAACCATTGATACTATCTCCAAGAAGTTTAACGACACCATTGCCAAATACAATAAGTAAACGATGCGGCAGGTTGGCTGTTGTCACCTGCCGTCATTGCCTTATCCTCTCAGCGGTAGAAGGAAGGAGCAGCCAATGAAACAGCGTACATTCAGCAGCATCCGTTTGCGCAGAGAAATCAGCGGTTGGCTATTCGTCCTGCCCATGTTGTTGTTTTTTCTGCTGTTTGTTGTTTATCCCATTCTCAAAGCCATCAAAAGCAGCTTCTATGGCTTTGACTATACCAAGTACTACTGGACGGGGCTTGATAATTACCGCACTATTTTCACGGATCCTCTCTTCTGGAAGTCGATTCGCAATACGCTGGAATTTGTCCTGTATCTGGTTCCATCGATTACCGTAATTGCCCTAATGATAGCGGTTACACTATATGTCTATCCGAAAAAAATGCAATCGTTTTTCAAGGCTGCCTTCTATATTCCGGGCGTAACCTCGATTGTTTCCCTGACATTAGTGTGGCAGTACATCTATAATGGACAATTTGGCCTTGGTAATTACATCATGGGCCTCGTCGGTCTACAGTCAGTCAATTGGCTGGGAGTCCATTCTGCGACGCTGGCGTTATCTTTAATTGTGCTTACGATCTCTGTGGGTTCAGCGGTTGTTGTATTCTCTGCTGCGCTTGGCGGAATTCCCAAGGATTATTATGAATCTGCTGCACTGGATGGTGCTAAGCCGGGGAGGATGTTCCTCCAGATCACACTTCCAATGCTAAAGCCGACCTTGCTATATGTCGTGGTAACGGGAACGATCGGTGCTTTCCAAGTATTTGCGATTATTTTGATCATGACAGGCGGAGGACCGGCTTATCGGACAACGACGATTATGATGCTGATTTATCAGCAGGCGTTCGTAAACATGAACTTCGGTATTGCGAATGCGATGGGGATCGTCCTGTGCGTTCTTATCAGCTTGATTGCCTTTGTGCAGTTCAAATTTCTTAAATCGGATATTGAATACTAAGGGAGGGGGAGACGAAGATGCCGAATAAAAAATCACCGCTATGGGGAGGCCATATTTTCCTCTGGGTACTCACTTTGTTCTTCCTCTGGCCCTTTTATTGGATGGTCAGCGGCTCCTTCAAGAATTTGAAGGTCGCCTTGCAGATCCCGCCAGAATGGATACCAGCTCATCCTACTTTTCAAAATTATGCGGCGTTATTCAAGAACAGTCCGGTATTCACCTGGTTCTATAACAGCATGTTCATCTCGCTAATCGCCACTTTGCTTGTTATTGCGGTTAGCTCTTTGTCAGCCTTTGCCTTAGCCAAAATTCCATTCAGCGGCTCCAAGTGGCTGTTCACCGTGATGATCGCTGCCATGACGATTCCGCATACGGTGTTATTTATCCCCCTATTTCAGCTGCTGAATGATTTGAGCCTCATTAATACAAGATGGGGAGTCTTGCTGCCAGTCGTTGGCTGGCCGTACGGCGTGTTCTTGTTGAAGCAGTTCATGGCTTCGCTGCCAACGGAATTGACTGAAGCAGCGAAAATCGACGGTTCTGGCGAATGGCAGACGTTCTGGCATATCATCCTGCCGCTTGCCAAGCCTGGGATTGGCGTGCTCGCCATCTTTACATTCGTGAACACGTGGAATGATTATGTGTGGCAAGTTATCGTGCTGAACGGGGAGAAAATGTTTACCTTGCCGGTAGGCATTAAGGTTGCCCAGAAAATATCGGAGCTCGAGACGAATTATGGCATTGCGATGGCTGGGGCGATGTTCGCTACGCTTCCCGTGCTGATCATATTTCTCTATTTCCAGAAGTACTTTACGGAAGGTATTACTTTAGGCGCTTTAAAGGGTTGATGGTTGGATGAGAGAGAGGGGATTCCCGATGTTTCAGGCAGCAGTGATCGGACTTGGCAAGATCGGATTGACCTTTGACATCCCTTTTCAAGGAAGGGCATACAGCCATTCCATGGCTTATCTTTTGCATCCGGAGGTTGAGCTGACAGCGGCTGTAGGGCGAAGGCAGGCACAGGCGGAACAACTGGCGCAGGTCGCGCCGGAGACCAAATTCTATTTGGATTCGGATTTGTCTGAGATGCTGAGTCAGCATCGTTTGGATATCATCAGCATTTGCACACCGCCAACCGTTCGGTATGAGCTGTTGCAAACCGTGCTGGAGCAATCTAGTAGCAGGCTCATTTTCCTTGAAAAGCCCGTTGCGAACAGTATCGAGGAAGCGGAGCGGATCATCTCCTTATGCAAGCAGCATAGCGATCGGACGGTCGTTGTCAACTTATCCAGAAGATGGAGCGAAGGTGCGATGGAGGTCCGAGAAGCCGTCAGCAAAGGGACGTACGGGAGGGTGAAAAAGATCCATTTGCGATACAGCCGTGGCATTTACAATACGGGCTCACATTTGTTTGATATGGTTCGATATTTGGCCGGGTCGATCGAGCACGTTCAAGTGGTTGAGAGGGTAGCTACCAACTTGGATGTTATGGAGGATTGGACTTATTCTTTCTTATTTACCGCAGGCGGAGGCTCAATTACAGGCTATGTGGAGGCATTCGATGACAGACTCTATAACCTTTTTGACATTGTCATGTACTTGGAGCAAGGGGTTATCGAGATGGTAAAAGGCGGTGACGAAATCCGCTATTATGCGACTGAACCGCATCCGCTACAACCGGGAATCAAGCAGTTGGTGCATGAACGAATGGAGACAGGCATGCTCAGTAAGTCCAGCAACATGCAAAATGCGGTTGAACACCTTGTCCATATTTTACAAGCCGGCGTGGAGCCGATATGTTCACTGGCGGATGGCATTGATCCGCTTTACGTAGCAGAGGCGCTAAACCAATCGTATGCGAATGGTGGTGTCTTGGAGAGAGTGCGTTGTCGCTGACAGAAGGTCATTCATTTTTTTGGCAGAAGGGAGAGCTTCGGATGGGGCTGAATCAATTAACCGCCGAGCAGCAGCAGTTCTATGAGGATTATGGGTATCTATTAGGGCTTCCTGTTGTTTTTTCAGGCGAAGAAGTGAAGGAGTTACAACAGGGATATGAACAGCTAACGGCTTTATTGCAGGGGGATGAAAATCCTTCGGACATCATGGGTTGGCATAAGACGAGCCGGTGGCTGTATGACATCTGTGCTCATCCGCAAATTATTAACTATGTTGAAGGTGTGCTGGGCAGCGACTTTTACTTGGCAGCCAGTGAGTTTATTATGAAATCGCCTCATTCGGACAAAGTGGTGCCATGGCATCAGGATTCTTATTATTGGTCTACTGCGCTAAACAACACCGTCACGGTGTGGCTGGCCTTCTCAGATGTGGATGAAGCCAACGGCGCCATGAAAGTGATCCCAGGGACGCATAAAGCAGGCGTGATCCAGCACAAAGTTGCAGGTGATGACGCGATTTTATCTTTTGAACTTGATCAGGGGACGTTCAGCGAGAAGGATGCGGTCTCGATGATCATTCCAGCCGGCGGTATCTCCATGCATGTCGATTCACTCATTCATGGTTCCGGTCCCAATACCTCCGATCGCTGGCGGATCGGCTTTGTTATCCGCTACTCGAAGACGATGGTGCAATGGGATGCGCAAACGTATCCTAATTTTCAGCTGTATATGATGAGAGGAAAAGATGAATACGGTTACCATCCTCAGGGGGAACTGCCTGTGGAAGCTTTTGGGCGCCCGCCTTATGCAAAACGGATTCGTAAACGAGAATAAAAGAAACCATCGCCTAGTAGAAAGCGAGATGAGTCTTATTCGTACCGACAATGAGCAATGGACATCTGTGATCTCTCCGTTGACGCTGGGAACCGTCCAACTGGGAATGCCCTACGGCATTGCGAACCAGCTGGGACAGCCGGATGAGGAAATCGCCGGGCACATTTTGAATGCTGCCATGAGCGGAGGCATCACCTGCTTTGATACAGCAAGCGCCTATGGGAATGCGGAGCAGGTGCTGGGCCGTTATTTTCAGCAACAATCACGTGCAGCCACGATCATTACGAAGTTCAATTTACAGGTGAATCAGGAGACGACGTTGTCCGACTTGGAAGCGCAAATTGAAGAGAATGTGAAGCGTTCCATGGAACGGCTTCAGATGGATTGTCTACCCGCAGTGCTGCTGCATCGGCCGAATGTGCTGGGTCAATTCGGCAAGCAAGTGACCGAATTGCTGTGCAAGCAGGTGAAGCGAGGGAATATCGGCACCATCGGTGCTTCGCTGCTTTCCTTTGATGCGCAAGAATTCACGGAGAATTGGCGGGAGCTCCAGAATGATTGTTACGAAATTGTTCAGGTGCCAATCAATGTTATGGATCGCCGAATGTTTGCGAACGGGACCTTCGATCAGCTCAGACGCTCGAATAAAAAGCTGTTTGCAAGAAGCATTTATTTGCAAGGTTTGTTCTTCATGAAGCCAGAGGCATTGCAAGAACGGCTTAAGCCGGCAGAGCCATGGCTTGTTCGTTTGCATGCCTTCGCTGAGCAGGAAGGAATGTCTGTGGCTGAATTGGCTTTTTCTTATATTCACCATATGCCGGGCATTGCGAGCATTGTCTTCGGAGCTGAAACGCCGGATCAGGTTGACGCCAACATTGCGCTTCTGAATACGCCAGCCATTCGTGAAAAGACCCTGCACGAGCTGGCGCAAGAATTTGCGCAAGTGCCTGATTATGTAATCACGCCTAACCTATGGGAAGGCAAATGACAGCATGGAAGTCATCTGAATTTGAATCGTGGAGGAGAGCGCCGTGGGTACTTATTTGAAAAAAGGGGATGTCGTGCAGACATCGTATGCTTCCAGTGAAGAGGCTGTCTATCATACCGTGAAAGAAGTTATTCAAGAGATCGCAGTCGGTAAAGACGAAGCTGTGCGAAAAATATCGGACAAATTCGATCATTGGTCGCCTGAGAATTTCCGATTGAGCGAAGAGCAAATTGGGGAAATTATCGCTCGCGTACCGGAGCAAGTGAAAGCGGACATTCGATTCGCGCAGCAGCAAATTCGAAATTTTGCCGAAAAACAATTAGCAACTGTTCAAGACCTGGAAGTCGAAACCTTGCCCGGTGTTATTCTTGGTCATAAACATATTCCTGTTGCCAGCGTGGGTTGTTATATCCCTGGTGGACGTTATCCCATGGTCGCTTCCGCGCATATGAGCATCCTCACGGCTAAAGTTGCCGGAGTCAAGCGGGTCATTGCTTGCACGCCGCCGATTAAAGGGGAAATACCGGCAGCAACAATTTGCGCGATGGCGTTCGCCGGGGCTGACGAAATCTACGTGCTTGGCGGGATTCAGGCCATGGCAGCCATGGCCCTTGGGACAGAAACGATTCGTCCCGTTGATATGCTGGTAGGCCCAGGTAATGCTTACGTGGCTGAGGCCAAACGTCAGCTGTTTGGGAAAGTCGGCATCGATCTGATTGCGGGACCGACGGAAGTTCTGGTGATCGCAGACCATACGGCCGATGCGGAAATGGTCGCTGTCGATTTGCTTGGACAGGCGGAGCATGGTCCAACGTCGCCTGCAGCCTTGATCACGACCTCCGAGTCGCTAGCCAGGGAGACACTGCTTGAGATCGAGAGGCAGCTCCAAGTACTCCCAACGGCTGACATCGCTAGTGTCGCATGGCGGGATTACGGCACCGTGCTGGTGGTGAATAGCATAGAGGAAGCGCTTATCGAAGCCGATAAGCTTGCTTACGAACATGTGGAAGTCTTGACGGAACAGCCGGACTACTTCCTGGCGAATATGACAAACTACGGAGCTTTATTTCTCGGTCCCGAAACCAATGTGGCATACGGGGATAAAGCAATTGGCACCAATCACACATTACCGACCAAAGGGGCTGCAAGATATACGGGCGGGCTTTGGGTAGGGAAATTTTTGAAAACATGCACGTATCAACGCTGTTCAAAGGACGCCAGCAAACGGGTCGGCGAATATGTCTCTAGGCTGTGTGAAATTGAGAACTTCATGGGCCATAAAGAACAAGCCGATCTACGTGTGCGCCGTTACCGATGAAGCCCCTTGCTCTCCCTATACTGGCTTGGCGTCATCCCTTTGATTCGCTGAAAGGCACGCGAGAACGTAGGATAGGACGAAAAGCCGGATTCGAAAGCCACTTGCGAAATCGGTAGCTCGGAAGAAAGAAGCAGGGAACAAGCATGGCGAACCCTAAGCTCATGCAGGAAATCCACAAAATAAATGCCAAGCGCATCGCCGAGCTGAGTGCTGAGTTGTGCTGGGTGCAGGTGAAACTCTTGGGATAACGTGTTTAGAGACAAAGGCTCTAAGTAATGATCGTACACGTATTGCACCACAGACCAAATCCCTTGCGTTGAGCGGGAGTGAGGTCTCTTGGGCTGCGGTGAGTCCCGCTTGTCCCTGCTGCGCATGAACTGTGACAGTACCTCAAGCAGCAGTGCTCGGAGCATGATCGGTTTCCAAACCTGAGTGGATTCGTGTTCCTGATACAGCCGGTCCCACAGCTGCTTGCCCTCTTCATAGGCTTTGCCTTGCAGCTGAATAAAAGGCGGCATAGCCTCATCAGGGTCATGCAATAGCTCATTCAAGCCCCAAGCGGATTCAGGTCCTGTTGTGAGAAGTTTCATATCGAAATTGCAAATGTACATAAGGAGCGGTTCATTCTCAGCAGCATGGTAATGGTGAATTTGATAAGGAAGCAGAAGCACAATCGTTCCGGGAAGGAGATCGTGTTCAGTCCCGTTAATCCATTCCTTGCCTTTTCCTTCAAGCACAAAGGATAACTCAATGAAATCGTGACGGTGCGCAGGAACGGAGGTGTACCGTTTCTTTTTCATGTGGAAAGGAAAGCTCGAGTCAATATTCGGGTATTCAAACAGATATTGCGGATACATGACGACGGTCTCCTTCGTTTGCTAACAATTCTATTATCATTATACTGACTTTTTTTCGTAAAGAAATGAGAGGTATGCTAAAAAAATGAACAATGGTTGTTCTTTCCGCAAGCTACAATACAATCATAACGAACAAAATTATGCGCTTGCGGCGCCAAGGAGACATGAATCCTATGAACAAGACGATTGAAAACCGCAAGGCGTTTGGCGGCATCTTTACAGCGCTGCTGACTCCGATGCACGAGAACGGCGATATTGATTTCCCTTCTTTGGAACGTTTGGTTGAACACCAAATTGAGCAGGGCATCCACGGGTTTTATGTAGGCGGCAGTACGGGCGAAGGGTTTATTTTGACCGGTGACGAACGTCAGCAGGTGCTGGAAACGGTGGTCAAAGCATCGGATGGCCGAGTGACCATCATCGCGCATGTCGGCAACATCAGTACAAGGGAATCGATCAAGCTGGCTAAGCATGCAGAGAAACTAGGCGTCGATGCCATTTCGGCCGTTGTGCCGTTTTATTATAAAGTCACGATGAAAGAGATTCGTGAGCACTATGAAGCCATTATGGCGGCCGTTACACTCCCGTTAATCGTCTATCATTACCCTGGAGCGACAGGGGTGAACTTATCGATGGAGTTTTATGAGGGTATGAGCCGCAATCCGCAGTGTATTGGCGTCAAATTCACATCGCTCAATCTCTTCGAAATGCAGCAAATTCGCGCAAGATGCGGGGACGATTTCCTCATCTACAACGGTCATGACGAAGTCTATATGGCTGGAGCTTTCGTTGGGGCTGACGGTGCTATTGGCAGCACATTCAACATGATGCCTGGCTTGTTCGCCGACATGTACGGCATTCTCGCTTCGGAAGAGCAGCTTCCCAAAGCTTCTATCCAACATTTGCAGGCAGAAGCCAACGAAGTGATCACTCATATGATTCAATACGATGTCATCGCCTACGAGAAATATATGCTATATCTGCAAGGTGTTTTGGCAACACCTACCGTAAGGCAGCCTTTGAAGCAGTTCACGGCTGAAGAGCGCGCAAGCATCGAGTCTTATTATGAGCATAGTGAAGTGCTGCGCCGGTTTAGCTTTTCGGCAAAAAGCGAGGTATAGGGTTACGTCGATTTTCGCGAGGAGCTCTCCCTCAAGTAGAATGTTTCTACTTGGGGGAGGGCCTATTTGCTTTATTAACTAGGAGGGAACTACAGGCCGCTATTTCCATGAATATGCACATTTTCCACGTGAAGCGGAACTACGGTACGCTATTTTGCCGATTTCACTGAGAAACGCGCTATTGCGAGCAAATAAAGGCCTGTAGTTCCGCTTGGAGAGGAAACAGCGCGTTTTTCACTAATTAGGGAACCCCAGTTCCCTTTAGGAAAGCCTTTGCGGAATATCCGCAATAGCTTCTATGGCGGGTGAGGCGGGAGTTGTCTGTATGGTGAATATAGTGGAAGGTGCAGGATTGGTAAGTAGCTAACACCAGAGCCTGACGGAGTTCGATCCGTCAGGCTTTAACAAGTGAAGCGCCATGACCCTTGCGGCGGTTTTTACTGGGGGAACTACAGGCCGCTATTTCCATGAATATGCACATTTTCCACGTGAAGCGGAACTACGGTACGCTATTTTGCCGATTTCACTTGAGAAACGCGCTATTGCGAGCAAATAAAGGCCTGTAGTTCCGCTTGGAGAGGAAACAGCGCGTTTTTCTTTGAATAGAGGACGGTAGTTCCCCTGGAGTGAGCCCTATCACGCATTTTCGTTAAGAAGAAGATCTCGCAGTTCCCGCAGTTCCCGCAGTTCCTGCAGTTCCCGCAGTTCCCGCAGTTCCCGCAGTTCCCGCAGTTCCCGCAGTTCCCGCAGTTCCCGCAGTTCCTGCAGTTCCCGCAGTTCCCGCAGTTCCCGCAGTTCCTGCAGTTCCCGCAGTTCCTGCAGTTCCCGCAGTTCCTGCAGTTCCCGCAGTTCCCGCAGTTCCCGCAGTTCCTGCAGTTCCTGCAGGAGGGTCCCTGATGGTTTTACTTAACACCAACCAAACAGGTTAATTTTGTAGTGTAAAATACTAATATCTGCATGTTAAAATGATCTGCTGGTTTCATTATAATCAGGATAACAAATCCACTTCGTGTGATTGTTGAGCAAATAAACAGCAAATAGACAGGGGTGACACGATGAAAAATGTATTAAAAACAGGAGTTGCCGCTTTATTGATTACGAGTGTTGCAGCAGGTTGTGCTTCGAATTCTGAGCAAAAACCGGCAAGCGCGAGTCCGACAGCAGGAGCAGAGAGCAGCAGTAAGCCAGTTACCTTAACCATGTGGGCGGGCACGGGATTCAAAGATATTGAAGGATATGACAGCAAGAATTACGGGGATTGGGAGAAGCAGAAAGCGGTGGAGTTCCAGAAGCTTCATCCGAACGTGACCGTCAAAGTCGAATCCGTGCCCTTCTCGGATATCGAGCAGAAAGTGAACGTAGCGGTCGCCGGCAACAATCCTCCGGACATTTTGTACGATAACATTCCGATTCGCATCAGTAAACATGCCCGTAATGATGTCTTGGAGGAACTTGATGCTGTTGTGAATGACGACAAGGCGGATTGGAAGGAAGCCTTTTTAACGATGGGCACAATTAACGGCAAGTTGTATGCGCTACCGCTTGGCAGTGTTCCTCAGGTTGTTTTCTTAAACAAAACCCTTTTCGAGAAAAAAGGGGTCGAGATGCCGAAGGACCGCTCGTGGACTTGGAATGAAATGAAGGATGCGCTCAAGAAGGTAACGGATAAAAATACATACGGCATCGCATATTTCGCGAAAAATGAGCAAGCTGACCAACTGATGGTCAACAATCTGCTTGCAGCCGGCGCCAAGTGGGCGAACCCCGATTTCACGCAATATACCGTAAACAGCCCAGAAGGAGTTGAGGCTCTCAGCTTTATGCTGAGCTTGCAGGATGAAGGCCTCGTTGCTCCTGGTACAGCGACGATGGATGTTACGGCGAACTTCGAGTTGTTTAAGCAGGGCAAGCTCGCCATTCTGAATCATACTTCTCCTGTATACGGCGATCTGGAAGTCGGGAAGAAAAATGGGTCCGTTGATCCGTCCGTTGAGGCTTATGGCATTATTCCCGTCATGAAGGAAGGTGTGAAGCCGCAAATCACTGTGACTGGCGAGAACGGCTATGCGATTTTCAAGCAAAGTGATGCAGAAAAGAAGAAAATGGCCATAGCATTTGTGAAGTTCCTGACGCAGTCGGATAACATTAAGGCGATTAATAAAGCGACATATGGCATCTCGGCGCGTAAGTCAGCGACATATGAGATCAAGAATAAAGACGCTGCTGAGGTCTTCGAATTATTGAACAAGATGGACATCGCCGACTTGGGTAAAAACAAAGCGTATTTCTCCAGTTTAAGAAAAGCACTTTATCCTGAAATGCAGGCTGCCTTCTTGAAAGCAAAGAGTCCTAAGCAGGCGCTTGATGATTTTGTCAAAAATGCCGATGCATTGGCAGCCAAGAAGTAAGAGCGTCATGACTTCGTCCCAGGCACTACGCATGTACTGGGACGAAGCTGTTTGAGAAGAGCGATGAGGTGTTGTGCGGATGAAGCTAAGACAATGGATGTGGAGTTACTTTTTTATCGGACCTAACTTGTTATTTCTAGCAGTATTTCTAGTGCTTCCGTTATTATATACGTTCTATTTAAGTCTGTTTGATGCAGATATTTATAAGTCTTCTTTCGTTGGTTTTGAGAATTACCGTGTTCTGTTCGGAGAAGAGCTGTTTCGCAAATCGTTCGTCAATACTTTTTATTTTGTACTGCTTATTGTTCCTTGCGTTGTGATCATGTCGCTTGTGATCGCAGCATTCATGCAGGGATTTCATAAACTGTCCAAGAGCTTTTTCAGGCTTGTGTTTTATTTGCCGGTGGTCAGTACGCCTGTCGTACTTTCATTAGTTTGGGGCTGGATGTATAATCCGAGCTTCGGCATTATCAAATATTTCTCTGAGCTGCTTGGCTTTGGCACTGTGGATGTATTCTCCGGGCAGCTAAGCGCGATTCTTGCATTGTCCGGGGTCGTTCTCACTTGGATGGTAGGCCAACCGATCATTTTGTATCTATCCGGGATGGAAGGTGTTTCGAAAGAGCTGTACGAAGCTGCCGAAATCGACGGTGCCGGACCGCTTCGCACGTTTTTCAGCATTACACTGCCAATGATTTCGCATACTACGATATTAATCGTGATGACCTCGACCATTTCAGTTTTTCAAATCTTTGTTGTTATCCATTTGCTCACAAGCGGAGGTCCGTATCATGGAACGGAATCACTCGTGTACACCATTTACCAGACCGCTTTCGTTTCGCTGGCATTTGGTAAAGCCTCAGCACAAAGTGTTATCTTGTTTTTGATAATTTTAATGATCTCGCTGCTGCAATTCAGGTTCATGAAATCTTCTGCCGATTAAGCGGACCGCGCAGATTCGATGCATAGAGGAGATTGGAAACGGATGAAATTACAAGTTGCCTCCAGATATACGTTTCTTTTGTTAGCTTCTGTTGTATTTATTTTTCCATTGTACTGGATGTTTACGGGCTCTTTTAAAACGCAAGTATCCATATGGGCCATTCCGCCTGAATGGTTCCCCTCTCATTTAAAGTTGTTTAATTATGAGCATATTTTCGATACCACTCCAGCGCTACTCTGGATGTTCAATAGCATATCGACGAGTTTAACTACTGTCTTGTTCATCGTATTGTTCTCAGCAATGGCGGGCTACGCGTACGCAAAGAAAAAGTTCCCTGGCGATACTCTCCTGTTCTTCATTGTGATCGCCACAATGATGATGCCGACGCAGGTCACGCTAGTTCCTTTATACATCCTGTGCAGAGAGCTTGGTTTGATTGACAGCTACTGGGGAATTATCCTGCCAGCGGTTGCTTACCCGTTCGGTGTGTTCATCGTTCGGCAATTCGCCAAGTCCATTCCCGACGAAATCGTAGAATCTGCCAGGATAGACGGGGCTGGGGAAATCCGCTTGTTTGCGACGATTGTGCTACCGCTCTTGCTGCCTGCGCTTGGAGCGTTGTCCATCTTTGCGTTTATGCACACGTGGAACGACTATTTATGGCAGCTCATTATTTTGCAATCGAAGGAGAAGCTTACGCTTCCTCTGGGTATTTCGACAATTACCTACTCCGAGAACAGCGTCAACTATGGCTATGCAATGGCAGGCGCCTCTCTGGCTGCAATACCGATGATCCTTTTTTTCCTGCTGCTGCAACGAAGCTTTATTAAAGGAATTACACTTGGCTCTGTAAAAGGATAAGCATGGAGAACCCCGTATATGACGGGTTTTCTTGCATTTTCCCCTATGGGTGCCGGGGGGCTGATAGGTTATAATGGTCAAGAGGTGATTACGTGAAAATCATTGTCATCGAAGACGAAATCGATATTTTGGCGGGAATTCAAGAGGCAATCGAGCAGTGTGGACTCTCCTTTGAACAAGTGTTTACATCGCACACAGGGGAGGAAGCGCTTTCAATTATTCAGGAGAATTATCCTGAAATGATATTAACAGACATTTTGCTGCCAGAGATGAGTGGTTTGGATATGTTGGAGTCGGTGAAAGCGATGGGTTACCGGCCTAAAGTTATCGTAATCAGCTCATACAGTAATTTTACCTATGCTCAGCGAAGCATTCAATTAGGAGCGGTCGACTATATGTTGAAACCAGCTCACAAAGAGGATTTAATGGAAAAAATACGCTCTGTGTATGACATCATCCAACACGAGCGGATCAGTCAGAACGAAATCAAACATCAAATGGCGTATGCGAAATTAGGGACAGAGGCATTGAAGGAAAAGTTCGTGCTGGGCTTATGTATGCACAAAACTGCGCTGCAGGAACATATTCATCACCGGCTGCAGGTGTGGAACTTACAATGGTTGGAGACACAATCGTATGCCATCCTATCCCTTAGTCTGAACAAGGACGAGTTTCGTGACAAAGCGGATATGGATTTGAACTTGAACCTGTTTGCCATTGGGAACATTACGGAGGACACTCTGAAGAATTATCAGCCCGCAATCCTGATTCGCAGCATCCACCAGGACTGGGTTATTCTTACGGCTTGGGGCGAGGAGCAGGACCTGGCGAAAGACATTCAGGAGAGTGTGCTGGCTTATCAAAAAATCAAGCTGGCTGTTGGCATCAGCGCAAGACAGCACGCTTTCCAGGCTATATCGGAAGCATACGAACAAGCTCGCAAATCCCTCAAAGTAGCGCTGCTAAACAGCTCCAAACGCATAGTTAGCTATGGAGAAATTGCCGATCGGATCGAAGAAGAGGACGATGGCCGAATCGTTCCACGGATCGTGGAGGCTGTCTTGGAGGGAGATGAGCTCGCAGTCCGGATGTGGCTGGAGCAAGTGGTCGAGCGCTTTAAGCTGGATAGGCATGTAAGTAAAGCCGGCGATTTGTCGATCAAATGTTTCGAATGGATGCTGGACGTTCACGCCGCACTTGTGGAGAAGGTAGAGATGGAGATCAGCCATTTCCCGATGGAGCTTTGGGAAAAGGCTGAACGCTGCCCGACTGTGGACGATTTGCTGGAACTTCTGCATGGACATCTTTGCGAACTGATGAAGCTTGCGGCCGTTCAGCTCTCTCCTGCTACCCACTTCATGATCGACAGAGCGAAGCAGATTATCGAAATGAAATATGGGGAAGAGATCACATTGCAAAGTGTGGCAGATGAACTGAGCATGCATCCAGTTTGGCTTAGCCGACTCTTTAAGAAAGAGACCGGGCAGAATTTCCTGGATTATTTGACCGAAGTCCGTATAGACCAGGCGAAGCAGCTTCTGCGCAGCACGAACTTAAAAATTTATGAAATCGCTGAGAAAATCGGTTATCAGGAGATACAACATTTCGGTAAGCTGTTTAAGAAGAGAACGAATATGACTCCAAAGGAGTTCAGATACGGGAAATGAAAGCATTCAGATTCAACAAAATCACATTGTTCGTTAAAATGTTTATCCTTTTGTTTATCTCTGTCTCCGTGACGGTGACGATTCTCGGTGTATGGTATTTCAACAAATCCAGCGGGCAAATCGAGCATGTCACGTCTGCCTTGCTGATGGAAAATCTGCAGCAGAACCGGCTGCGTATTGAGCAGTTATTCAACCAAGCGGAGCTGCATTCGGATGCCATAATTGCATCTGGGAAGCTGGAGGTGCTCGATAGTTCGCTGGAGGACCGGTCATTTCTTAGCAGATCCATCACGCTTATGAATGAACTGAGAGGAAACTATGAAATGGCGATTTACCCTGCGGATGAGAGCAGATTTCCGGCGTATTCCAAATTGGTTCCCTCGGGCAAGAACACAGGAAACATACAATGGCTGCAAAGGTCTATTGAGCTGCAGGGCAAAGGATTTTGGTATTTCGAAGACAACCGCTTCATATTCACAAGGTTGATCCGATCGATGTCTAATTTGCGCCCGCTTGGAGTAATTCAGCTGAGTTTTCCGGCGGAGCTCGTTAGTCAAATGATTTTTACACCGGCTGAATATCCGAATTTCCGGCATTACATTGTCGAAGACGAGAGCGGGAGCGTATTGTTTACGAGCCACGATAACTCCCAATTTCAAACCAAAGATGTTTATATGTCGGATATACCGCTGGGCACCATGCCATGGAAGCTGGTCGTCAGCATTCCCGCCAAAGATTTGCTCGGACCGGTTGAAAGTATTAAGCGATTTTCGGTGGTGGTCGTTATTGCGAGCATTGCCATTATTTCAGTCCTGTTGGTACTTATTACGAACAGCTTTGTTTCTCCCATTACATACATTGTTGGCCATATGAAGAAGGTGCAGATGGGGCAGTTGATCCCAAGCGAAAGGTACGGGGGGCGAAGCGACGAAATCGGCCAGCTAGCCAGGGGCTATAATTCACTCATTTTCGGCATGCAGGAGCTGCTTGCGACAACGAGACAGATGGAATCAGAGAAATCGCAAACGGAGATGCAAATGCTCATTCATCAGATTAACCCGCACTTTCTGTACAACACGCTCGATGCGATCAAATGGCGGGCCGAACATGTTCAGGAAGCCACCATTACCGAAATGGTCACTTCGCTTAGCAATTTAATTCGTTACAGCATCAATAACGGGGAGGAGTTTACGACGGTCGAACGGGAGATCGAGCATGTCAAAAGCTACCTAAACATCGAATCGCTGCGTAATCATGATACGTTTCAGGTGATTACGTATGTTCAGCCGCGTGTTTTGAACGTGCCGATCCTGAAGTTGATCATCCAGCCGCTGGTGGAAAATTCCGTTAGGCACGGATTGAGCAAGCTGCCTTCAGGGCAGGGGAAGATTCTCATTCGCGTCTATATGGAAGGAGAGGAGCTGGTCTGCACGGTCGAGGATAACGGACCAGGGTTCAGCGAAGAAAACTATGCGCGAATGAACGGGCATAGTCAGTCAAGCGGCCAAACAGGCGGCGTCGGGTTGTTCAATGTGAACCGCAGGCTGCAAATCCGGTTCGGCGCGAGTTGTAAGGTGATTCTCACGAGTAGTCCGGGTGGCGGCTGTAAAGCGACGATTCGTCATCCAATGATGTAGGAAGAGAGGCCAATTCCATTATTACTATAATGACTAGTCAAATTTGTGATACTCCAAGTTAAAACATTATTATATTAAGCGCTTTCAATACGTGGTAGTTTGATTCTGAAGAATGAGAGGAGGAACGATGACGCATGTTTAAAAAGTATGTGTGTCTGCTGCTAGTTGTCCTAATGGTTGTGAGTCACGCTGTAACCGGTTTTGCCGAAGGCATTCAACCATCAGTAGCTGGCAGTGAGCAGGAACCTGTTTTTGAAAATCATGATCTGTATGTGGCAGGAACAGAAGGATATAATACGTTTCGAATTCCTTCCCTGTTGACGACGAAGGCAGGGACGCTGCTGGCATTTGCCGAAGGGCGCAAAAATAGCGCGTCGGATACAGGCGATATCGATTTGGTGCTCAAGCGAAGTTTGGACCAAGGAGCATCGTGGCAGCCGCTGCAAATTGTGTGCGATGCAGGTGCCGATACGTGCGGGAATCCGACGCCGGTTCAGGATGAGAGCACAGGGCGCATTTGGCTATTCGTCACGCAAAACTACGGCACTGATACGTTCGCTTCAATTGTCAATGGCACAAGTCGTGGAGTTCGCACGATCTGGAGCACGTACAGCGACGATGAAGGGGCGACTTGGTCACAGCCGGTGGGCCGCTTTAGCGAAGTGCAGAATCCGGCCACGAGGTGGGATGGAACAGGCCCGGGGATCGGTATCCAGCTTCGGAATGGACCGGCCAAAGGCAGGCTTGTAATTCCGGCTATCGGGCGGAATATCCAGAGCGACGACCATGGTGAGACCTGGTACGAAAGCGGCATGCTGCCGCCGGGGCTAGGCGAGCCGACCGTGGTGGAGCTGACGGACGGGACGTTGATGCGCAACGATCGGCTGTCGAGCAATCAGGAGCTGAAAAGACGGGCTATCTCAACAAGCAGCGATCAAGGGGCTACATGGTCCCCGATTACCTACGACTCAACGCTGATTGACCCGATTTGTGAAGCGAGCCTTTTTCGATATATGCCGGCAGATAACGCCTCGGGTAACCGTATGCTGTTGTTTGCGAACCCGGCGAGTGAGACGACTCGAGCGAAGATGACCGTCCGACTCAGCAATGACGATGGACAAACGTGGATGACAGCCAAAACGGCGTATATAGGGCCTTCCGCCTATTCTTCCCTTGCTGTTCTTCCGGATGGGCGGGTATCTCTTCTTTTCGAAGGCGGGGAATATACGCCCTATGATAAAATCATGTTTGCCACTTTCCACCTAGCATGGTTTCAATCCGCAGAGCCGGATTTGGACAGTTTACAGGTGTCTGATGGCAGTTTGACCCCTGTATTCCGTGGAGATATTACAGATTACAAACTCGCACTCTACACCGGAACTGAGCAGCTGGCCATCACACCTGTTACGGCAAACAGGAACATCGCTGTCACGGTAAATGGAGAACCAGCCGCAGCCGGGGTGCCCACAAGTGTGCAATTGAACGGCTTGCAGAACATAACGGTCGAGGCCAAGCTTGGCACGAGAGTAAGGCTCTATACGATTCATCTCGATCTTACGAGAGCGAAGCCGGAGCCCCTTGTGAACTGGGATTTCGATCATATGGATGGCAGCGGGATTACAGATATGACAGGCAAAGGACATACAGGTATTCTGCAAAATGGTGCTGAGCTTCGCCCTGGCCTGGACGGAAACGCACTGTACTTGAATGGCTCACGTGCCGATGTGGAAATTACGAACGAGGAAGATCTTCATCCCGGCACGGATGACTTTACATTCTCGGTGTGGGTGAACCCCGATGCGCTGGTGCAGTCGATGCATGTGTTATATTGGTACGGCAAAGCTGGCAAAGGGGTGCCTCAGTGGTGGTTTGCTGTGGAAAAAAGCGGCGCTGTCCGCATGAACATGACTGGGCAGCCGTCCGGCAAGGAAGTCGGCATTGCTACAAGCCCTGGGCTTGTCAAAGCCGGAGAATGGACTTACATCACCGTTGTGCGTGATGGATCGGTTAACAAGATTTATGTAAATGGCGAATGGGCGGCTTCTTCAGCTAAATACGATGGCGCTGGGATGAATCTGACTAATGCGAGCGCGCCACCATTGGTAGGCTTCGATAAAGGTACGGCAGCAAACCGCGACTGGAAAGGCTACTTGGATAATTTGCAGATCTATAAGTATGCGATGAACGATGCAGATGTCCGCAAGCACTATGTAAATAGAGATACCGTGATGCCTGTCACGCAGGCAGTGGTGCAGCCGGCAGAACCGAACGGCGCTAAGGGCTGGTATACCTCAGATGTGGCCATAACGTTGTACGCAGCGGATGACTTCTCAGGTATCGCCCGCACGGAATATAGGGTCAATGGCGGAACATGGCTTGTCTACAACGGGATGATTGCGGTTTCTACGGATGGCATGCATACGATTGAATACCGCAGCACTGACAAGGCCGGTAACACGGAGAAGCCTCACGCGTTGCAGGTGCAGATCGACAAGCAGGCTCCGACCGTTACTTTCTCCGTTTATGACGGCAAGGTATATGAGATCGACCAAAAGGTGACGATTACTTGTCAGGCATCGGATACAGCTTCAGGTATCGCTGCCTCGACTTGCGCTAACCTATCGGCACCAGCTTATAAGTTCAAGCTTGGCGCTAATACAGTGACTGCGACAGCAACAGACGTGGCGGGGAATATGGGGAGTTCCACTATTCAATTTCATGTCAAGGTGACCCTGGAGAGCTTGATTCGGCTGATCAAACAGTTTCTGACCCATGATCATAGTGGCTACGCAAACTCTCTAATCTTGAAGATTGGCGGCGTTTTGATGTCGGAAGGCAAAGCGCGTGCAGGGAAGCTGGAAGCTTTTCAGAAAGAAGTATCCGCCCAAAGCGGGAAAATGTTGGAACCGGAACAAGTGGACATCCTGATACGTTTAGCAGACATGTTGAAAATTGATTAGCGTGTCCTCTTTAGAGGCCTTCCCAAGGTCAGCAATTGACTAAGGGAGAGCCTCTTCAAATTAACGGGAAAAAATACCCTTATTCTACGCTGCTTTGTGGCAGGGAATGAAATAGCGGTAGAAACTCCATCTAAATCGTCGGTAGCTGGGCGAAACCTGCTAGTTATGGCGAAATTAGCAGTAGAAATTCCAGTTATTTGTCAAAAAACGGATCAATTGCTGGAAATAGTAGGAGAAATCGGCGTTACTTACAAGTAATTCATCCACTCGGCATTCCCGTTCCAAGGGGACGGTCCATTTAGCCGCCACAATGGATATAGATGGAAACACTCAATCCGCAGAAAAAGAGGCCTTCCCAAAGTCAGCAAGTGACTAAGGGAGAGCCTCTTTTTTGAACGTCCGGGGTACTCTTTTTTAAGTCGCGTAACCCATTATTTACAAAAACCGTATCTTTCGATAAGATGAAATTGATCGGATCGATTTCGGAGAGGGAGGATCAATTTGGGGGAACAAATATCTAGGCCACACCGCTATTTGGAGGTTCAGGCGCGGATTCAGGAGGATATTCGATTGTTGGAACCGCATTCACGGCTTTTGTCACGGGTCGATATGATGAAAAAATATGGCGTCACCCGCACGACAATTGAGAAAGCCATCTCTGAATTAGTCGGCAAAGGCTTAATTTATAATATTATTGGCAGCGGTACATTTGTGGCGGACAGAACCGTAGCGGCGCATGCATGGCGAACTTGGGGAGTTGTCTTACCCAACATTACGGATGATTTTTATCCGGAAATCGTTCGTGGCATTCAGGATGTGGCGCAAGAAAACCGCTGTCATGTCGTCCTTCTTAATAGCGACCACAAGCTTCCCAAGCAGCATCAGGCGCTCGAGCAATGCATAGAGTCCGGCGTTCAAGGGGTCATTGTGGTGCCAGCCATTACGAAGGAGCCGGCAGCGCACTCGTTTAAGCAGCTGCAGGAGCAGGGGATTCCGTTGATTTTCTGCAACCGCACCGTAGATGGCGTTGATGCGCCGAAAGTCGTTTCGAATAACTTTTTCGGGGCATATCTCGCAACTAGGTACGTCATCCGGCAAGGATGCCGCCGAATTGCGTACATCGGCGGGCCGATGTACTCCGTGTTGGAGCAGCGATATCAAGGCTTTCTGGGGGCTGTCCACGAAGCGGGGATTCCGGCTGACCCGGAGCTGATCGGGTTGACGGATGAATGGGAACATGAGCAAATCGGCTTCGACTTTGCAGCGAAGATGTTCAAGCGGTCCACCCGACCGGATGCGGTCGTCTGTTTTAATGACACCGTCGCAAGCGGTGTGTACAGGGCAGCGGCTGATGCAGGACTGCTTGTCGGCCGGGATGTAGCTGTTGTTGGCTACGGCGATACGAAGCTTTGCGAAAGGCTGCCGGTTAAGCTGACGAGTGTCCGCTATCCCGCCTACCAAACCGGATACGAGGCGGCGAATATGCTCGTGCGAACGATGAGTGGTGAAGCGTTATCGCCGCAGTCGTCAGTGGTTTTGCAATCGGAGCTGGTCATTCGCGCCAGTTGCGGAGAGAGCCTGCCATTTAAATAAGGGCGGGTGATCTTCCATATCATTTTGACACCGCTTACATATTGAGAACGGAAAGGAATGATGACGATTGAGGAAGCTCGATCTTCCCTTGTTCGGGATATGGATGAGATTCAGACACCGTAAGTTTTTGCTGAGGTTAATGACGTCTATCGTATTGCTGGCTGTAGTTCCTAACTTGCTGCTAGGCACGATCTCTTATTTTAATGTCATGAAAACGTTCGAAGCGGAGACTGGAACGACGAATACTCGCTACTTGAACCAGAGCATGAATGCGCTCGAGCTTGTCATCCAACAAATCACGGGAAATTGCCAGCAGCTCGTGCTGAACCCGTCCTTCCGCAATTTCGAATCTTACCCCAACGGCTCTTATTATGAAGGCTTAAATGGCACATATGCCAAAGAAGACTTGACTTCGTTGTACTGGTATATCAAAAACAAAACGAGTGCCATCGAAAGCATTCAATATTTTAAATTGTCCAATGAATTCGTAGACTCTGTCTATTATTACGATAGCAACAAAAATTTGGTGCTTGCGATTAAGGATGAGAATACGATCAAGCAGTACTCATTCAGTGATTTCTTCGACAAAGAATGGTTTCAGTCATGGAGCAGCAATCGGGAATCACCGATTCTGATGGACCCTCGCATGGCCATTCAATATAACGGCCAATCGAAAGAAGTTTTGACACTGTTGTTCCGGGCGAATCAGAACGACAATGTATTCATTATTAATTTGGATGCTGCTTCGATCTATAACAAAATTATTAATGAATTGAACAACAGAGGCAGCCTGTTCGTGCTGTCGGGTTCCGGTGAAGTCTTCTTCCGTCAGGAACTGGCGCCAGAACAGCTGAGCATTGCGGATAATCTTCCGCTGATTCATACCTCTGAGCGCTCCGGATATATGCGTTATGAATGGAAGGGAGTTCAGGCGCTTGTTACTTTTGCCAAATCCGATCAATTGGATTGGACGTTCGTCAATGTGAACTCGATGGATAAACTACTCGCCAGCACGAAGTATTTGAAGCGAGTTATTGTGTATTCCAGTCTCCTGTTGCTTATCTTGACAGTTGCCTCCGCTTTAATGGCATCCAAAGGGCTTTATCGCCCCATTGCCCGCATCGTAGTGATGCTTACCGGAAAAATAGGGAAACCGAGTGGGACCTGGAACGATGAAATCCACCGGATTGATGACGCGCTTCGAACAACATTTGATGAGCGCGATTTGTATCACCGCAAGCTGGAGGAAAGCCTTCCTTACTACCGTGAGCAGTTAAAGCACGAGCTTTTGCGGGTACCGGCAGCCCCGACAGAAGCAATGAGAGAAAAGCTCGCAGAGCTTTCGATTCCCATCGGCATGCATCAGTTAGCGCTGCTGCTGATTACATTTGAAGAGCAATCCCTCGTACAGGGAGCTGCAAGTATGGAAGTACCGTGGACCAAGGTCTGTTTGTTGGAGGAGTTAAAACAAGGCGAACTGCTGCACCGTCCCTACATGACCGTCGATTCGGGACAGCGGCAGCTTGCTCTCGTTCTTCACGCGGAAGCCGCCGATATGAACGAAGTGTTCTTGGTCGGTGCCCAAATCATCGAGCGGCTGGAGAAAACAGCGGAAGTGTCGGTTTCGATCGGGATCGGGCGTCACTGCGCAACGATTGAGGAACTGCCTCGCGCTTATGAGGAAGCTAGCGAAGCGCTCCGCTTTAGGCTTCTGCACGGCCGGGGGCAGGTCATCTACATCGAAGATGTGACACTGAGCCAAGAAGATGTAACGGATGCTGTTTTTCCTAAAAAGCACGAGGAGCTGTTCACCGGCTATGTGAAGCTAGGCGATGCCGAGCAGGCGAAACGAATGATCCGTGAATTGATCGCTTCCTGTTCGGCTCAGAAGAATCGGATGCATTATGCCCAGCTTCAATTCGTTTTCTTTAAAATCATTACGATCGTCTTGCAAACGCTTCAACATCTCGGCGCGGACATCACCAAGCTTGTGAAGCTCGACAATAACCCGTTCCGTGAGTTAATGGCGCTGGAATCAATGGAGCAAATTCAAGGCTGGTTCGATGAGTTTCTGCAAAACGCAGCAGATGGCGTAGGAGCCGGCAAGCAGCGGAAGGATAACCAACATGTGGCGCGTGTCATCGACATCCTGGAGAAGGATCATGCGAAAGAGTTATCTCTGAACACGGTATCTGAGCAGTTGAACCTTAATCCCTCTTATGTGAGCCGTTTGTTTAAACAATATACGGGAACGTCGTTTACGGAATATTTGACCGCCATCCGAATTAGGCAAAGCAAGGAGCTTCTGCGCACGACCGATCTGCAAGTGGGTGAGGTTGGAAACCGGGTCGGCTTTAACAATGCGTATTATTTCATCAAAGTGTTTAAAGAAAACGCCGGCGTGACGCCTGGCGAGTTTAAAAAGATCTTTGGCGAGTAATTGGACCGATTGCACAATGATGACATCGCAAATATGTAGTATGAAATCTCATAACCTTATTATTTAAAAGCGCTTCCAACAATGGTAAGGTGACTGTGGAACGACCGCCAGCTAGAAGGATCGGAGACCATCACAAACCAAAGGGAGGCTTATTCGATGCGAAAAAGAAAGTCTACGGCGTTACTGATAGGGACTGCCTTAATTACCATGTCAACGGTTGCTTGCAGCAGCCAATCGGATACAGGGTCTGGGTCTGGGGCGACAAATTCGCCTGCGTCAACGGCAGCAGGGACTAAGAATGAGGCGCCGAAGGCAACGCCGAAAATTTATATTTATCAGAACAGCGGTTCCTTAAATGCACGTCCAGAGGGAAGTGTTCCGGAGAAGCTGGCTGAGATGAAGAAGCTATACCTAGATAAGTTGAACATTGATGCGACGGCTTATGTCCCTCCCAAAGGCGCTGACGCTGCGAATCAGAAGCTGAATCTCATGCTCGGTTCGGGCGGCGACGAGCTCGATATTTTCTATGGCAACTGGGACGATTACGCGTCCAAGGGAGCTATCCAGCCCATCAACGATCTGCTGGACAAATATGGTCCGGATGTTAAAAAGGCGTGGCCGAAGGAAGCTTGGGATCTCATGACCGACAAAGACGGCAAAATCTGGGGCATCCCTCGCGGCATTCCTGTTGTCGCCTATCCGGTATGGGCACGAACAGATTGGCTGAAAAAGCAGAATCTGCAAGCACCCAAAACATTCGATGATTTAGAAAAAGTGCTTAAAGCTTTTAAAGAAAGCGATCCTGACGGCGATGGCAAGGCAGACACGATCCCGATGATGACGGATTTGGGTGGATTGCGAATGGCTTTCGCAGGCGGCTTCGTGGAAGGCGGTTACGGCAATTGGCTCGATCCGAAGGACAACAAAGTTAAACCGGTCGAATTGGCGCCAGGCTACAAGGATTTCGTTGCAAAAATGGCGGATTGGTACCAGAAAGGGTACATCTACAAAGAAGCGTTCGGCAAGTTCGACCCGTTGGAGCTCCTGAAGACAGGGCGTGTCGGCACATCAACCGCTTGGTATTCCCGCATCACCTTGTTATGGCCGCAAGTACAGAGCAACTTCCCTGGCGCAGATTATGAAATCGTGCGGGGGATGACAGGGCCCAAAGGCAACATTCAGACCGTCAACGCTGCAGGAACCTCAGGCCAGCTTATCCCTAAGAAGTCCAAAAACCCGGCAGCGGCGATGCAATTCATGAATTTCCAATATCAAGACATTCCGACTAACGCGATTACGGCCAAATTCGGTTTGAATTGGAAATATACAGATGATAAGAAGTTCAACATTGAAGTCAATGATAAAGAAGTGCTTTACGCAGGCGAGTACAGCGTATCGCTTGGACTTGTTACCGAGGCGAAATATGCGATCCTGGATCCAGTTCGGCAAAAGCATGCGGACTATTTGGTGAACGAGTCTATGAAGCTGGATTCCTCCAAAATGCCATTCGACTCCACGATTGTCTACAACAAGGTGGACCTGCAGCAAAATATTCCGAACTCCGGAGATCTCACTCGTCTTCGTGACGAAGAAACGGTCAAATTCATTACCGGCGCAAGACCGCTAAGCGAATGGGACAATTTCATTGACCAATTGAATAAAGCTGGTTTGGATAAGTGGATTAACGAATATTCCCGCCAATATCAGGCGCTGAAGAAATAACATGTGAATCCTGCGGGCGGCTGGTTCGCTCGCAGGTCTCATTTGCCTACAGGAGGGGATTACATGAACGTGCACGCCGAGCCAGTCCAAGGAGTTGCTGCGGAAAGACGTTCCAAGCGAAGGCACCGGATCTGGTCGCATCGGTTTTATTTTTATCTGATTATCCCTGGCCTCCTTTACTTTCTAATTATTGACTACGTGCCCATGTTTGGCGTCATCATCGCTTTCAAGGATATTTCTCCTTTCGGCACTGTAGGCGAGATTCTGACGGGGCCTTGGGTCGGTTTGAAGCATTTTGTAAATTTCTGGCACTCCATTTATTTCTGGAATGTTATGCGCAATACGCTCGTCATTTCCATGTTAAAACTTGCTGTAGGCTTTCCAGCCTCAATACTGTTAGCGTTACTGCTGAACGAAGTGAGGAACAGTATCTTCAAAAGGTTTGTCCAAACGGTTTCGTATTTGCCCCATTTTATTTCGAATGTGGTGATGGCCGGTCTTGTCATGACGATTTTGTCCACGGACGGAGGACTTGTTAATGCCTTGATTACGGCGCTTGGCGGCAAATCGATTTATTTTCTGGGCGAGCCTTCATATTTCCGCAGCGTGTTGGTCTCTTCTCATGTATGGCAAAGTGTGGGCTGGGGGAGCATTCTGTACTTGGCGGCCATATCCGGCATCGATCCTGGCTTGTACGAAGCGGCGACGATTGATGGCGCTAACCGGTTCCGTCAGGCGATTCACATCACCATCCCCGGTATCTCCCATATTATCGTCATTCTATTGATTTACTCCATCGGAGGGCTGCTTAGTGCAGGTTTTGAGCAAATTTTGCTGCTCTATTCCCCGCCGGTTTACGGTGTGTCTGACATCATCGATACATACGTGTATCGCGAAGGGCTGACGAATATGAAATATTCGTTCGTTACAGCTGTTGGATTGTTCAAAAATATACTCGCCATGGTGCTCATTCTGGGCGCTAATTACATTGCGAAGCGATTTAATCAGACTGGTATTTGGTAAGGTGTGTACCTTAATCCAAGGAGGGGCGGTATGAAAATACACAGCCGAAGCATCGGCGATAAGGTTTTCGACATAGCGAATTTGCTGCTGCTGACTGCTCTTACGCTTGCATTTCTCATTCCTTTTTTGTCATTGCTATCAACCTCGTTCATCAGTGCGGAAGAATCGTACAGGCGCGGAGCCTTCATTCTCATTCCTGAGCATATCAGTTTCAGCGCTTACGACATGCTGCTAAGACGAGGCACAATCATCCTGAATGCCTACAAAATCACGTTATTCAGAGTTATTGTGGGCACATTTCTCAGCTTGCTGTTTACATCGATGCTCGCCTATGGATTGGCGCGAAGGACGCTGCCTGGCCGAAACCAACTTGTTTTGTTCGTCTTCATCACGATGATTTTTCATGGCGGACTGATTCCCCAATACATGCTATACAGTTCAATTGGTTTAAAAGGAAGCATATGGGTGCTGATCATTCCGAGTTTAATCTCAGCGTGGAATTTGTTCATTATGCGTAATTTCTTCCTGACGCTGCCTGCTGAAATTGAGGAATCCGCAATTATGGACGGTGCGACACCGCCTTATATTTTATGGAAAATCGTCGTGCCATTGTCGATGCCGGCCATTGCGACGATCGGTCTATTTTATGCGGTTCATTATTGGAACGAGTGGTTCAGCGCCTCCATTTATTTGAGCGATGCGCGCAAATTTCCGATCCAATTAATCATGCGCAACGTGCTCCTTGCAGGAACGGTGACAGATGAGAGCATGGATTTCATACAGGATCCGCCGCCTGCAGCAACCTTGAAATCGGCGATAGTGATCATTAGCACGGTACCCATCATGGTTGTTTATCCGTTCATCCAGAAGTATTTCGTAAAAGGCGCGATGATCGGTTCCGTCAAAGGTTAAGGCTAGCTGGACACAGTTATATTAAAAGAAGCGGAGTGATATCATTGCCTATCGAAAAATTTACGATTAGCCGGGACGATGCCATCTATGAAGCATGGCCGGATGTTACGCTGACGGCTGGGGGAAAACTAATCTGTGTGTTCTCGGAATGCGCTCACCATAAAGACCGTTCGTATACGCGAATCGTCTATACCGAAAGTATGGACAGGGGCCGCACCTGGAGCTCGAAAGTCCCGCTAACGGAAGGGACCAACGGCCGGCCGCATTGGAACTGCGCGAGAATATCGCGGCTATCCGACAACCGACTTGTCATTGTAGCCGATAAAGTTTTCGGGGAGAAAGAATCGAACGCCAAGAACTACATGTGGTTCGGCGATCCGGAAGGTAAAGAGTGGCAAGGTCCCATCGAAACGCCGGCTACCGGTATCGTGCCGGATAAGCTCTGTGAACTGCCGGGAGGGCGCTGGCTGCTGTCGGCGCATGACAAAAGCCCCGTTCACGGGTGCTTGGAGCAGATGCTGTGGTATTCCGACGATCAGGGGATAAGCTGGGCCGGGCCCGTGACCGTCGCCAGTCAAGCTGGATTGAATGTGTGTGAAACAAGCATTCTTCCGATGCCAGACGGTACCTTAGTCGCATTCCTTCGTGAAAATTCCGGTCAAGGCTGGGACTGCTACAAAGCTATCTCCTATGACCGTGGAGAAAGCTGGGAGGGGCCGTACCGCATGCCGCTTCCCGGCTGCCACCGACCTGTATCCGGGTTGCTGCAAAGCGGACGCATCCTGATCACTTACCGGTTTCACCAAGGCGGGAAGGGTTGGCTTGGCGCCTGGACGCAGAACTTTTTCGCAGCGCTTACAGATGTCGCTTCCGCCGTCGCCAAGGAGCGCAAGGAGCAGACGACGCGCATCATGCCGATCGACTTCGACCGCAGCCCGCTATCCGATCTAGGTTACTCCGGCTGGGTACAATTTGAAGACGGGGAGATCTATGTCGTTAACTACATCGTCGATGATGCGCCTAACGCGCAAATTCGCGGCTATAGCTTAAGGGAAAGTGAATTTTTGCTGAGCGGGGAGTAGGATTAATATGTTTTGAGGCTTTGGAGGGAACTACAGTCCGCTATTTTCCCGAAGAGAAACAATTTTCAAGTGCAAGGGGAACTACGTTCCGCTATCTTGTCAATTTCACTTGGAAAACACACCATGGAGACCAGATAAGAGCCTGTAGTTCCGCTCAGAGAGCAAACAACTTATTTTTCTTAAAATAGAGGACTCAAGTTCCCTTGAGTAAAGCTTTGGTCGAATTCCGAGGTCATTGAAATAGGTATGTCCTCCTAAATCAAGGCTACTGAAAAGACGGCGGTTACCCCCACATTCATTCCGGGAGTAAACGCCGTCTTTTCCCCTCTTTAAAGACAATCGCTTTACACACGTTGCGAATATGGCTATTGCATGCCGAAGAAAATGGCACAGCATCCTCATTTTTTGAGTGGCTATGGAGTTAGCTACACTTCTAGGCGCAAACCCACATACACTAATACTAATCTTGAAAGCGGAGGCTTCCGTAACAGCTAGGATCCGCAAACATCGAAGGGGGTGGCTGGAATGCCTGGGATTTTCAGTGCGATTGCTATTTTAATCAAACAGCTAACATTACTTGTATCCTACGTCAAAAATAACGCGTTTCCACAACCTTTAACTGAGGAAGAAGAAGAAAAACATCTGAGACTGATGGCCGAAGGCAATGATTATTCTAGAAATAAATTAATTGAACACAATTTGAGGTTAGTCGCGCATATCGTCAAGGGGTTGTGGACACGAAGCTATGTAGTTTTGGTGGACAAGCAGACATGTTTCACATACGCCATGTAGAGTGGTATTGTTGATTTGACAGTGAAACAATCAGAAAGAGGTAAGTGTGTGTTTTCATCTTATTGTAATTAGCAAAGATAATGCATATATAATCTGACCATTCTTTGTTACATTCGATGGAAATAGTGTGGTTCTTGGTAAAAAGTCTATCGCGGTAAACGAGGGTAGTAGCTACTTAGCTACCAATATAAAGCAGATGGAACTTTTCTGCTTAACAAGACAGTGATTATTGATTACTGTTCATTTGCAGAGGCTGCTGATGCATCTGCTTCATAAGATGAGGGGACGAAATCCTTCAAGCTAGTGTCATCTACATTGTGCTTTTTGTTTTTGAGTGAATTAAGACCTATGAAAAAATATAACTATTCGCCCAAATAGGAGAATGTGAAATACAAATTACTCATATCTACATTGAATCATTATCATATTAATAATAATTAACAGGCATTATGGAGTTCAAGTCTTTGTTGTATGGATTCAACAATTTCGATTCGTAAATTTTCGTGTTTTATAATAATTCGATTTCTAAAAGGATGCTGATAATATGGAGGTTTGTGGTGGATTTGGTAAGAAATCAGGAAATTGCAAGAATAAAATTATTGATTCCTCACTCCGTGCATATACTAAAGGATTGAACTAGAGTAACAATTACTATAGTAGTGGAGGGATTTACGTGGCTGAACTTGTCCCTTTTGTAATTTCGCAGAACCACCTATAAATGATTAGAGATGATTAACCTAAGATCTTTTGTTCTCTAACTAAGGTCAACTATTATTAATCCTCCTAACATCAGTATGGGCTTTAAAACTTTAATTGCGACAAAACTAATAATATGATAAAGCTTAAGTCTTCTATGAACGACTACTCCTCTGGCATTCAAAAATTTGATGAAAATGTAAGTGCGACCTTGAGCAACAACAAGACAATTATAAATGGTTTTGGTTCCATTAGAATTTTGGTAAATAACCCCATATAAATAATTAAGTAATAAAGTTATTCTTGTCATTCTCTTCCTTTTATTGCTATAAGATATGCTAAAGCTGTCAACTCTGCAAGGGCTGATTTAATAGATTAGTATGGAAATAATTCTTAATTCAAAAATAAGTTCTTGATCTCAAATAAAATACAACAAAGTCATAGAACAGGGATAAAAATAATACCACAGTAATAATGCAGATCCTTCCAAGAATATTGTTAAACTGAATGAATCTAATATCGCCATTGAAAAACAAGTAGAATGAATATCACCATGAAAATATGAAAGCACGCTTCAAAAAACATGTCGTTTGATTCAAGCTATTGTACATTGGTTGCAGAATTTAAAGGCGAAATTGTTGGAATGCTTGGTTTACAAATAATATATATTAATAAGAAAACAGGCATCTATATCATATAAATCAATATCTGTTCGGAGCTGCAGTAACCAATCATAAAAATAATCAGTAGTCCAAGTACACCGTTATAGTTACCTAAATACAAAATTAGTAGGGTCCTACAGTGATACAGTCATCTATTACAGGATTAGAACTACTACGACTGATGATGTCCGTTGAAGCAAATGTAGTTGCAGTTGCATTGGGGAAGCCAAACTGGTTACATTCATCTTCTAGTATGGCAGTTTGCAACCAACTTTCGCTTCAATAAATACATTGATATTGTACGATAACGAAATGGCAACCCGTCTATTCATTAACCTGTCTTACCGGATGGCGATACCCGCGGTGAAGCCAAGCATGCCATAGTGCCGCTGCCTTAGTAAAATTTAATATTGTTGTTTTGTCAAGCATGTTGGGATTCACAGTCACGCTTAAAGAATTCGTTTTAAGATCGGAAGTATTGACAGTTTTGACAATATTGTTCGTTGATGATTTCTGGTACATAATATAAGATTTTGGGGCATTCCCGAAACCGTTTGCTCTTATTTTGTCTGTAAATCCATTCATTTGAATAGCTGCCGCTGCGGAGCCGTTTGCAATCCTGTCTTCAAGCTAAATGGACGCTAAATTAAACTTTGCATATATGTTTGCACATACTTGATTTCTAGAAGAACCTTGTTGATCTAATTCTTCAAAATGGTCCCTCCAAGTGATTAATATAAATGCGATCATAATACGTATTTAATTGACTTGAGCCGTCGTAAACCTAGTGTCCACATAAAAGTTAATATATGCTGGAATTAGTACGGAGACTGGCTAAGCTGAAATTGCGAGTCATTAAGCAACTCAAACTGCAAGATTCTTGTATTTATATTTTATGGAAGAAAGGTTATCGCTTTGTAACTGTATCTCAATTACTTAAATTACAATAAAAGAACTAAATTATTTTTTCTTTTTTTAGTATTCTTAACATATAACGAGCTCTATTACTATAAGAATAAGCTGCTGCAGTTCTTACAGCGTTTCTACGTATGCGTTCACGTAATTTAGGAAGCTTGCTATATTTTTTGATAATTATCCGTGTCTCCTTCTCTGAGGAAGAAACGAGGAGATCCTTACCTGGTCTAAACCATTTTCGAACTTCTGGCGTATCATCGGTAATGAGTAGACCCCCTGCAGCAAGGATTTCGTAAGTTCGTTGCGTAAGTCGATCTTTTGCATTTTGAGGTCCTAATACGAAATCGACTGAACTATATACTTTAATGGCTTCTCCGTAGGGTAAATATCCATGAATTTGTCGTGATGGAATGGTATTTTTGAAGATTTTCTTCATTTTATTCCAGTCACGGCCATAAAGGTCTAACTTAAGACCATTCTTTAAAAAAGGATTAACCAACCTTCGGAGTGAATGGAATCGGTAATGATAAGGCTTTAATTTATATAGATCAGGATATCCGTTTGCAACAAGCGCTGCTGTTCCTTTATATTTTTTTACTGACTTTGTTCTATAGTGAGTATTCGAATCACTACCAAAGTCTAAGTGCGCAGCACGGATGGAGGGTTGTTGATTGAAAAATTTAACGCTAGGTCGATGAATCGTGAATACAAAGTCTGGCTTTGTTCTTCTTATTAGTGGGAGTGAGAATATATTTGTATATCCGGGATCTTCAGTGGACCAAAGTACATAAGGTACGTTTGTTTGACGGACAAGCTCAGCAATAATGCGTTGTTGCTTTGGAGAGCTATTAGAGGGAGTCCAGCCCATCGCCATGATTAGATTAGGTTTAAATTGTTTTATCAATTGTTTGGTTTGCTTATTTGGAAAGCAAGTTTTTACAATATGGCCTAGCTTTTGAAAACCTTTTGGTAAGCCGTCTATCCACATTGGATGGTCTTCAAGAAATAAAATACGGAGACGATCATTGCGCATATGCCAATTCCCTTCTATTCATAAAGTGTGCGTCTGAGCGCCTTAGCATTATATTCATCTGTATTATTGGGGGAATAGACTTCAGCCTAACGACAGCGTATATAACTCAAACTAATAAATTTCCAGATTACATTTAGGTGGTACCTGAGTTGTTAGAAGTTACTTTTCCAGAACTCTAGACCTTGCATTTTTTCTCATCAAATAACCTGCGTAAAGAACAGGAAGCTGAAGGCTCTGTTCGAATACTTCTGGAGGACATACTTGTTCGATCAGTTTTTTTCCTGGTTTAGTATTTGCCTCGATAATCCAAATTCGCATATTACGATCGATTCCAAAATCCAGCCCCAATTCCACCAAACGTTTGCAAAACGTCCTTTCCAAATGTGCGGAAAGCTCAAATGATAACTCCCTTAAACGGTTAATGATCTTTTCGGTGGGAAGTTCTCCAAACTGTTTATACAGAAACGGTTGCAATTCAAGGGATTGGCCACCCGTAGCCAGGTTTGAGGTAATCGTCCCTTCATCAGCATAACGAACTCCCATTCCTGTCAAATGCCAAGAGCCTAATTCATTTTTTTGCATAAGTACCCGAACGTCATAAACACGGCTATTTTCGTCGCTCAAACGCATCCACTTTTGGATCATATATCGTTTGGCTTTTCTCAGCACATACAATTTAGCGGTAAAATCATTTTTTGTGAAAACTTGCAATTCCTTGTTATTTTCTTGAAGATAATATTTATCTTTCTTACAATAAATCAACTTAATTCCGGCGCCTCCGTGAGAGCATAATGGCTTGATTATTATTCTTTTATGTTTACTTAGCATAGAGAACACATTTTTATTAAGAATAAGCGGCTTGGAAGGAATAAGATGACGCCTCAATGTTAGGCTTTTTTCAATTGCCTTTTGAATGGTCCACTTATTGTTCCCAAGCCAATCTCCTACGAATTCGATTCCACTGTTTTTTTTCACTTTTGCGGCATTGCTTATTTCTCTCTGTCCGTGGTAAATCCCACGATCGTATATAAGATCAGGGAAGGGTATGTTCGCATCATAGCTCCATTTATGTTGATCATTTACCCAGCCTTGAATTCGCTGGGTGTTCCAATTTACATGTTCAGGAGTGAAAAGTACAATTCTTGAAATTCTGGCATTGGGCATTGCCTTTCGATGAATATCGTATTTCTCCACTTCCACGGCTTCGACCATAATTCCTAAAGTTGTCATAACTCACCTTTATTTGCAAATATGGTGAGGGCTTTCGCATACTTCAGCGGAGTAGTTACGACTCTTCTATAGGTTTCTTGTGCCTTTGCGTGGAGAGGGAAGTCATGGAAAGGAAGCACATTGATTTCTAATATCCATATTTTACCATTAACATCAATCATAGCATCGACACCTACGTCCGCATAATTACCGCCCGATGACTCGAACGTTTGAACTGTACGGATGCATATATCGGTAAGCTTCTGAAGCTTTATCTTGATTTCATCATCTGAGAGATTAAAGACTTCCCTTAATGCTTGCTCTCCTTCAAGTACATACCCTGCCAGAGTAAAATTGGTGACAAAGCTGTTTCTTTTGCCAAATCGGGCAAAAACTCCGGCACAGCCCCACTGCTTGAAATCGTCTTTTTGCAGGATGACTCTAAAATCCACACCTCTGCCCTCATGTCTGGGCATTTTCAAGCCTTGCTGTATGATATAGCGTTTGGCAACAAGCGTGTTATTAATAACATCTAACGCAGTTCGATTTTTTAATCGTTTCAGCGTAAAAGGCCGAGCTGACTTTGTGCGGTCCTGATGATAAAAGGAGTATAATCCGTTGTCCTTTTCTAATTTGATGATGCCTTTTGACATGTTATTGACTAAAGGTTTTAAATAAACGGTTTCGTGTTCCGCTAGCATCTGATCAACGCTTTCTTTACCCAATAGTCTTACGGTATGGGGCAGATGTTCTCTGATTTCGGGATGAGGGGATAGCCATCTCCACATCTCCCATTTATCAAAATGATCTTTCTGGAAATAACTATTAAATATTCTGTCGCTTAAGTGCTGGAACAAATCACTGAGGACGTTAGGCCGAATAGGTACCCGACGGTATAAAGCTTCAGGGTAAGGAAAGGTCGCTTTTATAAAGGGGAGTTCCGATGATGCTGCAAACGGATTGTAATAAACTCCTGTTATTGTTTTGGTGTGAATGTTAATACCTTCCTCAGCGCAAAGGTATATTAGTCCGTTAATCTCCGAATAACTCCCAAAATAATCTATATAAATATTTTTAAGTATACTTTGAGTCATTTCCGTTGTTTTAGAAAAACCGACAAATGCAATTATTGGTCCTATGTGAACAGTCCGACCGTCTATGGCAATTTCGTAGTCCAACAGATCAGGAACATAAAAACATTGTTGTAGTCTTTTTGATAAACCTATTGTATTGGAAGGAAGATCCTCTTTAACTGTGACTTTAACTTCCCTTCGCCAAGATCCCAATTGTAATATTAAACGCTGTGGGCGTATGGCAAAGCGCTCGAGAAATTCGGCTTTGACGAACAGGATGTGGAGGAATTTGCTTTCCACATATGTGATTTTCAAAATCATCAACTCCTTTTATTGGTTATTGGTCATTTGTATTATATGGAAATGTGTCACACAAGGATACAAACTAGTTACAATGATTGAAATTGGTCTACACCGCATGCTTGGGTAGTCCATACACTGATTGTGATTTGATGTACGATGGAGTCCGAAAGGGAAAGGTGGGAGGTTGGGCCGTAATGATTGTAAAACAACAAGTGAAGTTCAGCGAATCTAATTGCTTGCAAGACGGCTTTGCAAAGCTGCATTCAGACTTGGCCAAACAATTAATGCTCGATTATGGAGCGAAAGTTGCTTTGAAATTTGGTAACACTGTTTGTTTAATCCACCTCGAGTTTTCTGACGAACTTGAAGCCTCTGAAATATTGATCTCGCGCGATATCAAAAGCAAGCTAAGGTTACCCGATTTTCTCTTGCTAAAGGTAAAAAGAACGCATAATCAGCTCGTTGCAGGACCTTATATAGGAGTTTTGGTAAAAAAGAAAGTAGGAATAGCATCAGAAATTATCCAGGTATTTTCTAAACTATATGAGTGTATCGGAGGCGCAATGCTCGTCTTTGCCGCAGAGGACGTCAACACAATAGACAAAACCATAAAGGGTTATATGTATAATCCGGTCTCTAGTGAATGGGTGCATGGATCGTATCGTTATCCCGCCGCCGTTTTTAACAAGACTTGGGCTAAGAAGAATTTGATTGATCATTTCGAAGGTGATTTCGGCAAGTGTCTATTTAATGATTACCGGTTGAACAAGTGGAAAATGTATAAATCGTTATACCAAAGAAAGGACCTCAGAGCAATGCTGCCTAAAACAGTTTTATTTAGAAATATTGATAGTATTAAGCGAATGTTGAAGTACTCTACAAATATCTTCATAAAGCCCATAAATGGATCAGGTGGAAAAAATATTTTGAGGGTAACAAGGAAATCATCACAAATTAAAGTCACATACAAGGAGCCCGATTCAACCAGTTATGTAACTAAAACCTATGCTACGTATCGAGCTTTTGGACATTTTCTAACCAATCATTTAATTTTAAATAAATTTATTATTCAGAGAGGATTGAGTTTGATCCAGTCAGACGGAAGATTTATTGATTTTAGGATGATTTTTGTCAAAGATAAGGACGGAAAATGGAGAGATATGGGTATTATTTCAAGATTCAGCCAGAAGGATAGTATTGTCAGCAACATAAGCGCTGGAGGTTATGCCGAAGAAGGGCATAAAGCGTTAAGTGAAGTGACGAAACTGGCTAACAATGAGATTGCGCAAATCCGCCGAAAGATGTATTTGTATGCACTTAAGGTCGCTAAGCATCTAGAATTAAAAGGGCTACACATTGGAAATCTCGGTATTGATTTTGGACTGGATACGAATAGAAAGATTTGGCTTATAGAAATTAATCACAACGATCCCGATCACACCATTGCACTGGATGCGGGGCAAGAGGGTGTATACATTGAAGCGGTTAAAGCTAACCTGCAATATGCAAAACGACTGACGGGATTTTAAAAGAATAGTGTAAAAAACTTATAACGGACAACAGCTATGTATAGATGTAGGAGAAAAACACATATATCCTTGTAATTCCGCGCGCTGCACGATTTTATTATTCTAAGGATGTAATTTCTTGTGTTCTTTATAAGACAAGAAATTACATCCTTAACCGATGCTCGACAAGAAGATATATCTATTGCAATGGTAGAAATTAATTACTACAGAATAGTTCAGGTGGCAGGTCACTAGCCGGATGAACTGACATGAAGGAACGAGATATGTTCAAACTCTGTCGTTCATATTGTTCTTATTAAAGTACTCTTTTGCGCTCTTTCACGTTGGGTTTTATTGATAACTGGTTTTGAAGGGGGTTTAGGATACATCAAATTCTTCTTATCCAAATCATGCGAAGTTTCTTTTGGGTCCATTGTTCGACTCGGATTTATGGATCTACCAGTAAGAGGGTTTACAAATAAAGCATGACCCAATTCATGCGCCAGCATCTGTTCACGTTCCCTGGAATTTGTAGCAAGTAGAATTGTTGCCACTCTTGGGCCTGCTTTTTTTCCATAAAAATAAATTGCCCCGGTTGTCTTTCTGTTAGCCCCAATATCCTTAAAGGATTTGGATGTCAAATAAATGACTACCACATCCTTTCGAGTGCTACCTGGTACGCTGTACTTTACTAACTTTTGTACTTTTTTAGGTTGCTTGTTTAAGAAAATGCCACCAGAAAATTCACCATTTTTAAATTTATAGGATTCTTCTGTATGTCTAGTAATGGATTTTAAACGGAAGGTAATTCCACTTGACTCCCATATTTTGTTTGCACGTTTTAGATCCCTTTTAATTATTGCGTCCTTAATTGAATTACCAGTACTCGTCACAACGTACACATTCACTATTAGAGTTCTGTTTTTGATCGATGAAACTTTAATTTCTGCCATCTTAAGCATCTCCCTTTCACTTCTTGGTAGGTCAAGTATTCTTCTTATTTGCATAAATTTCTGTTTCCAATATCCATTTAGGTAACATTTCTCTTGACAACCTTTCAATTGAAGGCCGATAAAATAACCAGGTTTTGTAACAATTCCAACATGGGATACACCACTTCTATATATATTCTTGAAAAAAATGATATCGCCAGTCTTTGCCTCGCTTTTCGGAATTTTTATACCCTGTTTTATCTGCAATGAAGTTCGGTCACCAATATCGATTTTAGTGGTTTTAATAAACACATGTCTACAAAAGCCTGAACAATCGCCATAACCGAGATCGATCTCCTTTTCTCCAAAAATATAGAGAAGGTTACCTTTGTGTGTCCGAGCGAAATTTACTATTTTCCTACGAGCCTTTTTTGATCCGTTCTTATTTTTAGAATTATCTTCTTCAGAGAGAATTTTCATTTATCACACCCCTTGTGTTTAGATTTTTCCTTCATAATATACGTGTGGTGTATTGGTTGGTCACGGCGCGCCTTATTTCTTCACAATTTCGTATTTATAACCTCTCCTCGTTAAATCCCATAGCACCTCTGTAAGCTGCTTGGCTCCTAGTTTTTAAAAATTATTTTTTATCCCTAAATCAGCCCTTACAGACGAAACAATTTAACATATCTTATAGCATCAAATATGGGTAATTATGGTAAAACACGCCTTAATATTTGAAATCGACTCAAGGGACGAAAAGGAGATATGTGGAACATGGGAACTATTAAAAAGTCCTACGTCAATGTTTACGTCATGATTAGTTCGGGTAACTCGATATCGGATGCCACCATTCGGCAGGATTTTAAAAAAGCAAGTCAAATCTGGAGCGTTAGCGGAATTACATTCAAAATTCGAAAAATAACGCGGCTGACTTCCGACTCTTATAAATTCAAGAATAAGGAATTCGTTAGTGGATTATTTCTAAGTAAACAGCCCTTGAAAGTTAAAAACATGGTTAAAATGAAAGTGGCAGGGAACGCAAGAACTGATGTTGTCGTGTTTTACTTAAATGGCAAAGCGTTCAAAGACGTTAGTGGAAATGGGGAGACGACGAATGGTGCGATTTTCGTCTTTAGTAAGAAACTAGGTCCCAGAATTGCCTCGATTTTAATGGCTTCGGATTCATCTAATAGAGCTCAAATGTTGGCTCATGAATTAGGTCATGCGTTATTCGTGGATACCAACGGGTATATGAAAAATCCGAGTCCTACGCAGGATCAGAAACAAAAATCGCACGATAAGAACCGCAAGAATTTGATGTACTACAGTCCTCCATCGAATCCAATCCTTAACGCGGCGCAAAGGCTGAAAGCTGCTAGAAGTCAACTCCTCAAGAGAATTACGCCGAAATAGAAGGAACAAGGGCGAGCTCGGCATCTTAAGGATGGCGGGGGTAGTGATGTCATACTAGAGTCATTCACTATATTAAAAAACCGCATGACCTAATGAATTAGGTCATGCGGTTTTTTTATGGAAAGATGAAGTGTAAATAGAACATCTGTTTTTAGCTACGGTTTTCTTTTAGTTATAAGGTAAGGTTTAACGTATTGAAATTATGTTTAATCTCTTCAGCTGCAATTGAGTCCCATCCATATCAGCATTTGAAGAAAGCTTAGAATCGTAAAGCACGGCCTCTGAAAGTTTATTTTTTGGTTGTAGTCCTAATTTGGGCAACACCCACTGATTACGGACAACTTTCCCGCGTTTTATGTACGCATAAGATATTGCATGGTCACAGGCTCCTTAGATAGGCTGCCAAGCACTCATACAAATATCGTGCTACTCGGAAGATTCGGGAGTTAACTCAATGACATAAAGAAAGAGATGGATCAACTATGGAGAGCGATCGTGTTATCTACAATGTACTGACCCGAAGGCGTATATTGGCATTAACGTTCGATATTGCTAGCGGTCATGTTGTGCCTGTCCGATTGCTTTCATTATTGAAAAACAGGGGCGTAAGAAAAGCTACATTTTTTCTTACCGGTGAGTGGGTGCGGAGCAATCCGGGCATTGCAAAGCAAATACAAAAGATGGGCTTTGAAATAGCATCGCATGGCTACCATCATGAGAATTATACCGATCATTCGAATGTTTGGATTGAGCGGGAAGTCAAAGCTGCGAAGACAGCTATTTGGAGAGCGGCCAATGTCAGAACCAATATGATTCGCACGCCTTGTGGAGATCTGGATTCACGAGTGATCAAAAAGCTGCTGAGTATGAAGCAGACGATTGTCCAGTGGGATACGGATTCATTAGATTGGAAATACAAGAATATACAAAAAATTGTACGGCGAGTCATTCCTCATATACACCCAGGAGCTATCGTATTGCTCCATGGCTGCGATCCCTGGCCGCAAACGCTTAAAGCTTTACCCCTCATTCTTGATGGAATCAAAAAGAAGGGTTACACATTGGCAACAGTAAGTGAACTGTTACAGCCCAATGGCCACCCTAAAGCTAAACGGAAGAAATCATCTAGCGCGTTATGAACCTGAGCTCTCGGCTAGTAGTTCTGAAACCGTGACGAACTGAAAACCTTTGACTCTTAGTCCATCTATAATCAGTGGTAAGGCCCTCGCTGTTTGAATTGCACTATCGCTTGCATGCATAAGAATAATGTCCCCGGGTTTCGTCTTAGAGAGTACTCGCTTAGCGATGGAATGAATTCCAGGTTTAGTCCAATCTAGCGAGTCTACGCTCCATTGGATCGTGCGATAGCCTTGTTTGCTTAGCTGTTTTACAACTCTGGCATTGAGATCGCCGTTAGGTGTTCGGATCAAGCGGGACCGCACGCCTGTCATGTTACGTATGATGCGTTCCGCTTTTTCCACTTGTTCTCGAATCCAACGGTCACTGTGCTTGGTATAGTTTTCGTGCAGGTAACCGTGCGAACCGATTTCATAACCTAAGGCATGAATGCTGCGCGCCAAACTGGGATGTTCAGTTACCCAAGTTCCCGACAGAAAGAAAGTTGATTTTTTTATGTTTTTTAACTGTAACATCTGAAGTACGGGACCGGGTACACGTTTCCCCCATCCGATATCGAATGTGAGCGCCACTAATCGTTTATTTGTCGGTAAACGGTAAATTGCTTCACTTTTAGCCAGCTCAATCGCCTCCTAGCGGTTATTCATACACATTTTATTCCGGACTGGAAAGCCTGCCCGTGCGCCTGCCCGCGAAGAGGAGGAATATGAAATTTTCTTTATTTGAAAAGCTGTCCCATCTGGCCGAAGTAATGATAATTCTAGAAAAAGATTAATTGAACACAATTTGAGTTTAGTTGCGCATATCGTCAAGAGGTTGTGGAGACGAAACATAAGGTAAGAACTATATATGTTGATTCCGTTATTTCATATACAGGATGGTGATGGCATGAACATTTTGTTTCTGGAGCGAGGAAAGTTATGGTCGTATGGATTGCCGGACGGACTACGTGATTTGGGCCATCAAGTTAAGGTCTCTGGGCCCGTAGAGCAAGGAAGGATTATCCGGCTGCTCACCTCTTTTAATCCAGACTTATTGGTTTCGGTTGGATGGGGACCTGATCATACTAAATCCAAACAACGAATGGTAAGGAAACTAGCAACCCGCTTTAAAATTCCACTTGTCTACTGGTCTACGGAGGATCCAAACTTCACGAATGTTTTTACGCTTCCACTTCTCAGACATATGAAACCAGATCATACCTTTACAATCTCAGAGAAAACGGCAAAAAGATTTAAGAAATTGGGGTATGCTGCTGACTTTTTAGATTATGCTTATCACCAAAAGGTTCATTTCCGAACCAAGATTCGTTCCAAATATCAAACAGATATTGCGGTAATCGCGAACGCTTATCCGGATGTGCTCCGCAAATACCCAAAACTGTATCGCCGCCAATCCCTTAGCATTTTAGTTCGTCCCCTTCTCAAACATGGTTATCGAATTGACTTTTACGGACGGAATTGGTCTCGAATGAAGCCTTTTCTTGGCCAATCTATTCCTAAGAGTTCAATCAAGGGATATATCCCATACAAAAAAGCCAACGAAGTATTCAGTTCCGCGAAAATCGTTCTTGGTGTGCAAAATTACACCGATATGCTGACTCAAAGAACGTTTGAAACTTTGGGTTCCGAGGGTTTCTTTTTGACATCTGACACTCCCGCGGTAAGAGCGTTATTAAAGCCAGGGAGAGATTTGGTTGTCAGTTCCAGTCCCCAGCAGACTTTAGAGAAAGTTCGTTATTATTTGAAAAATAAGGAGGAGAGAGAACGAATTCGACGAAGCGGAAGGAGGGCAATTGCCAAACATAACTATACGGAGCGTGCAAAGTTCATGTTATACATCCTTCGGAAGAAGGGACTTCTAAAATAAATCCTGATTGATATCGGCCAAAGGAAATAGCGGATATTCATTAGGCAGGGCGATGTACTGGGGAACCCCACATATTCAGATGATTATGCCAAGATTTATTTGAGTTAAGAAGCCTTCTTTAAAATTTTTGAACTTTGGAACAACTGCACTGCGGCTGTTGGATTCACTATTGATGCCTAGGAATACAAGGTTTCCCATTCTTAGTGTTGTCACTCAAATCTTACAATTATCAAATTGCGGAGGGTCAAGATGAGGGTTTTATTTCTGGAAAATCACCCAATGTGGATTCACGGGCTCCCGAACGGATTCAGGGATCTTGGAAGCACAGTTAAAATTTCTGGTAAGCTAACGAAAAATAATCTGCCTCGATTGCTTAAAACGTTTAAACCGGATCTTGTTATCAGCATGGGATGGACTCCAGAACATGAGGAGTATAAACAATACTTGGTTCGAAGATACGTAGCTGCCTCAAAAATTCCGCATGTTTACTGGGCTACAGAAGACCCTACTCACCATGATACTTTTACTCTTCCTTACGTACGTACAGTTAAACCTGATTTCGTATTTACTATCTGTCGTTCCATGGTAAAAAATTATGGGAAAATGGGGATCAAGGCCGCCCATATGGATTTTGGATACCATCCAAAGGTCCATAAAGATGGTAAGGTCATTATGAGCCTGAAACGTGATATTGGTATTGTGGCTAATGGATATTCTCGAATTTTAAAAATGTACCCCAAGCATTTTCGCATTAAATCGATTAAACATCTCATTCGTCCTTTAATCCAAGACGGTACAAGAGTAGATTTCTGGGGGAGACAGTGGGAGTTAATGAAACCTATTCTTGGAAAGAAAATTCCACGCAAACGGTTGCACGGTTACTTACATTACCCCGATGCTCATAAAGTATATAACTCAGTCAAAATCATTATCGGTCTCCAGAATCAACTCACTCAGGTAACCCAACGAACCTATGAAATTCTTGGATCTGGAGGTTTTTTGATTACGAGTGATACTCCTGAAATACGCAGGTTATTTAAACCGGGCAGGGATCTTGTCGTTTCTAACTCTGCAGAACAGACCCGAATGTTAGTTAATTATTATCTGAAACACCCTGAAAAGCGCGAGAAGATACGTAAACAGGGTAAACTTGCGGTTAGGAAGCATTGCTACACCCAACGTGCCTGGTATATGCTTCAGGTTTTACGGAAGCACAAAATCATTTAAGAACAGAATCCATTGGCATGACAGGTTCAGATTCGTTAGAGGATCAGAATTGCGATGCAGGCATCTGGCATATCGGGTAGGAGGTATTTTGCATTGAAGATGCAGGGGAAATTCAATATCCGTTATGAATCAAAACCAGTGTCCGTGATTACTTGCACTAATCGGACTAACTACATCAAACGGCTGCTGGCAAACTATAATCGTCAGAAGCATACATCCAAAGAACTGATTCTTATTTTAAATAACGACTCGATGAACTTAGCCAAATATCGTAACATGTGCAATCGCGAGGATTTCGAACTTTAAAAGGACAGAGAAGAAAGCGCTGGGTTCTTGTCTAAAAGATGTAATTCGTAATGCTCGTTATGGATTTATAGTACAGTTTGACGATGATGACTATTATTCGCCGTATTATTTAAATACAATGATGGATGCATTAGCCAAATCCCAAGCTGATATTGTGGGAAAAAGGGCTTGTCTTGTCCACTTTACTATCTGATTCCGAGCTTTTTCTTCGTTATCCAAGAAGGCAAATGCGAGAAGTGAAGCAAATTGCAGGCGTAACACTTCTTTGTCGCAAGCAGATATTCGATAAGGTTCATTTCCATCCCGTATCCCTTGGAGAAACTGTAGGATTTCTAAAACGTAGTCACAAAAAAGGTTACAATATATATTCAACGGACTGTTATCACTATGTTATCAATAGACGTGCCGCGAAAAAGTATCATACATGAAAAATTAGTGATAAAAAATAAAATCTCAAAGCAAGAGAATCAAGCTTTGTGGCTTAGATTACAAACATTATGCCGCTTACAAAGACTAGGTAAATACATCACGTCCGATCCTCAATTTGAGCTTAATCCATTTGGAAGTAGATTTATCCGGATCCACTCTTTTTAGGACGTCTCGGGCAGCTCTGTAAGCGTGGGGACTGGCTTCATGCAAAATGTTCTTTGCCGATCACAGCAAAGCAAGCGTCTCAGTAATAACACTCACCAGCGTATCTAGAAAAACTTGAGATGTAAGCAGGTTTAAGGAAGCATTTCCTTTCGTCAACTGTTTTAGTCGTTGGATTGTTTTAAGGGGGTGGATGTGGAAGTCATGCTGGAGGGGCTAGCAGGGCGGCTTTTAAAGACTTTTTCTTATACCTTTATAATAAAAATCTCTTGCGAAGCTTCATACTTATCACCTTCCTTTGGCTTGTTTGCAATTCCTATAAAGGACTCCTAAGGAGAGGGAGCATGCGTAAACCAATCATTGCTATAACGGGTAGTGCAGGGAAAACGACCACTAAAGAAATGCTTGCTTCAATTCTTAGTCAGCGGTGGAGGACCTTTAAATCGTTTGAAAATGGTAACGACACCTGGTTCACATCCCAGTACATGAAGCAAATTAAAGCAGCGGATCAGGCAATCGTGCTGGAATACGGCATGAAAATGAAAGGGGATATAAAGAATCACTGCCGATTGATAAAGCCCTGGATAAGTATCATTACAAATATAGGTAAGGCTCATATTGGGAATTTTAAGGATGGAATTCGGGGTATTACAGCGGCAAAATCCGAACTAGTATACGGAATGGATCCTTCAGGTATCTTGTTTATTAATCAGGATGATAAGAATTCCAGATTACTGCCTATTAAGTCTTTTAAGGGGAAAGTATTTAGTATTGGAATACACCGATCAGGGGATTATCTTGCCAAGAAGGTAACTTATACAAGTAACGGTATGAAGTTTAGCGTCATTCTTAACGGAAAATCGAGGCTATTTTATATTCCATGCTACGGAGAATGTAACGTTTATAATGCTCTTTTTGCAATTGCCGTATCTCACAAACTCGGATGTAGTATAGCTGAAATCAGAAATGGTTTGAAAAAAATGGAGAAACCGTATGCCCGTTTGTCCATAAAGAAAACAGAAAACAACATTATAATTGACGACAGTTTTAACACCAAACCTGAATTAGGACCTGCATTGGAAGTATTGCAACGTTTTGGGGTTGGAAAGCGGCGAAAAATAGCTGTATTAGGCGATATTAAAGACCTTGGTAAATATGCCACGTCAATTCATCTTGAACAAGGGCGTAAACTTGCAAACAAAGGACTTCACAGGCTTTACACGTATGGCTTAAATTCAAGATACTTCGGAGTCGGTGCAATGAAATCAGGTTTATCGCTTAAGAAGATTATGCATTTCACCAACATTAACGATTTGAAAACCCAAGTCTCGAAAGACCTCTCGCAGAATACCGTTTTTTTAGTGAAGGGTTCGACAAATGGACAACGAGTTAAAATGATGCATATTGTTGAATGGATGCTTCGAAATTCAATTTGAAGACAAGAATGCTTATGTATTAAACCAGGTATAAAACGCAGTTTAAGACGAAAGGGGCAGTTGTTATGTCATCGATTTCAAAAGAATTTTTTCAACTTGTTGAGATTACGCAAGGAATACTAAAATGAAAATAGCTTATTTGACTTTTGATGACGGACCAGTGAAAAACACAGCTTGTATCTTGCAATTGCTCAAACGTCATGGCGTAAAAGCGACCTTTTTTGTGAATGGCAATGAAAGCCGATTTGGAACGTCGATTTATCGTCGAATCATTCAACAAGGTCATACAATAGGTAATCATACCTACACTCATAATTATCACACAATCTATTCATCTGAAACTGCATTCTTAGAAGACTTCGATCGAATGGAACTTGCACTAAAGAAGATTATTGGTAAGACATCGATGTTATATCGATTCCCATATGGGTCCGACAATTGGATATTAAGCTCTCCAAGCGGCCGTCTACTTCGAAAGAAAATCATAATTACTTTGGCTAGAAGAGGATATCAGTTTGTTGACTGGAATGTTGATTCTGGCGATGCGTATCCAACTAAACCAAAACCACTAACATCAAAGAAGATTGTTAACAAAGTCATTTCCGAATGTACAGGGAAATCAAGAGTTATTATTCTCTTTCATGACTTCAGCGCAAATTCTACAAAAGCACTGCCCTTCATAATTCGAATACTTCAAAAAAGAAATTTTATTTTTAAATGTCTTTCTAAAGACTCTTTCAATTATCAGTTTAAAATATGAGGTGTTACAAGCAATACGTGGAGATCCGAAAAAAGAAAATCTTATTGACTAAGCAGGAGTCCACTGGTGGCTAACCACAATAATAAGTTTCAGTCTCTGATAAGGTAGAGGAGCGGAAAAATCAAGGCATTGTCTGAATGCCGGAAAGGAAGTGGTTGTCGATGGTTCTCAGCAAGAAACATCACCATGTCAGAGGGATCTATTTAAGCCCTTCTGCCTTCGCTGATTATAAAAGATGTATGGAGTATTTTCGAATCGTTAGTTCAAGCAGTAGATTGAATGCCGTTGTCATTGATGTCAAAGACGATAACGGAAATATTTTAAATTTTAACGATAGAAACATAAAAAAAAAGATAGCTAGCCTAAAGAATAATAATATATATTGTATTGCGAGAATGGTTACTTTTAAAGATCCCCAATTGGTACAAGTACAACCAAGTTGGTCAATACAGCGAAAATCTGGTGGCATTTGGAAACAAAAAGGATGGATTGGTTGGGTGGATCCTTATCGAAAAGAAGTATGGAAGTATGTAATAGATGTTGCAAAAAAAGCCGCACGGTTAGGATTCGACGAGATTCAGTTCGATTATGTCCGATATCCGGAGAACGCAAATGTAGTTGATCAGAAGATTGCCTTTCATAATCCGGCTAAACTGAGTAAAGTTGAAAATCTAACTTTATTTTTTAGGTTCGTCAAACGTGCATTGAGGCCATTTGATGTCCGTATTTCAGCAGATGTATTTGGATTTGTTACTTCCGCTGTAAATGACATGGGGATAGGTCAAAAATGGGAAAAGATCACACAGGTTGTCGATAGCATATCACCCATGATCTATCCATCCTATTATGCGAAAAACAGTTACATGTTGAAAAATCCAGAAAATGAGCCCTATAAAGTCGTATATAGAGGATTAGCAGACGCCATAAAAAGAAATAAGACCATCAAACGCAGCGGAAAAGCCACTGCCGCAATTCGACCCTGGCTTCAAGATTTTTCATTTCAAAAAAGGTACGGTGCCAAAGAAATATTAAATCAAATTCGAGCGGTACATGCACATGGCATTAAAGAGTATCTCCTTTGGAATGTGAATAGTAAATACACGATGAGTATTTTGTAGGAAGCAGTGAATATTTTCGATGATTTCAAGAAGAAAGCCTTTAAAGGATTAAACCGACTATTTATCCAGTTGTGGATAGACTTTCTAAAGATTGTCAAGAGTTAATGCGTCCCGTCTGTTAGAAGTAATTTATGAGCTATTCTGCTGGCGTAAATTGAATTGAGCAAATGACGATCTATAAAATTGATTGGAGGGTAACGGGTGCAGCCGTCTATTATCGAACAAGTGAGCACTAAGAAAAAATGGCTTGCCATCACTATTAATATTGCAACCGGAATTTCTGTTCCCAACAAGATGCTTGATTTACTGCGCAAGCATGAGGTAAGAAACGCAACTTTCTTTGTAACGGGCGTGTGCGCCAAGGCAAATCCTGGTATCGCACGTCGAATAAAGCGTATGGGCTTTGAAATTGCATCACACGGTCACCAACATAAAAATTACACAAATAAAACGAATGCCTGGATTGAAAAAGATATTTTGACCGCCCAAAGATATATCTATCGGGCAACTGGAGTTAAACCACGAATGATTCGTACCCCTAGCGGAGACATTGATATGCGTGTTGCACGTAAATTACAATCGCTAAAGCAAATTGTTGTCCATTGGGATACAGACTCTCTGGATTGGAAATTAAAGAACATTGATCTCATCGTTCGTCGTGTGGTTCCGAGCGCACGTCCGGGGTCTATTATATTGCTGCATGCCTGTGATCCTTAGACACAGTCCCTCGAGGCCATTCCCTTGATTTTGTCAGGCTTAAAGAATAGAGGATTCAAGTTTGTAGATGTAAGTCAACTAATATCTAAAAAGGGGAGTTGACTGAATACGATTTAATCTTTAAAGATGGATTAGAAAGCAGTGGAGGAATATTCAACCTATATAGAAGAACTAGACTAGTACAAGAATCTCGAACTTGAGGGAGAGTTTTAGTGGAGAAGAAATAATTAATGAATATGAGGGAGCCTTATTATTCCACCAGAGAGTGCATATGACGGAAGTTGCTAAAAACTTGGAGCTGCAGCGAAGAATTCTCCAGCGTACGGGTAACGGCGTGATATGAGAGAAAATGCAGTGAACTGGGGAGACCTCCCCTGCACGGAGTTTTTTTTGAAACCTTAAAGAGGCTCTCTATAAGCTTGCATGACGAAATGAGCAGTCTGCAGGATGGGAGTCCGAGGGCTCATAGTACCGGGGAACGCAGGACAACACAACCTGCGGGAGGGTAGGAGCCCTGCTTTATTTATGTTTCTTAAGGAGGAGGTAACATTAGTGTAATATATGAAGCTAGTGAATTGGAGCAACACTAACTAGTATAGTTAATCAAGTTCATCTTGATTTAGCATTGAGTGATTGGATCCTAGTTGAAATTGAGCCTATCATTGATTCGGCGCAATTTGAATTAGCAAGAGAGCAGAAGGTTAAAAACAGTACAGGTACCGGAAACACAAAATATGAGTATTTACTCGCATTGTGGACGAACTTGGAATTGTACGACCTACACTGGTAATCAATTGCAAAAGCCGTGAAAGTGTCAGATATACCTGTTATCGCCCCAATAAAAACCCAAGAAGATATGGAGATGGAATTGAAAGTTGTCCCGCACAAACATTACGTGCTGATCTACTTGACGACTATATTTGGATTTCGTAATGTCAGTTATTTCTGATCCCAAAGAGTACATTGAACAGCTAGGGGTTATGTCGGAATCGATTGTTACTGAGATGAGAAGCGCTATTGAGTTGATAAAGAATCAAATGACTGAGAAGGCGAAAGAAGTTGAAAAAATAAAAATCATGTTCAGAAGAGATGTGATGGACGAAGAGCAAATAGCAGAAGAAATTGCCAAAATCAATGCTGACAAATGGAGTTACAACAATCGTTTGATAATTATTTAAGCCAAATAGCTGCCTTTGATGAAGGAAACATGAATGCTGAGAAGATCATGTTAGCTACCTAACGAATTCACAGGTTTATTGAAAATGGAGGCTCTGAACTTTCGTTTGATGATAAGAGAAGAATAGTTGAATGGCTCATTGATAAGGTGCGAGTTCATTATTTGGGGGATGAAGTTCAAATTACTACCATTGGCCACTTCATTATTGCGTGTACGAATGAATTACGACACTAAGTCATGACACAGTTAAATGGCTTTATTCTACATTGTAATCAAGTGGTGTCATTACTTTTTAAGTTATGATACCGTCGGTACCACTTCGATGATGGAAAATTTATTTCAATTTGATATGACGAATTAAATAACTGGATATATGGAAGGATTCGATACACTGGAAAGGCTCCTAATACAATCACGAAGGGGCAATCGGAGAAAAACCGGATCTAAAATATTCTAATAGAACTGAATTAACGTTCAAATGCGTTGCAAGGAGTACGGTGACATCTTCTCAATCATTTGTTGGGATACATTCAGGGACGCCACAAGATGTTGCGGTATATTACATGATTACATCAGTTTGTACAGTACAGAATTAGGGCTCTTACACCATAAAAATTAATGTCTTGTTTTCAAATGGCTTTCTAGAAGTCTATTTGCAATTGGATATAGTTGATCAATTTTATATTTATTATCAGGCTCTCGGTTAATTTCGACAGCCTTTTTATTTTTATTCAATTAATATTTTATCAATATGTGTGAGATGAGGTGGAAAAATGAAGATTGAATCAGAAAACAAGGAAGCGGTTTCTTCTTCTTTTCTTAAGACGGACCGAGGGAAAACGAAGTCGAACGCCATTGAGGTTCCTTCCATCGCGTTGCCGAAAGGCGGAGGGGCCATAAAGGGAATTGACGAGAAGTTTACCGTCAATGCGGTGAACGGAACGGCTTCTTTCTCTATACCACTGCCGTTCTCTCCAACCCGAGGTGTGGCTTCTCCATCCTTGCATTTGAGCTACAACTCCGGTGCCGGTAACGGCATATTTGGCTTAGGCTGGTCGCTTAGCCTGCCTTCTATCAAACGCAAAACAGATAAAGGTCTTCCCCGATATGATGATGCCGAAGAATCGGATACGTTTCTGTTTTTCGAAGCTGAAGACCTTGTGGCGGAATTCGCCAGAGACGAGAACGGCCATTTTCGCCAAGCTGCAGACGGAAACTATATCCTCAAAGAAAGGGATTCGGCGGACGGATTATTTACGATCCGGCATTATAGGCCGCGCATTGAAGGCTTATTTGCGCGGATAGAGAAATGGTCGTCGAAAGCCACTTCGGAAATCAAATGGAGGGTAATAACGAAAGAGAACGTTACGACGCTGTTCGGATGGAGCGTCGATTCGAGAATCTCCGATCCTGCGAATGTTAATAGAGTCTATGAATGGCTGCCAGAGATTGTCTTCGATGATAAAGGCAATTGCGCGTGCTACTTCTACAAGTCAGAAAATAGCAACGGGCTTGATGAATTGGCGCTGCATAATAGAAACCGTAAGGAAAGCGGGGGAATCGTCTACACCAATCGATATTTGGAAAAGGTACTTTATGGAAATAAAACGCCATTCAGAACATTAAACGATGTTTATCCGGATGAATCCGATTTCGTATTCCGAACTTTATTTGATTATGGAGAATATAGTGCGAAACCCCCTTTTTCCAAAACCGGCGATTGGAATTATCGTCTGGACGCCTTTTCGGAATATAAGGCGGGGTTCGAGATTAGAACGACTAGGCTTTGTCAACGGGTGCTGCTGTATCATCATTTTGCTGAATTGCCCGGAGGTTTTGCATTGGTGAAGTCCGTTAACTTCGGATACGATGTTTCGAGCGAAGCGAACTTTACTTACTTGACCTCCATCACGGAATGCGGATACATCAAGAAGCAGGACGGGACCTATTCGGAGAAAAGCATGCCGCCCACCGAGTTTGAATATCAACGGCTAGACTGGAACACGGACGTCCAAGCCGTTTCTTCGAATGCGCTCATGCACGCCCCGGCAGGTCTCGACGAGCCACGATATCAGTTTGTCGATTTATTGGGCGAAGGCGTTTCCGGTATTCTGACCGAAGAAAGCGGAGGATGGTTTTACAAACGTAATTTAGGAGGAGGCGAATTCGAGCAAGCACAGCAGATTTCGACAAAACCTTCTTTCGCTGGCGTAGGTTCGCGGTTGCAATTAATGGATCTAGATGCGGACGGCAGCAAGCAATTAGTAAGCATGGGCGCAGAGCCGAAAGGTTATTTTGAATTGAATGAGCAGGAAGGGTGGCAACCTTTTCGATCATTCAACCGCATTCCTAACATTGATATGAGAAATTCCTATACCCGCATGATCGATCTGAACGGAGACGGCAAGCCGGACATTCTGATTACGGAAGATCAGGTGTTTTGTTGGTACGAGTCGGAAGGAAGAGAAGGTTATGATGGCTTACATAGGGTTGGCAAGCCTTTGGATGAAGAGTTAGGCCCAGCTCTTGTATTCGCCGATCTTGAGCAAACGATATTCCTTGCGGATATGTCAGGCGACGGTCTGATCGATATCGTGAGAATAAGAGACGGGGAAATTTGCTATTGGCCGAATCTCGGTTATGGACGGTTCGGAGCAAAGGTGGGCATGGATCAGGCTCCCTGCTTTGACCTGTATGGTTCGTTTAACCCATCCTACATCCATTTGGCCGATATCGACGGTTCCGGCACCTCCGATCTGATTTACTTGGGTCTGAATAAGTTTGTGTGCTGGAAAAACCTAAGCGGGAACGCGTTCGCCGCCACTCCGATTGAAATCGATCCTTTTCCGGAAATTCATCCTCAGGTAAAAGTTTCTGTTACGGATTTGCTAGGCAATGGCGTTGCCTGCATCGTATGGTCGAGTGCTCTGCCTAAGGATACGATAGCCCCGCTTAAATACATCGATTTGATGAACAGCAAAAAGCCGCACGTCATGGTGTCGTACAAAAACAACCTTGGCAAAGAAATTCATATGGAATACGCGCCTTCCACCCAGTACTATCTCGAAGACAGGAGAGCTTGCCAACCATGGGCGACCAAGCTGCATTTTCCGGTTCATGTCCTTTCGAGAACCGTTACCATAGACCGTATTTCCGGTTGCCGATTCGTTAGCTCTTACCGCTATAAGCACGGTTATTACGATCATGCCGAGAGGGAGTTCAGAGGCTTTGGTCTGGTGGAGCAGACGGATACCCAGCATTACGAGCATTGGAACAAAGGTGATGCGGGTCAAGTCGCAGATTGCGCTTTGCATCAGGATCCCGTCGTCACTAAGAGTTGGTTCCATACCGGTGCCTTTCAAGACGTGGACAACCTTCTTCATCCGTTCACCGAAGACTATTGGTACAAGGCGATGGCTCGGGAGGGATTTGCCGTTGCCAACGTTGAAGTTCCGCCACCCGATGTTCGTATGGTTGCCGCTCCCGGCGTAGAACCGTCCATCTTGAGCCATCTCGGTGCGCAGGAATGGAGAGAGGCTTTGCGTGCCTGCAAAGGCATAGGCATCCGAATGGAAATATTTGCTTACGACGCTCCGGTAGAGAACCCTACAGCCGATCAGTTCCGACGACAGATGACCCCTTTTTCTGTGGCAACGAATAATTGCGTGATTGAAATTATGCAGCCGAAAGGGCAAAACCGATACGCCGTATACATCGCCAAAGAAAGCGAAGCCGTCACGTGCAGCTACGAGCGGAACACTGAGGATCCTCGAATTTCCCATACCCTCCATATTAAACTTGATGAATATGGAAATGTGCTGGAGTCGGCTCAGGTCGTTTATCCAAGGTTGAAGAAGGACCTCTCGTTACCCGTCGAAGTGCAAGAAGCGCAGAACAGAACTTGTATTTCCTATACGAAGAACGGCTTTACCAACGATATCGATTCCGACACGGCGTACAGGGTAAGGCTTCAGGCGGAAACGGCGACGTACGAATTGAAGGGGGTTTCTCGCAGCGGCCCTCTATATTCCGTACACGATTTTGAGAACATTTTGGCCATCGCTGCGGAAGTCGAGTATCATCAGATCGATAAAAATCCGGCTCCGAGAACGTCTCAGAAGAGATTGATCGAGCATTCGCGCACGATCTATCGCAGCGATAATCTTAAGGACGCATTGCCGCTCTTCCGAATGGAATCGAAGGCGCTGCCGTTCGAGAGCTACCAGTTGGCGTATACCACTGCCCTCGTCGATCAAATCTTCGGTACCAAAGCGAACGAGGATTTGATGAGGGAAGGGAAGTTCGTTCATGGAGAAGGCGACGGGAACTGGTGGATTCTGTCGGGGACGACGCAATACGTCGAGCCAGGAGAAGCCATGGCCGATGCTCGAGACCGCTTTTATATGCCCGTCTCTTATACCGATCCCTACGGTGCCATAACGAAAGTGAAATATGACAGCTGTCTCTGCTTCATAGTAGAAACGGAAGACGCATTGGGCAATAGGAGCCGAGTTGAGCTATTTAATTACCGAACACTTTCTCCGCAACGCATGATAGATCCGAATCTGAATATAACCGAAGCCATGACGGATGAATTGGGACGGGTAAAGGCGATAGCGATATTCGGCAAAGGTGACGAAGCCGACGATCTGATCGGCTTGAACGAGTATGCTTCTTTGCCCGAAGATGCACTTGTTCGTGATTTTTTCCTCGATCCGGTATCTAAAGGCAAAGAATTATTGCAGCATGCCACGGCAAGATTCGTGTACGATCTCGAAGCATACCTCCATTCGGGCAAGCCTGCCGTCGCGGCTACCGTCACGAGAGAAGAGCATTACAAGAATAACAAGGATTCCCCCGTTCAAATCGCCTTCGAGTATTCGGGCGGCTTGGGACAAGTGCTGATGAAGAAAAGCCAGGCCGAGCCAGGCTTGGCAAAGCAAACGGTTGTCAATACGGACGGATCGTATGTCGTCCAAGAAATCGATACTTCCTTGCTTCACCCCAAGCGGCTACGCTGGATCGGCAACGGCAGAACCGTGCTCAACAACAAGGGCAATGCCGTCAAGCAATACGAGCCGTACTTTTCTGTATCGCACCAATATGAAGATTTGAAGGAGCTGGTGGAAACCGGAGTAACACCTATCCTTTACTACGATGCGCCGGGACGGCTCGTCAAAACCGAGATGCCAGACGGCACGCTATCTCGCACGACTTTCGATTCCTGGAAACAAACCGTATACGATCCGAACGATACCGTTCTCGAGTCGGCTTGGTACGAAAAACGCGTCAACCGTTTAATAGATGCCGAACTCCTTGCGGCAGGCCAAGATCCGGAGAAGGAACAGTCGGCCGCTGGAAAAGCAGCCAAGCATGCCGGAACGCCGAACGTACAGCATCTCGATACGCTGGGCAGACCCGTATTGTCGGTGGAACACAATAAACATGTCCGAAGCGACGAGGACGAGTTCTATCTCACCAAAGTCGAGCTCGATATCGAAGGCAACCTACGCAAAGTGGTTGACGCTCGAGGCAATACGGTCATGCAATATCAATACGACATGCTGGGCAACCAAGTCTATCAGCGTAGCATGGATGCCGGCCAACGTTGGTTACTGCACAATATAATGGGAAATCCGCTTCGCACTTGGGATGAGCGGGATCATGAATTCCAATATAATTACGATGTGCTGCATCGACCTACATACGGCAAAGTAATAGGCGGTGATGGCGCAACCCCCCTTAACCAAATTTTTGATCGGATTTTTTATGGGGAAGCGGAGATCAATCCCGAGCTTAAGAACATCAGAGGACAGATTATTAGGCATTATGACACCGGCGGGCTAGTGGAAACGCCGGAGTACAATTTCAAAGGAACGCCCAAATCGACTTCTCGTAAGCTGTTCAAGGACTATAAAAGCATTGCCAACTGGACGGACGCCGACTTGAACGCGGATCTAGAATCCGACAACTTCACGTTCATGACGGAAACGGACGCCCTCGGCAGAATAACGAAACAAACCGCGCCGGACGGTAGCGTCATTCTCCCCACCTATAATGAAGCTGGTCTGTTGGATGGAGAAAGCATTATTCATTCGGGCAGCGCGAAAGTCGCTCCCTACATCCAAAACATTGACTACAATGAAAAAGGCCAACGCATGGCAATCGTTTATGGAAACGACGTCGTCACCCGATATTATTACGACAATGAGACGTTCCGGCTTAGACGTTTGGAGACGACACGGAAGAACAGCGACCCGCTTCAGGATTGGCGGTACACCTACGATCCCTCAGGCAATATCACCCACATCGAAGACAAAAACATTCCAGCGCAATTTTTCGGCAATCAAAAATTAAGCGGAATTTCTAAGTTTACCTACGACGCTCTCTACCGTCTTGTGGAAGCCTCAGGGAGAGAGAGTATAGCGCCTTTCTCCTACGACAGCCAAGACAATTGGAGCGATCTTGCATTCCTGCAGCGGCTTAATCCAGGCGATCCAGTGGCTATGCGCAATTATAACCAGAGCTATCTTTATGACGCGGTCGGAAATATTTTGCAAATGCGCCAACAGGCAGCAGGCAACAGTTGGACCCGGGATTACCGCTATCAAGCCGCGAACAATCGACTGATAAGCACTCAAGTAGGCGCTTTTACTTACAGCTACTCGCACCATGTACGCCATGGTTATATGACCGCTATGCCCCATTTGGAAGAGATGGGTTGGAACTTCAAAGAGCAATTGACAAGGTCTACCCGACAGAAGCGAAAGGACGGCGGCTCGCCAGAGACGAGCTATTACCAATATGACGGGCAAGGTCAACGCTTACGGAAAATTACCGAGAATCCAGCCAATGTCGGGGATACCCCCAGCAAAAAGAACGAGCGGATCTATATCGCCGGCTACGAGCTTTACAAACAACACAGCGGCACGGATGCAGGGCTAGAGCGCGTAAGCCTTAGTCTATTGGATAAGGAACACCGCTTTGTGATGATCGAGACGGAAACGAAACCCAGGGTGATCATGGGCGTTGCGCTCGGCCGAACAAGTCCCGAACAGACGGTACGCTATCAGCTCCACAATCTTATCGGGTCGGCTGCTTTGGAATTGGACGAGAAGGCAAACGTCATCAGCTACGAGGAATTTCACCCGTTCGGCACCACGGCCTATCAGGCGAATAACGCCGCCATCAAATGCGCAGCCAAACGTTTTCGTTACACGGGGATGGAGCGGGACGAGGAGAGCGGACTGGAGTACCATAGCGCAAGGTATTATGTGCCGTGGCTAGGAAGGTGGACATCATGCGATCCAGGAGGATTAGTGGACGGATTGAGTCTTTACGTCTACGTTACCAATAATCCGATCAATAAAATGGATCTCAATGGCAAGTGGAATATCAGTTGGAAACAAGTAGCTATAGGTGCTGGAATAGCTGTCGTCACTGTAGCTGCTGTGGCAATAACGGCTGGGGCACTAGCTCCAGTTGTTGCTCCAGCTGTACCGATTATCGCAGCTACGCTAGGAGTGACTGAAACGGCTGTTGTAACAGGAGCTGCTGCTATTGGTGTCGCTGCAGGAGCCAAAGGCACTCTTGATACGGCTTCCGAGGTCGTAACGGGGAAAGACCATAAAACAGGTGAGACTTTAAAGGATGATGACAGGTCGAGAAAGCTCGGAGCTTTGCCTGTTGAAATACTCGCAACGGCAATCGGGTTGAGGGGGCTTCGAGGCGGCCCTCCTCCTACTTTACCGAAACCACCGATCCCCAAAATATTGGATTACGGCAGTCACCAGGAACTTACGTTTATTCCCCAAGCAGGGAGTATTCCTATTCCGGCCAATGCTACCGGGATTGCCTCCGGAACTCCTGCCCTAGCGATGGCGATGATGAATGGTGGCGGAGGACCGGGCGGCTCAGGAAATTCTAGAGGCCAGCAGAAGCCCCCAGTCAAGGACGTTGTCAAGGATGCAATAGACGCGGGCAAACCTAAATCCAGTGCATGGAATAAAGCGGTTAAGCTCGTGAGCAAGGGACAGGGAAAAGGGAAACCGGGGATCAATGTGAAGGTATCGTCGCAACAGGAAGCTGAGGCGTTATTGAAGGAGGCAAAGCCGGGATTGAAACAGATACCAACCTACACGAAAGATGCATCTGTTAAATCGGGGTATGAGGTCCACCCTGTCAACAAAGATGAGCTTGCCGTTGGCAATACAAAACCGCATCTCAAATGGTGGGATTGGGAGACGGGCAGCAATGCTAAAGGAGACGGACATATTTTCTTTGACGAACCACCAACGCCCAAAAAATAACGAAATCGATTCCTAATGATCGAGGTGAAAATGTTGTTAAAATACGTGCCAATGAAGGATTACGGCCTTGAGTGGAGATTTCTTGAAGAGGAAGTCGAAGAATTGAAGCCGAATTCGGTAGACCTAGAAAAGATCAGACCATTAAGCGAAGAGTATAGCACGGAACAATGGAAACGTTGGATTAGTTCCAAAGGTCATCATTATATGTTGATAGAGAAAGTAAAAAGAGATCAGGTCAATATTTTTTATCCATATTGCGGGTGGGGCGATTCGGAGAAAGAAGAAGAATTGAGAAATTTTCTTAATGTTGAATTGGACGTAAACCCCGATTGTACGATCACATTTTTCTGGAGTGAGAGTTATGCCGTGGAAACCAGATGGGATATTTTCATCCGATATTGGCCCGTATTTTGTTACCGGAGCGATGACAGCAACATTATTGTAATTCACGATCATCCACAAGCCTTGATTTATGTGGAGGATCATCTCTGGATTGTAGATCGAAGAATATATTTTGGCCTTGATGAATAAATATCCCAAACGAAGGAGAGTCAACCTGTGGATAAATTTAATTTATTCAAATCTGATTTCAAATCCGACAAACAAATGAAGATCTTTGAAGATAAATACCAAACCAACAGCGGGAATTGGTCGGCCATCAAAGCGGAGCTCGCCAACGACGAACTTTTCGAGACGGATATTCTAAACAAGCTGGAATTCACGAACCGGCTGGCCGATTTTAGCAAAGGCAACGCTGAACTCATCTCGGCATTCCAGCAAGACCCCGACATAAATTCCATACGCGATTTGGCAACCAAGCTCACCAAGCAGCAATTCGTCGACAAAGCGATAACCTATGCGCCAGAGGGGAACGACGAAGACAAGCAAACCTATGCGCGAAAGCTGCATCGCGAACTGTTCCGCATGGAGTCGACGGCGATGCTAACAAGCTTGATTAGAGACCCGAAAGTACCTATTCTAAACGACGCCATTGGCGGCAATGTCGCACAGGTACTGGACAAGCATCCCGATTTCAATATCAAAACGACTTCAATTTATGACATTCTGAACAACGACAAGGCGCTGGAAGATATCCCTTCTGAAAATCACGAAGCGGTGACGACCCAGCTCAAAACGCTGCAGCGTATAGCCGCCGTAAGTCCGGATGTGGATGCGGTGCCCGTACTATACAATACGAAGATGCTGTCGGCCATGCAAATCTCATCCATGCCGCAAACGCAATTCCAAACGATGATGAGCAAGAGCGGTTTGGACGGAAAAACGCTTGCTCAAATTCACACGAACGCGCAAATGTTGCGCGTACGCAACGAGCATGCTATTCAGTCGATAAGCGAAGCGTACAGAGGCACGGGCGTCGCCATGATCGACAACAGCATGGGCAAGCCCGAGCAATCGCCAAAGGACCGTAATTTATCCTGGGACTTGCTGTTTGGCGATGCCGACTTCTGCGAATGCGGAGAGTGCACGTCCGTCTATAGCGCGGCTGCCTATTACGTGGAACTGCTTCAATATATTCGAAATAACAATCTGGATCCCGATCTCGATGCCCTGGACCCGCTCAAGAAAAAGGCGGACCCGAAAGATATATCCGGCACGCCTCTCGAGAAGCTGTTCGATCGCAGGCCCGATTTGGGTTGTCTGAAGCTCACTTGCGAAAATACGAACACCGTCTTGCCGTATATCGATTTGGCTAACGAGGTGATGGAAAATTTCGTGGCCTTCAAGCGTCTTAAAGCGTTTAACGTGGAAGACGAAACGAGCGGGGAGCTGCTTGCCGAGCCCCAGAATACCGAATATCAGGCGTATTGCATTCTAAAAAATGAAGTGTATCCGTTCACGCTGCCTTATCATCAACCAATCGACGCCGAAAGAATCTATTTGAAGCATCTGGACACGAGCCGTTACGAACTGATCAAGACGTTCCGGAAAAAGGTAAAGGATGGAGATGACGAAGTCGTTCGGCTGAAGAACGAAGCATTGAATCGCGCCGCCGACGCGGAATTTCTCGGGCTCACGATGGAAGAGTACGTGATCTTGACCCAAGAGTGCTTCGAAACGAAAGACCTGATGGACAAGCTCAAAAAGAAAAACTTCACCGATGACGAATATCGGCAAACGATTGGCGTCAAACCAGTCAGCAAATACTACGGCTTTGACGACGATCAAACGATGATGGGAGACGAGGGGCTTACCCTCATCAAGAAACAGTTTCTGCGCCGCACTGGCATCGACTACGTGAATTTGGTAGAGCTGTTGAAGACGGAATATATTAACCCGAATATGCCCAAAGGCAAATCCAAAGCGATCATGGAGAGCCTGCATGTGAACTACCGGTTTCTGCAAAACTACGCCAAAGCAAACGGAATCGACGCAATGGCCGATTTACTCGTCAATTACGAAAAGCTGGCCGAACTTGTTCCCTCGTTGAAAGAAAAGGTAGCATTGCTCACCAACCGCAATGTTACGGATTGCGCGAATTCCGACTCGAACAATCCGGATATCTCCGATAAAGACATCCGGCGCTGGGTGAAGTGCGAATTCGCGAAAGCGGGCAAAATGATCGTCATCGAGAGCGGAAGAGGCTGCGCGAACGGTAAAGTGCTGTATAAATCGGTTCGAGGGAATGCAACTCGAGAGCTTGCAACAGTCATCGATTGCAAAATCTATAATGTCGACGGCATTGAACAAGGCGCAATCGATAGAAAAACCGGTGAGGTATCCCTTAACGAACATGCTTGGCTAGATGCCAACATTTTGCAAGGCGCTTCTTTCGTCAGCGATAAAGGCGAGAAAGGCGTCTTTATGGCCATGGACGGAAAACAGCATTTGATCTACACGGAGCAAAAAGACAGCTGCAATCTCGACACGGCGCTGCTTCAGCATTTGGACGGCACGCCTTTAATGATTGAAGAGTACGACCGTATTCATCGTTTCTTGCGCCTGTGGCGCAAGCTCGGGTGGACGATCTCCGAGACCGATCAAGCGGTTGCGGGATTGAGCCATGCGAACTACGTTGCTCAGCAAAATAACGCTCATGAAGACGAAACACTGTGCGAAAACTGCGGGGAGGATGACTGCGACTGCTGCGAAGATTGCAAGGATTGCGAAGGTAGCGGCGGCAATATGATCAAGCATCCGCTAGCCATTAACCCGAATCTCATTCATCAGCTTGTCGCCGTTAAGAAACTGCTGGATCAAACCAGTCTCGAGCTGGACAAGCTGCTGACTTTTTGGAGCCCAATCGGCACCGTGGGAGAAAAATCGCTCTATGAGCGATTATTCCTGACTCATAACGTGCGAGGCATCGACAAGATTTTTAAGGCGGACGACAACGGTCATTATTTGTTGGCAGACACTTCCTTGCTCAATCATGTTCCGGTCGTGATGGCAGCCCTTAATCTCTCTGCGGACGATATCCAAGCCATCATGCAAGATGCCAAACTGGAGAATAAACTGACGCTGGACAACTTGTCCGTTCTATATCGCTATCGATTATTGTCCAAAGCGCTAGGCCTTAGAATACCGACATTCATTCGAATACTGCCGTTATTCGAACCTCTCTTTGCGGACGCCCATTCCACGCTTCTGTTCCTCAAACGTTGGGATCGTATGCAAGCAGCCGGATTTACTCCGCAGCAGCTGAATTACATCATTCGGGGCGTGGACGATGAGAATAAACCTTTTGCCCCCTCCGAGCTCAACGTATTGCAGTTAAGCAAAACACTGTATGACGGCCTCAATGCCATTGACGAAGCGCACCAAAATTTAAAAGCCGACCCCGCCATTCAAGATCCGGCTGCACAAATGCTGAATATCCAGGAGCAAGCGACCGGAGAACTCGTCCGTTCCAAGGCAAGTCTGCTATTTGAAAGCGGCATGGTGGATAAAATCGTCGGTATATTGGAAGGCACGAACGTATTCAAGACCAAAGCGCCCTCCAAATTGAACATCGCGTTGAAAGACACCCAGTCGCTCAAAAACAAGCTCCAATACGACCCATCCACAGGAATCCTGCAGATTACGGGCATATTGACCGAGGCCGAAAAGAACGACTATAAAGCCATCGATAATAGCCTCGAGTGGGCCAATGCTTTAGTTCGCATTCAAAAGCAGCAGGACAAAATGTTCAACGAACTTTTGGCCAGCGTGATCGAACAAGCGCAAACGGACACCGATAAACCGCAAATCATTACCCTTTTTCATTCCGGCGACATCAGCAAGCCGCTCGACAAAATACCGGATGGAGAAGCCGATCCGAATACCGCTGGCCCCAAACGGGCAGCTTTCCTGGAAATCTATCTTCCCTATTTGCGCCAGCAGCTCTCCCATCGTTTCGTGATCAATATGCTTGCCGGGTTTGTCGGGCTCGATGCCAAAATCGTCGAGGCCTTGGTTTCGGAGGTTTTGAAACAGGACGCGTCCGATGAGCCGATTTACGGCATCTTTGAAAATATCAAAGAAAGCGCGAACCCTAATGAAGCGAAGTGGGAGGTGTACGTGAATCCTGCTTCCGATGCCCTCTATACTTTCGTTGTTAGAGACAGCGACACGGAACCTGCCGTCAGCATGGATGGGAAAGCTCTTGTTTTTACCGAACAGGAGGACCTGGTAAACGGGAAAGAATGGTGGAGCGACACCCAAACCTTGCACGCCGGCACGTTGGTGAATTTGGTTGCCTCGGGTATTCATATTACTCAAATCTACTGGAAGACGCCGTCAACGGAAGTCAGTGCGATCCCTTCCACGGCATTAATTCCGGGGTTCGCGACCAAACGATGCGAGCCCGCCCTAATCGCACTGAAAAAAGCGGCCATGCTGATTTCCACGTTCGAATTAAGCGCGGACGAAATCCGATTTATAGACGGGAACAAAGGAGACTTCGGTGGCTTTGAGTTTAAAGCCCCTTCCCCTGAACAGTGGCGACGCTTGGAGGCTTACGTCCGGTTGCGGAATTCGTTGCCGCAGGCGAAATTGAACATGCTCGGCTTTTGGAAATGGATACGCGATCAAGATTCGGACAAGAACGAGCTTCCGGTTAAAATCGCAGAGCTGACGACTTGGAAGCCGGAACGCATTAAGAAATTGATCGCGGCTTCCCACTTTGATCTTGCCAACCTTGGAGATTATCGCAATGAACAAAGCCTGCTGAAGCTGCAAAAAGCGCTGGCCGTGGCCGACAAAATCGGAGTTGACATCGACCTGCTCTTCGATTGGGCGGTACCGGGCACTAAATTTAACGTTCGCCGCAAAATCGCCGACAGCATCAAGCATGCGATTCGAGCACGTTACAACCAGACGGACTGGGAACAAGTCGTCAAGCCGCTGAGCGACGAGCTTCGAAACAATCAGAAGCATGCACTGATCGCTTATTTGTTGCAACAAAAAGAACTGATCGAGCGGAACGTGATCGATGCGAACGGACTATTCGAATATTTCCTCATTGATGTGCAGATGGAGCCGGTTGTGGAAACCTCGCGCATTAAGCAGGCGATTTCGTCCGTTCAATTGTTTGTGCAGCGTTGCTTCCTTGGTCTCGAGAAAGGTATCCCCTCCGAATTGTTGGACAGACCGCGCTGGGACTGGATGCAAAATTACAGGGTTTGGGAAGCGAACCGCAAAGTGTTCCTGTATTCTGAGAATTTGATCTTATCGAATCTTCGAGACGACAAAAGTCCCTTCTTCAAGGAACTGGAAAGCGAGCTGCTGCAAAAGGATATTACCAAATCCAATGTCACCGACGCGCTCAAGAGCTATCTTTACAAGTTAGATGAAGTGTCTAATATGGAAGTGGTTGGATTATACGTCGAAGGAACGGCAACCGACGAAAATGCTAAGTTGCATATTTTCGCCCGTACTCGCAGCGCACCGCATGTTTTTTATTACAGGTACGTGGAATTAAAGGGAATGAACTGGTATCCGTGGGAGAAGATGCAGGTCGACATTCCAAGCTACGAAGTGGAAAAGTCACTTCTCAAGGACACCGGAAGCTTCCTTACGCCAGTCGTATGGAATGATAGATTGCTCGTCTTTTTCCCGCAAATGATGAAGAAAACACAATCCGAGGATCTGAACGGCATCAACGTTAAATCGTATGCTGATGATCCCGGCAGCTTAACGCAGCCAACGGAATACTATGAAATCAAAATGGCGTGGAGCGAGTACAGAAACGGCAAATGGACGCAGAAGCAAGTGAGCACCGGCGCCGTCTTTACTCAGCCTATTGGCACGTATCACGATCTTCAGTATTGCAGGTTCATTCCCATCGTAAGTGATAGTAGCGTAATCATCAATATCGGTGATCAATGGGGATTGGATCCGTCGTACCAAGGTGCATTCGAGTTTAACGGTTCCGCTCTGGTATCGACAAGTGCAAAGTTGTTGAATGAATCTTTTAATATCAATTATTTTAATCAAGACAACTTCGACAACATGTATTCCTGGCAAATCGATCCCGTCAGTCTGCAAAGACAGAATACGACTATTTATTTTCATGAAGACAACGCCAAAGAAATGGTTCAAGGTCTATATCCGGAAGACACCGACTTTTACTATTCCAATTCCAAGGATTTATTGCAACTGATGAACTCCGGCAAACTGGAGCTCTTCTTCAAACGGAATTTGTCGATGCCGGACGTTAATTTCGGTCCTTATCAGCCGGCCAACCTGCCAATCGGGACTAATCTTATCTACCACGAGCTTAAAAGACCGTATTCGCTTTATACGTGGGAGTTGTTTTTCCACACGCCTGTCATGATAGCCAATACGCTCAGCAAAGCCCAACAATTCGAAGAAGCGATGAAGTGGTTCCACTATGTCTTTAATCCGTTCGCCGAAGGCTCAGACGCCACGCGCTTTTGGCAGTTCATGCCGTTTCGGAACATCAATAGCCAACGGGTGCTCGATAATATATTCGACAATCTCAAACCGAATACGGAGGATCAAGCCATCAACGAATGGCGGGACAAGCCGTTTATGCCTCACGTGGTGGCGCGCGGCAGGCCTGTTGCTTACATGAAATGGGTCGTGATGAGCTACGTTGACAATTTGATCGCATGGGGTGACTACCTTTTCCGTCAGGATACGATCGAATCGATCAACCAAGCCATACAATGTTACGTGTTGGCAGGCCATATATTCGGTCCGCAGCCTATGATGATTCCGAAGCGAGGGAAGATTCAACCCCAAACCTATATGAGTTTGCTGGACAAGTGGGATGCGTTCGGCAACGCGATGGTCGAACTGGAACTGGTGGCGCCGTTCAGCAATCAAACGGATTTGCCGATCGGCTTGGCGAATCGAGAGCTTGCTTCCGCCAATATTTACGGCACGGCTTCGTCGCTGTATTTCTGTATCCCCAACAACCCCAAGCTGATGGGCTATTGGGATACGCTAGCCGACAGATTGTTTAAGATTCGAAATAGCCAAAATATCGAAGGGGTTTTCCGGAAGCTACCGTTGTTCGAACCGCCGATCGACCCGGCTCTGCTCGTACAAGCCGCGGCTCACGGGCTAAGTCTAGCTTCGGTATTGAATGATCTTCATACGCCGATGCCGAACTACCGCTTCTATTATTTGCTTCAGAAGGCACTGGAATTGTGCAATGAGCTGAAGGCGTTGGGCGGCGCTATGCTTTCCGCCAAAGAAAAACTAAACAACGAGACGATTACGCTCCTCCGGGCCAAACACGAGGGAGTCATGCAAAATCTCCTCATGGAAATCAAGAAGAAGCAACTGGACGAAGCACAGAAAAACCTCGAGAGCCTGAGGCAAAATCGCGTATCGCCCGAATTCAGAATGAAATATTACTTGAAATTAAGCGGTCTCGACGAAAGCTTGGTTCCTTCGGATACGGTCGAATTCAACGGAATTCCCAACGAGATCGTGACGGTAGACGGGGATAGCGGGTTGAAGCTCATTCCATTTGAAAAGGAAGACATGGAAAAAGCGAGCGAAGCGCAGGACTTTACTCGTTGGTCGGGCATTTCGGAGACACTGGCCGGTGCATTACATCTGATTCCGAATTTCACCATGGACGGGAAACCGTTTGGCGTAGGAGCAGGCGTTGCTTGGGGCGGCAGCTTTTTGGGATCGGCTGCGCAGGCCGTGGCCAAAGGCTTGCAAGTCAGGGCCAGCGACTTGTCGTTCGGGGCTAATCAAGCGGGCAAGAAGGGCGGGTTAACCCGCGCCCTTCAAGATCGAATTCACCAAGCCAGCTCAGCCGGATTCGAGCTCAAACAGATCGACAAGCAAATTATCGCCAATCTCATCCGAATCGAAATTGCGAACCAAGAAATCGCAAACCAGCAAAAGGCGATCGATAACGCCAACGAAGTGGAAGATTTCATCCGAAACAAATACTCGAACGAAGAGCTATACGTCTGGATGGCTGACAACTTAAATACGCTGCATCACCAGGTATACACCTTGGCTTACGAGCTTGCCAAAAAAGCCGAGCTCGTCTATCGCTTTGATAGAGGCGTCACCAGCACCAATTTCATCCAATCTGGTTATTACGATGCTGGTCGGAATGGACTGCTCGCCGGTGAGCAGCTATACGTCGGGCTGAAGCAACTGGAAGCGGCTTATCAGCAAGAGCGAGGCTACGATTACGAAATCGTCAAGCCAATCTCTCTTTACCAAATCAATCCGCTTGCCGTCGTCCAACTCAGAGAGGCCGGCAAATGCGAATTCACGCTGCCGGAAGTGTTGTTCGATATGGATTATCCAGGTCATTACAAACGCCGCATCAAGTCGGTATCCCTTTCGATTCCTTGCATCGTCGGACCTTACACCGGTGTTAACGCGACGCTAAGTCTGCTCGAGAACAAGTTTCGAAACACTTCAATCGGGGGCAAAGACTACGTGGAAGATACCGAACAGACGGACGGACGATTCAGCACATTCAATATTCCGATCAGCGCGATCGCGGCCAGCAGCGCTCAGAACGACAGCGGGGTGTTCGAGCTTAGCTTCAAGGACGAAAGGTACTTGCCGTTCGAAGGAGCAGGGGTCATCAGCAGGTGGCGTCTCGAAATGCCGAACTTCCGGCAATTCGACTACAGTAAAATCTCGGACGCGATTTTGCATGTCAAATACACATCCTGCGAAGGCGGAGAGCGGTTGAAATCCGGAGCGATCAAGTCTTTGTCGAAGCAGCTCGAGAATATGGAGCAGGAACTGAACGAAACGGGCCTGCACATCGCTTTGAACATGAAACATGATTTGCCCGGTGAATGGAACGTGCTCCGCAAAAATGGCAGCGTCGATCTGAAGATCGATAAAACCAGATTACCTTTTATGGCGCAAACTCTTAAAGCCGCTATCGAACACGTCATGTTCGTGGCCAAAGTCAAGGATGATCCGGTCAGCTTTACAATAAAAATCGATGAAGCAAACCTATTGCTTAACCGGATCGACGATTGGAATGTTTGCTTTGGGAATAAAGAGGATATCTCACTGGATCAATCTTTTGCGTTATCCGTAGGTGTGGATCAGATGAAAAACTTAGAAGAACTGATGTTAATCGTGAAGTATAAGTTTTAACTAAGAAGGAATAGCAAGGTAGTCGTTGCCTCCCGCCACATCGAGCGGGAGGCTCACAGGAGAGGAGGGACATTAAAGCTATTTTTCAAGTTGGAATCCAACTTTACAAGCTGCCGTCGTGTCCGCTTGTGTTGCATTGTTTGCAGCCTGTTCGCCGAATTGTAGCCAAACAGATCAGAAGTTAATTGAAAAAACCCGTCAAATCAAGGTTTCTGCGGATTGCAACAGATCAAATCACATGCCAATATGTTCCCACATACAGAGCATGTAAGGATAATGATTCTGTGAAGTGAATTGGAGCAACACTAACTAGTATAGTTAATCAAGTTCATCATAATTCAGCATTGGACTTAACTGCTCATATAACTTTTTATTATTTTTCACCTTAATCCCATAGATCCTGACATAATTAGGGTGTACATATGCAACTGTTGTTTGTTTATCTTTGTGTCGAAGAAGTTGTTGAATTATGGATAACTCGCTACCATTCTCAAATAAATGAGTAGCGAGAGTGTGTCTAGTTACGTGCAGATGATAATCAGGAATTCTTGAGTTAACTATGTACTCTTTAAATAATCTACGGGCCGTTCCATATTGCATTGGACGGCTATGTTTGTTTTTAATAAGCACATCATCATCCGATAGGTTTCTTACTTTGCAATAAAGGTTTAAGACATTACCCATATCTGTTCTCAATACAACTGTCTGTTCTTTGCCTGACTTAGTTTTCTCAAGTTTAATTAGCTCAAGTGAGAAATTTTTCCAGAAGCAGACGAATTCAAGTAACTTATTCCGTACATGCACTTCTAGGCACAAACCCACATACACTAATACTAATCTTTAAAGCGGAGGCTTCCGTAACAGCTAGGATCCGCAAACATCGAAGGGAGTGGCTGGAATGCCTGGGATTTTCAGTGCGATTGCTGTTTTAATCAAGCAGTTAACATTACTTGTATCCTACGTCAAAAATAACGCGTTTCCACAACCTTTAACTGAGGAAGAAGAAGAAAAACATCTTAGACTGATGGCCGAAGGCAATGATTATTCTAGAAATAAATTAATTGAACACAATTTGAGGTTAGTCGCGCATATCGTCAAAAAATTCGACAACACCGGAGAAGATCTAGAGGATTTGATCTCCATCGGAACGATCGGCTTAATCAAAGCCATTGAGTCGTTTTCCCCAAACAAAGGGACAAAGCTGGCAACGTTTGCGGCGCGTTGTATCGAGAACGAAATACTTATGCATCTTCGCTCGCTGAAGAAAACACGCAAGGATGTGTCCTTGCATGATCCCATCGGAACGGACAAAGAGGGGAATGAAATCACGTTGATCGACATCCTCGGTACGGAAGCCGACGATGTCGTAGATAAGGTTCAATTGAAGATAGAGAAGAGCAAGATTTATAGGAACTTAGAGATTTTGGATGACCGCGAGAAGGAAGTTGTTGTCGGGCGGTTCGGGTTGGAGCTTGGCGGGGAAGAGCGGACGCAGCGGGAGATTGCGAAGGAGCTGGGGATTTCGCGGTCCTATGTGTCGCGTATTGAGAAGCGGGCGCTCATGAAGCTGTATCATGAGTTTTATAAGGCGAAGCGGTAAGGTCGGTCGAGTGTGCTTAATGAGTCGCATACTTCATTTATTTGGCTTCAGATCATGGAGGCGAAGAGCATGACCTTAATCCAGATTGAGCATGTGAGTAAGAATTATGTGATGGGTGGAGAGACAATTCGTGCGTTGGACGATGTTTCGTTAGAGATCGATCACGGCGAGTTCGTGGCGATTATGGGTCCGTCGGGTTCTGGTAAATCGACGCTGATGAACATTTTGGGCTGCTTAGATGTTGCGGATCGTGGGGACTATGTGCTGGACGGTAAGGCCATTAATCGGATGAAGGATTCACAGTTGGCTGAGATCCGGAATCGGAAGATCGGCTTCGTCTTCCAGAGCTTTAACTTGCTGCCACGGCTTAATGTGTATGAAAATGTGGAGCTTCCGCTCATCTATCGGGGCTTGAGTAACAAGGAGCGGAAGCCGCTTGTCATGAAAGCGCTGGAAGCGGTGGATATCTTGGACCGCAGGCGGCATCTGCCGTCTGAACTTTCCGGCGGGCAGCAGCAGCGTGTTGCGATTGCCCGGACGTTGGCGGGCGATCCAGCGATTATCCTGGCGGATGAGCCTACCGGTGCGCTGGATTCGAAGACGAGTGCGGAGATTTTGGGGATTTTTAAGCGGCTGAATGAGCAGGGCAGGACGATTGTGTTGATTACGCATGACTTAGCGATTGCGCAGCAGGCGAAGCGGGTTGTGTATTTTCGGGATGGGAAGTTGAGTGAGGTTGGATAGGATGAAGGCCGGGACTCCGTTGGGGTTCCGGTCTCTTATTTTGTTATTATGGCCTTGGGAGCTAACGGATATCGATAGTTAAACAGTGAAGGGCTGCCGAGTAGCAGTCCTTCCCCCCGCTCCCATGAAAATTAAATCTACAGTCACCAAAAAAGTCAATAGTAAAGAAGACGCAGCTAATCCAATTTAAAAAAAGGGTGGAGCGCCTGAAATAAAGAGGTATTGGGTTTCTTAAAAGAATTAGGAGACTTCTGAAATGGTTACAGAATAACCTAAGTTTTCTAGTCGTCGAACTGCGTACTTTAAGCAGGATTCGGTTCAAGAGCCCGCAACATTCGCTCCAAACCAACGATTACCTCTTGAGCAGGTTCCGCTTCCTCCGCTTCTGCTGTCCTTGCCAGCATATGAAGATAACGCCGCTCATCGACTGATAATTTTAACGCTTCGGCTAAGCTATCAAGCACCTGAGCCGATGGGTTCACCTCTCTGCCCTGCTCTAAGGAGGTATACCACGAAGTACCCATATGAGCAAGCTGGGCCACTTCTTCACGCCGCAGTCCAGGCGTTCGACGCCGCCCATATGAAGGTAACCCCACTTCCTCCGGAGTAAGACGTTCTCGGCGTGCCCGCAAAAATTCGCCCAGCGATAAGCTAGAAGAAATCTCTCCCATATACGATTCTCCTTATCCTGACACTGCCAAACCTACGATAAGCGCAGGAAGGCAAATGATTCCAGTATCTGTAATACTGTAAGTATAGCACCAACAAAACTTAGGAGGTACTCGAATATGAATATTTTTGTAACAGGAGCAACAGGAAAAGTAGGAAGCCGCTTCGTACCACGCTTACTGCAGCGCGGTCATAACGTTAGCGTGTTGGTACGGAACGCGACGAAGGCGGGTATGCTAAAGCAGCAAGGTGTCAACGTTATTGAAGGTGATCTTTTGCAGCCGGAAAGTCTTGCTTACGCGCTGAGAGGTATAGATGTCGTTGTACATCTGGCGGCGCAATTTCGCGGTGTAGATGAAGCAACTGCGCGAAAGTCAAACATCGATGCAAGCATCTCTTTAGCGGAAGCTGCCTTGAAGGCGGATGTTCCAAGGTTTGTGTTTGCCAGTACGAACCTCGTGTATGGCACTGGGAATACCAGTGGACCGAGCCGAGAGAATGACCCTTTGCAACCTGCATACCCTTATCCTCAGACCAAAAAAATAGCTGAAGAAGCTTTACTCCAGCTTCATCGGGAGAAGGGACTTGGACTTCGCATCGTACGGCTTGCTTTTGTCTATGGAGAAAGTGATCCTCATGTTACCGAATTCCTGCCGATGATGAGTAAATGGCAACCCGCTAAACGTCTTCATATGACCCATCATGCGGATGTAAGCCAAGCATTACTGCTTGCTGCTTCCACTCCCGGTATAGACGGTCGCATCTATAACGTCGCCGATGATTCCCCGATTACTGTAGCAGAGCTGTTTCAGCTTCATCATCAGTCCGACCGGTTAGAGGCTGAAGCCGCACAGCAGCCTTTCAATCCATGGGACATGATCGTGGATACAACTCGCATTAGGGATGAGTTGAACTATCGTCCAATGTACCCCTCGTTTTATACAGCAAGAGATGCTGGAGCCTTGTGATTTTACCCACTTTTCAGACCTACGAACCTATTCGGAGGTTTGATTGCATGAACGCGTCGATAGCTTGAAGGGTAAGTGATCAACAGACAACTTAACCCCGAATAGATCATATAGCTTGGCCTGAGGATCGTTCAGGTAACATCCTCGCTTTCCATTTTCTCACGAATGCTCGCTCATTCGCAGGATTTCAAAATGCATGTTAAATAGGAGTTCCGGTGATTGTGTAGTGTGGGCAGGCAGTTCCGTTAGAGCACAGTGGCGGCAATGTGACAGGTGCAGGGCAAATCTATATCGAAGATTTCCATGTGATTCCGAATCAGACACCGGATACAACGGTGCAGCCTGCCTTTATTTTCAAAAACCAAAAAGTGTTGGCACGTCAATTAAATCCGGAGCAGGGTAATTCAAATATCGTCAATGATGGTTCGCGTTTATGGATTCTGGGGCTGAAATCCGAGTGGCCACAGACATTAATTAAGACCATAAATGGAGGAGCGACAGAAGTATTAGGCTGAAACGACAGCTGTAAATAGTGCTGGAAGTACGCCGTTTTTTATTGATAATGCTTCAAGTACATCTTATTAAGGCTGCGAGGAATCCAGATCAGTTTCAGACAATGGAGGAGTCATTACATCTCAAGGAGCTTTTAGTACAATCGTAGATGAAACAAAAGGGGGCACAAACTTGCTCCTGACTTCCTCGACACTACAAACAGGCGGTTCATGGCGCAAAGCGGAACAGAATAATACGACAACAATCGTCAAGTCTTTTATACTACCGCTTTATGTTGGTTATGGGCTTCCAGGAGCTCCTACAGTTTTAAGCTCCACAGCAGGAGCAACTGGGGGTATCAATCTGACTTGGTCGGATAATACAATGGCAGAACGCAGTTATGTAATAGAACAATCGCTAACGGATACTTCTGGTTGGGTGGCGATTTATAATTCAAATGGCATACCGGATATTGAAGCTTACAGCAATACTGGACTGCCAACTGGAACGAGATATTATTATCGGGTAAAGGCAACGAATAATCTTGGAAGCTCGTATTATTCAAACAACAGTGAGCAGGGTAGTACCTTAGAAATATTTCTTTTGGGTAGAGCCGATAGTAAGATAGCAGAGCCTGTGGTCACAATTGACCTAGGCTCTGCTATCTTACTATCACACTCTATTAACCATTTTTTGCTACTATTACTCCTACTGGTTTCGTTGTAATAGTAGCAGAGAAGGCATAGCATCCTCGTTGATAACGTTTTGGAGGTATTTGGCTAACATACATTTCCAGTATAACTTGTCTTTTATCGATAGTTTTTGTCCTCCGACAAAACGCAACAACAAACAAACGGGCAAATAATCGGTAAGGCCGGATTTTTATGAATACCGTACAGCAACCAAAATAAATCTGGGAGGAACATTAACAGTCGCAGCGGGGAATCGTATTGGTATTCGTATAAGAACGACGTTATCGACTGATCCCTCAGCAGCTGATGTTACTCAACTCTCATTTAGCGCTTGTCTATCCCATACTCCTAAGAATAGCGATGCTCCCAAAATGAGGGCCTTTACAAGTTCAATAAATAACTCTGTGACATATTATTGTAATTACGCATGATCGGCGGGTTGTGTGGTTTCGGGATGGGCGGTTGCTTTATTAGATTAGTATTGAAAATACAGCTAATTAATACTGGCCTTACGAGAAATCGTAGGGCTATTTAATTTATCAAAATAAAGAATATTTGCAGACCAAATTTGTCCCAAAACTTAAATCTTGTCATAATATCGTCAATTAGATCACATAAGTTCGTTGTTGAGCCTGAGATATTAATAATATGATTACTTATGCCCAACATGAATTAGCAAGTGGTTCTTCTCTAACATGTGCATGTCGGAGGAAGGGGGTCAGTTCAGAACATTAGCAGGGGAATATGTTGTGAAAATTGATAGCGTTTTTCATGAAATGCTTTGAAAAACTGGAGGTTAAAAATATGGTAATTAAGAGTAAAATTTCTTTTATATCGTCATTATTGGTCACTCTAATGGTTCTATCTACTTTGTTTTTTGTTGAAAGTAAAGAAGCTAATGCGGCAACTGTAACCAGTAATGCTTCGGATGATGCAACCATGTGGGGAACAAGTTTAATTGGACCTACAGCAACAACGATGGCAGTGAATTTTTCGCAAGACAAAAGATCGTACATGAAATTCAATGTCAGTAACTCGGGAACCATTACAACAGCTGTTCTTAATGTGAAGTGTATCGTTGGTGGAGTAGCGAATATAGGCGCATATGCTGGAACAGGTAATGATACTTGGAATCAGACAACACTTGCTTGGAATTTCCAGCCTGCTCTAGGTGCCTTGTTATCATCGAAAAATATGACTTTTGTGGCAGGAACGACCTATTCCTTCGATGTTAAACCACTTGTGAATGGCAATGGAACGTATTCCATCATTTTAAAGGGTATCTCCGGAAATGAAGTTACTTTTTCCACGAAAGAAGGAACAACCACACCAAACATTGTTACGACTACGACTACAACTCCACCCCCAAGTGGACCAGACCTTACGGGTTATACGTTATTTAGAGATTACTCGTTTGGAACATCACGTAACGTCAACAGTATCACATCCCTTTCCAATTCATTTAACGCTTACGGTGTAGCAGGAACAACGGTCATTAATAATGAATGGCAGCGTTATCAATCTATTAATAGCACAAATCATAATTTAACATCTACAACTTTGGAGTTAACAGCAACACCAAACTTAGGCGGCGTCTATGATGGAGGAATAAGCAGCGGCCAAATCACGACGAAGGAGACCTTTTATCCTTACGATGGGAAGACCTATATTTTTCAGCTAAGAGCTAAAATACCTAAAAAAGTGGGAGCTTGGCCTGCCTTCTGGCTGTATTCTCCTGGTGGTGCTGGATCTACGACTTCTGAAATAGATATCGTTGAATTCTTTGATACACCTACACAGAATACGTATGACTGGACGGGATTTGATCATGGTGATGGTGTATTTTCTGATTATTACAGCATCATGACGAATCAATGGGTCTGGCATCCTGGAACGGATTTTTCAGATGACTACCATCTATATACGCTCATTTGGAAGGAAGGCAATATTCAGAAGTGGGTAGATGGAACCCTAGTTAAAGGAACGCTATTTAGATGGGATGGCCCAGCACCTCAGGTTCTCATTAACCTAGCCATGGGTGGAAATACGAATAATAATCCAGTTGCCTCTTCGTTCCCAGCAGCGTTCTCCTTAGATTACTTCCGCGTATATGTGAAAAATAATTAAATAGACAGTAAGAAAACCCTCCTTCTGTTCAAACTGATGGAGGGTTTATTTTTGAGTCTCTTGGTAAAAGGATCACAAAACCGTCAGTATAGTCATTTTCCGATATGTTGGAAATTGCAATTTACCTATATAATTGAGAGTGCATAACCCCATAGGAGGGATCGTAAATTAAACCTTTCCTGTGACATGTTTTTCCAATAAAATGAAGTAAAAAAGAGGTTAGCGGAATGCTTCGAAAAAAAACATTGCAATTCAAATTCATTCTTGGTTTTTTTATCGTTACGGCTCCATTGATCTTTTTTCTGTTTTACAATAATTTTTATTCGATGAATGTCGTTCGAAATGAAGTGTCGCAGTCTTACTATGATCTTCTAGAATCCAAAGTTACCTTGCTAGATCAAACGTTGGAAGATACGAGCAATTATATTTTACGTCTAGGCACTAGTGATTTTTCCTATACCAATTTGATTCCGCTTACATTGTACTCCATGGATAGCGGCGAATATTTCATGGCTAAACAATGGTTTTTACGAAAATTTAAGGATGATCTTAGTATTTATAAAGGGATCGATACGTTCTTTGTCTATTCGAAGAAAAATAATGATATGATCACGCAACAGAATACCTATGAAGATGTACAAAAATTCGAAGGCGTTTTACATTCGTTTTTTCAAGACAATAAGCATATTGATTTTCTCAACTGGCAGATCATGTCTTGGGAACATAAAAACTATTTGGTACGAGTCATCGAAATCAGTCCAAAGGAAATTAATCGAGAGCTTTATGTTGGTGCAGTGATTGATATTGAAAGTTTATTGCGTCCTCTGCAGTTACCTAACCATGGACGCAGTTGGAAAGAACTCTTGCTTATGTCCAATGACGGGACACCGCTGCTACCAACTACATTATCCATGGATAATATGAATGAGATTGTCAAGAAATGGAACCATTCTTACTCCAAATATGTCTCGTTTTCAAATGCTGCGAGTGGGACCAAGTATTTGCTTGTTGGCTTCCCTTTTCAGTACGCGACAATGAGTCTCTCGGTCATCATTCCTGAAAAAGTTTTGCTTCAAAAGCTGCTTTATTTTCAACGTCTGCTCTTTTTGATTCCCTTAGGATTGCTCATTGTACTCATTTTTTATCTATTATTTGTAAAGCAAGTTGTTTTGCTGCCAATGAATATCCTCATTAAAGGGATGCGTCGAATTACCCGTGGGGATCTGGATGTTAGACTAGAAGATAATTCGACCACAGAATTTTCCTTCTTAATCGAAACATTCAACAAAATGTCCTCCCAAATTCATACGTTGAAAATTAATGTATATGAAGAAATGCTTAAAGCGCAAAAAGCTGAATTCAATCATCTACAGACCCAAATTAACCCGCATTTTTACTTGAATTCCTTAAATATCATTTTCAGCTTATCCTTGCTAGAAAAAAATAACTTAGTTCAAGAAATGACCAAACATTTGGCTAATTATTTTCGCTTTATTACTCGGGCTCATCGGGATACGATTTTACTTTCCGAAGAGCTTGGACATATCGAGCATTATTTAGAAATTCAAAAACTGCGTTTTCCCAATAAATTGTTGTTTGATATATCCATGCCAGAGGCGTATTCGCAGAATAGCGTGCTTCCCTTAATGATTCAACCTTTTGTGGAGAATGCGATTATTCACGGGATGGATAAAGGAAAGGCCATCTTTCATATTGAAATAAAGGTACAGCCATCGGTAGGCTCACCAGACTGTTATGAGGTACTCATTATCGATAACGGAAAGGGAATTCCAGCGGATAAGTTGCAAATGTTTCAAACGGGTCAATATACGGAGGGATCAGGTTCAGGCCATAACCATCTTGGCATTTGGAACGTTCACCATCGTCTACGAATAAAGTATGGCTCACAAGTGAAAATTTTGTTTGATAATGGTGTTGAGAAGGGAACCATCATCCGCTTAATCATTCCTATTCAACTGGTCGCAGCAGATCAAGGAGGCATTTTGGATGAATAATTTGCTTATTGTCGATGATGAAGTGTATGCCGTAGAGGCACTTTTGAAAGGGATTCATTGGTCTGAGCTGGGGTATAGTGGCATTTATTGTGCGTATGATGCCGATGAGGCTATGGAAATTATGCGTACGGTTAACATAGATATTATGCTAAGCGATATTGAGATGCCCGGGAGTAACGGACTTGAATTGGTTGATTGGGTGAAAGAACACTACCCGCTAATCGTGACTGTCTTCTTGACAGGACACGCGGATTTCTCTTATGCACAGCAGGCTGTTCGTTTAGGAAGTTTCGAATATTTACTGAAGCCCATTGATATGGTTCAATTGCAGCAAGTGATGCTTAAAGCGCTAGACAGGCTTAAGGAAGTGAAGAAGGTAGATCAATTTGATGAAACCTACCAAACGTATGTCAAGCTGTGGGAAAAGCAGAAGCCGCTGCTGACGGAGCGGTTTTGGCAAGACATTCTATCTCAGCGTGTCATTCCGAATGCGGAGAACTTGAAAGAATTGCTGCCATCCTATAATCTCTCATTTGATCCGGATACGCTGATTTTGCCAATTCTACTTAGTGTAGAACTTTGGAATAAAGAGTTTAGCTTGCGTGATGAAGAAATTATGGAGTATGCGCTTCGCAATGCCGCGGCGGAAATGTTCTTTCAATCCATGGCAGGGGATGTTATTCAAGATCGAAACGGCATTCATCTCATTTTGATCCATTTGACAGCGCATACAGACCTTCAATTGAACGAATTACACTCGATTTGTTATAAGTATATTGAAGCATGCGCACAATTATTTTATTGCAGCTTATCTTGTTACGTGGGGAAGCCTGTACATTTCAAGGAGTTAAGTGAGAATTATCATGCATTACTTGATTTGGAAGCATGCAATATTACCAATATGAAGGTTGTTCAATTTCAACAAGGGCAGCCAGCGAATCCTTCGGATCAGAAAAAATCATCTGTTGTGATTGATTGGGTAGATTGGGCGGTATTATTTGAACTTGGTAAAAAAGAAGAGCTCTTGAACAGAATGGAAGCCGTCTTGACAGGGCTCCAAGATCAGACGATCACTTCCGAAACGATAGACGTTTTGTATCATTCGGTGCTGCAAATGGTTTATCAGGTATCACATAAAAGAGGTTGGTCCGTAAAGGAGTTCATCGGTTCCAAAAAGTGGGTTGGGGAAGCATCAGCTACACGTTCAATCGTTCAATTTAAATTGTGGGCATCACGTATTATCACAGCTGGAGTCGACTATATTCATTGCCAAGAGCTGGATAATTCCTCATTAATCGAAAAAATCAAACAATATGTGCATGCCAACTTAAAGGATGCGACCAGAGAAAGCATTGCCTCATATGTTTACTTGAATTCTGCCTATTTATCACGGCTGTTCAAAAAAGAAACAGGACAAACTTTGATGGATTTTATCATCTATGCCAAAATGACGAAAGTCAAAACCATGCTGACCGAATCGAATCTCAAGATAAGTGAAATCTGCGAAGCAATGGGTTATGATAACTTCTCTCATTTTGCCAAAATGTTCAAGAAACAAGTAGGGATTAGCCCACAAGAATTTCGCAAACATTACCAAAATATAGGTTGACTTTCGCAGATAAACCCTTGAATGAATGTCTTAATTCATCCAAGGGTTTATCTATGTTTACATGATGATTGCTTATAGATGTTGATTGTCATAAAACCGTCAGGGAGGTCATTTTACTTCGTAGGAACCTTGATTTCACACCTTTATAATAAGGGTAACAGAGATGTTCGACTATGGAGGGAGGTGATTACGATGATTCAAAAATCGAGAAAAGGATCATTGTTGAAAAATATATGTAAAGAACGGTACCTACTTCTCATGTTGTTGCCGGGGACCATCTACTTAATTTTCAACAATTACATTCCAATGTTCGGAACGGTTGTTGCGTTCAAAAACATTAATTATGCGTTGGGTTTTTGGAAAAGTCCATGGGTAGGTTTCGACAATTTTAAATTTTTGTTTAATTCAAGTGATGCATGGGTGATCACCCGAAATACAATCTTATACAATCTTGTATTTATTGCATCAACCTTAGTGTTTTCGGTTACCTTCGCAATTTTTTTGAATGAATTAAAAAATCGCTACTATGCTAATTTGTACCAAAGTGTGATGTTTCTCCCGTATTTTTTATCGGCTGTCATTGTTGGTTACTTGGGTTTCTCATTTCTGAGTGAGGAGTTTGGGTTTCTAAATAGGAATATTTTAGCTCCTTTGGGTATTGACCCGATTTCCTGGTACAGTGAGCCTAAATATTGGCCCTATATTTTACCCATTGTCCATATTTGGAAAAACATTGGTTACTCAACCGTTATCTATCTTGCGGCAATCGCAGGTATTGATAAAGAGTATTATGAGGCTGCAATTACGGATGGCGCTACGAAATGGCAGCTAACGAAGAACATCACACTTCCCGCCATCAAGCCGATGATGATCATTCTAACCCTGCTAGCGATCGGGCACATCTTAAATGCCGATTTCGGATTATTTTATCAATTGCCTTTGGATGCAGGGGCCTTATACTCGACGACAAATGTCATTGACACCTACGTGTATCGCGCATTGCTCCGCTTAGGGGATACAGGGATGTCATCAGCAGCAGGATTGTACCAAGCTGTAGTCGGTTTTGTACTAGTTTTAGGTGTGAATTATCTGGTTCGTAAAATAGATAAACAAAACGCACTCTTTTAGTAAAGCGGAAAGGAGATTATGAGCTTGGATACATCTATGGCTACGGAAAAGCGTTTACATGATGCAACTAGCATAAAAAGGAAATATAAAGATCCGCTTGCGATTACTAACAAAACAAACATCATGCTTAACTTCTTTTTCCTGTTCTACAGTTGCTTAAGTCTCATGCCGGTGTTACTCGTTGTATCTGTTTCGTTCTCGGATGAAAAATGGGTAGCGCTGGAAGGTTACAAGTTAATTCCTCACAAATTCAGCTTAGCTGCTTATCAATATCTCTGGTTTGATATACAGAATATAATAACAGCTTATGGGATCTCCATTCTCGTAACCGTTGTAGGTACAATTACTGGTTTATTAATCACGGCACTCTTTGCTTATCCATTATCAAGAAATGACTTTCGTTATCGTGGATTGTTCTCCTTCATCATTTTCTTTACCATGATTTTCAACGGCGGTCTTGTTCCCTGGTATTTGGTGTTTGCCAATATTCTTCATATGAAAGATACGATATTTGCTTTGATTATCCCAGGATTATTGATGAATGCCTTCTTCGTCATCGTCATGAGAACATTTTTCCAAACGACAATCCATCCCTCGATTATTGAATCGGCAAGTATAGATGGGGCAAGTGAAGGTAGAATTTTTGCGCAAATTGTGTTGCCGTTATCTCTTCCTGTTCTTGCGACGATTGGATTGTTCTACTCCCTTGGTTATTGGAATGGTTGGTATAACAGCCTAATCTTTATTAACAATGACAAAATCATCAATCTCCAGTACATGATGTATAAGGTCTTAATCAATCTACAGTTTTTAATATCGAATGCGCAGGTCGCCTCTGGTATCAGTTCATCCGAAATCGCCAAGGTGCCGAATGAAACGGTTCGAATGGCCATGTGTATTATTGGAACGGGCCCGATGATATTCGCTTACCCATTCTTTCAAAAGTATTTTGTAAAAGGTTTGACCGTTGGTGCTGTAAAAGGCTAATTCCAGTTATACGCTGGTTAGTATATAGTAGATATATACTTAGGAGGTCAAGTATGAAAAACACTAATAAAACAGTTCAACTATCCATGGCAACCTTTCTTTCCTTATCCGTTGTAATGACGGGCTGCAGTACCAAAAAGGAAGAGGTGATCGCAAGTACAACACCCGTCGCTAGTACGAAAGTAGAGACAGTCACCCCGTCCAACAAACCTGAGCTGGCACCGTATACGATCAAGATGGTCGTACCTGGATCAGGTGCACCTAAAGATCTAGCGCAGGTGAATCAAGAAGTTAGTAAATACTTGAAGGATAAGATTAATGCCTCCTTTGAATTATCCGTGATCGATTGGGGAAGCTGGCAGGATAAGGTTAACTTAAAGTTTGCATCAAGTGAGCCATTTGACTTATTACAAACCATGAACTGGGATAACTTTGGCACGAAAATTCAACAAGGTAACATTATTGATTTGACGGCACTCATTGACAAAAATGCACCGAATCTCAAAAAAATAATTAATCCAGTCTTGTTGGATGGATCTAAGGTGAATGGCAAACAGTATGGTTTACCCATTAATAAAGAGGTAGCTAGTCAAGCAGGGGTTATGCTGCGCAAAGATTTGGTTGATAAATACCAAATCGACATTACAAAAATCAAAAAAGTGGAAGATCTAGAGCCGATTTATCAGATGATTAAAGATAAAGAACCTGGTGTGACTCCCCTATATTTGAATAAAGATACAAGTATCGATTGGGTACTGAATCCGTTGAATTATGAGGATTTAGGCGACAGCAGTCCTGGTTCGGTTGTGAGAGGAGCCAAAGATTACAAAGTTGTTAATGCATTTGAAACCCAAAAAGCAAAAGATCAAATGGATTTAGCCCGCAAGTGGTATTTGGCAGGTTACGTCAATAAAGATGCTGCAACTATTGGGGATACGACAGGGGCTTTAAAGGCTGGAAAGGCATTCTCGTATGTCCAACAGCTTAAGCCTGGTAAAGATGCTGAGGATAGTTTGGCTTCCGGTATTCAATGGGTACAAGTAGAATTAACCAAGCCGATCGTTAGAACTTCCGATACGACGGGATCCATGACATCGATCTCCAGAACTTCAAAGGATCCAGATCGCGCGATGATGTTCCTGAATTTACTTTATACAGACAAATATTTAGTTAATTTGCTCGCTTTCGGAATCGAAGGAAAGCACTTTGTTAAAAAGAGCGAAAATATTATTGACTTCCCTGCTGGCTTAGACGGTACAACATCAGGTTATGTTTTGAATGGCGCTTGGATGTTCGGTAACCAATTTAATGATTATCTGTGGGCAAATGAAAACCCCAAAAAGTGGGATAATTTCAAAAAGTTCAATGAATCTGCCGAAACAGCAAGTGTACTCGGATTTATTTTTAACCCAGAACCTGTGAAAAATGAGATTGCCGCCTTTAATAATGCGAAAAAAGAGTTCGAACCTGGTTTATTCTCAGGTACCGTTGATCCCAAAGAATATTTACCTAAATATATCAGTAAATTAAAAGCAATTGGTGTGGATAAAATTATTGCCGAAAAACAAAAGCAACTTGACGAGTGGGTTAAAACGAAGAAGTAAGACCTAAACAAGCCGTATAGTTCGAGGTGAGCTCATATGTTTGAGAAAGTATTAAGTTCCGATCAAATCGAACAATTTAAGGAGCTTGGATGGGTGAAGGTAAGTGGAGCCTTCCCGCGAGAAATTGCGCTAGCTTGTCAACAGTTCCTATGGGGAAAGCTTCGCGAGAGAGGGGTTCATCAAGAAGATCCTTCAACTTGGGATAAACCCATTATTTATATCCAGGAAGCGTATCGAAGTCCTGATTTTGACCAATGCAATACGCAACGAATGGCGGATGCGATTGAGGACTTGATTGGACCTGGTCGTTGGAAAGATCGCGGTGTGTATGGAATGGATGAGGTTCAATCGACGTGGGGCTGGTGGCCGGTCAATTTTGCACTCGGGGCTGACAGAGAGTGGGATGTTCCTACAGATGGCTGGCATTGGGATGGCAGTCATTTCCGGCATTATGTCGATAGTCCCGAGCAAGGACTCCTATGTCTATGTATTTTTTCCGAAATAGGTCCTCGTGGTGGCGGCACGTTAGTGCTGGAAGGCTCACATAAGCTAGTAGCTCGGTTTCTATCAGGGCATCCTGAGGGGATGGAATCGCAAGCAGCGATTGATAGCTTAAATAAGCAACACCCGTACTTGTCGGAGCTGACAGGGCTAACGAAATCACCGGACGAAAGCACGGGGAAAAGATTTGAAAAATTTATGAACACGTTGCATACGGATGCTGATGGGATAGAATTGCGGGTTGTTGAGACTACAGCATCCGCAGGGGATATCATTCTTTGTCACCCCTTTCTTTACCACACAGCATCTCAGAACCACAGTGGAATTCCGCGCTTCATGTGCAATAAGACAACACCGTTGAAAGAGCGTATGAATCTGACTCGAAGTCAGGAAGTCGATTATTCGCCTTTAGAAATGAGTATTCGGAATTCATTGGGTCTTTGAATCCAATAGGTAAGTGAATAACAGGCTGCTGTGGTCATCGGCAGTCTGTTTATTTATATCGTGCAACCCAATATTGCAAAGAAGGAGATATGCGAATGATTCCAGTACATAAATTTTGGGAAGATCCAAAGGTGTTAGAAGAAAATAGGGAGCCTGCAAGGGCATCTTATATTCCTCATGATGAAAGCAACGGAGATCAGCTTACTCGTAGAGGCAGCTCATCTTACTATCAGACATTGAACGGCCTGTGGAAATTTCAGTATAAGGAAAGTGTGCATCAAGTCATCGACGAGTTTTATCAATCAGATGTTGACACACAGTCTTGGGATAGCTTGCTAGTACCATCCTGCTGGCAAACAAATGGCTACGATCACATGCATTATACCAACGTCAACTATCCCATTCCATGTGATCCTCCTTACGTGCCTAATACGAATCCTGCAGGTCTATATATCAGGGATTTTCAACTATCTAATCGATGGTCAGAGAAAGATAAGTATATTGTTTTTGAAGGCGTCAATTCGTGTTTTTATTTATGGGTAAATGGTGAATATGTTGGCTACAGTCAAGGGAGTCGTATGCCAGCAGAATTTCACATTACACCGTATATGAAACAAGGCGGGAATCGGATAGCGGTTATGGTTTTAAAATGGTGTGACGGTACTTATCTGGAAGATCAGGATTCGTGGAGATATTCCGGGATTTTCCGGGATGTTTATTTACTAGCTAGAAATCAGACTTACCTTCGAGATGTATATATTCAGCAGGAACTTGACTCGGCATATACATTTGCGGATTTGAACATTACGTTGGCGTCAACGGGCGAACTTGAGGTAAAGGCTGAGTTGCGAGACAGATACAATCAAGTGGTTGATTCCTCGGACTATATGATCGGATCGAGCCAGGGAATCTGTCAGGGAACCTTTCAACTCCGAGTTGAAAATCCTTATCTTTGGAATGCGGAACAACCTCACCTCTATCAACTCATTCTGAAAGCTGGAAATGAAATTTTACGATTCCAAGTCGGCTTTCGGAGCATTGCTATTAACGATGGTGTTTTCCAGATAAACGGAGTTGCTGTGAAGCTAAAAGGCGTCAATCGGCATGATTCGCATCCCAAGCTTGGACAAACCATCCCATTCGAACATATGAAACAAGATTTGCTTCTTATGAAAAAGCATAATATAAATACGGTTCGTACCGCGCATTATCCAAATGATCCAAGGTTTTTGGATCTATGTGATGAGCTTGGATTTTATGTCATAGATGAAGCCGACCTGGAATGCCATGGCATTGGAATGGCTGGTAATTGGGAGAACGGCGCAATACATAAGCTATCTGAGAATGTAACGTGGAGAGATGCTTTCGTGGAACGCGCCATACGAATGGTGGAACGGGATAAGAATCATCCCTCAATCATTATTTGGTCTATGGGAAATGAGTCAGGCTATGGCTCCAATCATATCGCAATGGCCGAATGGACGAAAAGGCGCGATCCCTCCAGACTGGTTCATTATGAAGGAGCTGCCCCTGATAATAAAGGCAGTAATCATATCGAATGCTTAGATATAGAAAGTCGTATGTATACGTCGGTAAATTATCTTGAGGAGTATGGCAGGAATCCCTTGAATGAGAAGCCTTTATTTTTATGTGAATACAGCCATGCCATGGGAAATAGTTCAGGAGATTTACATGATTATTGGGAAGCTATTAACAAGTATCCCAATTTAATGGGAGGGTGTGTCTGGGAATGGTGCGATCATGGCATTGCAACAACCTCCATGGAGGGTATTCCTCATTATGCATACGGTGGAGATTTTGGCGATCTGCCGAATGACGGCAACTTCTGCTTGGATGGTCTTGTTAGTCCAGATCGCCAGCCCCATACCGGGTTGCTCGAACTTAAACAAGTTATAGCGCCTGTTAGAGCGAAAGAGATCAATTTGACAACAGGGATATTTAGTATCTTCAATCACTATGACTTTATCGATTTGTCGCATGTTTCACTGCATTGGAAAACGGAGAGCCACGGTGAAATCCTTGAACAAGGCATGGAAATGGATCTTCATGTACCTGCAAAAGGGAAATCCGAGTTGCACATTCCTTATCAACTTCCTCCTTCTTCGCAGCACGAGATTGTCTTAACGTTATCATTCCGTCAAAAGTATGAAACAGGTTGGGCTGAGCTAGGGCACGAGATCAGCTTTGAGCAGTTCATTTTACCAATACAAACAGAAGTTTTTGTACATGAACATCGCAATGAAAACGAAGCATTACATGTTAGAGAGAGTCGATCTAAACTGCGAATAGAAGGCTTGGATTTTATTCATACCTTTGACATGGAGGCAGGAATCTTCATCGGATTGTCTAAGAATGGGGTTGAGTTACTGAGTAGTCCTGCTGTCTTCACTGTTTGGCGCGCACCGACAGACAACGATATGTATATAAAAAAATTGTGGATGGAGGAAGGCTTCGATCGAACGACGATGAAGGTTTATGACTGTGAATGGCAAAGACGCACGGGCGCGAAGATCGAAATTTGCGTGAATTTCTCCTTAGGTGGATACATTCGATATCCTATTTTGCATGGACGTGCGGTATGGACAATTTCTGGCTCAGGTAAAATATCGCTTGCGGCAGATATTCGTTTGCGCGAAGGGCTTCCGTTTTTGCCTCGTTTCGGACTGCAGATGACGATGCCGGAAGGCTCAGAAGAAGTTGAATATGTTGGATTCGGCCCGCATGAAAGCTATCAGGATAAGCGGCAATGCGTGAGGAAGGGCAAGTATAGAACCTCTGTTGATGGGATGTTTGAGGATTACATTAAGCCTCAGGAGAATGGTTCCCGATATGGAACAGAATGGTCAACTGTCACGAACTTACTTGGAATGGGACTGCGATTTGAGGCTGAGCGTCCATTCTCTTTCAACGCTTCTCACTTCGCTCCGAATGATTTGACGAAGACTTCACACAATTACAAGCTTTCCAAACGTAAAGAGACGATAATCCATCTAGATTACCGAATGAGTGGAGTGGGCTCGGGTTCATGTGGACCGCACTTGTTGGAACAGTATCAGTTAAATGAAAATAAGTTTGAATTTAAAGTGGATATTATTCCTGTTTTTAAAGAAGATGAATAAACTTTGTTTGAAATAATACAAGGGCACCTAGCAAAACTAGAAAGAGCTACCATTCGGCAACTCTTTCTTTTGTTTTTGAGGGAGTGTAAAGTTGCTTCGTGTTCACAACCTCAAAAAATTCGATAATACCGGAGAAGATCTCGAGGATTTGATCTCGATCGGAACGATCGGCTTGATCAAAGCAATCGAGTCGTTCTCACCGAATAAGGGCACGAAGCTTGCGACTTTTGCAGCTCGTTGTATTGAGAACGAAATACTTATGCATCTTCGCTCGCTGAAGAAAACACGCAAGGATGTGTCCTTGCATGATCCCATCGGAACGGACAAAGAGGGGAATGAAATCACGTTGATCGACATCCTCGGTACGGAAGCCGACGATGTCGTAGATAAGGTTCAATTGAAGATAGAGAAAAGCAAAATATATCGGAATTTAGAGATTTTGGATGACCGCGAGAAGGAAGTCGTCGTCGGACGATTCGGACGGTTCGTGCGTTGGATGATGTTTCGTTAGAGATCGATCACGGCGAGTTCGTGGCGATTATGGGTCCGTCGGGTTCTGGTAAATCGACGCTGATGAACATTTTGGGCTGCTTAGATGTTGCGGATCGTGGGGACTATGTGCTGGACGGTAAGGCCATTAATCGGATGAAGGATTCACAGTTGGCTGAGATCCGGAATTGGATAATCGGGTTCGTCTTTCAGAGCTTTAACAAAGTTAAATGCGTATGAAAATGTGGAGCTTCCGCTCATCTATCGGGGCATGAGTAACAAGGAGCGGAAGCCGCTTGTCATGAAAGCGCTGGAAGCGGTAGATATCTTGGACCGCAGGCGGCATCTGCCGTCTGAGCTTTCCGGCGGGCAGCAGCAGCGTGTTGCGATAGCTCGGACGTTGGCGGGCGATCCAGCGATTATCCTGGCGGATGAGCCTACCGGTGCGCTGGATTCGAAGACGAGTGCGGAGATTTTGGGGATTTTTAAGCGGCTGAATGAGCAGGGCAGGACGATTGTGTTGATTACGCATGACTTAGCGATTGCGCAGCAGGCGAAGCGGGTTGTGTATTTTTGGGATGGGAAGTTGAGCGAGGTTGGGTAAATGAAGGCCGGGACTCCGATGGGGTGCCGGTTTTTTGTTCTCCTTTATTGGAAGCATAAGATTTCCAAAGTGGCGAACTTATTGGTTAAGTGACAACATTCCATACATTATTCTTGACTTATTCCACTCCGTGTAGTTAGTATAAACATAGTTGAAACAAATTAAATTAGGAGATTAAACTATGATGGATTTGGGAAATAAAATCAAAAAACTGCGGACAGAACAAAACAGGAACCTGCTGGATATAGCCAACGCATGCGGATTTTCCAAAAGCTTGTTATCCAAAATAGAAAATGGGAAAACGGTTCCTCCTATTTCAACTTTAATTAAAATTGCGGATGCCCTCGGTACGAAAGTGTCTATTTTATTGGATGATCAGCAGCGTACAGGAACCATTCATACGACGAAGGAAATGAGCCACTCCAAAATGGTTAAAACGGATAAAGGTTACTCGTTTTTCACTTTTGCTGTTGAGCGAGGCGAGAAGCTGATGCAGCCCTTTCTTTTTATCTCACGCAAGGAAGAGCATGATAGTAAGAATGTTTACAGCCATAATGGAGAAGAGTTTATATATTTACTGGAAGGCGAGATGAGGTACAAAGTAGGTAGTATGGAGTATACGTTGAAACCTGGCGACAGCCTCTATTTTGATTCTATTGAGAAGCATACTTTAATCCCAGTTACCGAAGAGGTGAAATATGTGGCCGTGTTTACTCAGTCGAAGTCAAATACCGCTTCAAATTAATAAGCCGATAAATAATTTAGGGTAAAACAGATGAGATGTTTTACCTTTTTTTGTTATAAATTTTTGATAGTTTTAGATGTTGACTATTTGAAATTAATTTTAGAAAGTAGTTGCAAAATAAAGAGGATAATTATAAAATGAATTTATTCAACAATGTTGAATTTAAAGAAATGTTATTTATTATAGTTAAATAATATTGAAGGGAGGGCAACAAGCACAAAGTGCTTGTAAACGGATTCTCGGAGTTAAACCAAATGAAGGGGTGATTTCGTTGAAACGGATTTCTATGTCTCTATTCTTAATTTTCCTTCTAGTTGCCATTATGGGTTGCAGCGCCACAGCGCCCGGAGCTAGTAAGGCTACCGGTGTGGCTCCAGCAGACGGTCCAAAGGAGGATAGTTCAGCCAACCAATCCAGCAACTCCAATTCTCCAGTTACTTTGAAGTTAGGCGGCATCGAATATCAGTATACCAAAGCCGTGATCGAAGCTTTTGAGAAGGAAAACCCTTACATAAAGATAGAGTTCAATCCAGGTAACAATGATTTTGAGGATGGTTCAATCCAAGCTTTGCTTCGTTCTGGCAGCGGCCCAGATGTCATGGTTGCCAGCTCGGGTCCCGGACGCGTCGGTCAGCTGTCAGCTGCGGGGTTAATTCTTTCAATCGATGATACACTGAAAAAATATAATATCGAGAGCCGTTACCAAAAGTGGGTAATCGATCAAACACGGATCCAAGGGAACGGAAAAATATTCGAGCTAGTTGAAGGCGTAGATGTGTTTTCCGTCTATTACAACAAGGAAATATTTAATAAATACGGTTTGAAACCGCCTAAAAGCTGGGATGAATTTTTAAGCATATGTGAAAAACTGAAGAGTTCTAACGTTACTCCGATAGCAGCAGGATTCCGTAAAGGAATTGGCGGAGGATGGATGCTCGGCAACTTAGTCGAAGCGGCAGCTGGCAAAGATCAGATGACGGAAGTTATTTATGGAAAAGGGAAATTTGATCAGAAAGATATCATTCTCGGCGGAGAAATGCTGAAGCAGCTTGTAGACTCCAAATATTTGGACGGCAAGGAAGCGAGCGCTATCGATCAAGCGCAAGCTCAAGCCGCTTTCCTGAATGGGCAGGCTGCAATGACGATATCCTCACAGGGCTTTATAGCCGTTGAAAGAAAAAAGGGAACAGACGTAAGCAAATTTGATTCGTTCCTGCTGCCTTCGCGTGAATCAACTCGTCCATCGCGCCCCAGCGCCGGACTCGCACACAGCTGGATTGTAAACGCTACCACTAAAAAGATGCCTGCTGTGGAAAAATGGCTGAATTGGGTATCGAGTGAACAATATTTATCCATTTCAGTAGCTAATGGAGGATCTTTAGTTCCAGTAATTGAAGCGTCTAGCAAGGTAAAAAATGATCCCGCCATTGAGGCAGCCACAGCATTGCTGAAAAACGGCGCAGGTTACAATCCAAGTGTATATTTGCCTGCTAAAGCGAAAGATGCATGGTATGCGGCTGCAGAGGGTATTGTCACGGGAGCTGTCGCTCCTGCAGATGCTATGAAAGCGGTAGAAGTAGAATTAGCCAAAACGAAACAGGCAAAGTAACCCCTAGCATACTTCATTGAGAAGGGAGATAGAGCATGAATGCCTGCAACTATTGAAACTAAATGGAGAAATGCAACCGGCATTAAGAAGATACGAACAAGTAGAAAGCTTCTTGAATACGGATGGGCTCTCCTTTTTTCTTTGCCAGCCCTTTGTTTCTTTGTCGCCATCATCCTGATACCGCTGTGTATATCCGTTCAACTCAGTTTGTATGATTGGGACGGCATGATGCCTACTATGGATTTCGTCGGATTTTCCAATTATAAGGGATTGTGGTTGGAGCCGAGGTTTCTCATGTCCTTGGTCCGTACGATGGTCTGGTGGCTGCTGCATGTTGCATTCGCTGTTGGCGGAGGACTCATAACTGCATTATTAATAGCCCAAGTCAGGTGGGGCCAAAGCTTGTTCCGCACATTAAACTTTTTACCACATGTCTTATCACTTTCCGTGGTTGGGATCATCTGGGCGCAACTGTATCATCCGAAAATCGGATTTATCAACATGACACTGAAGGATTTGGGGTTAAGCTTTTTAACGAGGACGTGGTTAGGCGATACAACGCTTGCTCTGCCCGCCATCAGTATTGCAAGTTCCTGGCAAGCGTACGGTTTTTATATGGTTATTTTTTTGGCAGGCTTGCAGAACATTGACCCTCAATTGTATGAAGCAGCAGTTGTTGACGGAGCGAAACATTGGCAGCGATTTCGCTATATTACATTACCCTCTTTGCGCAATACGATGACCCTGGTGCTGAGTCTTGCCTTCATCGGCTCGCTCAAAGGCTTTGGGACGGTTTGGGCAATGACCGGAGGGGGGCCGAGTAACTCAACAGAACTGGTGGCCGTGTATGTATGGCGTGATGCTTTTCAGAGCTCGGAAATAGGTAAGGCTTCGGCTGCCGCATTGACTCTTGGCTTTGTCGTTATCGTGTTAACGGTACTGTTTAACCAGTGGCGCGACCGGAAAGGAGAGTAGCAATGCTTGGGAATCCGACAAAAAGTTATTCGTATACGGTCGTTATTGTTTTGTTCGTGCTTACCTTGGTTACGATTTTGCCCTTCCTCTGGGTTATGGCGAGCGCTTTCAAGAGTGACCCCGAAATATTTGGGAGTGCCTCTATCCTGCCGCAACAATGGCATTGGGAAAATTTCTATTCAGCTTGGACAGATGGGAAATTTGGAAACTATTTCTGGAACAGTCTTACTGTTGCCTTAGGGGTCACAGTGCTGATTGCGGCAATTGCATGTCCAGCTGGGTACGCTTTTGCCAAAATGAGGTTGCGAAAGCATCCGTATGCCTTTTACATGATTCTCTTCGGTATGACGATGCCTGCTCAAGCGGTCATTATTCCGCTGTTTTACCAGTTGAAAAGCTATGGATTGATCGATCATTTAGCCGGTTTGATTATTGCTGAAGTAGGCTTAGAAGTACCGTTTGCGATTTATTTGATGCGTAATTTCTTTCGCGATTTGCCGGACGAATTGATAGAGGCTGCTGTAATTGATGGTGCAGGGACATGGGGGGTATTTCGACGCATCATGTTGCCTCTTTCTAAACCTGGTATACTAGCACTTTCAGTGTTCAGCTTTCTTGGATCTTGGAACGAATTTTTGTTATCCCTGCTTGTATTGGTCAGTAACGAAAAAAGAACGATCCCATTAGGTCTCATGCGATTTCAAAATCTGCATACATCCGATTACGGAGTTGCTTTTGCGGGTGTGGTGTTAGCGTTTATTCCTTCCATATTTATTTACGTATTGCTTCAAAAATCTTTTGTTCGTGGAATTGCAAGCGGATCTTTAAAATAGACAGGAGGAATAACATTGGATAACGAAAAAGTGAAATATAATTTTGAGTACGAAAAGAAACTGAAAATTTGTTTTATTGGTGCTGGCGGACATTCCTATCGCAACATTTATCCAACCTTTCAATATGCACCGGTAGACTTGGCAGCAATTTGCGACAGGGATAGTGAACGGGCAGCGGCTTATGCTCGCCAGTTTGGAGCTAAAGCCCATTATACCGACCACAGGGTCATGCTGGAGAGGGAAAAACCGGATGCGGTATTTATTGTAACCGCTTACCACCCCGATGGAAGGGTCCAGGCAACGGACATTGCACTTGATGCGCTAAAAGCAGGTGTACACGTGTGGATGGAGAAACCAACGGCTGCAAGTACATGGGAAGTACAGCAGCTAATAGCTGAGAGCACACGAAGTAACCGATTTGTTATGACCGGGTTAAAAAAATTGTTTTTCCCGGCAATTGCAAAGGCAAAAGAAATCATCAGCTCGCCGGAGTTCGGCCGTCCTTCCTCTTTGTACATCCGGTATCCTCAGAGTATGCCTGCACTTGCTGACCGTGCTGATCTGAGAAATATTACGAGTCTGCTTGATCACATTTTCCATCCTGGAGCAATCATCCATCATTTGATGGGGAAAATCGGAAAGATGAGCTATGAACGGGAGCCTTATAATGGAGGGACGGTAACCAACTTCCGCTTTCTGTCCGGCGCGGTTGGAACACTGCATATGACAGCAGGAATTTCCGGAAGCAGTCCACTAGAGAGGCTCGAGGTTATTGGAGAAGGGACAAATGTAGTGGTAGAAAATGGAGTGAAATTAACCTATTACCGCAAGGCAAACCGCCCTGCTTACGGAAGATCAGCTTCATTTCTCGTAGAGAATGAGGTCGCACCGCTGTATTGGGAACCGGAATTCTCGCTAGGACAGCTATATAATAAAAATATTTTTTATTTGGGATATGTTCCGGAGATCTTGCATTTTTGTGATAGTATTCTTGCCGGCCAACCTCCGCAAAAAGGGACTTTGGAAGAGGCGCTTGAGATTACAAAGCTTTTCGAAGCTTACCGCAATACGCCTGAAGGCACTGTTACTATAATTAATGAGTAAGGCAGCTATTAATAACCGGACTTTACAAAAGGACTATGTGCTTTATTGCAGCCAGTCGAATTTGAAAAGGAGAATGCACAAATGGCTACCATCATGGATTTAAGAAATCATGAACCCAGTCGTTTATTGATTGAAGAATGGGGAAGAATTCAATGGCTCTGCGGGCAAGAGATCGATCCCGATAGTGAGATGACCTTCGGCATGGTTTATATCCATGCAGGAAAGTCCAATCCGAGACATGTTCATCCTAATTGTGAGGAAATTATCTTTGTGCTATCGGGTGAATGCGACCATACACTGGGAGACGAAACCTTTCATCTTGAAGCGGGTATGATGCTGCGTATTCCACGCAATGTTCCTCATAACGCAACTACAACTAGTTGGGAACCATGCAGAATGATTATTACCTATTCGTCTTCCGACAGACAGACGATTGGGGAATAAAAAGTCTAAAGGAGCTGGATGTATGGGGAAAAAAGCTGTATTGATCGGATCTTTGGACACAAAAGGACAGGAGTATCGGTTTTTAAGGGATACGCTGGAAGCGTGTGGAGTGGAAACATACGTTATAGATACCGGAGTGTTAAGAGAGCCGTTGTTCCATCCAGATGTATCAGCTGATGAAGTAGCCAGAGCGGGCGGCTCCAGTATTGAAGAATTGCGTAAACAGAATGATCGCGGAACCGCTATTGCCGTTATGACGCGCGGCGTGGCGGATATCATCACTGGGTTGGAGAAGTGCGGGATAGTGGGCGGCGTGATCGGTATGGGAGGAACAGCCGGTACGACGGTTGCAGCATCGGCTTTGCAGTCGTTGCCAATCGGTGTCCCGAAGCTATTGGTCTCTACCGTCGCTTCAGGAAACACAAGACCTTATGTCGGCGTTAAGGACATCATGATGATATACTCCGTTGTCGATATAGCAGGCATCAATAAGTTATCCCGGCGTATTTTGAGTAACGCCGCTTATGCATTGGCAGGGATGATCCGGCAGCAGAATCTGGAACAGGAGGTGCCGGATGATAAAGTAACGCTAGGCATCACGATGTTCGGTGTGACGACTCCTTGCGCTACCCGTGTACGGGAGAAGCTAGAGCAAGAAGGCTATGATATGCTGGTATTCCATGCCACTGGAACAGGCGGTTTGGCAATGGAGGAGCTTATCAAAGCCGGTTACATCAAGGGAGTCGCCGACATCACGACAACAGAACTGGCCGATGAGCTGGTCGGTGGCATTTTTTCTGCAGGGCCTAACCGTCTGGAGGCGGCAGGATTAGCGGGGATTCCGCAGGTCGTTTCTGTAGGTGCACTTGACATGGTTAATTTCGGTCTCCCCGAGACCGTTCCTGCAGTATTTAAGGACCGGACCTTTTATCAGCATAATCCTACAACCACATTAATGAGAACGACCGTTTCGGAGAACCGCGAGTTAGGACGCATTTTAGCCTCTAAGCTGAATGAGGGCAGTGCACCTGCAATTGTGGTGTTTCCGAAAGCCGGAATTTCCTTGCTGGACATGGAATCCAAGCCGTTTGACGGTAAGGAAGAGCGGCAAGCATTATATGACGGAATTAAACAGCACCTTAGAGCGGATATCGTGATGATAGAGATGGAGCAGGATATTAATGACACAGAAGTTGCTGATGTGATTGCTGACAATTTACTTAGTTTAATGAAAAGTGTTCATAAGGTGTAGCAGAAATCCAAGGGAAAGGGAGGGTGGCAAACTAACAATGGCAATACCAAGACAGGAAATACTCAAACGGTTGCGTTCGCAAGTGGAACATGGCCGTCTTATTGTAGGCGCCGGGGCGGGAACAGGCTTATCAGCAAAATGCGCTGAAGAAGGCGGCGTTGATATGATCATTATTTATAATTCCGGGAAATACCGGATGGCAGGCCGGGGTTCGTTAGCTGGATTGATGCCGTATGGAGATGCAAATCAAATTGTAGTTGAAATGGGGAGCGAGGTGCTTCCGATTGTTCGCGATACTCCGGTATTAGCTGGGGTATGCGGAACGGATCCATTCCGGGTGATGGATGTATATTTAAAGCAGTTAAAAGAGACGGGGTTTTCCGGAGTGCAGAATTTCCCTACAGTCGGGCTTATCGATGGTACTTTCAGACAAAATTTAGAAGAGACTGGAATGGGATATGAATTAGAGGTTGAGATGATCCGTAAAGCTCACGAGCAAGATTTGTTTACTACACCATATGTATTTAATGAAGAGGATGCTATTGCCATGGCGAAGGCCGGAGCGGACGTACTCGTAGCTCACGTTGGTCTGACCACAAAAGGCAGCATCGGTGCGAGGACAGCAATGACACTTGATGCTTCGGTTGACCTCGTCCAGCGCATCAATGACGCCGGTAAAAGCGTTAATTCGGAAATTATGGTTATCTGCCACGGCGGCCCGATCTCTGAACCGGAGGATGTCGATTATGTGCTCAGACGGACCAAAGGAATTGCCGGATTTTTCGGGGCATCCAGTGTGGAGCGGTTGCCGACAGAAATTGCAATTACCGAACAGGTGAGAAGATTTAAGGGCTTAAACCGGTCCTAGAGTGATTTGCAATCCGAGAGCAATAAAGTTTGTATGATGAGGTTGACCATATGTCTGGTTAACCTCATTTTGTATGAGCCTCTACTGGCTTCATTTTGGAAGGCTGCTGAGTATTGAGCAGGATATGTCACTTCCCGATTTGGAAACAAAAGAGTATGGCTTGAAAGAATGCAAATTCGCAGCAAGCTGCCCTTATGTTAAAGAAGTATGCCGTAACACTGTTCCTGAATTGATCCCCATCAATCCAGAGCACTCGGTTCTATGTTTGAAACACAATGATTACAAAACGGGCATTCCGAAGCCACTGAACAGGAGCGGCTTCGACTCCAATAATCAAATAACTGTTTAACAGATTTTACAAAAGAAGGGATGAGGCATATGCCAGGATTTGATGGATTAGGAATGGGGCTAGGGAATTTATCAAGATTATCTAAAGCTAAAACACGCTCCATTAGTGCTGAAAACTTTACCGGAGAAAAAGGGAAAGGCGGAATGGCCACAGAGGGAACAGGGGCCGCATGCGCGGTCGATTTGGGTCAAGGATGGAAAATTTCCCCTTCAGTCGTTATCTCAGGGAACTCGGTCTTTACAATGGCGGATATTGCAGGTCCTGGAGTCATCCAACATATATGGTTGACTTGCAATCCGAAGGTGTGGCGGTACTTTATTTTGAATTTTTATTGGGATAACGAGGATGAGCCTTCGGTTAGAGTACCTGTCGGGGACTTTTTCTGTAACGGCTGGTGTGAACGAAGCAATGTCAATTCAGTTCCGATAGCGGTAAATCCGGCAGGAGGATTTAACAGCTACTGGGAGATGCCTTTTCGTGGATCTGCAAAAATTACGATCGAAAATATTTCGGACGAGGATGCCGTACTTTATTATCAAATTGATTATGCTTTAACAGATGTCCCGGATGATGCGGCCTATTTCCATGCACAGTACCGACGTAGTAGCCCTCTTGTATACAAGGATGTGCATACCATTTTAGATGGTGTAAAAGGGCAAGGACATTACGTAGGTACTTATTTGGCATGGCAGGTGAACAACAACAAATGGTTCGGTGAAGGGGAAATTAAGTTTTACATGGATGGGGATAAAGAATTCCCGACGATATGCGGTACAGGAACGGAGGATTACTTTGGAGGGGCATGGAACTGGGATCAGGATGGACAATATGTCACGTATTCCACTGCATTCTTAGGTATGCATCAAGTTATTAAACCTGATGGCTTATATAGGGCGAATCAAAGGTTTGGGATGTATCGTTGGCACATAATGGATCCGATTCGCTTCGAAGAGGATTTGCGTGTAACGATTCAAGCATTAGGATGGCGCTCAGGGAGAAGGTATCTTCCGTTAAAAGACGATATCGCTTCCGTTGCATATTGGTATCAGTCGGAGCCGCATCAATCCAATCCGGAACTGCCGTGCAAGGATGATTTGGAAGTTATATAATCGTCAGCTATAGGAATGAAAAATCTAGCCTTAGTCCAATGTTTCAATGGATTAAGGTTTTTCATTTTTAGAAATCTGGATACAGAAACGTTGAAAGGAGATCAACATCGGTAGGTGAATCTAGTTGCCAACGCTCAAACGTCCGGGAAACCGATATTTACCAAAAAGAAACTATTCATGGGATCGGCATGGTATGAAAGATAATGCAGTGTACACAATCGGCTGCCGTCATGTTGTTTGAATGAACAAGACGTTCATTTCCACGAGTATTTCATTTACCCTTAACAAAAACTTCAAACCAGTGCAAGAGGAGATCGCTTTCCAAGAAAAGAAATTTAACTGTTAAATCATTTTCAGGAGATTGAAGCAAATGAAAGTACGATCTGAGCGGTTTAATATATCTATTTTTAAAATGTTGTTAATTTCTTATTTAATTACCATTTTGGTTCCTACGTTATGGATCAGCTATACATCCTATCAATCCTATTCAGACGAGCTCTATGAACAGAAGGATTATGCATATAAAGAAGATTTGCAATATGTGAACCGTCAAATAGAACTTCTTGTTGACAGCATCAACGCTTTTTCCATGCAACTTTCCTTATCGAGTGAGCTTAATGACGCTATCAGAAGCACGGAGAACTCGATTTATCGGTATTCCATGGTGAAAAATTATTTGAACACCCAAGTGTCCGCGAACAATTTATTTTATTCGGCTTATTTGTATATGCAGCTTAGTGATATCGTATTGACGACTACGGAAGGAATGTTCAGGCGTTCTGAATTTTATGATAAGGCGCTGTTGGATAATATTCTCAAGGGAAAGAGCAATTTGGCGGGTTATCAGCTGCGTCCCCTGCAGGAATCAGCAAGCAAGCAGGTAGAGGTGTTCACCTTCGCGCGGGACATCCCTATGCTTAATTCCTATTCGCTAGGCCAAGTCATTCTTAACGTTAAGAGTGATCGATTGATGAGTGCCTTGCAATCCGAGCAGCCGCTTAAAGATGCTGTGCTTATTTTCGATTCGAATCATAATGTGGTTTATCAGAATTTGGGAATAGGCAGCACGGACACGAATTCGTTCAAGAAGCTTCTGGAACAAACCGATGATACGGAACAATCGAGCCGCATAAACGTGACGGAAATCGCTGGGCGTCGCTATATGACGCAATGGAAAACCTTAAGCGGAATTAACTGGACGCTCGTCCGCTTGGAGCCCTATACAGTCTACACGGAGAAGCTGCAAAGCAAGCTGATTAGTATAGCTAAGGTTGAAATGTTCGTGCTTCTTACTGGGATTGTTCTGTCCTATGTATTAACTGTATGGATGTACAGTCCTTGGCGGAAAATGATCGCCCGGTTATCGGGATACTTGAAAGAACAGCAGGATATTCAGAAGGTTGGGAGCGCATGGTTGCAAGAAGCTGTTGATGACCTGATTCGTGAGAACCACACGGTTCGCGCTACCATTCAGCATTACGAACCGATCATTCAGGATAGACTTGTATATGATCTCTTGTATGGCAATTATTCGCCAGAGACAGATATGGAAGCAAAGTTCCGGAGCGTCGGTTTCCCCTTTACCCGCTCGCATTTCATCGTCATGGTTGCATCAGGGGAATTTAAGGAATGGAAGAATACCGACGATTATGATCGCAACCTGCTTACATTAAGTTATTTGACTAATCGGCTTGGCCAAGAATTCCCTACCCTTGGTACCGTGTTAGAATCATTGGACTTTGGCTTTATCATGAATTTCCAAGAGCCATCTCTTAACGATCAAATGAGAAACAAACTATTGGAGATATGTCGGAATATTAATGAATGGGTTCAAGCTGAGCTCGAGATTACGATGCAATTCTCTGTAGGAGGCGTATGCGACTCTATAGATGGCATAAGTGTCTCTTTCGACCAGGCAAAACGTGTTTTGCGGTATAAATCGGGTATTAATCACAACGGTGCGGTCTTTTACGATGAACTCCCCCAAGAGACAGAATTCGTCTTTCCTTTGGCCATCCAAAAGCAGTTAGAATACAGCATAGACCATCACCGTAGGGATCTTGCGCTGCAAACGATTGAGGGCCTGTTTGAGCATTATATTCTCAATAATAAGTATCCGGGTGAATCGCTCCATGAAATGATCGTGCAATTGCTGCTTAGCGCCAAGAATAAATTAATCGAGGATGGGATTAAACTCAAGTCCGTTCGCCATATCAAAGTGTCGGCAGTGTTTGCTTGTCCCAATACGAAGAAGCTGCATCAATACATCGAACAATTCATCCATGACATATTTGATGCTTTGGATTCCGAGCAAAACAGCAAGGCGATGCATTCCTATATCGTTGAAGCGTTGGCCTATATGGAAGAACAATATGAAAATAATATCTCCATCTCCGACATTGCCGCCAAACTAGGCATCAGCAACAGCTATCTCAGTCGGTTCTTCAAAGCGGAGACCGGAAAATCGCCGCTAGAATATTTGACTGAGTACCGTCTCGAAAAAAGTAAGGAGATGCTCACGGACCCAAAATTGACGCTTAAAGACATCAGCGAACGGATTGGCTACAACGATGTTAACAGCTTCATCCGCCATTTCAAAAAAAATGAGGGGATTACCCCTGGCGTTTACAGGCAGGATCGAATGGGATAATTTTGATGTTCATCTGAAAGATTTGATATGACCTGAATGTTAGTTCGCTATTTACAGTCGAGGATCAAAAAGTGCCGATTTCCTTCATAGCCGTCGTTTTTTATAGTTAGGGGGTAAGTGAACATACAAGGGCTTGAAGAAATGGAGTTGGGTATACAATGAAAATGAAAAAGGCAGTGCCCCTTATGCTGTTGGTAAGTATGACGCTTACTGCAGGATGCTCGAGTACTTCCGACAGCACAAAACAGCAGGAGAATGTAAGTCAAGCTCCTGTCATTTATCAAATTTACCGTCAGTTCAGCGCGCCTGAATTTCCTGAAGACGGTGGCCCCGGTAAGAAGATGATTCAAGAATCCATGGCAAAGGCAGACATTACCGGTGTGGATTATAAAGTAGAGATGACTGCGGGCGCCGAGTACAACACGAAGCTGAACCTAAAGGCTTCAGCCGGCGAACTCCCCGACATGTTCCAGCCGGAGTATAAGGACTTCCTACGGATGGCCGAAGAAGGCTTATTGTTGCCATTGGATGACTACTTGGCCAAATCTCCTAATATCATGAAGCTGATTGATAAATCAAAGCTTGGTTACGTGACCGTCAACGGGAAAATTTATGCAATTCCTACCGGGACCCGCCCGGAACCATTTAACCACGAAAGCCGCCAAGGTTATATTTTCCGGCAAGATTGGCTGGACAAACTGGGCTTAAAACTGCCCGTTACGTTGGATGACTACTATAAAGTGATGAAGGCATTCGTGAATGACGATCCGGACGGCAATGGCAAGAAGGATACGTTTGCATATGCGGCGGAAAAGGGACATGAGTTCGATGGGATCTTCGGAGCTTACGGCATCAATCCGGCCCTTTGGCATGAGCGCAATGGCGTAATCAAGAAGGGTATGGTGCTGCCGGAAGCCAAGGAAGCGTTATTGACGTTGCAAAAGTGGTATAAGGAAGGATTGATCGATCCGCAGTTTTTGGTCACGGAAATCAAGCAACGGAACGAAAATATCATTAATTCCAAATATGGCATGATCCAATTCTCCCCTCTCGAGCTAGATCCGAATTCTGCGGTGTTAAGCGCGCTTTTAAAAGCTAATCCCAAAGCTAAATTCGGCTGGACTTTAGGACCAACGGGGCCAAACGGCAAGAAAGGATTTCCTGAGGCAAGCCCGTTGAACTCCATTCGTGCTGTATCAGCCAAGGTAAAGGACCCTGCGAGATTGTTCAAGATGCTGGATTGGATTCAAAACGATGAAGGTGGCTTCAATATGATCCACTATGGAATCGAAGGCACCGACTATACATATGACAAGACCAAAAACTTGATCGTCCAAAAATCTACCTTACCGGATTTATATACAAAAGGATTTTCGAATCCGATTCGCTTCTTGAACGATATCGATGTGCGCTGGGCTAACGATGACGCCAAGGAAAACCTTGCAAAGCTAACCGGTACGCATATCAAAAACGAGTTGTGGAATAAGGTGCCAGCGGAGACGGATTACCCGGATCTGGAATCGAAGCTTTGGAGGGAATACGCTACGAAGATTATTACCGGTGAATATACGATCGACAAATGGGATGAGTTCGTCTCGAAATATTACAAGCAAGGCGGCGAGCTGATTGAGAAGCAGGCTAACGAAGAGTGGAAAAAGCTAAAGGTAGCGAAAAAATAATGAGCGTGAGAACCGTCTCGAAAAGCAAATGGAAGATTACATTTCATACCTATAAATATTATTATCTGCTTTTAACGCCAGGACTTTTGTATCTGCTCCTTTATAAGTATTGGCCGATGGTCGGGATCGTGATGGCTTTTCAGGATTTTAAGGTTTCTAAAGGCATGTTCGGCAGCGACTGGGTTGGGCTGAAGTGGTTTTCCATGCTGTTCAGCTATCCTGACTTTTGGACCGCTTTCAACAATACTCTGATCATTAGCATTTATAAATTAATTTTTAATTTCCCGGCTCCGGTCCTGTTGGCGCTTATGATTAATGAAGTAGTCAGCAGCAAGCTGAAACGGATCGTCCAAACCATTGTATACTTTCCTCATTTTCTTTCATGGGTCGTGCTCGGGGGTATTATGTTCGCCTTGTTCACGCCCCAGGCCGGGTTGCTTTCTTTCCTGGGATTGGAACAGTCCCCACTGATGAGCGAGAATACGTTCCGCTCTACCCTTGTGTTCTCTCAGATGTGGAAAGAAACCGGGTGGGGGACAATTATCTACTTGGCGGCCATGGCCGGCATTAATCCAGAGCTGTACGAGGCTGCGCAGATCGACGGAGCTAATCGGATTCAATTGGCTGCGCGCATTACTCTGCCCGCCCTGGTCAGCACAATGGTTATCCTGTTAATCCTTCGAACTGGTCATATTCTACATGCCGGTTTCGACCAGGTATTTATCCTATATAATCCGTTGGTTTATAACGTAGGAGATATTCTAGACACATATGTGTACCGCGTCGGACTATCATCCGGCAGATACGCACTCGCAACCGCAGCGGGGTTGTTTCAATCGGTGATAGGGTTGATTCTAATCCTAGTTACGAATGGGCTGGCTAAGCGAATGGGCGGAAAAGGGCTGTGGTAGCGGCCGATCAGGAGGTAATTTAACCACATGAGACCACAAGCATTGCAAGCACCCAGTGAACGGGTAGTCGGTTTCGTCAATATTGTCATCTTGTTAGCGGTGGCTTTCATTATGTTGTTTCCGCTATGGCATGTTTTATCCATTTCTCTTAGTTCTCAAGCAGAGGTGCTGCGAGGTGGACTATTCTGGTTCCCGCGCGAGCTTAGCTTGCGCGCGTATGTAAAGCTTTTCAGCTCCGATTTTATTTGGACAGCGTACAAGAACAGCATCTTCGTTACAGTCACTGGTACCATTTTCAGCGTATTCGTTACCGCGACGACCGCGTATCCTTTGACACAGGATAAAATGCCGGGGAAGACAACGGTTTCATTGCTTATTTTGTTTACAATGCTGTTTAACGGAGGGATCATTCCCCTTTATTTTGTAGTGAAAGCAACGGGATTGCTCAACTCGCTGTGGGCCATCACGATTCCGAGCCTGCTGTCCGCATTTAATGTCTTTCTGATGCTAAGCTTCTTTCGGTCGCTTCCAAATGAGCTAGAGGAGTCGGCTAAGATCGATGGCGCCAATCCGCTGCGGTTTTTCTTCACCATCGTGTTGCCGCTGTCCAAGCCAATTCTGGCCACAATCGCCCTATTTGAAGGTATGGGGTACTGGAACAACTTTTTTCATCCTCTTATCTTTTTAAGCAGCAAAAGTCTTTATGTGCTCCCCTTGCTGCTCAAAGATATAATTGCGGGTCAGGCTTATGCGGAGATTTCGGGCGAGTTCTATGATACCGCCACGGAATCGGTAATCTCCGCCACGATCATAGCGACACTAGTTCCCATACTGGCAACGTATCCATATCTGCAGAAGTTTTTCGTCAAAGGCGTTATGTTAGGATCGATCAAATCCTAGTTTAAGGCCAGCTTGAAGGAAAGGAGTAGCAACTTATGAATAAATCGACAAAACAACCGAATGTGATCGTCTTCTTCACTGACCAACAGCGATGGGATACTACCGGGATACACGGTAATCCCTTAGGGCTTACGCCAAATTTCGATCGTATGGCGATGAACGGCACCCATCTGGAAAATACCTTTACTTGTCAGCCAGTCTGCGGCCCGGCACGTTCTTCCCTGCAGACCGGCAAATACGCAACCCGTTCGGGGTGCTACCGGAATGGAATTCCGCTTCCACAGACGGAGCGTACACTGGCCCATTATTTTCGCGATGCTGGCTACACTACCGGGTATATCGGTAAATGGCATCTTGCAAGCTCCGACCCTGTTCCGGTTAATCAAAGAGGTGGATACGAGCATTGGCTAGCCACAAACCTTTTGGAATTCCGCTCCGATGCGTATGATACGATTTTGTTTAACGAGGAAGGTGAAGAGGTCAAGCTCCCGGGTTATCGGGTAGACGCTATGACGGACGCCGCAATCCGTTTCATTGACCGCCAGCAGCAAGCCCCGTTCTTCTTGTTTGTCTCCTATCTGGAGCCGCACCATCAAAATCACCGCGATGACTATCCCGCACCTGAAGGCTATGAAGAGCGGTATGTCGGCCGTTGGGTCCCCCCGGACTTGGCTGCGTTAGGCGGGACGTCCAGCCAGCATCTCGGTGGCTATTATGGAATGGTAAAAAAGCTGGATGAAGCGCTTGGCCGCTTGATGGACGCGCTAAAAAGTCTTCAGCTGCTGGACGACACGATAATCTTGTTCACATCGGACCATGGTTGTCATTTCAAGACGAGGAACGGCGAATATAAGCGCTCCTGTCACGAAAGCTCCATCCGCATTCCGGCGGCTTTGATCGGCAACTGTTTCAATGGCGGCGGCCGAATCAAGCAGCTTGTCAGTCTGTTGGACCTTCCCCCGACATTGCTCGACGCTGTCGGGATTGCTGTGCCCGAGTCCATGCAAGGGAAGTCCGTCGTTCCGTTGGTTCAGCGACACCGAGTGGAATGGCCAGCCGAGGTATATATCCAGATTAGCGAATCTCAAGTTGGCAGGGCAATTCGCACAGATCGATGGAAATATAGCGTAAGCGCATTGGGGCTGAGCGGCAAGGACAATTCACATGCGGAGCAATATACGGAGGAATTCCTGTATGATTTGCTGGCTGACCCTTATGAGCTGAACAATCTAGTCGCAATGGATGCTTATGAAGAGGTCAAAGCCGATTTAAGAGCTCGACTGATAATACGCATCGTACAAGCAGGAGAATCGATACCGGAAATCATCTCTCCGCCTTCGGTGAAGTCCGGGCAGCGAAAAGTCAGTATACGCGAATAGGTTTGAGGTAGCGATATTAAATTCATTAGTGAACACGGAAAAGGGAGCAGATGCTACGACGGCATCTGTTCTTTTTTTATTGAAGTAAATCGATAGACGCTATACGCTGGAACAAGTTTCCGAGGCTCATAGGTATGTGGAGAAAGGACCTAAGAAGGGAAATGTAGTGATAAACATTGGAACATAATAAGAAACTAAACATTCCTGTATAGCCTAAGAAATGGGCTTTGTCAAAAAAGGAGCGCCTCGGTATGATGGGTTTGTCGACGGGGAGATACCCAACACCATCAAGGAGGCGCTCTTATTATGAAGTTTAAGCAATCAGACGGACAATACATGACATTTAGGATATTTATCAAAATATAAGTATTTAGTATTTAACATTATATAGAATACATTTTATAATTTAATTAACAAACCATTAACAAATATATGGAAGAAAAACTCACATGCACGCACATGCATATTGAGATCAAATCGTTTGTTGATTTCATATAAGAAATAATGTCTTGTGCATGTGGTTGAAACAAATCTCCTGCACGTGTAAGTGTAACATTCCGTTTTCCGGTTTTTCCTCTTGTAAATAGCTCTTGTTCAAGCCATTCTTCCAATAGATTAATTGCGAATTGTTACAGTTGGTTGAGGAACAAAAGCACTTTTGCTGCCCCGTAAAATTCTTATATCAACAAACAATAACAAATGTTTCTAGATGGATAAAATTCATATTCATATTCAACCCCTTTTATGCAATAATTAATAATTAAGAAGGGGAAAGTTTATTCTTTTTAGAAACCGGTTTCTGGCTTGAATTATCCATCTAAATGAGCTAATGAAGGGTGGTGAGGTCGAGAAGGAAAAACCCCGCATAGGAACATACGAGTAGATTGAAGAGAATCTTGCAGTAGGAGGATCAATGAGTATGAGCTCCAATATCGTGGTAGTGGGAAGTTTAAACATGGACATGGTTGTAGATGTTGACAGAAGACCGGAAAAGGGAGAAACAATACTTGGAAGTCAGTTCTTCATGAATGCGGGAGGGAAAGGAGCAAATCAAGCTTTTGCTGCTAGTAAGCTAGGAGCTTCTGTATCTATGATAGGTAAGCTAGGAACGGATATATTTGCCGAACAATTACTAATTAATCTGGAAAAAGTAGGAGTTGATATAAGCCATATTGAAAAGGTTCAACAGCAAGCAACTGGTATTGCATTAATATCGGTTGATCAAGAAGGCGAAAACAGCATTATTGTTGCGCCAGGAGCGAATCTTTTGCTTACGCCGACTGATGTTAGAAAACATGAAACTTGCATTAAACAAGCAAAGCTGTTGATGGTTCAATTGGAAGTTCCTTTGGAAACTGTTATTGAAGCGGTTACAATAGCCAAGCGATATGATGTTCCGGTATTGCTAGATCCTGCACCAGCAAAAGAATTGCCTGAGGAATTGTTAAAAGTGGTGGACTATATTGTTCCTAACGAAAATGAAATCGCACAATTAACGGGAGTAAAGGTGTCGGATGCGCTCACGGCTAGCTTAGCTGCGGTGGAATTGCTTAATAAAGGTGTGACCACAGTCTTCGCCAAGTTGGGTAAAAAGGGAGTCGTTGTCATTAACGCAGAGCAAAACATGTTTGTCGAACCTTATCAGGTTCATGCGATCGATTCAACATCAGCCGGTGATGCATTCGCAGGTGCGATAGGAGCAGCGTTAGTAAGTGATAAGGATATTTTGACGGCAGCACAATTTGCTTCTGCAGTCGGAGCTATTACCGTAACGAGAAAGGGAGCTCAATCATCCATGCCGGATATGGAAGAAACTAAACTATTTATGAAACGTTCTGTTCATAATCAACCATAATAACGTTATCCAAAGGGGGATATACAAATGAAAATCAACCAATTTTGGACAGTGGGTGTATTCATTCTTTCTTGTATTTTGATTCTGGCAGGCTGCGGGAACACGAATGATGCAGTAAAGGAAAGTAATTCTCCAACTGCTGCTTCTCCATCGGCAGGAAAAAAAATAAATGCCGTCTATTTTGTAAGCGGAACCTTAGGCGATAAAGGATTCTTCGATACGGCGCAAAAAGGAGTTGACAAAGTAAAGAAAGAGCTTGGCATTGATGTGAAAACGGTAGAGGGGGGGATGAACCAGGCGGATTGGAAAGCCAGTCTTGAATCTCTTGTATCCAGTAAGAAATATGATATTGTTCTCATTGGCACGAGTCAAATGACAGATACAGTCAAAGATATAGCAACCAGATACCCGGAAGAAAAGTTTATTTTCTTCGATGCGAAGCTTAAAGATATTCCTAATGTTTACACAATGAGTTATTCACAAAATGAAGGTTCCTTTTTGGCCGGTGCATTTGCGGCACTAATCACGGAAAGCACGGAACTAAAAGCGGCTAATCCAGATAAAGTCATTGGGTTTGTTGGCGGTATGGATATTCCTATTATAAATGATTTTAAAAGCGGTTATGAGCAAGGGGCTCATTATGTTGATCCGTCTGTGCAAATTGTGGCTTCTTATATCGGAGATTTTGCCAATGCGCCTAAAGCAAAAGAGCTTGCCCTCGCGCAATTCAATGGACAGAAAGCAGACATCGTCTTTCAGGTGGCGGGCGGTGCAGGTCTCGGCGTGCTCGAAGGAAGCCAAAGCGCGGGCAAATATTCCATCGGCGTCGATAGCAATCAGAATGCGCTGTATCCCGGAAACGTACAAACCTCGATGATGAAGAATATCGACATCTCTGTATACCGCGCTTTTGACTTATTGAAGCAAGGTAAATTGGAGTTCGGCAAGATTGAAGTTTTAGGGTTTAAAGATGGCGGGGTCGGACTCGCCAAAGATGACCTGTATACGAAAAATGTGCCGAAGTCGATTCAAGATAAAATGATCGAAATTGAGAAGAAACTGACAAGTGGAGAAATCAAAGTGAAATCTTCACTGTAGTTCGAACTCTTGTCGCAGCGGGGGGGGATTCCAACCCTCCCATATCTTGAGCAGATGGAGGTTATCATGTCAATCTTATTACAAATGAAGAACATTCACAAAATATATCCGAATGGGACTGCAGCTAACCGGGGGGTTGACCTTAGCGTAAACGAAGGTGAAATACACGCGTTGGTAGGTGAAAACGGAGCAGGCAAATCGACATTAATGAAATTGATATTCGGTTTGGAGTCGCCGACCAGCGGCACGATTGAATACAAGGGTCAGGCTGTTTGCTTTCAAGGGCCCAGAGATGCTATCAAGCACGGAATGGGGATGGTCCATCAGCACTTTATGCTGGCCCCTTCACTTACCGTGTCCGAGAATATCGTGCTTGGCGAGGAACCGAGAAAGGGCATTTTTTCGCTATTTAGAGACCGTTCAAAAGAAAATCTGGAAGTTCAAACGCTAATGGAGACCTATGGACTTAAGGTTGATCCGGATACTAAGGTTGAGACGATACCTGTAGGTCAAAAGCAGAGAGTGGAGATTTTAAAAGTGCTCTACAGAGGAGCCAAGCTGATCATTTTGGACGAGCCTACGGCCGTTCTCACTCCGCAGGAAACAGACGAGTTGTTTGTATCCATTAAAGCTTTAGTGAAACAAGGGCACACGATCATTTTTATTACGCATAAACTGCGAGAGGTTATGGAAATTTCCAATCGGGTAACCGTGCTAAGAGCGGGGAAAACCATTGCCACGCTGCAAACAAAGGATACGAATCAAGAGGAAATATCAAGACTAATGGTCGGGAGAGATGTCTTGTTTCGCGTGCAGAAGGAGCCTTCCGAGCCGAAAGAAGTCGTATTATCTGTTCAAAAGCTAGGTGTTTTTGATGATAAAGGAGCGCCCGCCCTGCGGCATATTTCTTTTAACATTCGAGCGGGCGAAGTGCTGGGAATAGCCGGTGTGGAAGGCAACGGGCAAACCGAGCTTGTTGAAACAATCACAGGATTGCGTAAAGCAACCTCAGGCGAAATTCGTTACTTGGATGAAAGCCTGATCGGTAAAAGTGTTAAAGGCATTCGAAATATGAAAATCGGGCATATCCCTGAAGATCGTCAAACAGCTGGGGCTTGTCTGACAACCAGTATTGCTGAAAATTTAATTCTAGACCATTATCGGAATCCAGCGTTCAAATGGGGACCATTCTTGAATAAAAAGAAAATAAAGGAATTTTCCAAGGTCATGATGCAAGCTTATGATGTGCGTGCGCTGAGCGAGGAGACGTTGGCTGGTTCTCTTTCCGGAGGCAATCTGCAGAAGGTGGTCATTGCTCGCGAGTTGTCCAAACATCCCAAACTGCTGATTGCTTCACAGCCAACCCGTGGTGTTGACATTGGAGCAATTGAGTTTATACATCGTGAAGTGATTAAAAGACGCGATGAAGGAACTGCAGTGTTGCTTGTATCGGCTGAATTGTCAGAAGTGATGGCATTGAGCGATCGTATTGCCGTTATGTATAATGGCGAGATTGTGGCTTTACTGGACAATTCCAATGAATTGACGGAGCAAGAGATCGGGTATTACATGTTGGGAATTAAGAAGCAAATGCGAGAGGAAGCGGAGTCATGAAAACCTCAAAGGCTTTTTACTTGGAATTAACGGGAATTGCGTTCGCTGTCTTATTGGCGCTGGCTTGCGGCTTTGTGGTGATCTTGCTGACCAGCCAGGAACCAATAATCGCCACTAAAGCCTTGGTGCTTGAACCTGTTTCGAATTTATTCAATATTGGAACCATAATAAATAAAGCCGTTCCACTGATATTTACAGGTCTGGCGATTTCCGTTGCATTTCAATCCGGCGTTTTTAGCATGGGAGGGGAAGGACAGCTGTATTTTGGCGCATTTGTGGGAGCGTTAGTCGCGATATATCTTCCGGGACTTTCTCCTTGGATTCATCTTCCGTTAATTCTGCTAGCAGCAATGGTCGTCGGAGCTTTATACGGCGCTATTCCCGGTTTGTTGAAAGTGTATTTGAACGCAGATGAAATTGTGACGACGTTGATGTTGAATTTCGTTGCTATTTTTACGTGCTCCTATTTTGTCAACAATGTATTCAAAGATCCTGCCAGCAGCGGATACGCCCATATGTTGAATATTAATACCAATTTGCTTTTGGGAAAAATCCTTCCTGGATTTTCGGCGCATGCGGGAATCTTAATTGCCTTATTGGCTGTTATTATCATGTATCTGCTGTTGTATCATACTTCGCTTGGGTATGAGCTTCGTGTAGTCGGGAGAAATGGTTTATTTGCTAAATATGGAGGCATTGCTGCCCCGAAAGTGGTTGTCTTCAGCATTATGATTAGCGGTGGGCTTGCGGGCTTAGCAGGAATTGTAGAGGTGCTTGGTATCCATGGCACCTATAAGGACAACTTTTCAAGCGGACTCGGATTTGATGGCATTATTATTGCGCTGCTTGCTCGGAATCATCCCGTCGGAATTCTCATTGCGGGTCTGTTTTATGCGTACATTCAAGTGGGTGCCCAAACGATTCAAATGGAAAGCGATATGCCTCGTGAAGTAGCGGTCATTATTCAGGTCATGCTCGTACTGTTGGTCTCATCCCAAGCGATTTTTACGTATATTAAGCAAAAACAACTATTCGTACAAAAGGCGGTGAAATAAATGTGGCAAGCAATCCTGAGCCAAATAATGGATATGACGCTCATTGTAGTGCTTCTGCGATTTATGACACCGATCCTGCTATCCGCTATAGGCGGTCTCATTTCGGAGGTTGCGGGAGTCTTGAATATCGGCTTGGAAGGGTTAATGCTGATTTCGGCCTATACATCTATAGCGGTTTCTTCGGCGACGAATAACTGGGCACTTGGTATATTGGCCGGGGTTGTATCCTCCGTCATTATGTGTTACGGAATGGGCTTTTTTTACATCAAATTGAAGGTGGATATTATTATTACAGGCTTTGCCGTCAACATTTTCGGTTCCGGATTCACCATTTTTCTCATGAGTAAAATGTATGGTGTGACAGGAAATTATAGTCCTACGAACCTGAAAAATATTCCCGATGTCCACATTCCTCTCCTACAAGAGCTTCCAGTTATAGGAAGGCTATTTAGCGATTTAAACCTGATGGTATGGATTGCCCTGCTTGCTGTTGTTTTTTGCTTTATCTTAATGTACCACACTCCTTATGGTGTTCATCTTCGCTCTGTTGGTGAAGCGCCAGGAGCAGCCAAATCGCTGGGCATTCCTGTTAAACGCATTCAATACTCGTCACTTGCCTACAGCGGCATTTTTGCAGGCTTGGCAGGCGCGTATTTATCGACGGGAATGACAAGCATGTTTGTGAAGGATATGACAGCTGGCACTGGTTATTTAGCATTGGCCGTAGTTCTGTTGGGGAATCGGAATCCGATCGGCATTTTGATCGGCGCTCTGATTTTTGGTCTTGCCAACGCGATAACGACAATCGTTCAAACGCTGCCCAACAGCACGATCCCAAGCCAGTTCATTCAGATGATCCCCTACGTTGTCACGATTGCGGCGCTTGTGTTTTTCGCTTTGCGAAAAAAAAGAAGACTGAATAGGGTTGCATAGTCATGGCAGGGATGTTGGAAAATTAGACAAAGAAGGTGGAACCAATGACAGTTACCAAAATGATTTTGGATGTGGAAATGGGGATTGATGCCGCAATAGCTGTACTATACGCCTTGAAATCGGATCATATTCAACTTGAGGGTATTACAACCGTCTTTGGGAATGTTACCGTCGATCAAGCGACGACTACTGCATTGCAGATTGTTGAGTTGGCTGCGCCTTACGAAATTCCAGTGGTCATGGGTGCGGACCGCCCATTATTCCGGAAATGGGAGACTCCCATTCATGGGCAGGACGGTATTGCCGGTTATTTATTTCCTTCTCCGAAGAAGAAGCCTTTGGAAGAAAAGGCGGCGGATTTTATCGTGCGGAAGGTCAATGAAGATGAACATGAAATTACGCTTGTTTGTATAGGCACACTAACCAATTTGGCGATGGCCTTGGCCAAAGACCCGACCCTTGCAGGGAAAATAAAACGGCTGGTATTGATGGGTGGAGCGCTACGTGTACCAGGAAATGTAACTCCTGTGTCTGAAGCAAATATCTGGGGAGATCCGCAAGCTGCTCATCGTGTATTTGAATCGGGCATACCGTTAACGATGGTTGGTCTAGATGTCATGATGAAAGAAATTTTGGAAGAAAAAGATGTGATAAAACTGAAGCGGCAAGTAATAGCAGGTAAAGTGCAAGGGGCTGAATTCATCGAACACATCTTGGATGTTTATTGTCAGGCATATGCCAATTCAGATGATAACTACGGCATACCGCTTTACGATCCGCTGGCGGTAGCGGCAGCGGTTGATCCTAGTTTGGTAAAGACCGAAGAACATTTGATCCGAATTGAAACGAAAGGGAAGCTGTCCGTCGGAGCAACCATTGCTGATTTAAGAAGACCCCCAACTGTCACCAATGCTTCCGTGTGCGTAGATCTCGATTCGAATCGTTTTATCAATCATTTATGTGAAGTATTGAGCAAGTAGTCAAGAAGAATGATCTAAGAGGGGGAATCAAAGAATGAAACCAGTTATATTGGATGTGGATACGGGGATTGACGATACGATGGCGATTACCTATGCGCTTCATTCGCCTGAGCTTGAAGTATTGGGAGTGACTACGTGTTTCGGAAACATCTCTGTTGAGGAGGCGACACGCAATACGCTTACTGTGCTCGAGTATGCAGGAAGTGATATCCCGGTGATCCCTGGTGCGGACAAACCGCTTTTTCGTAACCATTTGAAGGTTTTCTCGACCCATTATCATGGGGATAACGGATTGGGCAACTCAATCAATGCGGCCCCCAAGAGAAAAGCCAGTCAGGATCATGCTGCGAACTTTATGGTAGAGCAGATAAAAAGATTGCCAAATCAAGTGACATTAATCACAACAGGAACGCTTACGAACCTCGCGCTTGCAATAATGAGTGCTCCTGAAATTATTGAGCTTGTGGATCGGGTAGTTATTATGGGAGGTGCTGTTACAGTCCCAGGGAATCATACCCCGACTGCGGAAGCAAATATTTATGGGGATCCGGAAGCGGCTGAATTTGTTTTTCGTTCTGGGATTCCGATTACTTTAGTTGGCTTGGATGTCACGATGAAAACGTTGCTTCCACATAGTCAGTTGCAAAAATGGCGGGATAAAGGTACGAAGCTGTCCAACTTTTTAGCAAATATTACTGAATTCTATATGTCGGCTTATGAACGCAATCGTGCAGGCTTTGGTGGCTGCGCACTCCACGATCCTCTCGCGGTAGGTGTTGCCATTGACCCGAGTTTTGTCAAACAGGTTCCCATGCATGTACAGGTAGACATAGAAGGCATATATTCTACAGGTAGAACAGTGGGAGATCTTCGGTCTGCTCCAGAATCTGCGCCCAATATGCATGTAAGCCTGGAAGTGGATGCAGAACGATTTTTACAACATTTCTTAAGTCGTATTGTTTAGTTACTTTAGCTTAGATTTGACGTAAATCATGAAACGAATGGACAAGCGGGGACTGGCTAGGTGAACCCTTATATGAAGGTTTCAATCATGTCCATTATTTATATACGCACACTTGAAACTTAAAAGAAGTTATGTTAATTTTTAGGATAGAAACCGGTTTCCATTGGGGGGATAAGAGTGAAGCCGAATATTAACATTGTTGCTAAATTGGCTAACGTCTCTAAGGCTACTGTATCACGCGTTCTCAACAATAATCCGCAGGTAAAGAAAGAATATAAAGAGCGCGTATTAAGAGTGATTGAAGAGTTGGGTTATCGCCCAAGCGTAGTTGCAAGAAATTTAGCTAATAGTCGAACCAACATGATCGGATTGATTTTGCCTGATATAACCAATCCTTTTTTTCCTGTACTTGCACGTGGTGTTGAAGATGCTGCTCATCATCTAGCGTACACATTGTTTATAAGTAATACGGATAACGAACCAAGTATGGAGTATGACTATATTCACAAAATGGCGGAGCAGCAAGTTGCCGGCATTGTTCTTACTTCGTCAATACTTAATGAAGATCAGATCAACGAATTGACCAACTTACAAACTCCTATAGTATTATGTAATCGGATAATCTCTAATGCTCCTTTTGACGCAGTTGCTATTGATAATTACAAAGCCGCATATGAAGTTGTTGAATACCTAATATCCGTAGGTCATCAGCGAATAGGTCATTTGACTGTTTCGAGCATGTTTCAATCAGCGGAGAAACGAAAACAGGGGTACCTTGACGCCATGAGACATGCAGGGCTTGAACCTTTTGTCAGCATTGGTACGCTTGATTATGAATCGGGTAGTCAACAGATGGGGACAGTTATTGACGAGTATAAGCCTTCTGCGGTATTTGCCTACAATGATTTAATTGCGTTGGGGGCTATAAATGCTATTGAGAAAAGAGGCTTGGACGTACCGGAAGATGTTGCCGTAATAGGCTGTGACGATGTCTTTTTTTCGCAAATAAGTAAGCCATCGCTTAGTACCATATCCATTCCTGCTTATCAGATCGGAGCTACCGCAGTCAGTTTGCTCGATGAGCGAATAAAGGGAGTAAGAATTGATTCAAAGCACCTGGTATTAGAGCATAAGATTATTAAAAGAGAATCTTCCAGTAGGAAGAATGATTTGTAAAAATGTAATCTTCAGAATTTTCTGTTCTTTTTTGCGATAATGACATCCTCTAAGTTTGAATCAACTTTTGGCCCGATTCTTCAAATAATAGAGACAAAATCCAAATTGTTCATACGATAAGAACTTGGTTTTGTCTCTATTATTTTTGATATTCGTTCTACCTTGCAGATACAGATAAGATAATATCCTTATAAAATATTTCGTTCTTTCTGGATACCAGAAAATATTGAATTTTTTTATTTAATATTTCGTTATGAATAGGGATATGGACTAATGTCCCCTTCTTGATTTCAACTTCAAAGTAGGAGGGAGGAAGAAAGGATATTCCGTTAGAGTTCGTAATGAGATAATTTACTAGTTCAATTTGATTGGTAACTACTCTTTTTTTATAGGTGATCTGGTTAATATCGGTAACATCTTTAAATACCGCCTTGTAGAAAATAACATATTCATCCTCTAAATCCATTCGATTATCCAGTTGTTTTCTTCTAGCCAGAGGATGATTGCTGGAAACAATCAATTCAACCCTTTCACTATAAACAGGATATGATTTTAATTCCTTGGTATTAATTGGCTCCATGATAAAAGCCATGTCAATCACTTCATCGATTAGTGCTTTTGTTATTAGGGAATGATCCATGATCAGAAAGTTAATATTCTTATGAACGTTATTCAATAAATTAATTTTTTCATAAATAAAAGGATGAGTTAATGCTACTGAACTGCCAATCGTCATTAATTTTTCAGTAACGTCTTGATTGATCTCCCTTTTGGCAATATTCATGGTTTCGATAACCAGCTCAGCATATGGATGAAATGTCTTTCCTGCACGCGTTAATTCCACGCACCGTTTTCCTTTATCCCCTCTGATAAAGAGCTCTTGACCCAGTTCATCTTCCAGGCAACTAATTCTGTTCGATATTGTAGGCTGGGGAAGATAAAGTTGTTTTGCTGCCTCAGTAAAATTTCCATTCCTGCACACACTCAAGAATGTTTCTAAATGCAGTAAATTCATAGCAATATTCCCCTTCCTTATAGGTCTGCATTTTATTTTATTAATAATGGACTCATTTTATTATAACACCTATTTATTAATAGTAAATTTATATTCACTATAAATGAATTGATTCTAAATGAATAAAAATTGTAACTCAAACTTGTTCGGAGGACGTGACTACAGTGAATGATTTTTATAGGCTACTAATGAAAATGAAGGAAGCAAAAGATCGAACATTTGCAATGGCAACAATCATTCGAGTCGATGGCTCTGCCTATAGGCGTGAAGGCGCCAGAATGTTAATAGGGGAAGACGGCAACTATTTCGGAACGATCAGTGCGGGGTGTTTGGAAGAAGATTTGATCTGTCAGGCTCAGGAAGTGATCGCGACACGTAAAGCTAAGTCTGTTATCTATGATTTAAAATCCGAGGATGATCTTTCTTGGGGGCAAGGAGCAGGTTGTGATGGAGCTATAGAGGTTTACATTGAACCTATGTCCTGGGAATTAAATAGGGTTAAACAATATACTCCATTATGGCCGTATATCTTCCAGTTATTAGAAAAAAATGTGAGTTTAGTTTCTGCAAAATGCGTCAAGGGAAAAATGAAACAAGAGACTTTGTTAGTCTATTCTAGTGATGGAGAAATTTTCGGTTATGGTGAAGATACAATGATTCAGCAAACGCTTATCCCTTATTTAAAACAATTTTTTGTAAGCGGCGAAAAAGTAAAGTTCATACAAATAGATGAACTTGAGAGTGATTTCTTACTTGAACAATACATCCCCAAAGACCAACTATACATTTTTGGGGCTGGTCCAGATGCAGAGCCGTTAGTTAAACTCGCATCACAATTGGACTTCTCTGTCACAGTTATTGATCCTAGAAGCAGTCGCTGTACAGAACAAAATTTCCCAACGGCTGATTTTAGAGTCATTGAGCATCCGGAGTCTTTCTTTGCTAAGAGACAGATTCCTTGTATGAGTTACGTGCTTGTTATGACTCATAATTTTAAATGGGATCAACAAATCTTAGCGTATCTTTTAAAATCTCCCACCTTATATCTTGGCGTATTAGGACCTAGAAGAAGAACGGAACGTTTAATTTCCAATAAGCATTTACCGGATTTTGTTCATTCGCCTATTGGATTAAATATTGGTGCAGAAGGACCTGATGAAATTAGTATCAGTGTCATAGCGGAATTGCTAAAAGTAAGGAATGATTCAAATCAGATCAAAGTTACTTTGGATCGTGCAGTTAGATGATGTGAGCTCTTCCTTCGGTTATTTATAAAGTTTATCACTTCATACGAATGACGTATTTCACAACTGTCGAGTGTATATTTTATAATTTTTTTAAGAAAAGACAAAATTTGATTAAAAAAGGTGGTTTTAAAAGTGAAGGTTCAAGGAGAAATCATTGTTGATGCTAGCCAAGAAGATGTTTGGAACGCTTTGAATGATCCTGAAGTTCTAAAGAAAGCAACGCCAGGCTGCAAAGTTATAACAGAAATCGAACAGGATTCCTATCATGCAGAGATTAGCCTTGGCATTGCAGCGGTTCGTGGCGATTATGAGGCGCAAATTAAGATTTTTGAGAAATCTGAACCGAGCCGATACCGTATCCTAATAAAAGCTGACAGTAAAATGGGATTTATTGAAGGGGACGCAATCGTTGAATTGGCGTACAGCTACCCCAAAACCACAATCCGTTATGATGGCGAGGCTAAGGTAGGAGGACTTGTAGCAAGTGTTGGCCAACGAATCTTATCGGGCATAGCGAAAATGATTGTTAAAGATTTTTTTAAAAAAGTTGCTAGTGAAACTAAAAACTTGATTAGGTAGCTCAGTAAAATCTAATGTAAGCATTTTCTTGGCAGTCTTGTGAGGAAAGAGGGATAGTGTGAAACCGGCAGAGTTTGAGTATCATTTTCCATCGACGCTAGAGGAAGCTTTCATGTTATTAGATCAGTTTGGTTATGATGCAAAAATCATCTCAGGAGGACAAAGTTTGATTCCCATGATGAATATGCGTCTAGCTCGTCCTAAAGTTTTAATTGATATTAATGGAATTGAAGAACTCAAATACATTCGCGTTACGGAAGAGGATATTCAAATTGGGGGACTTACCCGTCATTATCAGGTGGAGCATTCGAAAGAAATTCAGCAAATATGTCCCTTGATTACAGAAGGAATGAAATTGATTGGTCATTCTCAGATCCGATCTCGCGGGACGATTGGGGGCAGTGTGGCACACGCCGATCCAACAGCCGAACTACCTGTTATTCTGAGCACACTTGGAGCTACCGTTACACTTGCTTCATCCGAAGGGGTTCGAACGCTAACAACCGAGGAGCTCTTCTTGACCTATTTGACAACCACGATCGAAGCAAATGAAATTCTGGTATCGATTCAACTTCCACGTCCCCCTGTGAATACGGGATTTGCAATTGATGAATTTACGCTGCGCAAAGGAGATTTCGCCATTGTTCTGGCTGCAGCGTCCGTGACTTTGAATGAACAGGGGAGGGTGGAAACAGCGATTCTTGGGTTAGGGGGCGTAGATGGAGTCCCTGTGCTGTTGAATGAAGTTACCGCTGGGCTTATAGGGAATATTCCTGATAGTAAGCTTATCGAAGAGTGCTGTAATAAAATCGAACAATTGGTTGATCCAGAGCCTGATCTTCATGCATCTGCTGAATATCGTAAGGATTTATGCGTGACGTATGGCAGACGCGTATTGCAGCGTGCAGCTGAAAGGGCATTAAATCGATAACAGAACTTCAGTATTTTACGGAGGTGGGAGCATGACGCAAAATAACTTGAAAAACATCACAGTAACTGTGAATGGAATAGAGCGAAGCATAATGGTTGAGCCTCGAATGCTATTATCCGATGTCCTTCGTGATGAGATGAGATTGACTGGTACGCATGTCGGCTGCGAACACGGAATTTGCGGGGCATGTACGGTTATGATGGATGGTCGACCTGTTCGGTCTTGTCTCGTTTTTGGCGTTCAGGCGAATCAGGCGAATATTGTGACTGTAGAAGGATTAGCGGATCCTGACGGTACGCTTCATCCGCTGCAAGTGGCATTCTGGGAGAAGCACGGCTTGCAGTGCGGGTTCTGCACACCAGGGTTTCTTATTTCGGCTTGTCATTTTCTTGAGGAGAATCCTCATCCTAGCCGTGAAGAAATCCGAGAAGGAATTTCAGGGAATTTATGTCGATGTACAGGATATCAAAATATCGTCGACGCCGTGGAGATGGCAGCAGATTTGCTAAGTAAGAATAAAAAAAGTGCAACAGATTCAAGTACTGTACAGGTCGTCTACGCGGAAAGGAAGTAAATGTATGACCATTGGCACTAGCGTGAAGCGGATTGAAGATCCGAGGCTACTTATAGGAAAGGGTCAATATGTCGGTGACATCAAGCTGCCCAATCAATGTGAAGCTTTCATTGTGCGAAGTCCGCATGCACATGCGGATATTATTGGGATTGACGTTGAAGCAGCGATAAAATTCCCAGGTGTTCTCCTGGTGATGACAGGTCGTGATCTGCCTCAAGATCTGCCACCTATTCCGATGAGGCTGGCGCCTAATGATGCGTTGACCAAAGCTTTGCAATTCCCGCTAGCGAAAGATAAGGTTCGTTATGTAGGGGAACCTGTGGTGCTTATTCTCGCAACGTCAAGATATAAAGCTGAAGATGCTGCCGATCTCATCCACATCACCTACGAACCGTTGACACCGGTCACCGATGTGTATACCGCTATTGAACCGGATACTTGCTTGCTGCATCCTGAAATGGAAAGCAATGATGTTTTTGTTATCCATTCCACAAAGGGCTCTATCGAAGAGCAATTGAGAAAATGTTCTTATAGGCTGGAAGAAGAGCTATATATTCAGCGTCATTCCGGTATTCCTATGGAAACGCGGGGCCTGCTCGCATGGGTAGGAGAAGATAATCGGCTGACCGTTTATGGACCGACAAAGGTCGTTCACTTCAATCACCAGATTCTTGCCAGGCTTTTAAATAAAAATATTCAGGATATTCGTTTCATCGAAACGGATGTTGGCGGCGGTTTTGGGCCGAGAGGAGAATTTTATCCTGAGGATTACTTAATTCCCTACGCCGCACTGCTAGTGGGACGCCCCGTAAAGTGGATCGAAGATCGGCTTGAGCATATGAAGGCTACGAACCATTCCCGCGAACAAAAACACCGTGTCATGGTTGGGTTTGATGAAAGCGGACGGATCCATGCATTGCGAGATGAGATTTTTGTGGATACAGGCGCTTATATTCGCACACATGGTGTCACTGTTCCTGAATTGACCCAGGGGATGCTTCCGGGGCCATACGATTTCCAGGCAATCGAACTTATTACACACGTGGTTACAACGAATAAAACGCCTGTTGGAACTTATCGTGGTCCAGGAAGATTTGAAGGCACCTTTGTACGTGAACGAGTTATCGATATGGTTGCAAAGAAATTGGGCCTTGACCCGACTATGGTTAGAGAAAGAAATTTGATCGGTCCGGAACAAATGCCATATACGAATGGTATTATCGCGCTCGGTCAAGAGGTTAAATATGATAGCGGCGACTATCCGTCTATTTTGAATACGGCGCGCCGTGCGATGGATTGGAACTGTTTTGAGGCTCGCAAGCTTCAAGCAAGGGATGAAGGCAAGCTGATTGGGCTAGGATTTGCGATGTTCGTAGAGAAATCAGGGCTGGGACCGTGGGAGTTCGCTGAGGTTGAGTTGCTGGAGAGCGGAGAAGTCATTTGCAAAACAGGGCTAGCCGATGTTGGTCAAGGGGTAAAGACCGCGCTAGCTCAGATTTGCTCCCATCAGTTAGGAATTCCTTATTCCAAAGTGAAGGTCATACATGGAGATACGGACAAAGTGGAAAAGGGTCACGGCTCTTTTGCAACCCGTGGCACAGCTGTGGGAGGTTCTGCTGCTTGGTTTGCTTCTGGGGCTCTTAAAAACAAAATATTGCAGGTGGCAGCTGCGCAATTCAATCTTCCATTGGATGATCTTGACATCGTGCATGAAACCATTATCCAAATTTCAAATGGGCACAACCTTTGCCCGTTGCACAATATGGTGGTGGAATGTAGAAAACAAGGGATCGAGCTTCGTGAGCCCTACACCTTTAAGGCCGATCACATGACGTATCCTTATGGCATTCACGCTGCAGAAGTTGAGATTGATCAGGAAACAGGCAAAGTTAAGATTGCGAAATATTACATTGCTTACGATTTAGGCAAGGCGATTAATCCTTTATTGGTTCATGGTCAGCTTGTTGGCGGCATGGCGCAAGGACTGGGGGGAGCTATGTATGAGGAACTTCGATACGATGATAATGGACAGCTAATAACGGGTACATTTATGGATTATTTGCTGCCAAGTTCAATGGAAGTGCCGGAAATCGAGATTGAAATTTTGGAAAATTCCCCTTCGCCTTTGAACCCTCTTGGCGTCAAAGGCGCAGGTGAAGGAGGAACTGTAGCTGTTGCTCCGGCGATTGCGAACGCTGTTATGAATGCTCTGGATGCGTATCCTATTCATCTCACTTCTTTGCCTATACGTACTGAAGTGATTAGAGAAGCATTAATAAAAGGTCCAATAGCGATAGAGAAGGTGTAACCATGCATTATGTTGGGAAAGCCATTAAACGAAAAAATGATCCTCGTCTAAATCATGGCAATGGGTACATGATTGCAGACCTGGACATTTCGGGAACACTTACCGCAGCTTTCTCAAGAAGTCCGCATGATCATGCGCGCATACGGGATATCAATTTGGAGCAGGCGCGCAAGCTGCCTGGTGTTGTTGCCGTGGAAGCTATTCTAAGTGATGCATCTCAAGCTTACGAACATTTGGAGTCGAATGTTGCTGCGCATTTTCAACAGACGGCGCGAAAGCCATTTTCTATGTAGAGGATTCTCATTACATGGGCTGCGAGAATGGTACATGCGCCTGTACGCTGGATGGAGGATAGCTTGGAACATATGATGAGAGCTTATTTTGAAAGGAGAAGTGATTGTAATCATGGGAAGTTTAAATAAAGAAATCAATTGTGATGTGTGCATAGTCGGCGCAGGCCCTGCTGGAATGCTCTTAGGGTTACTGCTTGCGAAGCAAGGCATTGACGTATTGGTATTAGAGAAAAATGCAGATTTTCATAGAGAGTACCGAGGAGAAATTACGCAACCGCGTTTTATTCAATTGATGAGTCAGCTTAATTTGTTAGATTATATAGAAACGAGTTCGCATGTGAAAATTGAGGAAGTCGTCGTTTTCCATAATGAAATGGAAATATTGAAACTCGCCTTTAACTCCTTGGTAGAAAACACCTATTGTTCAAGACTCACTCAACCGACGCTGCTTGCGGCATTGCTTGAGAAAGCAAATCTCTATCCCAACTTCAAGCTCAAGTTTAATACGAAAGTAAAGGAGTTACTGAGAGACGGAGAAAAAATTGTTGGCGTCTTTGCGCAGGTCACTGGAGAAACAGAGGAGTCGGATCATGAGGGCGAATTAAATATCAACGCCAAAATCACTGTAGGCGTGGATGGACGAAATTCAACTATGGAGAAGCTGGCCAATTTCGAGCTGGATCTCGATTACTATGTGAACGATCTTTTATGGTTCTCTTTTGAAAAACCAGAGTCATGGAATTATAATATTTACCATTTTCACTTCCAAAATCACTATAATTATTTATTTTTGCCTAAGCTGGGCGGCTATATCCAATGCGGGATTTCTTTGACCCGAGGAGAGTTTCAAAAAATTAAAGACGAAGGCATTGAAGTTTTCAAGCAAAGAATTATTAAAGATTTGCCGATTCTCAGACCGTATTTGGAACCTATGACAGATTTCAAGTCATTCGTGTTGCTATTATGCAAAATGAGATATGTCAAGGATTGGGCAAAAGACGGCTGCTTGCTTATTGGCGATGCAGCACATTGTGTAACTCCGTGGGGAGCAGTAGGCAGCACGCTTGCCATGGGAAGTGCAGTTATTGCGGCGGATGTCATTTATAAAGGATTTAAGAATAACGATTTATCCCTTGAAACTCTTAAACAGGTACAAAAAAGACGTGAAAAAGAAGTGAAAATGATACAAAATCTTCAAGTAACTTTAGAAAAATTTTTAACAAGAGAACCGGTTAAGAAAGATTTAGCACCACTTATGTTCAGAATGGCCAATAAAATGCCTGACATAGTCAATACTTATAAGCAGCTATATACAATGGATAAACCATTAGAAATCGATCGTTCATTTGTCTTTACTGATTCTAATTAATGATTGAGGGGAGAAGCCAATTTATGTTTATCACTAAGCATGATGGATATTTACATATTGTCAATCAATATGATCATTCTATTCAGGCGGGAGAGGTTGCACAGCGTTGGGGAAATGCACAATTTGCACGTACTGAGTTTTTTGATTCCCTATGCTTGGCGGTAGAAAAGCACGATATTGGCTGGGTAGATTCGGATGCACAGGTGCTGTTCAATTCCGAAACCGGACAGCCCACTCCCTTTCTCAGTATTAATCTGCTTGACCATGTAGAGTTTTACGGCATGGGCTACGAGCAAGTCAAAGCTGAGGATACCTATGCAGGGTTATTGGTAGGTATGCATTGGATTGGCTTATACACAAGTCGCTTTGGATACGATCCATCATTCACATTTAACATTCCCAAAGATTTGATGCCTTTTATGGATGCGCACATCCGTGAAAATCAGAAGGCTTGGGTAGATTTGAAGATGAATTTGTGGAGTAAAACAGAACGCAGAAGCCGATTTGAAGATAATTTGTGGATGAATTACGAGATTTTACAATTTATGGATCGACTTTCTCAGTATGTATCTATGCATACCCTGGATACGCAGAACCAGTTCATTTTGGGTCCCATACGGCAAACGTTGGATAGTGTTGGGGAAATGATAACGGTTCAGGGTCAAGGTAATGGAACAGTTGTTTTAGATCCTTTTCCCTTTAATTCCGTCGTAGAGACGACTGTAATGCTGCGTAAAATTCCAGATATCCGTTATGGCTCACATGAAGAAGTATGTCAAGCTATGGAAGAAGCCAAAATGGAGCCAACAACCTGGAAGTTAATACCTGCAAATGCTTAATAAATCTGATGTAAAATGCGGAGGAACAATAATGAATAAAGAATACCGTATCGGTTTGATTGTTCCCAGTTCAAATACGACCATGGAAAAAGAAATACCGGCAATGCTTCAATCGCGAGCACGAGTAGCACCGGATGAGACATTTACTTATCACTCCAGCCGCATGCGCATGATGCATGTCACGAAGGAAGAGCTGGCAAAGATGGATGCTGACAGCGACCGCTGCGCATTGGAGCTATCCGATGCACGTTGCGATGCACTGGCTTATGCCTGCCTTGTAGCCATCATGTCTCAAGGTCCTGGTTATCATTGTCTCTCTGAAGGACGTCTGTCCAATATTGCAAAGAACAATGGTACAGCTGTACCAGTAATAAGCAGTGCAGGCGCTCTAATCGAAGGAATTAATGCTTTGGAAGCAAAGAAAGTAGCCATTATAACCCCTTATATGGAGCCGCTGACGAAATTAGTTGTTGATTATATCGAAGCTATCGGCATTGAAGTAACGGATGCGATCAGTTTAGAAATATCCGATAATTTAGCTGTTGGTAAGCTAGATCCTTTAAATTTAGTTGAGATCGTAAATGGATTAAATACAAGTAATGCGGATGCGGTTGTATTGTCGGCATGTGTCCAAATGCAGTCTCTTCCTGCGATTCAAAAGGTTGAGGATAAACTGAATCTTCCCGTTCTATCCGCTGCAACCTCAACCGTCTATCAGATACTAAGACAGTTGAATTTAAAGCCGGTGGTTCCTAACGCAGGATATCTTTTGTCCAGAGGATATTAATTAAGGAGGAGTAATAGTGGCAAAAATTCTTATTCATTCAACACATGGACCTGAGGCGCCTACTCAAGCAGATCGTGCATTTCTTATCGCCAAAACAGTAATTAATGAGGGGCACCACGTCTCTATGTTTCTAGCTGGAAGTGCTGTTCAACTGCTGCGTGACGATATGTTGGACAGCGTAATCGGGGTTGGCGATGGTGTAACCTCTTTGCGTGATTCTTACAACACAATTATAAACGGTGGAGGGAGAATTTATCTATCGAGAATTTCTTGCAGCGCACGTGGAATGACCGATCAAGATATAAGCGGCAAACAAGTGGAGCTTGCTGAACCCAATCTTCTTGTACGGCTGACGGTGGATCATGATCGGATTATTACCTACGGATAGGGGGAGAACTTGGTGAATCGGATATGGGATAACTATTTGGATGAGCAGGATAGGAAGGTATACCAAGAGGCAGGGTTGGGTACGATGATGGGCATTGGCAAGAAGCCAGCATTAATTATTGTCGATGTGCAATACGGTTTTACAGGGGATTCGCCAGAATATATCGAGGAATCCATTCAAAAGTATCCAACAAGTTGCGGAGAAAGAAGTTGGCAAGCCATTGCTCATATTAAACCGCTTCTGCATGAAGCCAGAAAAGCGGAACTTCCTGTATTTTTCACCGTTATCGAGGGCAGTAAAACTTCATCTAATGATCGCGTTGCGATCAAAGGGAATATTTTTGATCATCCAGCATTGTTGGAAGGTGAAAAGGGCACGAAAGTCGTCGATGAATTGAAACCTCAATACGGAGAGATTGTCATATCCAAAAAAAAACCAAGCGCTTTTTTTGGAACGCCTTTGATTTCCTATCTTACATCGCGCGAAGTTGATACTGTGATTATTACGGGTTGTACGACTAGTGGATGTGTACGTGCCACTGTCATTGATGCTTTCTCAAATAATTACAAGGTAATTGTTCCAGAGGAGTGTGCGTTTGACCGGGGGATAGCTTCGCATGCTATTAATCTCTTTGATATGCAGCAGAAATATGCGGATGTCGTGCCTGTGGATGAGGTAATGAAGCATCTCTATTCATTAGAGAAATAGTACCGCTTAAGCTTGTGAAGAACAGTCAAAATTGGAATACTGGTAGTAGAGAAAACCATGTGATCGTTGGAATAATTGAGAATTCCACCGATCACATGGTTTTCTTGAGTAGGAAAATCTAATTAAAGGATTGATGAATGAATGAAATCGGGTGCACCAGTAGAGGTATATGGAATAGTTCCAGCAAGTGGCTTTTCTAGACGAATGGGGAAACAAAAGCTCCTTCTTTCTTGGCAAAATGCCCCGTTGCTAGAACACGTTTTGATAACAGCTCAAAACTCCTCCTTAAGAAGCGTTTTAACTGTAATTCCTGCTGGAGATGAAGAACGAAGTCATATAAATAAGCAATGTAATTGCGATAATGTATATAACTCCAAACCAGAGAGGGGAATTGGGTATAGTTTGGCTCTTGGAGTCAAGCAAATTCCCAAAACTGCTGATGCTGTGATTATTGTACTCGGTGATCAACCTGAATTAAACGGGGATGACATTGAAAAAGTTATCGAACGTTTTCAGGAGATTTACAGCGAAACTAAAGGTCATTCGAAAATTATCATTCAAACTCGTTATATGGATAATAAGATTGGTCACCCAATTCTGTTCTCTAAGCATTTTTTTTCAGATATTGCCCTTTTAGACGGAGATAGGGGAGGTAGTTTAATTATTAACGATAATTTTAAGTATGTTACTTGCGTAGATAGTATGAATTCATATCCTGATGATATTGATACAATCGAAGACTTTGCACGATTATTAGAAAAATGGGATTAGATAGGATCGAACCCTAAAGATTGAGACAATAGTATACATTCTTTTTTTAATAGGCCGATAACTTCTGAATTACTAGATATATCTATTACTCCTGATATTCCTACAATTGAGATAGTCGCAATGATATTATTTTTCCGATCAAATATCGGACACCCAACTGCTATGATTCCTGGAACCAAAGTCTGATTCGTAATCGAATATCCATTTATCCTGACTTTTGAGATTTCTTCTTTAAATACTGCTGGATCCATTTGATATTCAATTAATTCTTTTTGTATTAATTGATCTGTTTGTTGTTCAGGCAAAAATGCAGCGAATAACCTTCCAGATGTAGTAAGTATTGTACTAGCTTGTTCGCCAACTTTAATCCCGATTTTTATGGAACGTTTGCTCTCTAATAATTCAATTGGATAAGGACCGCCATTTCCACCCCAAATGGACAAAAAAACTGTTTCATTTAGCGCTTCTCTCAAGTTAACTAATGTTTGTTTTGCGTGGTCCTTGATATCCAATCTTTTAGAGGCCTTAATTCCCATCATAATAAGATTTGTTCCAATGGAATAACGAAGTGAGGAATCCCTCTGTAAAAATCCTGAACGACAAAAGCTCGTTAGATATCGATGAAGCTTACTTTTGGATATGTTGCATATTTCAGAAATTTCAGTTATCGATAGCGGGCTATCAGCTTCGTCAATTTTTTTAATAATCTCCATTCCAATTTCCAAAGATTGAATGCCCTGGCCTTTCATTTCTATATCAGTTTTCATCGTTCCTCCGATTTGGAATAAATATTAATCACATACAGAAGATGCAATATGCATAGTTATTATATCATTTATTCAAACTCATTTATTCAAACGATAAACAGAGGCTGCAGATTTTACTGATGATAAGACGACTAAAGAGTATTTGAATAGGTGTTAGTCTAGGATCGACCACGGCGAGTTCGTGGCTATCATGGGTCCATCGGGGTCGGGGAAGTCGACGCAGATGAACATTTTGGGCTGCTTGGATGTTGCGGATCATGGGGACAATGTGCGGGTTCGTCTTTCAGAATGTGTCGATTACGCAAAGGTCATAATGAAACGGCTAAACAATGATGTGTGTCTTTGAAAATAATTTCTTGGGTATTACACTCATATCGATTTTTCATAAAACATATCGCCTTTCAACATTTACATTCCAGTTTGTCAAGCCTATGATTAATTTGTAAAAAATATTGATCACAACTCAAGTTGAAAGGAGTTACTTTATGAAAAAAACGGATTTTATCTACAATAAGTCACAAGCGTATGAGACTCGACAAAATTGCCATGGTGGGACAGGTCCTTATCAATTAAAGGATATTATTCAAACGGTGTCATCAAGCGATAGGCAGTACATCAAATTTATTCATGACGATATAATCCCGCCAGGTTCTACCTTTGGATATCACCAACATAACAGCGATGATCCCATGGAAGAGTGGTATTACTGTATTTCTGGTCACGGAATCATGGAGCTTGATGGCAACCAATACGAGATGTCGGCCGGCGACATAAGCGTCTGCCGTGCAACCGGCAGCCACGGCCTTATTAACAATGGTCCCGGGGATTTAAGAATTATCGTGATATATGCTTCTTCAATAAAATAATGGGGGGGATAAGATTGAGCATTAGAAAATTTAGAGTAGGTGTTGTCGGATTAACTGTGGGAGCAAGTCATGTTAAAGACTACGCTAGCAGCGACACCGTTAAAGAAATTGTATTGTGCGACGTTGATGAATCAAGACTGAAAGAGATAGGAGATAAATATAACATTTCAAAAAAATATACGGATTTCGAAAAGATGTTGAAAGAGGAAGATTTGGATGCGATTAGTCTTGCCGTTCCTAATTTTTTACATATGAGACTTTCCATTCAGGCAATGGAAGCGGGCGTGCATGTGCTGTGTGAAAAACCTATGGCAAGAAATGCGGCAGAGGGAAGGAAAATGCTTGATGCTTCTCAAAAGCACAACAAGAAGTTAATGATCAACTTCAATCAGCGATTTCTACACGAATGCCAAGTGTTAAAATCCGTGATTGACGAAGGCAAGCTCGGCGATATCTATTATGTACGGACGTTGTGGCAGCGAAGGCGGGGAGTGCCATGGTGGTATCCGCTTTCATCTGGAAAAGAAGTGTGCGGTGGTGGAGCTCTAATTGATCTTGGTGTCCATGTGCTTGACCGTGCTATGTGGTTTTGCGGATATCCAGAACCGGAATGGGTACTAGGAAACACGTATTGCAAGGTCTCCAAGGACGAGGCTGCGCGCAAAGGCATTCATAACTTCGAGCTCGAAGACATGGGGGTAGCTATGTTCCGTATGACGAACGGGGCTATGCTTGAATTGGAAGCATCCTGGGCCAGCAACCGAGAGAATGAGGCGATTACAACACGGATTTATGGCTCAAAAGGAGGTGCGGTCCTGCATACTGTAGTTGGAGACAGGAATGCTTCAAGCAACAAAGTATTTTTGGAAATCGGCGGAGAAGTCCAAGACATTCCTATAGATGATAAGGTTATTTCAAAAATGCCGAATGTTCGACAAGCGTTTCTGGATGCCATTATTAATGATGAAGAGGTACCTTGCACGCCTCAACAGGGACTTAAAATCACACAAATGTTAGATATGGTTTACTTGAGCGCTGAAAATGGCACGCCGGTCAAATTTGAATGATGGACTGTTAAAGCATTTTAAATGCGAAATCTGCTTGGAGACATTCCTGTTTTAGACTGAAAAAACCGAGAAAAATTATAGATATCAGAAAAACCGCAACTGCTAGCTATGTCCGTGATACTGAGAGTAGACATGCGCAACAGAGTTTTGGCAGTTTCCAGTCTGCAGCGCTGCAGGTAGGCGTAAGGCGTAACGCCGCGTTCCTGTTTGAAAATACGAATAAAATGATCTGTCGTAAGAGAAAAGTTCTGGGCAAGTTCGCTCATATCATACTGCAGCTGTGGATGTTGTTGAAACATGCGGCATAGCTCATCAATTTTTATTGTATAAGCTCCGGCAGTTGTTGCCGTTATATGTTGATATTCCGTAAGAAGTGCTTCCAGCCATATTCTCATTTGATGCAAGCTAGTTCTCTCTTCGGCTAAACGAAAACGATTGAAAAGCTCTAGTACAAAGTGATATTGATCAAAATGACGATGCTCAGGCAAGTCATACAAGATGTTTGGATTCCGTAAAGTAAAATCTATATAACGTACATCAAGCCTGGTATGTTCAGTTTGATAGGCGTCGACATCTTTTTTGTAATTTATAAGAAAAACATCACCTATGCTTAATTTGTAGCAGTTCTTGCCCAACATGATTTGACCTTCTCCACCCCAAATACTCCACAAGGTAAACCCTGGATGACAACCGACGGGAACCTGCCATCTCCATTCTGAAACGCAGTGCTTCCCGTAATGCATGGATATGATCTCCATATACACCTCTCCGGTTCTTATTATCGATTATTCACAAATAATTCAATCATTTGTAACGCGAATAGTCAAGTCGTCTTTAAAGGATTGTTAGTCGATGTGAATATGGAACTAGAAGATGTTTGATATTATGTAGGTCTTTACACACAATGATTACGCTTACAATACAACAAGATCTGGTAAGTAAAGTAAAGAGTTGTACATTGTTTGGTTGTTATACCAACCCTATAATGAAAACATAACACGTCACTGCAGTGATAGCTTTAAATACTCAATATAGGGGGATGTACATGAAGCTAAACCAACACAAAATGAAAGCGTTATCTGTATCCTTACTTGCCATAACAACGCTCATATCAGCATGCACCAGCCAGAACAATTCAACCAGTACTGAACAGAAAGAAGCAGTGAGCACTGCCGGAAATACCGATGTGAAAAGTGCAAATGTAGAACCGCTTGGCAAGTATGATCCGCCTATTGAGGTGTCGTTTGTAAGGAACCTCAGCGATGTTGTTGAGAATAACGTACTCGGTGTGCTAAAAGGCGAAACATTTGAAGACAACCGATGGACACGTCTATATAAGGAGCAGCTCGGGATCAATATTAAAAACAACTGGGTCGTAAAGGGGAGCGATACTTCTGATCAATATTTACAGAAACTGAATGTAACGCTAGCCTCCGGCGATCTGCCTGATATTATTCCAGTGAACGCGACTCAATTAAAGCAATTAGCAGATTCCGGTCAAATTGAAGATATGACAGCTTTATATGAGAAATATGCGGCTCCCCTAACCAAAGAGATCTTATCGCAAGAGGGAAAAAGCCCATTCGATGCTGCAACGATTGATGGCAAACTGATGGCGATCCCGCAGGTCGACTCCTCGCTTGAACGTGCTATGTTTATCTGGATTCGTACGGATTGGCTTAATAAATTAGGATTGCAGCCGCCAAAGACGATGGCTGATGTACAAACCATTTCAAAAGCATTTGCCGAGAAGGATCCGGATGGCAATGGGAAAAAAGATACATTTGGCCTCGGTTTAAACAAAGCCTTGTGGGGAGGAGCTATAGGCTTAGAGGGGTTCATGGCAGGGTATAAGGCTTATCCGAATTTGTGGATTACCGATGCATCCGGAAAGCTGATGTTTGGCGGTATTCAACCGGAAGTTAAGAAAGCGCTTCAAGCCCTTCAAAGCATGTTTAAGAATGGAGAAATTGATCAGGAATTCGGGATTAAAGACGGCGGTAAGGTATCTGAGCAAATCGCTGCTGGCAAGATCGGAATGGAGTATGGCGAACAGTGGAACTCCATCTGGCCGCTTCAATTGAACCGTAACAATGACCCTAGTGCTCAATGGCGGGCATTCCCGATCGTTTCGGAGTCCGGCGATACACCTAAGGTTCCTTTGAGGTTCAGTACAAGCAAATTTTTTGCGGTTAAAAAGGGTTTCAAGCATCCTGAGGCGGTTATCAAGCTGTTTAATATGCATCTGGAGAAAAACTTTGGCAAAACAGCGGAGTTTGACAAATATTATGCACCGCCGGAAGCAGAAAGTGTATGGCAACTGTCGCCGGTAACTCCGAGCCCGGTTAAGAAAAATGTAGAGGCATTCAGAGCGATCGATGCGGCGCGTAAAGCGAACGACTTCTCGACCCTGAAGGGAGAAGCTAAAACTATTCAAGGCAAGATAGAGGCTTTCAATTCGGGTTCAAAAGAAGGGTTTGCATTGTGGGGATGGGAACGCATTTATGGTCCGGAAGGTTCTGAAGGGGTCGTTGACCAGTACGATAAAAATAGTCAATTCTTGATGGATAAATTCGTAGGCGCACCTACGCCAACGATGGTTGAGCGGAAATCGACTTTAGAAAAATTGATGAATGAGACATACACCAAAATCATTATGGGCGGCTCTGTTGATGAATTCGATAAGTTTGTGAAAGACTGGACTAAGTTAGGCGGAGAGCAAATTACGAAAGAAGTCAATGATTGGTATGCAGCAACGAAGAAGTAGATACGGGCAGAGGACGGGTTAACCATCCTTCCTCTGCTTTTTATGCATGATACAATGGAGGTTATTTTATGGGTATCGGGAAAATGTGGAGAGAGCTTCCGCTGCACCTAATGATGTTACCGGGATTAGTACTCATTGTGCTATTCTCATATGTCCCAATGGCGGGAATTGTCATTGCATTTCAAAAATTCATTCCTGCAAAGGGATTGTTTGGTGACCAGCGTTGGGTGGGATTGGATAATTTCAGATATGTCATGAACCTTCCCAGCTTTAATCAGGTTCTGTGGAATACCCTCTTTATTTCAAGTCTTAAACTTATTCTAGGCTTAATTGTACCAATTATCTTCGCCATTCTTCTTAACGAATTGAAGAATGAGGTCATTAAAAGAAGCGTGCAAACAACCATTTATTTACCTTATTTCCTCTCTTGGGTTGTTCTTGGAGGGATACTTATTGATATTTTATCGCCGTCTAGCGGTATTGTTAACCAACTGTTGGGCGCTTTCGGTTTGAATAAGATATTTTTCCTTGGTGACAATAGCTGGTTTCCGTTTACGCTCGTATCATCGGATATATGGAAAAATTTTGGCTATGGAACTATCGTTTATTTGGCGGCTATCACGGGCATTGACCCTGGCTTATACGAATCTGCCACGATTGACGGCGCAAACCGCTGGCATAAGGTATGGCATATTACGCTGCCCGGCATGCGAATGGTCATCGTATTGTTGTCAGTTCTCAGTTTAGGACAGCTTTTGAACGCAGGCTTTGATCAGGTGTTCAATTTATATAGCCCTCAGGTGTATGAAAGCGGTGATATACTGGATACTTTTGTCTATCGAATCGGATTGTTGGATGCTCAATACGGTGTTGCAACAGCCGTTGGACTATTCAAATCACTTGTTTCGCTTATATTGATTTCAAGTTCGTACTTTGTGGCTTATCGGTTTGCAAAATATAGAATCTTCTAGGAGGAGGGAAAACCGTGGTACAACCATCACCCAGTTCTGTGTCTGATACCTACATCCGGGTACCCAACCGTCGATTCCGATTCGAGTGGTTTTCCGTTCTGAATGTGTCCTTTCTCATCATCGTATCGTTAATATGTGTCCTCCCGTTAATTCATATCGTTGCTGTTTCGTTTAGTTCAAGTACGGCTGCGGCAGCAGGTCATGTGAAACTGTGGCCGGTTGACTTCACATTGGCCTCTTACAAGTTTACGGCTAGCCGGGAAGCATTTTGGCAGTCCATGCTTGTTTCGTTGGAGCGCATTGCGATCGGGACGCCATTAAATTTGCTTTTAACCATCCTCGTCGCATTTCCTTTATCCAAGGAAACGAAGGCGTTTCGCATGCGAATGGTTTACGCTTGGATTTTCTTCATCACCATGCTCTTTCACGGTGGTTTGATCCCTTGGTATTCAACACTTAAGCAGTACAATATGCTTGATACGATTTGGGCGCTCGTGCTGCCCGGTGCGGTTCCCGTATTCAGCATAGTTCTGCTGCTTAATTTCTTTCGAGAGGTGCCAAAGGAGCTGGAGGAGGCAGCAGTCATGGACGGTGCAAGCTACTGGACGACACTCTGGAAAATCTATGTGCCGATATCTAAGCCTGCTCTTGCAACGCTTGCCTTATTTTCCATGGTAGAACATTGGAACAGTTGGTTTGACGGCCTCCTGCTTATGGGAGACCCTAGTCATTACCCGTTGCAAAGCTATATTCAAACGATCGTCATTCAACAAAATTTAACGAATATATCACGTGACGATGCCATTAATATGGCTCTCATATCTGATCGGACGCTGAAAGCCTCACAGATCTTCTTGGGCTCCCTTCCCATTATCTTGGCGTATCCCTTCCTGCAGAAGTATTTTGTTAAAGGGATTGTCCTCGGTAGCGTTAAGGGGTAGTGTATAGATGGCTTCCTAACGAAAATGCTTAGGAAACTTACAAGCTTCAGGCTATAATGGAAGAAAAAAGTTGGGGGCTTGTACCTTGATCAACCGTCAGCCATTCACTTTACGGAACACGATTTTCCTTCGGCTGCTCAGTACTTTTTTGCTTATCATGCTGCCGATTTTATTATTTGGCGTCTACCTGTATAACTGGATCGTCCAGACAGCAAGCGAAGACATCTCCAAAACGGCAGTATCCCAACTAACCTTCTATATCAACGATCTTGAGAAAGAGGTAGAACGGATGAAGCTGCTGCAGTTTGGCGTTATCGAGGATGAAGATCTCAACGAACTGACGCTGACTTGGGGCACGATGGATGTGTTTAAACGCACTGAAAAAATTAACTCGCTGCGAAAACGGCTTTATGCCATTCAAAACAGCTCTCCTTATATTAAAAATGTTAGTGCTCATATTTATCCGATATCCAAAACGATTTCTTCCGCCAATGGCCCAAGCGAGTTTGATACCGAACGGTACAATGGCTTGCGCTCGGCTTTAAGCAGTAGGAATAACCAGATTATTGAGTGGAATGGCGGATTGTTTTTAAGTGCCGCGAAGCAGGGAGTAACCAATGGGAATCAACCGTTGTTCATTATTGAAATTGAACTGGATCAAGAGAGACTGCAGGAGGCGTTAGACCAGTTTAACACCTATCCCGGAAGCGGAACATTGATGACTAAGGAGAATAGTAGTGTTATTCTCACAAGTGGATCTTTAGAGCACATATGGCAAGATATACCAGCTACCATAGCGCAAATCAAACAAGATCCAGTTCATAGTACAGGGACCTTTACCATCTCGGGAAGCCGTTACTATACCGCAATTGCAAGTTCTAACTATTTAAATATGTCTATTTACCGGTTTATTCCAGAGCAAATTATTAAGAAGCCGCTAGACAAGTTTTATCTGTGGGCATGGTTATTTATTTTTGTTGCTGTTGTCATCATTGGAATTTATGCATTCTCCACCTACAAATTTATTCACAAACCGTTGTTAACGCTAGTTAAGAGCTTTCGGCGTATGGAAAATGGGGATCTGGATGTGAATATTCAGCACGAGTCTAAGGATGAGCTCGGTTACTTGTATGGCCGATTTAACCAAATGGTCACCAATCTTGGCTCTTTGATCGATCAAGTGTATAAGCAGAAAATTATGACACAACGGGCGGAGCTGAAGCAGCTTCAATCGCAGATTAATCCACATTTTCTATACAACAGTTTCTTTATCCTGAGAACGATGGCGAAGATTGGAGACGTTGAACGAATCGGACAGTTCGTCACACAGCTTGGTGAATATTTCCAATTTGTTACTAGGAATGCATCTGACGAAGTGCTGCTGAAACAAGAAATTCACCATGCCAGAATGTACACGGAGATTCAGGAATTACGCTTCTCTCGGCGTATCCGGGTACAATTCGACGCTCTCCCGCGGGAAATTGAACAAGTGTCCGTACCACGTTTAATAGTGCAGCCGATTATCGAGAATGCATTTGAACACAGCTTGGAACAAATGAAACGCAGTGGATGCATTATGATTCGCTTCGAGTTGGATGAGGCAGAGATACGTATTATTGTGGAGGATAATGGTGATAGCTTGACGGATGAGACACTGGAGCGTATCTCGGATACGCTGGATAACGGTGATGAACGTGCGGAGACGACGGGCTTGGTGAATATTCACCGCCGTGTCAAAATGACATTCGGTGAAGCATACGGTCTACGAATAAGCCGAAGCGAGCTCGGGGGGTTGAAAGGTATCATTTCTATTCCTTATCAAGGTGGTGATGCTCATGATTAGAATGCTGATCGTTGATGATGAGGAAATTATTACAGACGGGCTGTTTGACGTATTTAGCCAACTGAATCTCAATCTTGATTTGTATAAAGCCTATTCCGGTGAAGAAGCGCTGGAATGGATGAATACGACAAGAGTGGACATCGTGATGTCCGATATTCGTATGCCCGGGATGGATGGTCTCGAGCTAATGAGAAACATACGGAGTAGTTGGCCGCATTGTAAAATCATTTTTTTGACCGGGTACAATGACTTTGATTATGTTTACCAAGCGATTCAATCACCTGGAGTCAGCTATCTCCTTAAGAGTGAAGAATACGATAAGATCATTAAGGCCGTAACAGATGCGATTCATGAACTGGAAGATAGTTTAAAGTTCCACGATCTAGTCAAGCAATCGAGAGAGAAGCTTACTACGCTCGAAACCCTTGCTCAAGGGAATTATTTCCGGTATTTGCTTCAAGGGACACGAACAACGGAGGAGTTAGAAGTTGATTTCCGTAATCTTGGCATTGCTCTTGATCCAACTTTGCCGATCCTTGTTGCGGTAGCCGACATGCAGCGTACGAACATGCTCCATTCCTTTGCGGAAAGCCAGAATGCGGCACTTGCTGTCAAGTTCTTGGCAGAGGCATTCCTGGCAGAACGCACAGATAGTCTTGGTATCATTGATCAATATGGCGGTCTCGTCTGGCTTGTTCAGCCGAAGCAAGGCCAAGTAAAGGAACTGGACGAAGCCTATGCCCGCACGGTCAAATTTCTAGAGGGACAATTTGAGCTTATGCAGCAAGCTTGTCATGATTCTTTGGGAATTACTTTCGCCATAACAATTTGCGCAGATACTTGCGAATGGAAGCAACTTTCAGAGATCTACGATCGAATGAGAAGTGAGCAGTACTGGCGAGCGGGAGACGGTGCCCAGATGGTACAAACAGTCACTTTGGAAACCATTGGAACTGCGGCCAACTCAAGAACGCTGAGAGAAAAGGCGGAGTCCTTGGCGATTCATCTAGAAGGTGGAAATAGAGAGGGATTTCTCCATCTGTTCAACGAACTAATGAAAACGGCATTTGATGAACGAGGAAATGGCGGTCCTTTTGCCCTGGAATTGTATTACACGATTGCTCTCTGCTTATTATCTTATATTAACCGTTGGGAGCTGCACGATAAGGTTGGAACAACAGGGCTTATGCAAAGAGATAGGCATTCATCTTGGCAAGATAGCTACGAGTTTTTGAAACAGACCGCAGAGTCCTTGTTCAATCTTCGATTGAGTGTAGAACGCAATAGAGCAGCAGCGGTGATAGAAAAGATCCGGTTATATATTGAGGAGCATCTGGGCGAAGACTTATCTCTCGTACGTTTAGCTAGCGTGATACACTTCAATCCGTCCTATTTATCGCGGCTTTTTAAGCAGGAAAGTGGCGTCAATCTATCTGAATATATTGATGAAGTTAGAATGGAGAAAGCCAAAAATTTGCTCAAGAAAGACGAACTTAAAATTGCTGAAGTGGGTGTTCAGGTAGGGTATGAAACCCCCCACTCTTTTACTCGATTTTTCAAAAAATCAACCAGTATGACTCCAGCGGAGTATCGTGAGATTGTAAGGAAATAAGAGTAGTGGGATTAGCAGTTTTTAAGTATTAGGAGAGTTAGCGATGGAGAATGTGACGATAACGAACCCGATTATCTGGGCGGATGTTCCGGACCCTTGCGTTATTAGAGTAGGAACGGCCTACTATATGGTAAGCACAAGCATGCATGCAATGCCTGGATGCCCGATTATGAAGTCTGAGAATTTGATGGATTGGAAGATCGTGAACTACGTTTACGATACCTTAGAGGATAACGACGCCAATAATTTGCTGGACGGGAAAGGCATTTACGGTAAAGGGGCATGGGCAGCAAGTTTACGGCATCATAATGGCACGTTCTATGTGTGTTTCTCAAGTAATGATATGAAGCGGTTCTACATATACCAGACAGCAGATATCGAGAACGGGAAGTGGGAGCGATCTGTCATTGCAGGAATCCATCATGATCCAAGTCTGCTGTTTGACGACGGCAGGGTTTATGTCATTCACGGCAACGGTAGTATTCGCATTACGGAACTAACGTCTGATGTGATGACGGTAAAATCTGGAGGTATCGATCAGCGGCTCTTCGAGACGGAACGTGACGGAATCATGCTGCGATGCGAGGGATGCCATGCGTATAAGCTGAACGGTTATTATTATTTGTTTTTCATTGAATGGCCCAATACCGGAAATCGACGTCGTAGGCAACTTTGTTATCGTTCCAGGGAGTTGCTCGGTGTTTATGAACATAAAGTGATTCTTGATGACGACATGGGGTATTGCAATCATGGTATCGCTCAAGGAGGCATCGTTGATACACCGCAGGATGAGTGGTATGCCTTATTATTTCAAGATCATGATGCTGTGGGGAGAATTCCCATTGTGCTTCAAGTTACTTGGGTGGAGGACTGGCCGGTCATTGGGATGGAAGGTAAATCGCAAGTTTCATTCCAAGCACAATTCCCGAGCACGGCACCTACGGCACCTACCCAATTGGTAATTAGCGATGAGTTCGACTATAGCGAAAATAAATTGCTGCTTAATTGGCAATGGAATCATAATCCGGATAACCGTCTGTGGTCTGTGACTACGCGCCCTGGTTGGTTGCGATTAGAAACAGGAAATGTTACCAGTAGTGTCATACTTGCACGCAATACATTGACGCAGCGGACGGAAGGTCCTGTATGTATCGGAATTACGGCAATAGATGTTTCCCATATGAAGCCAGGTGATCACGCTGGAATGGTTGCACTTCAAAATCATTTCGGAACAGTCGGTATTCAAATCGCAGCGAGCGGCGAGCGATATGTTGCGATGTGTGTCAATCGAGGCGATGGTAGTGAAGAAACGGTCGAGCGGCTTCCCTACGAGGAAAGTTTGATTTACTTGAAAATTCAATTCAATTTTGAAAATAGTACGGATCTTGCAAGTTTTTACTACTCAGCTGACTGTGAAGAATGGAAACAAATCGGGGCTCCCTTAAAGATGAAGTATACCTTGGATCATTTTATGGGCTACCGGGTCGGGTTGTTTAATTATGCGACCAAGCAGGTTGGCGGGCATGTTGATTTTGATTTCTTTCGATTTGATAAGGTGGAAAGCAATAATTAGAGGAGAGGCAGACCTATGACCTTCGCTCAAATCAGGCCAACATACATGTACGGATTGAGCGAATTGGCTTTGGCTGTCTCCACAAGACTGTAAATGACGGCCCTCGCTTTAGCTCCTCGAGGCGTGATACTGAGAGAGCGTTACAGAAAGCAAGACCCTCCATTGCTGCCGTGCCCGAACGCTGATGGAGCTTTTTATCCAAACCGTCACGATCGGTGGGGATAGTGATCCCATTTTTAATATTTGTCTTTATAGTGGATTTCATACAGACTAGTCCCTGCTCTGGACAAGCAGGGACTTTATCTTACATATGTTGATTATTCAAATATGGTCGAGGATCGATGTAGTTCATTTGATTGCCAGTAAGGCCTGCTGCAACGGCAAAATGCAGATGAGGTCCCGTTGACTGACCATCATTTCCGACAACGGCAATGATTTGGCCGCGGTGTACTTCTTGACCCACCGACACATAGATCCCATCACCATACATGTGTCCGTAAACACTCATCAAACCATTGGGATGTTGAATGACAACCCAGTTACCGAACCCGTTGGCTTTACCCGCGTAAAGTACGATTCCGTTATCGACCGCGGCAATGGAGGTCCCAATAGGAGCTCCGATATCGATTCCTGCATGGAACTCCTCGCCGCGAGAGCCAAAATCCGATGTTATTGTATGGGAAGAAGGGACAGGCCATTCCCATGTACCGGCGCTCTGAATTTCTTTTTCCAGTGCCGCCTTAAGTTGTTCTTTCACATCAGGAGCAATCATAGCATCGACGCTCGACAAATCTTCTACATCTTTTTTAGCATGGTCAACTTCATTGAGGCTTTGTTGCTGTAGCTGGCTTAATAAAGTTAAACGTACTGCGAGCTTTTTTTCTTGTTCGGCTTTCGCGGCGTTTAGCGTATTTTGCTGGGTTGCAAGTAAGGATTGCTTCTCCTCTAATTCTTCCTTCATCTTCGTTAATTTTGTTTTATCATCCATTTTTGTTTCGATAATCTGCTTATCCTCACTAAGCAGCATAATTAACATACTCATTCGATTGATAAAATCGCTAAAATTTGAAGAACCTAAGAGTACATCCATATAAGAAATTGAAATGTTTCCGCTCGTATACATATAAGTAAGTCGATTTTTCAACAACTGATCGCGGTTATCCATATCCTTTTGAACATCAGCAATAGCTTTTTGTAATGTTAAATTTTGGATATTCATTGTGTCGATCTCAGGTTGCAGTTCGTTTGCCAATTTATCATATTCAAAAACTTGACGGTTAATCGTTGTAAGCTGGCTTTCAATTTCAAGTTGTTGATCATTAAGATCATGGATCACTTGTAAACGTTGATTATAAGATGCAATTAAATCTTGGGCACTCTGTTCCGTCATATCTGCTGCATGAACATAATGAATATTAAAAAATAGTATCAACAGGGCTGCTGCAAGAACAAGTTGCTTGGATCTCATCCTATCATCCCTTTCAGCATGAACCTATGATGTCAATGAAGATGAATGAATGAATTTCTACATTAATAAAATTTTAAAACTTATCGTTCAAGCTGTCATTGGTATGTTATTCCTTACAAATTAATTTACAGGCCGAACTTGTTTTACAAGTAAAATTGCAAACGCTTTCTAATGAATTGGTAAATGTGGAAAGGTAATGATGGGTTCGGTATGGAAAGAATAGGGGGATACTGCGTTTCTCTACTTTTTAGACAGGAGGGAGCCGATTGATCAGCCTTATTCAGATTGCCTTTTCCAACTTTAAATTCCGCAGCTTGTTTTTTCGAATTTTGTTCCTGCTAATCCTGCTCGTGGTGATCACGGTGCTAATCGTAGGTTTTTTCGCTAACCGCTACAGTCAGAATGTCGTCAGGAACGAGGTCAAACAGTCCAGCTTTCAAATGCTGGAGCAGACACGGCGTCTAATGGATACGCTGCTGAATGATGTCGACCAAATTACGGTCAGGCTGGCGCAGAACCGCGCATTTTCGGCAGCGATGGAAGCGGAGACTGAAGGGCCGTCCCCATCCGATATGGACCAAATTCATAGCTACTTGCTGGATTCTTACATTACTTCACCGTATATTGAATCGATCTATGTCTATTACGCGGCTAGCGACATAGTTCAAACAGCGTTAATCGGACCAGTCAAGTCCAAGGAATTTGATGATCCGGATTGGCTGTCAAATTATCATACCATGAGCCGCACGGAAGGAAGATGGTTTGTACGTGAATATCCGGGTGATAACAAAAATTTATCAGAGACACAGGTTACTTTAATTCGTACTACCCCTTGGACGGGGTCGCCTATCAAAGGAGCAATTGTCGTCAATATGAATCAGCAGGCACTTTTTCAAATTCCTTCGTTCCGGCTCATGCGGCAAGGGGAAGAAATTTGGATGGTTAGTCCGGATGCTACTTTGGCTTTTAATAGCAATACGGGCCTCCAAGTGCCCAACCAAGAATTTTCCGTTGTTCAGAACAAGCTTGGCAGTGATATATCCGCTTTTACCGACCACTTCCGTGGCAGCGAGTTTTCATTTACCGCTGTATCCTCCCCTTATACGGGGTGGAAATATGTCGATCTCATCCCAACAAGTTCCTTATACAAAAGCAGCAAAGAAATTCAGAGCTTCATGAAGATCCTCATGGCATTCAGTATTTTGGCAGCTGTACTTGTAGCTTTTTATATAACACTTCGGATTTACAGTCCTATTCATTCACTTGTGCAAATGGTTAATAACAAGAAAGGCAATTGGAAGTCTGCAGTTCCGGTCCGTGAGCAGAGCGAACTGGCGATGCTGTTCTCGGCGTTCATATCGATGAAGGAGCAGGGCGCAGAAATGGAGATCCAGTTAAAAGATAATTGGCCGGTGCTGCAGCAGAGTTTTCTCCAGCAATTAATTCATGAACGGTCAAAACTACATGAGGAGCGCTTTGCCAAATTTGCGTATTATCAGCTGCCTGTGACGCGTTGGGGATTTTTTGTCATTGTGATCCGCATCGATGATTATCATGCTTATGTAAACAAATACGGGAGCTTTGACCAAAGCTTGATCCGTTACTTTATCGCCAAGCTCGCCGGTGAGCTTGGCGGCCACATGTATCGAAGCTACCCGCTGCATACGGAGAGCAGAGATGTCATACTCGTCTGCAATCCGGAGGAGAGCATGTCTTCGGAAGCTTTTTACCAGGGAGCGCTCGAAACGGCCGAGCGGATGCGCGCTGCGATCCGGGAATATTTGCACTTGACCGTGAGCACTGGAATTGGCGAGCTCAAACTGCAGGCAGGCGATATCAGCGAGTCTTATCGTGAGGCCGTCGAAGCTCTGGAAAGCCGGGCGTTCAAAGGCTACGGATTAATCGCGCCAAGCTGGCTCGTCCGGGAAAAGAAGCCTGGCGACCACCTGCTGATCCGCAAGCTGGCGGAAATGAAACGCGAGATCCTCCTGCTGTTTCGCGAAGAGCCTTCGAAGAGTTTCGAAGAAGAGCTGCAGAAGTTGGGTGATGCGGCTGAAGGCGCAGAGGGTTTGCCGTTCCCTCTCATCCAGCATGCCTATTTTCAGATGATGGTCGAAGTGTTCCAGCGTTCCACCGAGCTAGGCCTGCCGGCTCAAACCGATAATGAATTGGCCATGCTGCAGGAAAAGCTACTGCGTTTGGAAACGGTTGAAGATGTCGTGCATGTCACACAGACTTATATTCGCCAGACAAATCTGCGGTTTCACGCTGAGAAGAAAAGCGAACCGGAGTCTGTAGCCAAGCAGATCCTGGACTACATTCAGGTTAATTTTGATAAGGAAATCTCACTCGGGGGCATCGCTGACCAATTACAGTTGGACCCTTCTTATGTCAGCCGTTTGTTCCGGCAGGAGATCAGCATCACATTCATGGATTATGTCATCTCGCTGCGATTGGAGAAGGCCAAGGAGCTGCTGCAGATGAGCGAAAAGACGGTGAAGGATATCGGTGCCTTAGTGGGTTATACCAACCAGCGCAGCTTTAACCGCATTTTTAAAAAGCACGAAGGCATGACGCCAGGTGAATTCAGAGACATTCATGCTCCCAAGAAACTCCATAGGGAGGAAATTTATTGATTTCTCCAAGCAAGTGAACGATATCAGAAAAGGTCCATACCCTGTAAGGACACGGTTCTAAGACCCAGGTTACATAGTTCGGAAATGGTCTCTTTACGTTATTTCGTCTTGTCACTATGATCGGTGTTGTAGATGCAGGAGTCTACAACACCATTTTTTCTCAAGGAGGAAGATTCCAATGAAGTGGGGTACTAGAAAAACGTCTACGATCTTGTTCACCACACTAGCCTTATTCGCAGGAGTTCTCAACGGATGCAGCGATTCCACACCGCAAGCGCAGAGCAATGTGGATAAAAAAGGGGGAGTAACCGAGGCAGCTAAGCCCTCAGAGCCGGCTAAGAAAGGTGAGTCGGTAATTTATCATCTCGGGGAAACCGTAAATCCGGAGCAGGTCACCAATTTTAACCCGTTTCTCGCCACCGGCAACTGGCAACCTTTCTTTGATTACGTATTTGACCCTCTGTACTTCTTCAATCCCGTGAAAGGGCAACTTGTTCCCCGATTGGCCGTGGGTGACGGAACTTGGTCAGACGACAACAAAATCTACACCGTCAAGCTGAATATGAAGGCTAAATGGCAGGATGGCAAACCTTTTACCGTAGACGATGTGCTCTATTCCTTCCTTACTTTAAAAAATAATAAAGTGCTCGACCGCTATCAGCTGTGGGGAGACGGCAGGCTGCAAGAAGTAAGCGCACAAGGCAGCGATACCGTCGTGTTTAAACTGAGCAAGCAATTCCCATCCTTACCTTTCTATTTAACGACCGTCTATATCGTGCCAAAGCAGCAGTTTGAGAAAGAAGATCCCTCCCAATTCCTGAACAAAACGCCGATCGGCACAGGTCCATTCAAATTTAAAAGCATTAATGAAAGCGCTATAGTTTTGGATAAAAACGCTGATTATTTCCTTGGCGCTCCGAATATCGATCAATTGTTCGTGAACCGTTTTAATAACTCATCCACCCTCACGCTTGCTTTGGAAAAAGGCGACGTGCAGGGCTCGACCGGAACGGTTGCCATGCCAAGTGTACCGAAATTGTTAGAGAATCCGGTGAATAAATTGCAGGTGTACCCGGGATTGAATACGTACTCCGTGATCATGAATAACGAAAAACCGGGGCTGACAGACGCTGCTGTGCGCCGGGCCATCCAATTAGCGCTCGACCGCAAGTCGCTCATTGAAAAAGGAGAATCCAACGGCGTATTCCCGGCAAATCCAGGTTTCTTGTCCTCTGTTTTTGGAGAAATGGTTGATTCCAAGCTGGTCGATAGTCAAACTTATGCCTATAACGTCAATGAAGCCACTAAGTTATTGGAGTCCGCAGGATACAAGAAAAATGCCAAAAGCATCTACGAAAAGGACGGTAAGCCGCTTTCCTTTACCTACCATATGGCTGCCAACGCACCTGCCCAAAATAAAGAAGGCGCCATGATTACCGACTGGCTGAAGAGCATCGGCATCGAAACGACGGTGAAGCTGGTGACCTGGCCGGAGCTGACTAAGCTCTTAATGTCCGGCGATTATGACCTGCTGCAGAACGGCATTCAAACACCGCCGGATCCGCAAGCCCAGCTGGAGATTTTCCACAGTAAAATGACAGCACCGACCAAAACGAATGCGCCCGGCCTCAACTACATGCGTTTCCGTGACGCGGAAGTCGATAAATGGCTGGACGAAGCTTCTTCCGCCGATACCGGCAAACGGAAAGAGCTCTACCAACAGGTTCAGAATCGAATCGCGGAAAAAACGCCTTTAGCCGTCATGTATAACGTCGGCGGACACATTCCTTACCGTGTCGACCAGTTCACCAATTATAACGAGAATCTGCCGGTCACCTCCGCACTCTCGCTGCTACAAATTAAGAAGAAGTAACCAAGCTAAGGGAAGAGGAGGCGCGTTCGATGCGTTACAATTCCGTATATCTTTTGAAAAGAATCGGCTTTGCCTTGATCACGTTATATGTGGCAGCTACGTTGAATTTCTTGCTCCCGCGTTTAATGGGAGGAGATCCAGCGAGCGCGCTTGCTTCGGAAAAGGCGCTGGGCTCGCAGGAGGTGGCTAATGCACTGAAGGTACAATTCGGACTGGATAACCCAAGTCTCTTGTATCAATACGTGAAGTATTTGAAGCAGCTCTTGCAAGGCAACCTTGGCGTATCGTACGCCAACTATCCTTCTCCCGTAGCCGATGTCATGCTGAAGGCGCTCCCCTGGACGTTAGGCACGGTCCTCACAGCCACGCTGCTCAGCTACCTGGTAGGATGGCTGATTGGGATCCGGGGAGCGTGGAAATCAGGCTCATTCTTTGACAACTCGACGCTATTCACGGCTTTCTTCCTGAATTCAGTTCCTTTCTTTTGGATTGCGATCATCTTTATTATGATTTTCTCCTTCTATTTGGAATGGTTCCCGCTGGGGCAGGCGGTCGATCCTGCCTTTGACGGCTTTTCGGGGTTGGAAAAAGGGAAATCAATCTTGTATCACGCCTTTTTACCCGTATTCACATTAATTATCGCAACACTTGCCGGACATATCCTGGTGCTGCGCAACAATCTAATGCGGGTGCTGTCTGAAGATTATATGCTGCTAGCCAAGGCCAAAGGGATTCGCGAAAGAAGAAGGAAGTACATGTACGGAGCACGGAACGCGTTGCTTCCCTCCTTTACCGGACTCATGACTTCGCTTGGACATGTCATAGGGGGGGCGATTACGACGGAGATCGTCTTCTCCTACCCCGGCGTTGGGCTGGTCACCTTCAATGCGATTCTGAATCATGATTATCCGCTGATCCAGGGGGCATTCTTGTGTATTGCCATTTCGGTTATAGCCTGCAATTTGATCGCCGATCTCGTCTATCCGCTGATTGATCCCCGAGTGGCGCTCAATTAACCGGTCTAGGAGGCTAACATGCAAACCATGAAACAATTACTGAAGGCAAGCTGGTCCGCTTTTCCGGGAACAAAAGGGAAGTTGGGGCTCGTCATCTTATTAATCTTCACCGTTATTGCGCTGTTCGGTTCTTGGTTCGCCCCGTCCCCAAGAAACTTCATCGGCTTCGATTCCTGGCTGCCGCCGTCTTTCAGCCATTGGCTGGGTACGGATAGCTACGGCCAGGATGTTTTGAGCCAAATGATTTACGGCACGCGAACTTCATTCTGGGTCGGGATCCTTGCTGGATTTATTACAACGGTAATCGGCGTCACGGTCGGCGTTGTTTCCGGTTACAAAGGAGGATGGGTGGAGGAATCGCTGATGCGGATCGTTGACTTGTTCCTGATCATCCCTACACTCGCGCTGATGATTATTCTGGCTTCTTTTCTTCCTTCGATGGGAACGCTCAGCACGATTCTCATTATTGGTTCATTAAGCTGGCTCTACATGGGCCGAAGCATCCGCAGCCAGACGATGAGCGAGCGGCAAAGCGGGTATGTGGAAGCCGCACGCATGGTTGGCATGAAGGATTCGGAAATTATGTTTCGCGAAATCCTGCCTAATATCGTCCCGGTTATACTGGCGAATCTCGTTCTCGTTACGACACAGGCTGTGCTGGCGGAAGCAGGATTAAGCTTTCTCGGGCTTGGAGATCCCACGAATGTGAGCTGGGGGACAATTCTGGCGCTGGCTAACGCGAATAATGCCGTTTTGTTTCATGCCTGGTGGTGGATTCTTCCGCCAGGGCTGGCTATCGCTTTCTTCTGCTTCGGGTTTATCCTGATTGGGAACGGCATTCTGGAGAAATATCGGGCGAATCGTGGTAATGCGGCCTTGTAAGACTGCAAGGCAGATGCTAATAAGGAATCAGGAGGAGGGATCGTTATGGCGGATTTGCTGCGAGTCCATAATCTAAGTATTGAATACGCTTCCCCCAGGGGTGTCGTAAAAGCTGTCGACGAGGTCAGCTTCTCCATTGGCAAAGGGGAGATTTTCGGTCTTGCCGGTGAGTCCGGCTGTGGGAAATCGACGACTGCCTTCGGCATATGCAGATTGCTGCGCCACCCGGCTAAAATTACAGGCGGCAGTGTACAATTGACCGGCACGGAGTTGACGGCACTGAAGGACGAGGAATTTGATCGGCTGCGTTGGTCCAAGATGTCCATTGTCCTTCAGAGTGCCATGAACAATCTGAATCCAGTGCTCAAAATCCGCGACCAGCTGGTCGATGCTATTCAGGCTCATGAGCCTGATGGCAGGAAGGAGGTCCATCAGAGAGCGGAACACTTGATGCAGCTCGTGGATCTTCCGTCTGACCGCTTGGACAGCTACCCGCATGAGTTGTCAGGCGGGATGCGGCAGCGGGTGGTCATCGCCATGGCGATGGCGCTTAAACCAAGCCTAGTGATCATGGACGAGCCGACGACCGCGCTCGATGTCGTGGTTCAAAACGGCATTATCCGAAAAATCTTGGAGCTTCAAAAGGAGTTTGGTTTCTCCATCCTATTTATTACGCATGATCTTCCCTTAATGCTGGAGATGTGCGATCGAATCGGCATTATGTATGCGGGTAAGCTGGTCGAGGTGACTGCAAGGGAACAGATTTTGCGGAAACCGCGCCACCCTTATACACAGGGACTGCTCAACTCTTTCCCATCGTTATCTGGTCCCAAACAAAGGCTTGCCGGCATTCCCGGCCACCCGCCGGACTTGATCCGACCGCCTGTGGGCTGTCGATTCTATCCGCGCTGCTCGCAAGCGGTCCCCCAGTGTCAAACCCTGCAGCCAACTTTAGTACAGGACGAATGGGGACAGATTGCCTGCCATCTTTATTCCGAGGAGGGATTATCCCGTGAGCAAGCCTCTGCTGCACGTGAATGAGCTCGGCAAGGTGTTCAGTACCCGCTCGATGTTTCGAAAGAAACAATTTCGTGCGGTTCATGATGTCAGTTTTACATTGGAAGCGGGAGAGGTGTTGGCGATTGTCGGCGAATCCGGAAGCGGCAAGAGCACGATCGCCCGCATGTTGACAAATTTGATTCCAGCCACGTCCGGAGACATTGTCTATAGCGGAGAATCCTTGCGGGCGAGCAGGCAGCTGCGCCAAAAGCTGCCTACCTTTGTGCAAATGATCTTCCAGGACCCTTTCGCTGCTTTAAACCCGCATCATACCATCGGCTATATCATCGGCCGTCCGCTGCAGGTGCAGCACATTATGAAAGGAGATCTTCGGCAGCGTGTGCTGGAGCTGTTGCAAAAGGTAGGTCTTACGCCAGCGGAGGATTTTATCGATAAGTATCCCTATCAATTATCAGGCGGGCAGAAGCAGCGCGTTGTCATTGCTAAGGTGCTGGGGCTGGCGCCTAAGGTCATTGTCGCTGACGAGCCGACATCCATGCTGGATGTTTCCATCGGCGTCGATATTATGAATTTGATTCTTGATTTAAAGGATAAGGAAGATCTGGCGCTGATGCTGATCACACATAATCTGGGCAGCGCCAGATATATGGCGGATCGCATCATGGTGATGTATGCAGGGCAAATGATGGAGTACGGACCGGCGGAAGAGCTGATCCAAAATCCGCAGCATCCTTATACGAAGCTGTTGCTGTATTCGTCTCCCGATCCATGGAGAGAGCAGTTGGATGCCTTCGAAGTGATCGATCCACAGGGACGGGATGTCTCCAGCACGGGCTGCAGCTTCCAGCGCCGCTGCCCTTACGTCACCGACATCTGCAGGACGAAGCCAGTAAAAGCTGTACAGCTCGCAGACGGACATCAGGTTCGATGTCATCTTTTTGGATAAGTGGAGGGACTAAACATGAAAAGACCGAATGTAATCATTTTTTATTGTGATGATTTGGGATACGGCGATCTGGGCTGCTATGGCTCCGACGCCATGAAAACACCGCACCTTGACCGGCTTGCCGGTGAAGGCATCCGCTTCACGAATTGGTACTCCAATTCGCCGGTCTGCTCGCCCTCGCGGGCATCGCTGTTGACTGGCAAATATCCGGCAAGAGCAGGGATTAGCCATATTCTTGGCGGTAAAAGAGGAACTAAAGGGCTTCCACTTGGGCATACAACATTGGCTGCAGCCTTGAAAGAGCAAGGTTATCAAACGGCTATGTTCGGCAAGTGGCATTTGGGCGCATCCGCGGAGTATGGGCCGAATGCTCACGGTTTTGATCAATTTTACGGATTTCGGGCAGGCTGTATTGATTATTACTCACACATTTTTTACTGGGAGCAAGGAGGCGGCGTCAACCCCGTACACGATTTATGGCATAATGAGACGGAAGTATGGGAGAATGGCCAGTATATGACGGAAGTAATTACGAGAGAAACGGTGTCTTTTATCGACGCAGCCTCCGATCAGGAACCCTATTTTCTATATGTAGCTTATAATGCGCCCCACTATCCCATGCACGCGCCGAAAGAGTATGTAGATCGTTTTCCGGATCTTCCTCCAGATCGAAGGATTATGGCGGCCATGATTGCAGCTGTTGACGACGGGGTAGGCGAAATTGTTGAGACGTTAAAGCGGAAAGGCGTCTTCGAGGATACGATCATTTTCTTCTCAAGCGATAACGGTCCGTCGACAGAAGCGCGCAATTGGCTGGATGGCACGGAGGATCTGTATTACGGAGGCAGCGCCGGCCGATTCCGCGGTCATAAGGGCAGCCTCTTCGAAGGCGGCATTCGGGAACCGGCTATTCTTAGCTATCCAGGAGGCCTCACGGGAAGCAATGGCCAAGTAAACGATGAGGTATGTGCGATGATGGATATTTTTCCGACAATGCTGGAGCTGACGGGCACTGGACGCGAAGGCTATAATTTGGACGGTAAAAGCTTATGCGCGACCCTTCGCGGAACTGCCCCTAGCCCTCACAGGCAGCTGTTCTGGGAATACGGAGATCAATTGGCGGTTCGCGAAGGGAGATGGAAGCTTGTGCTGAAGGGCAAACTAGACTTTAGCCGTACAGCAGCCGATCCTGTGCATCTCTCCGATCTAGAGCAGGACTGCGGTGAACGTATCAATCTTGCGGAGCAATTCCCAGACATCGCCCGAAGGCTGGAGGAAGATGTAAGACGGTGGTACCAATCTCTAAGCGAGGAGGCGCAAATGCATTGAAAGCGATTGTGGTACTGTTTGATTCCTTGAACCGGCATATGCTTCCACCTTACGGAGGCGATTGGACACATGCTCCTAACTTCAGCCGGCTGGCCGAGCAGAGTGTTACATTTGATAATAACTGGGTGGGGAGCATGCCGTGTATGCCGGCGAGGCGCGATATGCTGACGGGTCGCTACAATTTCCTGCACCGAAGCTGGGGACCTCTGGAGCCTTTTGATGATTCGATGCCTGCATTGCTAAGAGCGCATAAGGTCTACTCGCATTTGGTTAGCGACCATTATCATTATTGGGAGCCGGGCGGAGCCACTTACCACAGCCAATATACGACCTGGGATTTCGTTCGCGGGCAGGAAGGCGATCCCTGGAAGGGGGAAGTCGCAGATCCGGAAATACCTGAGCACGTAGGGAAATTCGATGGATACCGAAGCCAACTGTTCCGTCAGGATTGGATTAACCGTAAATACATGATGGAAGAACAATTGCATCCGCAGTCAGAGACCTTTGCCAGGGGAATCGAGTTCATTCGAACTAATCGAACCGAGGACAGGTGGCTGCTGCAAATTGAGGCATTTGACCCGCATGAGCCGTTCTTTGCTCACCAAAAGTATAAAGACATGTATCCGCATGAATATACGGGCAAGCACTTCGATTGGCCGGGTTACCAGCCTGTTCAGGAAACGAGGGAGGAAGTCGAACACTGCAAATACGAGTATGCTGCACTGCTCAGTATGTGCGATGCCTACCTTGGCAAGGTGATGGATGCGATGGATGAATACGATCTGTGGCAGGACACGATGCTGATCGTGACGACTGATCATGGTTTTCTGCTCGGCGAGCACGACTGGTGGGCCAAAAACATCATGCCCTTCTATAATGAAATCGCCCGGACGCCACTCTTCGTTTGGGATCCTCGCGATAGGAGAAAAAGCGAACGCTGCGACGGTTTAACGCAATTGATCGATTTGGCGCCGACTTTACTGGAGTTCTTTGGCGTGGATGTGCCCAAAGATATGCTGGGCGTTCCTTTGCATGCAACTCTTCAAGCAAGCGGGAGGCCGCAGCATGCGCCTCAGCGCGAAGCTGTATTGTTCGGTATTCATGGCGGGCATGTCAACTGCACGGATGGAAGGTATGTGTACATGCGCGCCCCGGTACGACCGGATAATACGCCGTTATATAACTATACGCTAATGCCGGCGCATATGGCTTCGTTGTTTAGTGTAAAGGAGCTGCAGGAAATGGAGTTGGCAGATCCGTTTTCCTTTACAAAAGGGGTGCGAACGCTCAAAATTTCGGCTGCTTCGTATATTTCAGCGCATCGCTTTGGAACTTTACTGTTTGACTTGGCAACCGATCCGGAGCAAAAGCAGCCAATTCAGGATGCTGCCGTTGAAAAGCGGATGATCGACCATTTGATCCGAATCATGAAACTTCATCATGCTCCGACTGAACAGTTCGAAAGATTGGGCATTTAACGGCCGAGCTGATACGTATTTGTCTCCTTCTGAAAGGATAGTAAGTAAGGAGAGAGACGAGGATATAAGAAAATATGTTCTGAATTACCTCTGGATGCGAAAAGCCTGCTGTTCTTATAAGCAGGCTCTTCGCAATTAGCTTTGGTCAGTAATATTGCAATAATTTGCTCTTGAAATACTTTTATATTTTTATGTCATGGTGTCTAATTGGAAGCTAATTTCATTCATTACTTTTCTTCGATATACGCCTGGAGTAACGCCAGTAAACTTCTTAAATAACTTATGAAAATAAGGTAAGCTCTCATAACCGCAATTGTGGGCGATCGTATCAATACCTAAGTTGGTAGTTAAAAGCAGCTCCTTTGCAGTTGAAATTCGCTTGGCATTCACATAGTCGGTGATGTTCATACCGGTTAGTTGTTTAAACACCCTAGATAAATGAGCGGCTGAGACGGAAGTGTGCTTAGCCAAATACGAAAGTCCAGCGATTTGTTCAGTGTGAAACTGATCTAAGTGTTGAAGTATGTTTAGTAACCAGGGGGGGCCGATATCGGACGCGACCAATTGATGATGGGATTCTTTTAATATTAAACGATTAATGCTGATGAGAAGGCTATTTAAATGTAGTTGAACTGCGTATCTAAAACCAGCTTCGTGTCGTTCCAATTCTTCATGCATTTGTTTGAGTTTTTCTTCGAGATGAGGGCGCATGGTTGGTGGGATAACAAGCTTATAGTTCTTATATTTTCGGGCTCGCTCAAAAACTTGCATATTCGTAAACGAATCACCTGCTGAATAATGTCCGATCAATTGCGGATCAAAATAGACTGCGGTGGCAGTAATTGGAAATTCAGAATCTGGCAATGCCTGATGAATCGTATTTCCAGGGATGATGAAGAGGTCTCCTTCATTCATCTCATAGAGCATTTGGTTTAAGAAAAACGTACCTTTTCCACTATAAATATAAACCAATTCAAAGCGATCATGAAGATGCTCTGGTAGTTCACGATTTGGTGTCTTTTTGTCCTTAAATACAATGTCAAATGGTAAGAGGTGATCGTTAATAAAGTTCTTTATAAGCGGTTTTTGCATGTTCCGAACCTCCCCAGATCATCTCACTTCGTTATTTTTCTTATTTATAGAATATCAAAATAGAGTACGTTTTTGCAAAGGTAAAGAATTAACAAATGCCATATTCTTGATACAATATTATTGAGCAGCACTAACCTTGAAGAAACTCAATTTATTCTATAAGTTCGGAAAATCTCATTAAAGGAGCCAATCATCGATGGACGTCGTTTACCAATTTGAAGAAGTAGCGAGACTTCCCTTGCCCGGGGATAACTGCGCCGTTGCGATTCACCAATTGAACTCCGGTACTGTCATTCAGTATGAAGGCCAATCCCTCGTCTTGGATAACACGGTTATGGAAGGCCATCGATTCGCGGTGAAAGCGATTGCTCCTGGTGAAGATCTGCTTTCGTGGCATTTGCCTTTCGGTATTGCGATTAAGCCGATTCAGCCCGGCCACTATGTTATTAACGAAACCGTACGGGAAGCACTCAGTGTGCGCCAGTTGACATTCGCGGTTCCGGCGGAACCCAATTTCGCTGATCAAGTTTCTCCGTATATCTTTGACGAGGAGAACTTCCGGCCGGCTCAGGCATCGCCGGTTTTTAAGGATACGCGCACTTTCATGGGATATCGCCGCCATGAAGATCGCGGGGTTGGCACCCGGAACTACATCGTACTGCTTGGCACCACCTCGCACACGGGGAGCTACGTGACTGAGCTTGCCGCTCGTCTGCAAGGCGAATGGAAGAACGATTCGAATATAGACGGGATCGTTCCCGTCGCACACACGGAGGGCGGCACAGAGAATCCGAATAATGTGGACTTGCTGCTGCGGACGCTCGCAGGTTTCATGGTCAACCCGAACGTCGGAGCCGTGTTGGTTGTCGATTATGGCAATGAATCGGTCACGAACAAGATGGTGGAGGCTTATGCTCGCGAGCATAGCTATCCAATCGATGAAGTGCTGCATAAGTTCGTGTCGCTCACGGGCAGCTTCGAAGAGGAGCTGGTTAAAGGTGAAGCGATAGTTCGGGATTGGCTGGGGGCGGTTAGCTCGATGCAGCGGACGCCTGAATCCATCAGCCACTTGCGAATCGGCTTGCAGTGCGGAGGTTCGGACGCATTTTCCGGAGTATCCGCGAATCCGCTGCTCGGCTGGGTTTCGGAACAATTGGTGCGCTACGGCGGTGCGGCTAGTCTAGCCGAAACGGACGAGTTGATTGGCGCGGAGCCCTATGTCCTGTCGAAAGTACGCAACTTGGAAACCGCCCGCAAATTTCTGGAACTTGTGAACCGATTTAAGGAGCGTACGTCCTGGCATGGCACCAGTGCGGAAGGTAATCCATCAGGCGGCAACATGTATCGCGGCTTGTACAATATCTATCTCAAATCTATAGGCGCTGCGATGAAGAAAGACCCGACGACGCGAATCGACTATGCAACGGAGTACGGGGAGCTCATGAAGGATGGCGGCTACTATTTCATGGATAGCCCTGGAAATGACCTGGAGAGCATCGCCGGTCAAGTAGCCGCAGGCTGCAACATGATCTTCTTTACAACGGGAAATGGTTCGATCACCAACTTTCCATATGTACCTACGGTCAAGGTGGTCACGACAACTCGCCGCTTCCAATTGCTGTCGAACGATATGGATGTGAATGCGGGGCAGTATCTGGAAGGCAAGTCGATGGATGAGCTGGGCCAAGAGGTATTCGAGTTGGCGCTCCAAATTGCCTCTGGTCAACAAAGCGTCGGCGAGAAGGCGGGCCATGCCCAAGTACAAATTTGGCGCAACTGGCAGCAGAACGATGCGAGTCAGCTGGAGACGCTGCTTCACACTCCTGTACCGACAGGAACTCCGATAGCAATTGATGATGCTGTAACAATGGCTCACTCGATCCAATTTTCCTTTACTCGGCATCGCAATCGGCAGTCTAGTGATCATATCGGCTTAATCGTGCCGACCAGTCTTTGTGCCGGTCAGGTAGCGGGTATGATCACACGGCGCTTGAACGAACAAGGAGCAGGGAAGCCCGAGCTCTCGCGCTTTGTCACCTTAGCGCACACGGAAGGCTGCGGCACCTCGGGGGGACCAGCTGAATCCCTGTTTTCCCGCACGATGATCGGTTATATTACGCATCCGATGGTGGAGCATTGTTTGCTGCTGGAACATGGCTGCGAGAAAACGCATAACGACTACATGCGCCATCAGATGGACGTGATGGGTGTCGATGCGAGCCGTCTTGGTTATGCCAGCATCCAGCTCGACGGGGGAATTGCCAAGGTGAGCGAGAAGGTTGAGGCCTGGTTCGCCGATCAATTGGCTGCCGCCGAACCTGCCGAGAAGGTGACGGTCGGTCTGGAAGGGCTGCGCATCGGGATCGTAAGCGTTGGTGCCATTAACAAAGATGCCGGCGAGCAGTTAGGGCTGCTAACCAAGATGATCGTCGGGGCCGGAGGCTTGGTCGTCGTTCCCGCGAACAGCGGATTGCTTGCCGAGGACGGGTTCAGTCAGCCTTTATTTGGCTCGTCTCAAGTTCGGCCGTCCATTGCCTATGGGGAACACGTCCGCCGAAACGGCTTCCACGTGATGGAGACACCAACAACGCATGGCGTAGAGACGATCACAGGACTCGCCGCCACAGGTGTGGAGTTAATCATCGCGCTGATCGGTGATCGTCCGATGCAGGCGCATCCTTTCGTCCCTATGCTGCAAGTGACGTCGGAACAGGTTGATCTGCATAACCATAAGCATGATGTCGATTTGGTACTCGAGGGCAAACCGAGCTTCTGGGTGAATCAAATTCTCGAACGCAGCAAAGAAATTCTGGAACATACTTATGTACCGCGTCTCTATCAGCAAGGGAATATCGATTTTCAAATGACACGGGGCTTTTTGGGTGTGTCGTTATAATGCAGACAATATCAAGAAGCGAGGAACACACCATGACGAAAGCATTATTATCAAAAAGACCGCTTGGCAGTACGGGCCTACTCATATCATCGTTATGTTTTGGGGCCGCTCCGCTTGGGGATATGCCGGAAACCTTTCAATACAGCACGTCGGAGGAACAAGCATTGGTGACGTTGCGCACCGCCTTCGAAAGCCCAATCAACTTTCTGGATACGGCTGCGGCTTACGGCGAAGGCGAGAGCGAACGGCGAATCGGTAAGGCCATTCATGCGTATGGTGGTCTTCCCGCAGGTTACGTGTTGGCCACGAAAGCCGACCGCGACCTTAAGACCGGCGACTTTAGCGGCGAACAGATTAAACGTTCCATCGAAGGAAGTCTCGAACGCTTAGGACTTGATCGTCTGCAATACGTTTACATCCATGATCCTGAACATACCACCTTCGAAAATGTGATGGGATCCGGCGGACCGTTAGACGTACTGCAAAAGTTTCAAGAGCAGGGAGTCATCGATCACATCGGCATATCCGGCGGACCGATCGATATGCTCATTCGTTATGTCGAAACGGGAGCGTTTAGCAGCGTTGAAACCCACAATCGATATACGCTGCTCAATCGGGCTGCGGAACCTTTGCTTGATGTTGCGAGCCGTATGGGCGTTGCGGTTATTAATGCTGCTCCTTATGGCAGCGGCATACTCGCTAAAGGTCCGGAAGCATACGCACGTTATGCCTATAGCGAAGCTCCGCCGCTCTTATTGGAGAGAGCGCGTATGTTCGCCAAGGTTTGCTTAGAATACGATGTTCCGCTTGCCGCCGCCGCACTTCAATTTTCGCTTCGCGACCCGCGAATCGCTAGTACGGTCGTCGGCATGAGTAAACCGGAACGGATAGCCCAAACGCTGGAACTCGCGAATTACCCGATTGCCTCTGAGCTATGGCCGGCACTTGATGCCTTTGGCTTTGATATGGAAGATCCCGAAGAGAATCGTTTTGCTTAGAGTACTGAGCGAGCTAAGTTCAAGCAAAGGAGCTTCCACCCATGATAATAGACGCCCATCAGCATTTCTGGAATTTGGAAAAGGTTGCTTACCCTTGGTTGGATCCGGCCTACGGGTCGATATGCCGCAACTTTGAAGCGGATGAATTGGAACCACTGATTCGCAAGGCTGGTATTAACAAAACGGTCATCGTACAAGCTATGAATTCTTATGAGGATACCGAATATATGTTAAAGGTAGCCGCCGAAAGAGAATGGGTAGGCGCGGTTGTTGGGTGGGTACCCTTGAACATTCCGGAAGTGGCGGATAAAAAGCTGCAGGAATATGCCGCCAATCCTTACTTCAAAGGTGTTCGTCATCTGATTCACGAAGAGAAGGATCCAGATTGGGTCATCCGTGATTCGGTGATTGAGGGACTCAAGATTCTCTCTTCTTTCGGCTTGACCTTCGATATCGTAGGGGTGTTCCCGAATCATTTGAAACATATCCCTTATTTGGCTGAGCAAATACCGGATCTTCGAATGGTCATAGACCACTTTGCCAAACCACCGATCAAGGAAAAGCAAATGGGAGCATGGGCGGAACAATTTGCTGCTGCGGCTGGGTACCCGAACGTGTATGCCAAGGTATCTGGATTGAATACAGCAGCGGATTGGCATACTTGGAACTCAGAAGATTTGAGACCCTATATCGACTATGCGTTAACACATTTTGGGGCGGATCGCCTCATGTTTGGAAGCGATTGGCCAGTAGCCAACTTGGCGGGGGGCTTTGAGAAAGTCTGGGAGCAAACCAATCATACAATTGCCGATTATTCGGAACATGAAAGAGCTGCCATATTAGGCGGAACAGCGGCGAAATTTTATGGTATTCAAGCTGAATATTAGAGGAGTGGAAGTATGCGTTTACAAGATAAGATAGCTTTGATCACCGGAGCTGGATCAGGTATCGGGAAAAGCACGGCATTGCTTTTTGCACAAGAAGGCGCGACAGTTATCGTGAACGACTTGGATGAAATCAAGGGCAGAGAAACCGTGAGCGAAATTAAGGACAAGGGTGGCGAAGCACTATTTCTCCACGCGGATGTAACATATCCTGAGCACGTCAAGACGATGGTAGAAGCGGCTATTGCTGAATTTGGTCGCATCGACGTTCTGTTTAACAATGCCGGAATCAGTGGCGTCGGAGCCGTGCATGAAATTGAGCCGGAAGCTTGGGACCGGATTATGAGCATTAACGTAAAAGGCGTGTTCCTGCCCTCGAAATATGTATTGCCCTACATGATGGAGCGTAAAACAGGTTCGATAATCAACATGTCCTCGTGCGTAGCGGAAATTGGACTCGCGCGCAGAGTTTCTTATGCTGCAACGAAGGGAGCCGTACTCGCCTTAACCAAATCGATGCAGGTTGATTATGCAGCCTACAACATCCGGGTAAACGCACTTCTGCCGGGTACGATCTTTACACCGTTCGTAGAGAACTATTTGAAGACTTCCTATGATGATCCTACAGCTGCCATCGAATCATTAAAACAGCGCCAGCTCAGCGGTGAACTGGGCAAGTCAGAGGATGTTGCTAATGCGGCATTGTTCTTGGCATCTGATGATTCCAAGTTTATGATGGGTTCTCCGCTCTACATTGACGGTGGTGTTGTTTTCGGCAAGAACGCCTAACAATAGCTAGATGGAGGAGAATATTTACAAATGAAACTACTGACATTTAACGACAACGGCCAATTTAAGCTTGGTATTCAAACGGAGAAGGGCATTTTGGATGTCGCTGCAGCAATCGAAGGAATGACTTTGGACCAAACGAGTAGCCTGCCGACCACGCTACATGCTGTCATAGAAGGAGGAACGGCGGCGGTTGCGCAACTGCAGCGTCTTGTGAACATCGTGCTTGAAGCAGGCTCAGAGGGAGAAGCTTATTGGCTGGATGAGACTCATATTCAATATGGACCCTGTGTGACGAACCCAAACAAAATTATTTGTGTAGGTCTCAACTATCGCAAGCATGCTGAAGAAACCAATGCGCCGATTCCGGAGTATCCGATTCTTTTTAATAAATTTTCGAACACGCTAACTGGACATGGCTCTGAAGTTCCACTCCCGGAGAAAGTGTCGTCGCAGGTTGATTACGAAGCAGAGCTTGTGATTGTGATCGGTAAAGAAGCTAAATATGTGGAGAAAGAGCATGCGTTAGATCACGTATTCGGTTATTGCAATGTGAATGACTTGTCCGCGCGAGATTTGCAAATGAGAACGCAGCAATGGCTGCTTGGTAAATCGTGCGATAGCTTCAGCCCGTTAGGACCATTCCTTGTTACCGCAGATGAAGTAGGAGATCCGAACAATCTGGACATTCGCTGTATTGTCAACGGCGAGGTTAGACAGCATTCCCATACATCCGATATGATTTTTCATTGCAACGAGATTGTCAGCTACATCTCGCAACACATGACCTTAGTTCCAGGTGATATTATCCTAACGGGAACGCCTGCCGGCGTTGTGTTAGGCTATCCGAAGGAGAAGCAGATCTATTTAAAACCGGGAGACGTTGTAACCATAGAGATTGAAAAATTGGGATCTTTAACAAATACGATGGTTGCTGAGAAATGATGCTTTTCCTTGGGTTAAGGAGATCGAGGTACATAGTAGAATAAATAGTAAGAACCTCGACCGTTGAGGTTCTTTTGCTTTACATATCTGACAATTTAATAAATATATCATTCATATAGATGAGAGGTGCACCATGAAAGTATCCTTATTTATTACTTGTCTTAGCGATGCGATCTATCCCCGAGTAGGAGAAGCGATAGTGCGGCTTTTAGCCAAATATGGGATTCAGTTGGAATTTCCAAACGTTCAAACCTGCTGCGGTCAACCAGCGTTTAACAGCGGATATTGGGATGAAGCACGGATAACGGCCAAAACCATTCTCAAAGCATTTGAAGATAGCGATTTTGTTATCTCTCCTTCGGGTTCATGCACCTACATGATTCATCACTATTCGAATCTCTTTCAAGATGATCCTGTTAACTTGGAGAAAGCGGTAGAGCTTCAGAAGAAAACTTACGAGTTTACTCAGTTCCTTGTGCAGGTGTTGGGGGTTACTGATCTGGGGGCGGTGTTTCCTCATAAAGTTACCTATCATCCATCATGCCACGGAAGCAGGCTTCTTGGTGTCAAAGATGAGCCGTTGGAATTACTAAAAAACGTGCAAGGTTTACAATTTGTTCCGCTTCCTTTTGCTGAAGATTGCTGCGGGTTCGGCGGGACTTTTGCTGTAAAGATGGCAGACATTTCAGGAGCTATGGTCTCAGAGAAGGTGAATCATGTGAAAGAAACGGAAGCGGAAGTTCTCGTCGGTCTCGATATGGCATGCTTAATGAATATCGCTGGCAACCTGCGGTTTCGAAACGAACCCGTCAAGGTGATGCACTTGGCAGAGCTGCTGCATGAAGGAGTGAATCGGGCTTGAGTACTACTAATTCTGTTGCTTCAAGCGTTAAAGAACGTGCGGATCTGGCGCTTAACGATGAATTCTTGCGCAATGCCGTGCGCTTCACGACTGAGCGGCTGCGCGGAGGTAAGAAGAAAGCTGCTGAAGAACATGGCAATTGGGATAGTTGGAGAGAGAGAGGTCGCCAAATCCGGCTGCATACGATTGCTCATCTGGATTATTATTTGAATTTGTTTGCGGATAACGCTCGTGCTAATGGTGTTCATGTCCATTTCGCTGATACATCGGCTGATGCGGTGAAAATTGCTCTGGCGATTGCGGAACGTAAATCTGCAAAGTCGGTTGTAAAATCAAAGTCAATGGTAACCGAAGAGCTTCATCTAAATCACGCGCTTGAATCTATCGGGATAGAAGCTATCGAGTCGGATTTAGGTGAGTACATTATTCAACTCGCAGGAGAAACGCCTTCCCATATTATAATTCCGGCTATTCATAAGAACAGATATCAAATTGCGGATCTGCTCTCCAAAGAAGCCGGAGAGACGCTGCCGCCGGATACTTCGATTCTAGCAGGATTTGTTCGTAAGAAGCTGAGGGAGAAGTTTCTTGAAACCGATATCGGGATGACAGGCTGCAACTTCGCGATTGCCGAGACCGGATCCATGGTGCTGTTCGAGAATGAAGGTAACGCCCGGATGGTAACTACGGTTCCTAAAACGCAAATTACGCTAATGGGTATGGAGCGTATTATTCCTTCCTGGACCGATTTGGAAGTCATGGCAACGCTTCTGCCGCGTTCGGCGACAGGTCAGAAGCTGACGGTGTACATGTCAGGGATTACGGGTCCGCGAAGAGAACATGATGCTGATGGTCCTGAGGAAATGCATATGATTATCGTCGATAACGGACGTTCTTTGCAGCTGGGAGATCCCGAATTTCAAGAATTGCTGAATTGTATCCGCTGCGGCGCTTGCTTGAACGCTTGTCCAGTGTACCGTCATATCGGTGGGCATGCATACGGGGGCACTTACAGCGGCCCGATCGGCGCAGTATTGACTCCTGCGTTAAAGAAAAACGTGGCCGAGTGGGACGATATTGCGAATGCCTCCAGCTTATGCGGGGCTTGCTACGAAGCCTGCCCCGTCAAGATCCCTCTGCACGATATGCTTGTTTCTTTACGGCGCCGTAAGGTGGAGAGCGGTCATGGCAACAAACTTGAAGCGGTAGGCATGAAAGGCTTCTCGGCGGTTATGGGCAATTCGAGCCGTTTCAAAGGTGTGCTGAAGCTCGGTAAGATCGGTCAAAAACTTGTCGTCCGTAACGGAGAGATCCGTACGAAGCTGGGTCCGCTCAAAGGCTGGAATTCGTATCGGGTAACGCCTAGTTTGCCTGAAAAATCGTTCCGCGAGGGGTGGGCGACATTGGAGGCGGAACTGCGCCAAGGGCTGAAGGAGCTGGATCCGGAAGTGCGCCAACGAATGGAAGCCATTGTCAAGGAAAGAAAAACCGGAGGAGGGCATGAACATGGCTGATACGCATCAGGAATGGTTAGATCAGCTTGAAGCGAAGTCACGCGAGAAACAGGAAGCATTTATGAATGGCATCGCTAGCAAGCTTGGAAGAGCACGGGTGACTGAGAAACCGGCTCAGCCTTACCGAGGGGCGCCTGATTACTGGCAAACATTCGAGTGGCCTCTTGAAGAGAGAATTGAGAGATTTACGGAAAATTTCCAAACTGCTGGCGGGTATGTGGCTCGTTTATCTTCCATGGAAGATGTTAAACAATTCATAGTGAATAAAGCACAGGAAATGAGCGCTAAATATATCATCCGGCAAAACCAATCGGAGCTTGATGCTCTTGATTTGGAAGGAGTGCTAAAAGACACTAGCGTATCGGTTTGGAACCGTTACCCGGAGAATCACTGGAAAGCCCGCGCCGCTGAAGCGGATATTGGTATTGTGATGGCGGATTACGCTACAGCGTATACAGGCTCCATGACGGTCCTGTCATCTCGTGACAAAGGAAGATCTGTTAGTTTACTCCCGACAGTATTGATGGCTATTATTCCGGTAGAAAGACTGAAAACACGTTTAGGCGAAACATTAGTTAATTTCGATCGTACAGGAAGTGAGAACCTTCCTGCGGGTATTCATTTCATCTCTGGACCAAGTCGTTCGGCTGATATCGAGAATGACCTGACCATCGGGGTTCACGGACCCGGTATTGTGTACGCATTGATTGTGGGGTAAATAAAGCAGCGGCACTCTGGGACTCCTATTCCAAGATATCTTTAAATCAACTTAAGCATCATTCAACGATCCCAGTCAAATGCATTAACTAGGACAAAGCTGGCAATGTTTGCGGCTCGTTGTATTGAGAACGAAAAGATTGTCTAGACAAAATAAAGCTCCCCTTTCAGTAGCAGGTTTTTTATTACTTCACCTGTCTACCCGTAAGGGGAGCATATCACACTGCAGTTGCTCCTTGTTTTTATTAGACTTCGTGTAGAGCGTCATTTTTCATTTGTCTGACCGGCGAAGATCATTCACGGCATCAATGAGTTCCTGGCCAATGTAGGACCTGGCTTCTTGATACACAGGTTCAAGCGCTTGCTCCCAGCGTCTTCTTTCTTCGTCGGACAGTACGTGAATGTCCATTTGACCGGTTTTATATAACTCTTCCAATTGCTTTTTGTTCAAATTAATCGCATTATGGTTGGCCCAAGCGGTTGCTTCCTGCATAGCTTCCGTGATCGTCTTTTGCTCGGACGCCTTCAACTTATCCCAGAACACTTTATTCATCAAGACGCCGTAGCCCAAATAGGCATGGTTGCTGATCGTCAAATACTTTTGAACCTGATATAGCTTTCGGGAGTATATATTGGATATTGTATTCTCTCCCGAATCTACCTCGCCGAGTTCCATACTGCGGTACACGTTGTTAAATGGAATAGAAACCGTCGCCGCATTCAATTGAAGGAACTGAGCCTCTATGATCTTGCTGGGAAGAATGCGGAATTTCAAGTTGCGAAAATCTTCTAGCTGGACAAGCGGGCGCTTATTAGACGTCATTTGCTGGAAACCGTTGGCCCACAAACCGAGACCGATCATTCCTTTCGAGCCTAATTTGCCCATCAGTATGGAGCCGATTTTACCCTTGAATGCCTTGTCCACCGCATCATCGTTCTGAAAAGCAAACGGTAAATCCATCACCATCCACTCGGGTACGACTTCAGATATGTTGGAAAAGCTTGGGGCAATCATTTGAATACTGCCGTGCTGCAAAGCAGCGACTTCGTCGGTTTCATTGTACAAGGTACCGTTAGGAAATAGCTCAACCTTGATTGAATCGTTCGTTTTTAATTTAACTAATCGGGCAAACTCCTGTGCAGCCAAGCCTTTCGGTGTGTTTTCGGCCACCACAAAACTGAAGCGGATGACGATCTGCTCTCTGAGTCCGCTCTGTTCATCGTCATAGACACGCTGTCCGCTATTAAATTGCGAGGAGAAGCCAAATACCACCGCTGTAACAAGCCCAAAGATGACAAACAGCGCAATTCCTACAAACGCTCTCACAGCTAGCCTCCCGTTTTTTAATGTCAACGTATAAATTCAGTTTATCATATTGTATGATGATTGTAGCAACCAACGGGAACAGAAAGCGAGGGGGCGGATTTTGATAATCAAAGGGCTCCGAATGAATTGGAAAATTACGATTCTATCGTTCGGCATCGTCCTGTTCGCGATATGTATCGGTGGCATTATTCTGATTGGCCGGGTGATTCACCTGCAGGAACAGGAGTTGGGACAGAGGCTGCTTGTTACGGCACGAACGGTTGCCGGGCTGCCGACCATGCTCAGCGCGCTGCCGGAACCAAACCGCTGGGGTGAAATCAATCAAGTAGCGGAACGCATACGAATTATCAACGATGTAGATTATATTGTCGTAATGGATATGAACGGTACTCGTGTATCACACCCTAACGCTGCACGCATCGGGGAGGTGTCGCAAGGGGAAGATGAGCGTTATGCTTTTGCCGAGCATACCTATGTGTCTAAAGCCAAAGGCGAGTATGGTACAGCGCTTCGGGCATTCGTGCCCATAATGAATGAGCAGCATGAGCAGGTGGGTGTTGTGCTCGTAGGGCATATTGTTTCTGGGCTCACAGGTGTCATTTTGGCAATGCGGGGGCAAATATATGTGACTGTTTTCTTGTCGTTGCTGTTCGGCGTATGGGGTTCCTGGCTTCTTTCACGGCACATTAAGAAGCAAATGTTCCAGCTAGAGCCCGAGGAGATCGCACAGTTGCTCGTCGAACGGACGGCGACTTTTAACGCCATGCATGAAGGAGTTATTGCCATCGATAGCCGTGAATTTGTAACGGTGTTTAACGATAAAGCCAAAAGCATGCTCCATATCGAAGGAGATGTTCTTGGCCGTCACATTCGAGAGGTGCTGCCGGATACACGGCTTCCTGAAATATTGCAACTAAACTACCCTATATTTAATCAGGAGCTGCATATCGGACCCGCTTATATCCTAAGCAACCGAGTGCCAATTAAAGTTGGAAATCAGACGGTCGGTGCGGTGGCTATTTTCCAGGACCGAACGGAAGTGACCAAAATTGCTGAAGAGCTTACGGGGGTCAAAGCGTTTGTAGAAGCGCTTCGCGTTCAAAATCATGAATATATGAACAAGCTCCATACGATCGGTGGCTTGATCCAGCTTGGATCAAAGCAGAAAGCGCTTGATTATTTGTTCCAAACGATTGAGTCACGCTCTGAGCTGAGTAGTTTTATCTCCAGAAAAATTGCGAATGAGAGTGTAGGCGGGTTGATTATAGGGAAGATCGGCCATGGCAGAGAGCAGGGGATTGATGTACGGCTGGACCGGGCTAGCAGGTTGCTGCAATTTCCGGTTCATATGGACGAGCATGACATGGTTGTCATTTTAGGTAATTTAATTGAGAACGCTTTCGATGCGCTTAATAGTAAGGAAGGCCGTAAAGAGGTCTTTATTAGCATCGAGCAGGATGAGGAAGTGTTATCGATCCTTGTGGAGGATAGCGGAAGCGGGATGGATGAGGAAACCAAGCGGAGGCTGTTCGAGCGAGGGTATTCCACGAAAGAAGGCGTTAGCAGGGGGATCGGTCTTTATTTAATCCATAATATTGTAAACAAATGCGGTGGACATATGGTTGTAGAGTCCAAGCCCGAGGAAGGGACGAGCTTTATGCTTACTTTTCCTATGACACAGCGGAAGGTGGAGAGTTATGGTCAGAGTCATACTAATTGAGGATGATCCGATGGTTCTTGAAGTGAATAAGCAATTTGTCGAGCAAGTGCCCGGATTCGAGATCGTAGGGACTGCGTCTAATGGACTTGAAGGCATTGACAAGTTGCGCAGCCTGCAGCCGGATCTTGTCATTTTGGATATCTACATGCCCGTTCAAAACGGGATTGAGGTGCTGCAACAGATACGCCAAGATCAGCTCTCTACGGATGCGATTGTGATTACGGCGGCTAGTGATATCACGACTGTGCAGCGGATGCTTCATCAAGGAGCAGTGGATTACATTGTAAAGCCGTTTAAGTTTGAACGGGTCAAGGAAGCGCTGGAAAATTACCATGCGATGAAAATAATGTTAAGCAAGGATTACTCTTTGTCCCAATCGGACCTTGACCAGATTCTGCATGGCCGTCCCATTGTGAAGGCTCCTGAAATTGTGACGGGTCTACCGCTTTTGGACTTACCCAAAGGATTGCAAGAGGCGACGATGAAGCAGGTTATGCAGTATTTGAAGCTGCTGCATAGATCTTTGTCGGCGGAAGAAGTAGCCGAGGGCGTCGGATTGGCAAGGGTCACAGCGCGAAGGTATTTGGACTTTTTGGAGAAAAGTAAACAGGTGAAGCTAGATCTTGCGTATGGTGGCATCGGTCGCCCCGTCAATCGGTATGTGTGGATTGGGTGAGCAACCCTATTGTGAGACCAAAATGACCATAAGTACCAATATGGTCAAATTCTTCACGCCATCTTATGAAAGCGGTATCATTAAAGCTGTCAAAGAAAAACCATTCTGAATGCGTTTGAGGTGTTGTACATGTCAATCCCGTCGGGAGTAAATACGAGCATTATTTTACGTCTTGAATTAGAGAAAGGTGCCGCATCTTTCGGCAGCATTGCGACAGCCATTGGTGACATGGGCGGTGATATTATTGCGATCGACATCGTGAAAACCGACATCAACATCACGGTCCGTGATATCACAATCAATGTGTTTAACCAGTGAGTGGTGGAGCGGGTCAGAGAAGCAGTTATCCAAGCCGCTTATGAAGACGGAGTAGCAAGAAGACGCAGAGAAAAAGTGCAAGGATAAAGATTAAAAAAGGAGGAATCACAAACATGACAATGCTTAGAAAAAACTTGACGTTTCAAGTGTTGATAGCGATTGTGCTAGGGATTGCGGTAGGCCAGTTTTTTCCTTCGCAAGCAGTCGAGTTAAAGGTGCTTTCCGATGTTTTTATCAAGATGATCAAAATGGTTATCGCACCGATCGTTTTTTTCACAATTGTAATTGGATTTGCGGGTATGGGCAATATGAAAAAAATTGGCCGCATAGGCGGCAAAGCGCTGCTGTACTTTGAAATTATAACGACCTTCGCCATGGCAATTGGCATCGCCGTTATGTACGTTTTTCAGCCAGGTGCAGGCATGAGCACCAACGGTGTGAAGGTTGGAGATGTCGAGAAATACACGAAAGAAGCTGCGGCAACGAGTCATGGCTTCATGGATTTCCTTATCGGTATTGTGCCGGATAACGTAATGGCCGCTTTCTCCAGAGGCGAGATGCTCCCCGTGTTGTTCATCTCCGTGCTATTTGGACTCGCGATGGTGGGTCTGGGCTCCAAGGTGAAGCTGGTTAAAAGCTTCTTTGAGCAATTAAACCAAATTTTCTTCCTCCTAGTCGGTATTATTATGAAGTTTTCTCCGATTGCCGCATTCGGAGCGATGTCCTATACGATTGGTAAATTCGGTGTTCATTCCTTGTTCTCGCTAGGTAAAATGATGGGCTCTGTTTATGTGACGATGGCTCTTTTCATCTTTATCGTATTAGGAGCCATTTGCAAATTTTACGGCTTCAGCCTGCTTAAGCTGCTTGGTCACATTAAAGAAGAATTGCTGCTTGTTCTTGGTACGTCCTCTTCGGAATCCGCTCTTCCGAGGGTCATGGAAAAGCTGGAGAAATTCGGCGCTTCCAAGCCAGTTGTCGGACTTGTCATACCGACTGGCTATTCGTTTAACCTGGATGGCACATCCATCTACTTATCAATGGCAGCACTTTTCATTGCGCAAGCGTATGGCGTTCATCTGGATTGGATTCAAGTGCTGACTCTCCTTGGCCTACTGATGCTGACTTCAAAAGGTGCGGCTGGGATTACAGGTTCAGGCTTCGTCACGCTGGCGGCAACACTTGCCGCAATTCCGCATAATGTCATTCCTGTCGAAGGCATGGCGCTTCTGATTGGTGTAGATCGCTTTATGTCCGAGGCTCGCGCTATTACCAATATCATTGGTAACAGCGTTGCGACGATTGTTATTGCGAAGTCCGAGAATCAGTTTCATCCAAATGGTTTCGAATCTAAACCTGAAGAGGCTCCGACTTTTACAGCGAAGGAGCTGCCTGGTAATTTTTCGTAAGTTTTTATAAGACAAATATACAAATAGAGCATCTCGTTGAACTGTTCCCGTCAAGGAGAATAAAATCAATTAAGTAGCCTTTGTCCTGTAACCATCGGACTAATTAAAACGAAAGCGTTTATACGAGGGATATAAATTGGCCTTTGTCAAAAAAGGAGCGCCTCAGTATGATGGGTTTGTCCCGGGTTTAAACCCAACACCATCAAGGAGGCGCTCTTGTTGGTATCGATATGGCTAAGGAAATTCATGTCGCACAAGCACAAATTTCCGGGGAATTGTGCTAACTGTGATTATTTCCAACTAAGACTCGCTTCCAAAATGGGTGCTGGCAAAAACAAGAGGTATAGGCTTATTAAACCTGCGTTCTCACCAGTAGCGGGCGCAGTATTGTTAGCATTAAAGCAATTTAGCATACCGATAGACAAGGAGCTATTATATCGCGGTCGGCAGCTGTTCCTTTTTTGTTGAGCTAAACGGGCAGTTATCCTTACTTGGATGTGTTAAAATACGGAAATGCGTAAGAACGAATTATTAAAAAAGGGGATTATATGTCTGGAAAAAGTCAAGCACACTAAATCTGAGTACTAGATTCAGAAAATGATCTAATTTATACCAACTTCACAAAAAAACAGAAACGGTCTTATCGCTAAATAGATGCGAATACAGACCGTTTTTTCTATTTTTGGTAATCATCACGTAATCATCACATCAGCTTTTGTAGCTAAAAAACACATTTCGAATAATAATCGATCTGTGTTTTTGTATGTTCAAAAAATATTATATTTTCCTTTACATTTGCTCATTTTCATATTTAGATATCTGAGCCTTTCTTGAAGGATGTTCTGGGAGTATATTATGATTTTGCTCTTGGTGGAAAATCTCCGATAGAGGTTTCAGCCAAACATATAAACCAAGGCCTGATAGAAGAAGTATGCATACTATTAACATAAGAATACCTCCTGTTTGTCAGAGTGGTTGGATTTATACTTCATATTACCAGATATTTAACTTGCATCAATATTTATACTGCATATATATGTCATGTTATTTTTATTGATCTGGGGCATTGCCCTTTTTCTTTTTTTTAGCTGTTTCAATTCCTAAAATGTGCTTTATCACTAGAACAGGCTGTTTCATAGGTCCATACACTAATACTGTAAACACCCAAATAGATTAATGTTCCTCCAATGAGAATGCCTATTAGTATGAAGGGAGGGTTAGTTCATATGATTATGTCAAAAGTTTTTATTCATCCTGGTGCACCCCGCATGAAAATTTTCCATAAACCAGTGAGTTATGAGTTTAAGGAATATAATACACTAAAAAAACTCAAAGTCCTTAACTCCCCATCAAGCAACCAAGAGGAACTTTGTAGCATATGTCAAAGCAAAGTCTCCTGTAATCCTTCTAAGCATAAGAAAAAGAGAAAAAAACCATTACGCCTCAGAAAATGGAAGCGGAGTTCGAAAAAGAAAAGTTTGTGTAATGTTTGCGTTCTTTGCTGTAAGGAACCATGTAAATGCTCAAAGCATAAGAAAAAACGATTATGTCGCTCAAAACGTAAGATACACAAATGTAAAAAGATTGTCCATAAGCGAGGTTCCAAGGGAATGAGGGGACAAGGAGGACCAAAGGGGCCTGGAGGGCTAGCAGGACCGCCTGGCCTAGTGGGACCAATGGGACCGGGAGGACCAATGGGACCGGGAGGACCAATGGGACCGGGAGGACCAATGGGACCGGGAGGACCAATGGGACCGGGAGGACCAATGGGACCGGGAGGACCAATGGGACCAGGAGGACCGAAGGGACCGGAAGGACCGAGGGGACCGGGAGGACCGAGGGGACCGGAAGGACCGAGGGGACCGGAAGGACCGAAGGGACCGGAAGGACCGAGGGGACCGGAAGGACCGGAAGGACCGAAGGGACCGGAAGGACCGAAGGGACCGCCAGGACCGCCAGGACCGCCAGGACCACCAGGACCGCCAGGACCGCCGAGACCAGCAGGGCCTCCTAAGCCTCCAGGACCGCCTAAACCGCCAGGGCCACCTAAACATGTCAGATCTTCAGCGAAAAGAGATTGTAATCATTGCTGCATGGGAGATTTTCTAAATCAACTCAAAGGCAAAACAGTGAAAGAAGTGCACACATTAGACAATTCAAATGGGAAGTATTCGAATGTGAAAATTAATTCTGTCGAGAACCTTCTTCTAAATTTCGTAAGCAACGGAGTAGAGCATTTCGTGCCTGTCCATTTAATTGTGGGCTTAGAATTTTGGGTAGCTGATTTTGATGAAAAATCGTTGAATAGTAAAGAAGAGTCTGGTAAAAAGGATTCGGATCAGTGCGAAGCGGCAGCTATGACAAACTTGTTCAAGCCATTAGTGGGTAAAGCTAAGGTGGATTTCAACACTTTGGCCGAACAACTGAACGATGTTTTGAATGCGGAAGTTATCGGACTTAACGAATGTATTGTCGTATTGTCCACACGGGATGTCGTTTTTGCCGTTGCCTTAAGCAGTATCTCCGATGTGTCAAATATAAAGGAGATAAAATCATAATTGGATTGCTAAAAAACCCTTCTGGTCATTCGTGAAAAACGTTTAACGATTTGCTTAGACGTGTTCCGATGTTCGGAAGGGTATTTGTATTTATATCCCCGTGTATATGCCCTCTAGTGATAGTAGTGGAATAAACGGTGAGACGGGTTATTCGTTTAGTACAAACTATTGTCAGGTACATATATATAAGTATGCAACAATCAAACCAATTTCAGGAGGGAAAATAACATGGCATTTGATTATTCTATACTGATGGGAAAACAAGTAAGATTGGATCGTGGAGGCCCGGAGTCTCGGCAAGGTCGGGTGGTTTCAGTAGGTTCTGATTATGTTGTTATTTATAATGAGAAGGACGGACTGGTTTACTATAACACCCAACATTTAAAAAGTATGACACAAAATACGAAGGACTCTGTTGATGGTTCGGAGACTCCAGAGACTCTGCCAGTAACGCTTAAAATTATGGAAGCAGGCAGCTTTGTTGGTTTGTTGGGCGGTATGAAAAATCTGTGGTGTCAGGTTAACCGTGGAGGACATGAAAGTGTTCAAGGAGTTGTATCCGATACCAACGCTGATTATATTACCATGGTTGTGAATCATGAGTTGGTCACTATTTTTACATTTCATATTAAAAGCATATCTTATGGAGTCAAAAAGGAAAACCAAGAAGAGAAAAAGGAACAAAAGCAGGAGAGTAACGAGAAAAAATAACTCATTTTGGCATGTTAATAGTGGAGGAAGGGGGAATCCAAATGGTAATCAATCTATCCAGTATTAGATACACATTTAATAATATTCTCCCTTTCCTGACCATTGTTATCAAACATGAAGTGCCAACAACCAATCTTTGCGAGGTGCAGGCCCATGTTTAGTATGACAACTGCTATAATTTCCACTGTTTTTGTTGCCGTCACCTTGTTAATAATTTGGCGTCCATTCGGTATTAATGAATCAATTCCGACATCAGTCGGTGCTCTGATCCTTTTAGTCTTAGGGATTGTGCCTCTTTCAGATCTATACCGTATCGGCTCTATTGTCAGTGGTGCTAGCATAACCATCTTATCCACAATTGTAATGTCTATCGTTCTTGAGAGTATCGGAATTTTTCGGTGGGCAGCTATCAATTTAGCACTGCGAGCAAAAGGATCGGGACGAGCACTCTTCTGGTATGTTAACATATTATGTTTTCTGATGACGATGTTTTTTAATAATGACGGGAGCATTCTGATTACAACGCCTATCATTATACAGACCTTAACTATACTAAATTTAAAGAACAAACAAAAAATTCCTTATCTTTTATCGGGAGCACTTGTTGCAACCGGAGCTAGTGCACCAATTGGTGTCAGCAACCTGGCCAATCTCATAGCGTTAAAATCAGTGGGATTGGACCTTAACACGTATACCGCTATGATGTTTGTACCTGCAATGATAGGGATTATAACAATAGCGTTTCTGCTATTCATTTATTTTAAGAAAGAGATCCCTGTGAAGATTATGGTTTTACATCCTGATTCTATAAACGCCATTGTGCATAATGACTCCTCAAATTATCATCCTCTTAAGGTAAACCTTAGGGAAGAACGTCTTATTGATTGGGGACTGTTTCGTATTTGCATATTCATTGTGATCTTGATCCGATGCAGTTTTTTCTTATTGACTCCTTTTGGAATCCCGACGGAATGGCCTGCTATTGTTGGAGCTATTCTGCTAATCGCCATTAGGTGGAAACGCAGAGGAACTGGTCTTAAAGATATACTAATCAAGACTCCTTGGCACATCTTAATATTCGCTTTCAGTATTTATGTCATTATTTACGGTCTTCATAATTCTGGCTTGACTCAATTTATTGTAAGATGGTTTGGTGAGACGGTTGCTCAAAGTCACTTCAACGCGATCTTTGTAATGGGGATTTTACTAACAATAATGTCAAATTTATGCAATAACCTGCCATCAGTTATGATTGGCTCTTTGTCTATACAAAGTATGGGACTTGATACCTTTACTCTGCATACCGCTTATTTGGGCAATGTCCTCGGTGCAGATATTGGATCATTACTATTACCAATGGGTACTCTGGCTTCATTAATCTGGATGCATATACTTAAAGCTCATAAAATAACCCTCACCTGGGGCCAATATATAAAAGTAACAATTCTAGTTATACCAATCGGTCTGTTATTAAGTCTCCTTTGCTTATATGTATGGTCGGGCTGGTTATTCATGTGAGAGGAGGTGAAATAAATGGATTTTTTTCAGAAGCAGCTAGGAGCTGTTATTGATGTTGAAATGATTGGCGATAAATGGCATACGGGAGTTTTAGTAGATGCAGAGCATGATATTTTGGTTGTTTATAATGGGGAGCGTTATATGTATATTCCCACTTACCATGTTCTGAACCTCAGTGTGAGCAGCCAAAAAAATTCATCTGACTTCTCCGCTCCTCCTGAAAAACCAATCAATAACGATAAACAAATTTCTTATAGGAAAATATTAATGAACGCCAAAGGAATATTCTCAGAAATCTTTGTTTCTGGAAATCAGCCTATTCATGGTTATATTACTCACGTGATGACAAATTATTTCGAGTTTTACTCCCCCGTATATAGAACTATGTTTGTCCCATTAACACATTTGAAATGGCTAACTCCATATAATAACTATCATACTCCATACCTATTGGATAAAAAATTTTTTCCTGTAAATCCTTCCGATTTGCCTCTATCCCGCACCTTTGAGGAACAGGTTAAAAAGCTGGAAGGCAGTATTGTCGTTTTTGACTTGGGGAGAAGTCATAGTAGGATAGGATTATTAAAAGAGATAGATAACAATATAGTTCATATGATTACAGCGGAGGGCAAGGCGTACTACACGAACATACAACATATTAAAAGCGTCCACTCGCCGTCTATGTAACGGAAATCTAAGGAGGTAATGAACATGCCAGGAGGAAAAGGCCCCGGTAAGCACGGCCATGAACACGGTGAACATAAGAATGAGAAGGGAAATCAAGAAAAAGAGGTAAAGGATACAAACAGTAAGGAACAAAATGAAGAAAAAGGTAAGGAAGCCGAAACGGGTAAAGAACCAAGGGAAGAAAAAGGTAAGGAAGCCGAAACGGGTAAAGAACCAAGGGAAGAAAAAGGTAAGGAAGCCGAAAAGGGTAAAGAACCAAAGGGAGAAAAAGGTAAGGAAGCTGAAAAGGGTAAAGAACCAAAGGGAGAAAAAGGTAAGGAAGCCGAAAAAGGTAAGGAACCAAAGGAAGAAAAAAGCAAGGAAGCTGATAAGGGTAAAGAACCGAAGGAAGAAAAAGGTAAGGAACAAAAAGGTGAAGAAGGTAAGAAGGCCGAAAAAGATCAAAAAGGAAAAGGAAAAGGGGATAAACGGCACTGAGGCCTATAATGTAATTATCGATGCTTAAGTAATGCCATACTCCTCCCAAGTTTCGAATCATACGAGCTTGGGTTCTTTATTTCTTATCGACATAAAAACGAAAGCCGCTTTTTAAATAAGATACTTAGTGAAGTCATGCATTCGAAGACGAGCTTGGAGATTCGAATAACTGCCATACATCAAAACGCAGTTGATGAGGCTAGGAAGCTGAAGCCAACAATCCCTAAAGTGGGTTATTACGATATACCTATTCATGACGAATTATGATCAGTCTAAAAGGAGGAGGGACAGAGTTATCAGCCCTTTATTCTAGTCTTGGCGGACACCTCTGATTTTTGAACAAAAAGGTATGATTTTTAAACTAGCTTTACATTGTTACATAACGTATCGTTAAGTGGAGATGTATTATCCATTAGTTACATGATTGAACCAGAGGAGGAGGAGGAAGATTTGGAACCGTGCTATGCGGTGGTGAACTGCAGGATTCAGCAGATGTCCCAGAAATACGAGGGGGACTACTACAATGATTGTTAAATATTAGCGAAAATGGAAGCGTTTACAATGCGGATATCCACGCCAACTAAATAAACTCGCGGGATTCAATTTGAAGGGTGCAGGGTATCTGCCTCCCGTTTTAAGAGTCTGTAAACCCTCATATCGCTGAGCTGAGTGATCTGGTAGTATATTGAAATTTTAGGAGGATAAAAGATATGGCTAAGTTTAGGCTCTCTTTCGCGCTATTATTGGCGTTTGTTTTGACATTTGCCCTCGTCCAGTTTTCGGCATTGGCGGCAGATGGAGAGGCTGAGGAAACGTTTGCGACTGTATTGAATAATGATGTTGTGCTGAATAAAAGTCCCGGCATTGCCAACACGTGGAGGCTAAGCAACGGCACATTATCGATGGATATATCGACTACTAATGGACAAATAAGTAATGTTAAAATTAACGGAAGTGCATCACTAACGGCGCCAAGTTATCCGTTCACGATTACTAATAACATAGACAGTTTTACCGTAACAAAAGTGACGGCTGTTCTCGATACTGCGGACGAGGTACATATCGCTTTGACATATGCATATACTGCTGCCACCCAAAGGTTCCAAGCGGAGCGTCATTTTGTCATGCGCAGGGGTGTCAATGGTCTATATGACTATGTAATATTGTCAACACCGGAACAAAGAGGCGGAGCGGCGGAAGTGCGTACGCTGTATGGTTTTAGCCACAATCTCCTTCCCAATGGCTATAATAGCGAAATGAACCAAACCATACCGCTCTGGAAGCCGGTGGTTCAGGATACCACATGGAAGGATCCTAATTCAGACACTATTTACTCCAAATACGACTTTGTGGGTTATCACGCCGAGAATCCTCTTGTAGGCCATTATGGCGACAATTACGGTGCCTGGATGATTAACGCCAGCTCTGAGTACTTCTCCGGCGGTCCATTAAAACAGGAATTGCTGGTACACGGTGATGATGCATTGATTCTTAACTATTTTACAGGCGGCCACATGGGCGGCGCTAATATGGACCCGCCTAACGGCTGGCAGAAGATTCACGGCCCATGGCTGATTTATTTTAATGATGCTGCATCCGTCGACGGAGGCGATCTTATAGCCGACGCTAAGAGGCAAGCGGCTGAGGAAAAAGCGAAGTGGCCTTATAATTTCGTAACAGATACTGCTAATACTCCGGGACTGTATCCTAAGGCGGACGAGAGAGCGACCGTTACAGGTAAGCTCGAAACTTCCGACGGCAGGGACTTGGGAGGCGCCATGGTGATCCTATCCGAGCCGGGCGTAGAAGTAATTCGCCAGGTCAATGGATATTACTTCTATGCTTACGCTGACGCGAACGGTAATTTCAGTATTCCTAACGTACGACCAGGGGACTATACATTGTATGTGTTCCCACAGCACGGTTCCATAATAGGGCAGCTTGAGTATGAAGGTGTAAATATTACAGCTTCAGATGGAGGAACAAAGAAAGAACTGGGAACCTTAACCTGGTCTCCTACCATAGACAACAACTATCTGTTCCAAATCGGCAAGGCCAGCCATTCCACGGTAGGCTTCCGAGGCAGTGACGAAAAGAGAAACTACTCTCTTATGCGCGACGCACCAGCGAACTTAACCTATAACGTGAACACCAGTGTTACAAAAGATTGGTATTACGCTCAGGTAAAAACCGAAACCGTCGGCTCCAGCCCCAATATATGGACATCGACTGCAAACGCTTTTGGAGCATGGCCCGGCACCGGTCCATGGGCCGAAACCGGTGCATGGAAGATTGATTTTAATTCAACTAAAGCATATACAGGTGACGCACACCTGCGTATCGCCTTTGCTGCGGTGTCCAATCAGCCCATACTGGAAATCAAGGTCAACGGAACCGTTGTTAAAGTGCTGAATTATGTAGGCAAAAACGACCAAACCATATATCGCAGCGCAAACCGCAGCGGACGCTACCTCAGCGAGGATATCATTTTTGACGCGAGCTTGCTGACAAATGGCACAAACACGATAACCATTACGAATAAGTCGAGAGACCTTATTATTGACACGAATCCGCCGCCATTCTACCGGGGTTCGGTTATGTATGATACCATCATGTTGACCACAGACGAACAGGGCAATATTGATTCGCTTAAGCAACTTGTTAATAGCGGGAAGGGAGCGGGCGATATTACGGATTCCGCTGTTACTGTGCTCCACAACTATCTTGATACTAACGCCGCTAACTTCAGCAATGCGCTTGCCGGCTTTATATCGCTGATGGATACACAAAACGTTGGTAACGACTATAAAGAACTGCTGACCATCAGCGCTAGAAATGTGGCGAATGGCTCGGGCGTCAACAAAACAACGCTTCAGGAGTTAGTCTCGACGGCTAGTTCATTCGACGAAAGTGATTACAATCCAGAGAACTGGGATGATTTTGCACAGGCTCTGAGCGCTGCTAATGCTGTTATGGCTAATGCTGGCGCTACTCAGAATACGGTTTATGCAGCGAGGAACACTCTGCAGCAGGCTATGGATCATCTCTCCCGTGCCGTACCTCCGGTTGCGGGTTATAAAGGACTTTATTACACCGACTTTGAGGACGACTCGCTGTGGGGATTTGACAGAACGGAACCGGGGCATATCTTCGCACAGGTCGATAATGTCGATATAGGCGGGAACACCAACAAAAAGTTTCAGCTTTATGCGAACAACGTAATTAACCTTGCCATGCGGAAGGCATTACCTAAACCTGTAGATAACGATAAAATGATGGTCGTATTTGACTGGTACCCCGCACCGCCAAGAAACAATAGTACGGCCAAAAGTGCCGAACTGCGTTTATTGGACGGCAACGGCGACATATTGGTCGCACTAACAAACAGACACAACACCAATCTGGGAGCCTACACGCAACTCAACCGTCCAAAAAATAATTATACCAGTGTTAAAAATACTACATTCAGCGATAAACTCGCCTGGTATACGGTAACCGTAGTTGTAGATAAGACAGCTAAGAAGATAACCGTCACCTACAAGAATAAAGCTACAAGTGCTGAGCAAGCATTGGAATTTGTTTACGATCCCGCAAAGAATGACGGCACGATCGCTTCCCTTGACGTAGTCATTCTGAGTGAGGATACTACAGGTCAGGTTATGACGACTTACTTGGATTCCATCGCTGTTTATGAAGCAGGGGCTGAAACGGCAGCAGCATCTTTAACCGGTCCGGCTTCCGTTGTACCAAGTACGCCATTTGATCTAAGCTTCAATATCAGTGCAGTGACCGAAAGCGTTTATCAAGAAGTATATGCGCAAGATCTGACGATACAGTTCGATCCCGATGTACTGACATTCGTAAAGGCGAATTCACTGACGGAAGGTTTAGAAGTTATTGAGTCAAAAGAGCTATCTCCGGGGAATATCAGATTCCTGACAGCTGCGCTTGTTAAAGACCAAGTGACTCCGGCCAATGGCAATTTCGTTAGTTTTACATTCGTTGCCAAGCCTAACGCTGTTCCAGTTAAAGCTGAAGTAGCAGTTGGGAATGTAATCATTGCCAACAGTAGGGGTCAGGAATTACATATACCGGGATCCTCCTTCACGTTCAACGTACAGAATCAACCTGTCGATAGGGCTGCTCTTCAGACATTAATTGGCTTAGCGCAATCCAAGGTTAATGCCGCAGTAGAAGGCAAGGCCGATGGTCAATATGTAGCCGGATCGAAGGCATTACTGCAAACGGTGATCAATCAAGCCCAAGCTGTTGTCGATCAAGCCTTGGTAACTCAACAGCAGATCGATCAAGCTGCAACCAACTTAACATTGGCCATTACCGCCTTCGAATCATCCAGAATTTCCGCAGATGTTAGCGGCGACGTCAAAGTAACCATTGGAGATTTGGCGATTGTGGCAGCGGGGTATGGCAAGAAGTCGACCGACAGTGACTGGAATCAATTTAAAGCTGGTGACGTGAATAAAGACGGTGTAATAGACATCGATGACTTAACAGCAGTTGCGATGAAGATATTGGAGTAATTATGTAATAGAAAGGGGGGAGGAGTCCACAAGATTCCTCCTCTTCCTTGTGCGCCCAACATGGGCGCTATCTATTATAAAAGTCCAAGATCTCCAGCTCGATAGACTAAGACTTGCTCAGTATTAATATACATCCAGTATGCTGTGCGATTTACAATCCTCAAATTGCCATCGGCTCAAGGCGTCGTGAAAGAGGCACAAACCTCTGTAAAGAACGATAAAACAAGGCTTAAAATACGTGCTCTCTAATAAAATCCTAACTACGCTCGGTGGAACCTATATTGCTGGAGGGCCGCAAATGCTGTTTCTTATAGGCAACGCAGGGGCTGCCGTAACCATTGTCGTTTCGGGCTTTTCCGAATGGATTTGGCTTTCGTTTTTTATGAAGTTTTTGCTCGGACTAATTTTTACCTGCAATCATATCAGTACGAGTACCATGATCATGCAAAACACGGAACAAGAATTCGTTGGGCGGGTAACCAGCATCTTGAATTTTATATTTTGTAGCGCTATGGTCGTCATGATGAGCGTGGCGGGTCTTGTAAAAGAAATGACTACGCTATTTGTCGCATTTTTGATTTCCGCGTGTCTTTTTGTTATTGGCATCATCATTATTCTTCCGATCTTGCGATTGCATGCAAGCCCGGGCGCGATGGCTTCGTTAACACGAGTCGGGGAAGCTACTTACCGCCTAGGTCCATGGCTACGTAATTTACAACTTAAACCGTGTACATATCGTCTCCTTATAAGAGGAAGTGATGAAGTATATTCTGAGTGATTACCGACTGCTGATGAAAGACGATTGCGAATATATAGCCGAAAAAAATGTGGCTTCAAAACGGCTATCAGGTGCGTCGTGGATTCGAAAATGAAAAGGAGTTTTTAATTAATGGAAATGAAGTTGAAAATTATTTTAACATTGGTAGTAATACTTGTCGCACTTACAGGTTGCTTAAACAAGGAAAGCAGGATTAGTGACCCAACACCACTTCCGCCTGCACCTCCAACCTCATCATCTGATTTTAAGTTATCATCCGAAGAACAAAAGGTGTATAACAACTTTCAAGAAGATTTTAATGAACAGCATTTAAAAGGGTTAGAACCAATTAGTATAGCTAAGATATACGTTCAAGCCTCATTGGATAATAAAAGAGATGTCATTTATGCTCTATACACGGATAGAAAAGAGCATGTTCTATGGACAAAAGAAGAGTTTGAAAATTTCCCGGTTTCAGACAGAGGGACAAAAGAAGAGATTCTTAAACCATTTAAAAATATTGAAACAGGTAAGTTCATACAAACAAGCGATTTTGAAGGATTTATTGAGTTTCAATCAAGAAATGAAGCAGAAGCTAAGTCTGGTTTCCAAATGATTAAAGATGAAGATGGTATCTGGAACGTTGCATTTCAACCTATTCAATAACTAACAAAGTAAATGGCTAAGTTGAAGTTAAGAATAACAGTTTACAAAAAAAGGAATCATTTGATATTATATAGTCAATATTCAAACGCGATGATTAGAAGAGTAATGGAAAATGTTCTTAAACAGAGAGCTCCGGCAGCTGAAAAGGAGCAAAGAGCTTTTCCACGAAACAAGTCTATGAGCAGCATGTCGGAACCTTCAAGGGGGATGGCATGACGGGAGCTCCCGTTATAGAGCTAGAGTATAAGCATTGCCTGCAATGCCGTACTTGAAGAGGTTAATATGGCGACATATTAATGAACCTGGGGTGGTACCACGAAAATTTCGTCCCCAAGACAGAAGGTCTTGGAGGTGAAGTTTTTTTTGTATTTAAATACCACTTTCGCGTTCTTTAGGAGGAGTCGACATTGGACAATATGAAGGAGCATTCTACCGAAAATTTTATATTAAAGTTAATTAGTGAGGAACTTGTAGAGAGAGCATTGGGCAGGGATATGTGCACAAGATTTCCTCCTGAACCCAACGGCTATCTTCATATCGGAAGCGCCTACGCCATACACACGAATTATACAGTAGCTCAAAGGTTTAATGGAACGTTTAATTTACGCTTTGACGACACGAATCCTCTTAAGGAGGACATCGAGTATGTAAATGCTATTATTGAGGATATCAAATGGCTCGGTTACGATCCGGGGGAACATATCTACTACGGTTCGGACTACTCGAACGAAATATATAACGCAGCTGCCACCTTGATCAAACGTGGAAAGGCCTATGTATGTGATTTGTCGCCAGAGGAAGTAACAGAGTATCGAGGAACTTTGACGAAGCCAGGCAAGGACAGTCCTTATAGAAACCGATCAGTCGAGGAAAATCTGGAGCTTTTTGTGAAAATGAAACATGGTAACTATCCAGCTTCATCTAAGGTTGTTCGTGCCAAAATCGATATGGGCTCACCCAATTTAAATCTACGCGATCCAGTTATTTATCGAATCATTCATGCTGAGCATTATAGGACGGGAAATGACTGGTGTATCTATCCTATGTACGATTTTGCTCATCCTATTCAAGATGCGATTGAAGGAATCACCTATTCTCTGTGCTCTATTGAATTCAAAGATCATCGTCCCTTGTATGAATGGGTCTTAAAGGAGCTTGAGATTCCTGAGCCTCCACGGCAAAGGGAATTCGGTCGGTTGAACTTAACAGGCGTCGTAACAAGTAAGCGGTTTTTGAGGCAACTGATAGATGGGGGACACGTGGACGGTTGGGATGATCCCAGACTTCCTACCCTTCGAGGATTTAGAAGAAGAGGCTTCACACCAGAAAGCATACGCAACTTTATAGAGGAGATTGGCAGCATCCGAACCCAAAGCACGGTAGACATTGCACTCTTGGATCATTGCCTAAGGCAGGATTTAAAAGAAAAAACTGTTAACGTCATGGCTGTTATGCAACCGTTAAAGGTCGTTATTACCAACTATCCGGAGGATGACGTTGAGATGTTGTTGATTGAAAACAACAGTGAAAACGAGGCGCTAGGGAAAAGAGAGGTCCCTTTTTCTAAAATAATTCATATTGAGCGCGACGATTTTATGGAAGAACCATCTAAAGGCTTTCACCGGCTTAGTCTGAATGCTGAAGTAAGGTTGAAGGGTGCGTATTTTATCAGGTGTGAGGATGTCATCAGGGATATAGCTTCAGGTGAAATTACTGAACTTCGATGTACCTACGATCCGCTTACAAAAAGCGGTACGGGGTTTACCGGGCGTAAGGTAAAGGGGACGATCCATTGGGTTTCAGAGAGGCACGCGGTTAAGGCTGATATCCATCTTTATGAGAAACTGCTGCTTGACCAAGAAATCCCGAGGGACAGCGAAGATTGGACGACATTGATCAACCCTGACTCGATGGTTACCATAATTGATGTTTTAATGGAACCTTTTGTTGAAACAGCCCATCCAGAACACAAATTCCAATTTTTACGTCATGGCTATTTTTGCTTAGATAGTAAGAACTGTAGAACCAGTGACCGTCTTGTATTTAATCGAATCGTACCGCTAAAAGATACTTGGAGTCAAAAGACCTTAAAAAGCAGCTTGAGAAATCCAGGAAATTCGTCACAGTAAAAAATGCGGAAATTTCCCTAAAGAGATACTAACCCGCAGCGTTCAATTTCATATACCATAAAATGACAATATCTTATACAATTAGATGAGATGTACAAAAAGTCGTAACAAACCAATAACAATCTAAATTCAAGGAGTGGACGTAGTGAGTATTGTAAAAGAGATTAACTGCATTTACATCCCTACAACAGATACAGAAAAATCGGCCCAATGGTATGTGCAAAACTTAGGTTTGGAGTTAATGAGACACGTCCATGAAAATCAGGCTCAGCTCCGTATTCCCTCGGGACAAGCAATATTTTTGATTAGAACTCCTGAGAGGACAACCCTGAACTACACACAAACAGAAGGAATCGAACAATGTGCACTTACCTTGGAAGTCAATGATTTTCACGGACTCTACAGTCAAATGAAAAACAATGGAGCTAATGTGTCGGAGATTGAAGATAACGAGGGCTGTGGTCTTAATTTTTATGCCTACGACCCAGATGGGAATAAACTCGATATATGGGGTGGCTGGCCCAAGTGATTTGCTATTCAACTAACGAAAGAACAATAGTTCAATAAACCACTTAGATGAAGCTGCCACGGCGATCGGCAGCTTCATTACTTTAACGAGCAAGAAGGATACATCAACATCAATTGTCGAATTCTTTGTTCGCGCGAATATATTTATTAACGGGAGGTAGGGTATGGAAATTAAGATCCGGGAAACTGCAGCAGACGATTATAACGAAGTTGTTGTCTTATGGAACGATATACTTGGAGTGCGCACGGTCACAAATGAGAACTTTCGCGTTTCAATGGAACAGATGAACAAAGCCGGTAATTACAAAACGTTTGTAGCGATACTTGAAAATCATGTTGTTGGTTTTATATCTATCGTTCATGCATTAGCTGTAGGGACTAGGAATGGTTATATGCATATAACTGGACTTGCTGTTAATAAAGACTTTCAGCGTCACAGGGTGGGAACTGAACTTCTTCGATATACTGAAGATTATGCGAAAGATCGTGAGATTTCAAGTATTATTTTATGTACCGGGATGAAGCGAACCGGTGCCCATGCTTTCTATGAGCATAACGGCTATGATAAAGATTCATACTGCTTTGATAAGACTATTAAACTTGACTAATAAATAACCATATTTTAGTGACAACAACGAGCTACAAATGCTTAACGACTCCTGATCTAACGTGTGAAAAATGAAAAAAAAACAAAAACAGAGATGCAAAAAAGAATTGCATCTCTGTTTTCATCATGGTGCCATATCATCTGTCACGAGCGTAATATTTTTATCAGTACTAAATCTTCACGAAGGGAATGTATCAAATTGTATCCAAAACTAAATATCGTTGATTATACTGCTAAAGATCAGATTAATGAACAACAGCTAAGTAAACAATATTGGGATACCTATTCAGAAGGTAATCTGTCTGAGAGAGCAACAAAATTAACTGAGGCAAACATATGGGCCTACACACATACTTATGATTTATATCAGATGTTCCCAGATATTATTACATTTGAAGGCCTTTACGCAAAGGATATAAAAAATAAGTTAACGATTAAGTATTACTTAGTTTTTATGGAGAAAGAAGAATTTGTAATTGACAACTTACTTAAGGAGAAGGGCATCACTTTCTCTAATAAAAGAAGTGAGGCCAGTCTAGTTTTTTACGAGTTTTTATATGAAGCGAATCGTGAATACATTGATAATACGATGATGGATCATATAATAAACGATAGTTATTTTGATGTTGCTCAACATACACTAACGGACAAAAAGTTTCATTTTGACCTGACAAAGGATAATATTTCGGAAGTAATTGACACCAATTCACCACTAGGTGCAATGAACATACCAGCGTTTAACTTTTTTATTTCTCTAACTCCGCTTAAAGCCATTCATGATGCTGTAAATTATTGTCTTATTGATCCTTACTCTAAACTTAGATATTCAAGTTATATTGCTATCAATAACGGGAAGATAATGTACCCTACACATTGGGGAATTACCCGGGAGTTTTTAGAGACTTTCGGTCATCATGATTTTCATGATCCGATCTTCTATAAAGATCTGGGTGAGATATTACGTTCCACTTGGGAAGCCAATATTGCGCGCATCCTAAACGAAAAGGGTATTGATTGGAAATACGAAAAAGAAAGATATGAAGTTGAGCTTGAAAAAGGGCAAAAGGCTCAGTATTTGCCTGATTTTATACTACCTAAAGAGAAGATAATCATTGAAGTGAAGGGTTTTTGGGATTCTTATAGCCGGAAAGCCTATACTTCAGCAAAAGAGAAATATACAGGATGGACTTTCTCACATATTGATGCTGATGTCTATCATTCTGTGAATCAAGTATACAAAGATAAATTGGAGAATTGGGACTTCGCAAAAATCCCTATCAAATCAGAATTACTCCCAGTGGTTGGTATTACCCAAAAAGAGCGTATTCCATTTGTTAAGAGGTTATCTGTCAGTGATGAAGTCCTGCTTAGTCGTGATTCACAAAATATATACGATAGAAATGCAATAAAGGTTTTAAATAGTGATGGAGAACACTTGGGTTTTATATCGAAAGAATGGGCAAGTATATATGCTGAAAAGATGGATTTAGGATATACATATCACTGTGAAGTGGAGAGTATAGAGCCAAAAGTGATTACGATAAAAGTCATCAGATCAAATCCTGATAACACCGCGGTTCCAGATCTTTTAAAACCTTGAAGAAAGTTCACTGACTTTAGAAGTAACGATTTTAGCAGTCAAAGGATGGTGTGATGTTGAAAGCGTGGGCTAATATCGATACTCCATTAAAAACCTATACGATTCACTTAGACCATGATGTTTGCCCTTTTGTACTGGAGATGAAGAAGAAGACAGATCAAGGGTGGAAAAAACAGCATGGAACCGGAGGTTGGAAATCATTCCGTTCTAAAGAGGAAGCCTTGGATATTTTTGAGATTAGCTATAAGGGGAAATTAGCTTTAATAGAGTGCGGCCATTGCAGATAGTTCCTCAGATCTAAGTTTCAACTTCGTTATCAGGTGGTGGCATATCAAAAGTGAATTGAGTAGTCTTCTTTTGAGGACACGGTCCGAATCGGCAAGTATATTATCAGTTTTGTCCGAGGAGGATTTAAAAAGGGAAGTCATAATCCATTATGACTTGGACGATTGGAACAGAATGCTTCGGGTTAACGCTTTAGAAGAGGAAACCTATACAGTATCATTGAGATGATAGTTACAACAAAACGGTTCCACGGGGCAGCCGTCCAATGAGGGCAGATTACATCATCTTTTAAATGTTTAATAATGACGTCTGACTAATAACATACCATTGGTAGGATGCCAAATGAACATTGAACTAATTAGTGTAATAAGCAGGGAGCATCTGCTCCCTGCTGTCATTAAAGTACAAGGTATGAGGCCGTCAGGAAAGGACTATCATACTTCTTAACTTAAGCACCGACTCATGTAGTAAAGGATTTGTTTCCTCCACCAGTACCAATCATGATTGACATCGTGCCCCCAAAATTCCACGCTTGCTGGGACGTGTTTCTCCTGCAGCACTTCCAAGAGCTTCTGCGTCTCCGATCGCATTAAATCTTCATAAGCGCCTTGGCCTGTGCAAATGATGATTTTGCTGCTCCTGTATGGATTCAGATAGCAATCGTCCTCCAAGTTTTTTAAATAGTGAAGTGGGGAGTGGTAATAAGCTGAAGAAGGGACCTCTTCTCCAAAAAATCGATTGGTTGAATACAAACCGCTTAAAGCAATTAAACTGTCAAAATATTGTGGGTGCCGGAAAAACATGTTGGCACTGTGATAAGCCCCCAGCGAACATCCTGTCGCCAAGATCTTCAGAGTTTGTCCTCCGTTGCTCTCCTTGCTTTGATGCAGAATAGAAGGAATGAGTTCGTCTTTCACATAGGCATCATATTGGTCATAGCGTTTCATTTTCTCATCGGTCGTCGAGTTCTTGGCATAAAATGTCTCTTCGTCAATGCTATCGCATGTCCAGACTTGAATTTGCCCTTGTTCAATATAACTTTCCAACGTGCCGATCATACCGGAATCTTCATACTGATAAAACCGTCCGCAGGAGGTGGGAAAAACAAGAACTGGCTTCCCTTGATGTCCGTAGGTTTTGTATTCCATGTCCCTATGCAAGTTGTCACTATATGACTTGTGATAGGTTACTTTCATGCATACACCTCGACTTTATTTTCTACTGCTTGGATAAAAGCTTCAATTCGTTTCACTTCATCAAAATCCTTTGAGCGAAATTGATAAGCATAATTTCCCCTTGATTGGCTTTGGACATCATCAATGCTAAAGTGAGAGACAATTTCATGCTGATATCGCTGCATGATCTCTTTGTTCCCATGGGCGTAGCGGAGGTGGTTTTTGTGGCTGGCAAACCCGGTATAATACTTCCCGACAAAAGGTCCTTCCACCTGATTATTAACAACCATATTCGCCCATAATTCGTAGATATCGATATCGTAAGAGTAATTAATCGCATCCGTCATCCATGAACCGGGCGGCCTCATATTGACTTCAAGCGCAATAATATGTCCATCCGCATTGGATTTAAAAAACTCGAGATGAAAAAAGCGTTCTTTGATCCCATAGGTTCGAATGATTTTTCTACCGGCCTCCTCAATTTCCGCGCTTACTTCCTTTAAACAATAATAGCTAAAATGATTTCCGGAATTTACGTTTTCCATGATGCTATGCGGAAATTCGTGGCTTGCAGCAAATATGATTTCTCCATCTTTGTTGACAAGACCATCGTAGGTTTGCAGTACGCCGTCTATATGCTCTTGCATGATAAATTCGACTTCTGACGGTTTGGTATGCAAGAAATGCTCGAGCTCCGACTCGCTCGCGATTTTGTAAGTCATGTTCGCTCCCACGCCTATATTCGGTTTTACAACGACGGGATAGCCGACTTTCTCAATGAATTTCTTTGCCTTCGCACGATCGAGTTTCGTTATGGAACGTATGGACTCGACACCGCTTTTTTTGAAGAACTTTTCCATCTTCGATTTTTGTTTCAAATTTGAAATGAAATCGAGCTTCGTCCCGAAAATGTTGAAATCCGTTCGAATGGACGCATCAAGCTCTAGCCAATGCTCGTTAAGAGATTCGAAACGATCAATTTTCCCATATTTATGGGTATAGTAACCGACTGCGCGCAGAACCTCATCATAATTTTCCAGACGATCTACTTTGATATACTCGGTAAGCGAATGTCTCAGCTTTTCGTTAAGTAGGTAATAATCCACATCGCTAATGCCGAGTACATTCACTCCGCAGTTTTTCAAGTGAAAGCAAAATTCCGTGCAGTGCATTGGATAATTCGGCGAAAAAAAAATAAAGTTCATTTATTTGCCCCCCTGACTCCTATTATCTAAAATCTTATCCTGACATTTCCATGTTTTCAAGAAAATCAATTGTAAAGATCAGTATGAGGTTTTTTTTGTATGAGAAACACTTCTGGTGCAAAATAGCAACTACGGAGTGTACGTTAGTATAATCGTAGTGAAAGTTTATGCGTGGTGATTATTAAATTATATTCTTTACAAGCGAACGTGTATCGTATTATATTCATGGGTGAATTTACCATAATTATGAGGGGGTGATAAATGGCGGAGATTACCAACGAAGTCCGTAAATAAGTCGTTATGCGCAACTTTATGACAGAGACGCTTAGACATAAGCTTAATTGAGGAAAGCTTTAAATAGAGATTATGACTTTTAATTCATAAGGAGATAAAACTATGACAAAAAATAAATTACTACGAATGGACAACGTCCTCATCGTCGTTGACGACCTCGAAGCCGCTAAAGCCTTCTTTTTCCAACTCGGATTCGAGTTGGAGGGCGAAACGACCGTCGAGGGCTCCTCCGTAGATCGTCTCATTGGCCTTCAGAACGTCCGTGCTACCCTCGTGTTTATGCGCACTCCGGACGGCCACGGACGGATCGAGCTGGACAAGTTCCACACGCCGGATGCGATCAGAACTGGGCCCGAGAAGGCTCCAGTGAATGAACTCGGGATCCGCCGCATCATGTTCGCCGTCGATGACATCGATGACGTGGTCGCGCGCCTGCTTGCCCATGGTTCCGAGCTGGTCGGCGAAGTGGTGCAATACGAGGACACGAATCGACTCGCCTACATCCGCGGTCCCGAAGGCATCATCGTCGGGTTGAGTGAGCAGCTCAAGTAATAAATCGGTAATGGATGTTTTAGGAAATCCACCATCATGAATGGAATGAAATCTTAGATATAACTGATGATTTTATTGTCTTTGTAGATTGGGAAGCGTGGGAGGGAGATTTGTTAGTAAGCGTTCCAAAAGTAAAAATTGATAACCTAATCAAAAAAAGTCTGTACGATGAAAAATTTATTAAGAAGATTGATGCTTAGACGGGATTATTAAACTAGCGGAAACGATAGTTGAATAACCAGGGAGCAGATCGCCTTTACCGGCAACTGTTCCCTTTTTCTTCTTAAAATAACGGTTTACACAAAACATCTTAGGAGTGCTACTATGAAAATTCGAATCTGCTTTCTCGTTTTATTTCTTCTTATAGGAGGTTTTCCAATCCAGGAATCACAGGCTTCCGAAATACCCCACCCCATATCAGTCTTATTAAACGGAAAGCCTCTCAGCTTTGAAACCTCACCAATTGAGGACAATGGAAGCATCTTGGTACCAATGCGAAGCATTTTGGAGGGAATGGGAGCAGTAATTCAATGGAGCCCGGAGACGCAGACTGTTGCGGCTCAGCTTGATGATACAAAACTCATGTATACAATTGGAGAAACAGTCGCTTATCAGAACAGAGACGAACTCCGCCTTGTAACACCAGGGCGAATTGTTGGGGGCGCTACCTTTATTCCGGTTAGCCTTATTGCGGAAGCAATGGGAGCGAATTTAGAATGGAATGAGACTAGTCGTACCCTATCCATAGAATATTTATTGAGACATAATATCCGCGTCGAGCAAGTTCTAGACGGGATGTATCTTTCAATCCGCTACATCGATGGGACAAAAGAAGGAACAGAAGAAACTGTGCGCTTTGCAGGTATTTCCCCTATTCATAATGGTCAAGAGGTAACAGGATATATAAGGTCGCTGCTCCCGAATGGTGCTGAGGTGTCGATTGGAATTATAGGTTTACGGGATCGGAACAAGCACTTACATGTAAATGTTTACTTGCAAGATGGCATCCTTTTAAATGAAAAACTTGTAGAAGAGGGATACGCGGCGATAAGTTTGGATCTTCAAAAAGATGGTTTAGCAAGCACACTCGATCCGTTACAGGCCGATGCCATACAGAAAAACAAGGGTCTCTGGGGAAAGCAAGCAACTACTCCGTCTGCTTCAATACATAAAATCAACATTTATACCACCGATGTTGTGGTCGTGACCGATGAAGGGGAATTATGGACGTGGGGACAGTTTTATGAGAAGCCAACTCGTATTCTTCAGGATGTCGTGGACGCCCAAGTAGATAGCGATGCTGGTATTGCTTTAAAGAAGGACGGTACAGTTTGGGTCTGGGGCTTCAACAACGCGGGACTATGGGGCATTGGAGAACAAAAATATGAAACAACCGTTCTCCCTAGACAGGTAGAGGGACTCAAGGACATCGTTTCTATTGCAATTCAGCATTCAAGTATTTTTGCGGTTGATCGCGAGGGTAGCGTATTCGCTTGGGGATCGAATTACAACGGTAGGCTGGGGCAAACGTACAAGATGAGTGAGATCATCTACAAGAAGCCTTATCAGACGCCATGGGTAAATGTTCGATCTGTTAGCTCTGGATTTGAATTTACCGTAGTACTTAAGAATGACGGTACCGTGTGGCAAACACAACCAACAAAATCTGTTCTAAAACAGCTGAGTTCTCTAAAAGATATTATTGCTGTTTCAAACCACAATAACTTTGCAGTGGCTCTCCAAAATGATGGGACCGTATGGACATGGGGGGTTAAGAGCTTCTTCGGTGTTGGAAATGCCGAAAATTCTGAACCAAAACGTGTCGAAGGTCTTTCAAATATCATTCAGGTGGATGCGGGGCATGACCATGCTCAAGCAGTGGATCGGGACGGCAATCTATTTTCGTGGGGTGATAACGAATACGGACAACTCGGAAGCGTAGTGCTCGGGGATAGCAAAGCACAACCTACAAAGGTTCCTAACCTTCCCCCGGTCAAATTAGTGGAAGCAGGTAGCAGGCAATCCCTAATTCTCATGCAGGATGGAACTTTATGGGGAGTTGGGGCGAACGCCCACTATATTTTGAGCTCCCAAACTCTGAGAGATAGATATGAGAACAAAGTGTTATACCAAAACAAATTAACACGGATCAATCTCGATCTCAAGTCATTACGCTAATGGAAGAATGAGAGCTCAATAATCCAGACGAAAAGGCAACCGACACTAAAAGCGGTTGCCTTTTCCCCGCTAACGGGCAGCATTGCGTAATCACTTCGTAATATGTGAAAGGATCTATTCATGGAAAGGCACGTACAAATATACTGTGGTGCATGCATCGGCCAGTTCGGCTGGGACGGCGGTACCGGCACAACGGCGTACGCTGACCCGGACAATCAGCTCTCCGGAATCCTGTTGACCCAGGTCGGAATGTCCAATACGGATTCGCAGCATCTTATCCAAGACTTCTGGACCGCGGTCTACCATATACTTTGCGGGGGTACCAGCTTCGACTACCACCCGCATCTAGATCCACATAGTCAACGGCCGCGACGTGACAGTAACTGCCGAGTCCAGGTCACTTTTGTTATCAAGTTCTTGTCAACCGACAACAACAACGACACTTGGCGAGTGACAAGAATATAGTCCGATTGCCGACAAAGCCAGATAATATATACTTGGGCACATGAACGGGCAGATTAGTTCAAGATTGAATTTAGCGAGTTAGGGGTTATCACATGAACATTTACGGCGTGGATGGAGTTATTTTGGTAACCTTTTACATTCCATTCAGCCTTCAGTGGTTGAACATCTCCATGATCGTTCGTTGCTTTGCTCATAATCGTGTATTGACCTGATATTTGTGCATTCCACGCAAAAGACCATCTCCTCCATGAATAGGGAACATCAGGATCAAGTATGTTTGCTTCACTCCAGAGTGTCCCTCCATCTGTGCTAATTTCTACTTTCGTTACAGAATGCTCGCCAGCCCAAGCATACCCTTCTACCACGTTGGTGCCAGCAGCTATCTCTTGCTCTTCTGTAGGAGACGCTATCGTCGAATTGACTAAAACTGGTGATAACGGTAGTGCATGTTTGTAGTCGTTTGTTTTTTTTAGAATGACATAATCTATACTTTGAAATGGTCCCTTGAAGGGCTGTTCTACAACTCTGATCCTATGAAGCCATTTAACAGACGCAACTGCATACCATCCAGGCACAATTAGTCTTATTGGAAAACCATGTTTATCGGAGAGCGGTTCACCATTCATTTCATATGCCAACATAGTATCTGGGTGAAATGCCTTGGCAACAGGAAGACTTCTTTCAAAAAATACTTGTCCATTCATGTCATTTCGTTGACCATAATCTAATCCTTCAAAAACAATTTCAGTTGCACTTGGGGATACTCCTGCTTGGTCTAATACATCCTTCAGTCGAACGCCTCCCCAAATGGCATTACTTATCGCACCGAGCATGAATTGGTTACCTTGCGCTTTCCTTTCAAATAACGAACGCTTGTTTCCTGCACACTCTAGTGTAGCGGATAGCGTGACCTTATTCATGTTTTTCAAATCAGTATATGTAAATTTAATTGGTTGACCCACTAAATCTTCAATTGAAAGGTACCAGGTGTTTATATCAATTGTCGGGTATTCAAAATGATTTCTTACGTAAAATAATTGATTCGGTGTAATGGTTTGGAGATTGGAAATCATGGGGAATTCAAGATTTTCTGATGGGGAATAGGAAACTGGAACCAAATGAATGTCGCGCATGAACAATTCCACCTTTTCAACTAAATATGAACAGCTCTAGAATTTATTTTTATCAAAGAAACGTAATTTTAACCAGCAAACAGGAAGTCGTCATCTTGAGTTACAAAATCAAGATCGTTATTGTTACGGTTACTAGAGCTTAGTAAAACCGTTAAGCTGCCGCAGAGATTGATCGACAGTCTCGTTGCGTCGAGGGATGGAAAAAAATGATGATTTTTTATGCTGTGAGGTTAGTGAGATTGTTATTGCACTATCGGGGGAAAATCCACAAGCGGTTCTTTATAGGAGTCCGGCGACACAAACTTATGCGGATAATCGTAAAGGTCAAATTAAGCTGACAGATTATATCAATAAAGCATATTAATAATTTCAGAATTAATTTACTGCAGGAGTTGAATCCTACGCTGCTAGCCGTCGGCCACGGAGCGATGCTGGAATATCCACAGGAAGCCATTGCTCATGCAATCGCGGATGCCGAGAAGGCGCTGCGTAACTAAGGGGTGAAGGTCGATTTTTCTAACGGAACGGGTCCTTCACCTCATCTTTATTTCGACTCCGCTTTATCTTCATCTGCCTCTATTAAAATAATCAAAAATAAGTACAAAGCACCTTATTTCTCATTTCTTGGTTCGCCGCTGTTTTATTTTTAATCCAAGGTAAATCTAAGATCACGTTTACAATTGAATGCTTATTGGGGAATTGAGGAAATATAAATAGGATTAGATTTACAATTTGGAAGGGGTTAAATCATGTATGTTTAATATCCTACTTATTATTTTGCTGGTTATTCTAGTGTTACCTCCAATCATTTTTTTCGGATACATGTATGCATTATCTAAGAACCCAAAGCATTCCATCATTCGTTCGCATCCGTTTCTCGGCTGGATAAGATATTTACTAGAAAAGTTGGGGCCTGAATTTCGTCAATACTGGTTTGACAATGATACAGAAGGGAAACCTTTCTCGCGTGCTGATTATGTCGGACTCGTTTATGCCGCGAAATATCGAACTGATCTTATTTCCTTTGGAGGAAGACGAGACTATGAGAAGCCAGGATTCTATTTGTCGAACGCCATGTTCCCCAAATTAACCAGTGAGCTAAGAGTTGATAATGAAGTGCTCTTACCTGGAAGGAAATATGTTATTACTGACGAAGGGCTTTTCACAAGGAAAGAGAAGATCGTGGATGAACAAATTAAGCCTTGGCTACTACATGATAACGATACAATCGTTGTCGGACAAAACCGCTTGTATCCATGGAAGCTAAAAGGTATGTTCGGCGCCTCGGCCACTTCGTACGGAGCTGTAGGGGAGAATTATATACTGTCTACTGGAAGCGGAGCATTCATGGCAGGCGGTTCATGGATCAATACTGGAGAAGGTGGTGTAGCAGATGTGCATCTGGCTACCGGCGTTGATGTTATTTCCCAGATCGGCCCCGGCATGTTCGGCTTCCGCGATAGTACGGGTCTCTTCTCTATAGATGTATTTAAACAAAAAGCTAACACTCCAAATATCAAAGCATTCGAGCTAAAATTTCATCAAGGAGCTAAAATTCGCGGGGGGCATTTGGAGGGCTCTAAGGTTACGGAGAGAGTTGCAAGAGCTCGTTTAGTACCCGTGGGGAAAACCGTTAACTCACCAAACCGGTTCGAGTTCCTAACTAATCCCGAAGATGCATTACGCTTCATAGATAGGTTGCAAAGAGAAGGAGGCAAGCCGGTAGGTGTTAAAATTGTTGTAGGCGACCCAAAGCGTATCGAACCTTTTTTTCAGGCAATGGTGGACTTGGATATGTATCCCGATTTCATCACTGTTGACGGTTCTGAGGGAGGTTCTGGAGCAACCTTCAAAGCGATGGCAGACGGTATGGGGCTGCCACTCTTTACAGCACTGCTGATTTTAGATGATACGGCTAGAAGATTCGGCGTGCGCAATCGTTTTAAAATATTCGCTTCCGGAAAGCTCGTTACTCCTGATAAAGTAGCAATCGCGTTGGCATTAGGGGCGGATTGTGTGAACTCTGCACGCGGTTTTATGATGGCTAATGGCTGTATTATGGCTATGCAGTGCCATACTGGCAAGTGCCCGACTGGCATTACGACTACGGACTTTAAATTCCAAAAGGCTCTAGCTCCTGAAGAGAAACAATGGCGGGTGATGAACTATATTCTTCAGTTGAGGGAAGGCTTATTCTCTTTGGCAGCAGCATGCGGCTTGGAAACTCCTCGAGAATTTAGAAGAGAACATGTGGTGTTTACTAACGAAAAGGGTCAAAGCATAAAAATCATAGACATGTTTCCTTATCCAAAATGAATTTAACCCCGTCAGCGGAACTTTTAAACGGTTGCCTTTTATAAGTGTTCAAGGAATTTAGCAAACCTTTTAAGACTAATGAGACGGGTACTTATATAGTTTTTAAGGTGGAATGACAAACGAGTTACTTATACAAACTACAAAATGAGGCTACCGCTGTGAAAACGAGTCGTAACCTCATTAAGCTATTGGGAGGATAATGGGATGGCATTGTGGAAAAAGTGACTGTGATATAGTTAAATATTAACATTTCGTTAGGAATGGATAGGTCAGTTTTATTTAACTATTAACGAATTTGAAGAACAACTTCCGCCAAACAGATGAGTAAAAGTTACGTTCGTTAGACCGAACTTTGTTACGCTAACTTACCTTCAAATAATAATATCTGGTTCCATACCAACAACACTGGGATTCATTTCTTACACTTTCATCCCAAAGCAGATATTTTATAATTTTTAAATAGCACCAGTCATTTAAAATGACTAACAATTATGAGGCAGCAGTTTAAAGCAGGATTTGAATGTTAATTCGTCAAATATATTCACTAACGCATTTGCCCTAGGAAGGTTTCAAAAAAATGAAATTGGTCTTATTTGGTGACAGTATTACAGCACGTACAGAAGGTCACGACATTCCTTTATTAACAATAAAACTTGAAGATAAATTAAGTGGAAGTTGGGATATCATTAACGTTGGCATGCCAGGTAACAATACATTCGATGCTCTCGAAAGAATTGATGAAGATGTCTTACTTCATAATCCAGATTTCGTGACTGTTTTATTTGGAGCAAATGATGCTGCATTTCACAAAATGGTTCAACTGAATGACTTTGAGAGGAACCTCACCAATATTGTAATAGCGATTACTCCAAAGAAGACGATACTTATTAGTCCTACACCAGTTGACGAAGGATTACAACATGCACGGACTAACGCTATACTTAAGCAATATACAGAAATCGTAAGAGCAGTGAGCGAAGCAACTAGCAGTCATTATATAGACCTGTTCACAAGCATGGTTAGCCTTCATAATTTGTCCGAGATTTTGAAAGGTCTTAGAAATGATGGACTGCATTTTGGTGAACTTGGTTATGATTATATATCCGATAAGATTTGCGAAGAGTTACTTATTCTCTCTGGAAAGGCGTTAAACTAATGAGGTCTTGTCAAAAATTCATAATGAAAGGATGTTTGCAGTGCCACTTACAGAAAAGAAAGTATTGGATTCAAATAATAGACTGGAATTGCAAGATTTAAGAAACGAAGAGATAAATAGGGTTTGTTATAAAGGGGCGTCTTTTAAATATAATGATATGAGGGATACTTCAATTGCTCATTCGAATTTTGTGAATTCTAAGTGGAACCATATCTATTTTTCGAATGTAACTATTGATATGATTCAAATGGGAGGAACTATATTTGAGAATATTGTTCGTCCATCAGCGGAGAAAAGTCATTTACTTGAAGAGCCTGGAACTGACAATTGGGTAAACATCGAGCCAGTAATCTTTAAAAACAGTGATTTGAGTACAGCTATATTTGACTCATGTAATCTTACGAACGTGGAACTTAAGAATTGTAATATTAATGGTTTAAGTATTGATGGAGTATTGATTAAAGATTTATTAGAACAATATAATAAGAATTTGAACTAATTTATTGGATATTTCTCACTTAGAGACTGTTCAACTAACTGGGAACGATAGTTGAATATAACGCAACAGGCAGCCGACTAAATGATGGCTGCCTGTTTTACGAAAGAATCCTTGAGATATAATTTATCTTCCGAATACCCTTATTTTTTAACCACTGGCACCCAAAATTCGCCGTAGAAAGTGCCGTCGCCGTTATCTTTGCGATAAGTCGCATTTGGACCACCGATGTAAGCATAATCAGTGATTTGGGCCAAGACTTCGCCAAAAGCACGGTAAGTTAGCTGGTCAAACAAAGTTTCCTTGTCGCCATTTCCTGCGACCACGATGTACTCGCTCTCTGGAAACTCGATGGTGCGCGTTGCATCAGCTACTGATTTGCCAGCTTCTACCGCGAAATAATTCCACGGTTTTCCTTGATAAACCTCATTGACTGACCATTCGCGATCATCTTTTGCGGCATCTTTGAGCTTAGTAAAACGCCCGTCAGCCTTGAGTCTATCCCAAAACTCGTTTTTTTCTTTTTGCATAGCTGGCATGTCTTGAAAATTCGACTGGATGGAAAATCCATAAGCGGTCAATGTGAATGATTTTTTGTGTTCAAGCGTGTAATTTGCCATTGTAATTGCTCCTTTTAATTAGTATAACTTCTGGTTTTTAGATTTAGTCAAATTGGATAAGGATTAGTTTTCGACTTTATTTGCACGAAGCCACATTTCGCCGTAGAATTCACCTGATTCATTTGCTTTAACGAACGTTGAATTACCAGGACCAACATATTTGTAATCGGTAATTTCTTGGATCAGGCCTCCGAAGACCTTGCCTGTAATTTCGTCAGCAAGGCGGTTTCTGTCAGCGCCAGTCCCAGGCACGACAATGTAATCGCCAGCGAGGAAATCGAGGACGACCGCGCCTTCCACGTTGAACGCTCCCATTACGCCGAAGCCGCGCCATGGCTTGCCGTCGAGGTTGTAGTTGATTTGATATTCTTGCCCGTCAGCGAGAGCGAGAAGTTCAGCAAGCTTGCCATTTTCAGTGATTTCAGCTTTTTTCGCTGTAGTTTTTGCTGCATTACCTGCCCAGTCGTTGTAGTCATCAAATGAAACACCGAAAGCAGTCATTTTGTAGTTTTCTGAGATTGTCTTGATAGAGTAGTTTGTCATTTGTATTCTCCTTTGTGGGATGTATTCTTTACAAGACTGATTCTATAAGCCAAATGTATCAAAAAATGATACTGTTTATTGAAAAATGAAAATTGAACATGTAAATCCGTCAGTGCTGACATTTTCTGCTACATTATTGTTATAATATAATCATGAAGAAAACAGAACGAGTGAACCTGATCATGCGTTACATCAATAACCGCGCGCATTTTACGATTGCCGAGATTCAGCGAGAGTTCAGGATTTCCCGCGCGACGGCGATTCGCGACATAAACGAGATTCAGGCGATGGGTTTTCCACTGACGTCCGAGCTTGGGCGCGGTGGCGGATACTATGTCCTGCAAAATCAATATCTGCCCGCCGCCCGCTTTACGCCAGAAGAGCTGAAGGCGATTTTTATCAGCTTTATCGCCTCGAAAAATTCGCAGCTGCCTTATCTGCAAAATCGCCGCTCAATCACTGAAAAACTTATCGGCATCGCGTCGCAAACACAGCAAGATGAGCTGATCGAGCTGAATAATATCTTGCTTTTCGAAAATACAAATCCCGCCAATCCGAATCTTTTGGAGCTCGATGACGCGGCGCCTGCGGAGCTAAACCAGTTGATTTCGCTTGCTGTACGGGATAAACATTTACGCGTGACTTATGAGCTGAGTCTTGGCTGGCCGCAGTTGCTGGACGTTTTTTTGCTGCATATATTTAACTCGAACGCTCAGTGGCTGGTCGAGGTTTATGATTTTGATACGGATGAGTTTCGTTATTTGCCTGTTGAGATGCTGCGGGATTCGGCAATTTCTGAGCAGGAGATGAAGTGGTCTGAACAAGAGATTTTAAACAAGAAACTGCTTCGTGCACGTGAATCCAATCTTGTTGTGAAACTTGATTCGATTGGGATTCAGCGCTTTAAGCGTATGCACCCGCCTGGGATAATTTTGTCCTTAACTGGGATGTTTCAATCGAGCGGGATTTTTAATGTTCAGTTGGATGTGACCGATGTTGAGGCGCTGGCGTATTATGCGGATTGGCTTTTGTTTTTGGGAAAAGGGGTCGAGTTTGAGCGGATTCCTGATGAACTGCGTGTGATTTTTGAAAAGCGTTTAGCCACTTTAAGATTTAACTGAAATTTTTCTTTTGCGATAAACTAGTAGAGGATTGATTTAACGAATTACCGGCCTGCTGTCGGGTGACAAGAACATTATCTCATTAAGTGCCGCGAAGATCGCGGCTTTTTTGTTTTATCGGATAAAGTTCTTGTCATAAGGTTTGGTATAAATTAACCAACCAATTATCTATATAAGTACAATAGATTAGAATTGATATTCATCCATGAAATGATATATTAAGTATATCAACATAAAGCGCTAGGGAGAATAAGATGGAAACGCATTTATACAAACAGTTGTATATGCATATTGTTCATGAGATTCAACAGGGAAAATTAAAGACTGGAGATCGTGTATCATCTGAAAAAGAATTGGCCGAACAATTTGGCGTTAGCCGCATCACTTCCAAAAAGGCGCTCGAAAAGTTGGCAGAAGCGGGTGTTATCAAACGCATCCAGGGAAAAGGGTCGTTTGTGGCGAATGGACATACTTCGGGTTTGGAACAAATGCGTCAATCGGAGGAAAGAACGAGTGCGGTGATCCGTGCTCAAGAAAGACCGCTCATTGGATTAATTATTCCCAGTTTTTCGGATGAATATGGCTTGAAGCTCCTTCAAGCCATGGAGAAGCAGAGCGCACTGCATGAGTGTGATCTAATCATCAAGAGGACTGGCGGCAGCAAAGAAGAAGAAGAGCATGCGATCCAACTTTTTGTCAGCCTAGGTATCAAGGGATTAATCGTGACTCCTGTCCATGGCGCGCATTATAATGCAGAACTCATTCGTCTTGTCTTGGGTAAGTTTCCTGTCGTATTGGTCGACCGGTATTTGAAAGGTATTCCGGTATGTGCCGTTTACACGGATAACAGAAAAGCTGCGCAAGATCTTACGCTTCATCTGATCGGGAAAGGCCATCAAAACATCGCCTATTTGTCGCCGCCGGTCGAAAATACGTCAGCCCTGGAAGACAGGCTTCTGGGATATACTTTGGCATTTACCCGGGAAGGGTTGAAGTTAGATCAGGACTATTGTTTAACGAATATTACAGGCACCCGTTCAGGTTCATGGGCAGGGGATTTAGAGACGCTCAAAAGCTTTTTAGAACAAAATACCAATGTAAAAGCATTTGTTGTTTCGGAATATCAGGTCGCCACTATGTTGGCTCAAGTCATTGACACACAAGGAATGAAGTTGGAAACCTACGATATCGTCTGCTTCGACTCATTAAACGATTTTTTGGGAAAGCCGATTTTTACCCACATTCAACAAGATGAGAAACGGATGGGCGAGGAAGCGGTGGATTTGTTGATCTCTCAGTTATATGGAGAAGCTGTCTCCGAACAAAGAATTGTCGAACATAGAATGATTGTGAAAGAATAGCAAGTAAAGTTAATTAATAGAGAAAACCGTGGAATTCAAATTCCATGGTTTTTTGTTTTCTAATAGCCCTAATTGTTCTAAATAGGCAAATTTTGTACAATCATGTCGCGAAATCGTAGTGGACATGGTATATTTCCCCATATTATTATACTTAGTATACAAACGTATTTTACTGACTTGTTTGTATCAGCAATTGTCATACTATTCTTGCTTTTCTGAAGGAGGTAACAGTATGTATCGGAGCAGTAAAAAAATGTTATCCATCTCCACCTGTGTCTTGTGTGCATCCCTGTTATTCGGTTGTTCGAAGGGGACTGAAACGACAAACACCACAGCCAGTACGACGACCCCGGCAGCAACCAGTGCAGCTACAGCTGCGGCAAAGGAAACGAAAGCACCAGATGCAGCCAAAAAAACCATCACCATCACATATAGAGACGATGGTACTGGTGAGAACGGAACGCTTTTCAAATGGTTAAAAGATGTGGCTGCCAGCTATCCGAACAAAGATGTCGTCATCAAGCAGACGCCGATCCAGGCTTCGGAAGGCGACTACTTCGCGAAAATTGCGCTAGCTCTCAAATCCAAAGACACAGCACCGGATATCGTTACAGAAGACACCTTCATGTTAAACTCCGATGCCAGCGCCGGCCTTTTGTCTCCGTTGGATGACAAAGTAAAAAGCTGGACCGACTGGACAAATGGTTCCTTCATCGAAGCGATGAAAAAAGGGGTAACAGCCGCCGACGGTAAAATTTACGGCGTACCGTATAACACGGACTCCCGGGGCCTCTGGTACAACAAGCAAATTTTCAAACAATCCGGACTGCCTGAAGATTGGAAACCAAAAACTTGGGATGAAGTCTTGAGCGCAGCAAGAACAATCAAGGAAAAAGCAGCCAAGGATGTTGTACCTTTCTGGATGAACATGGGTAAAGCAACTGGCGAAGCGACTTCCATGCAAACTTACGAAATGCTGCTTTACGGAACAGGCGAAAGACTTTACGATGATTCGAGTTCGAAGTGGACCGTTAAAAGTCAAGGTATTTTGGATGCGCTTTCATTTGTTGATAGCATTAACAAAGAGAAACTTGGCCCTCCTCTTTCCAAAGTATTGAACGGCCAAGCAGGCAACTCCTCCTCTCGCGAATATTTGCCAAAGGGCAAACTCGGCATCTCCTTGGACGGTTCCTGGATTGCAGGCAACTATTTGCCGAATGGAGCAGCTCCATGGCCGGAGTATAAAGACGTTCTGGGCTTTGCTCCAATGCCGACAAGCAAAGGCCAAGCTCCAGGTTCCATTACTTTAGCTGGCGGATGGGCGCTGTCTGTTCCTGCTAACGCTCAGCATAAAGACGAAGCTTGGGACTTCATCAAATACGCGCTTAACAAAGAAAATACGCAAAAACTTGTAATTGCAAGCGGTAACATTACCGTTCGGGCGGACGTCGCAAAAGATCCGGGCTATACGCAAATGCCATTTAATGCAATAGCTACCGATTATTTGAAAAATGCGGAGTTCAGACCTGCTCGTGACAAATATCCAGAAGTATCCACACAAATTCAGGCTATGGTTGAGTCTGTGGCGACTGGCACCTCACCTGCCGATGCGATGAAGAAGTATCAGCAAGACGTAACCCGCATTGTTGGAGAGGATAAAGTCAGCGTGAAGTAATGGCAACACCTTGCCCTGGCGCCCTATTCAAGAATACGGGGGCCAGGGCAATCCCAGTTTGCCCTACCATCACCAAGGAGAAAGGAGAGAACCATGATGAGCAGTACGGCAATCCCAGTAACATCCAGAAAGACGTACACATGGTTGTATTTTTTATTCCCTTCGTTGGCCGTTATGCTAGTTTTCTTCATCTATCCGATCTTGCTAACGTTTTTCTACTCATTTACGAACTTAGCATTGACCGGAGAATCAGCAAAACAGCTAAAATTCGTTGGTTTTGACAACTATATCCGTATGTTTGCGGATCCAACCGTTAGAATCAGTATCTGGAATACTCTGGTTTTCTTGATCGGATCAGCTGTCATCGGCCAACAAGTGCTGGGATTTCTGATCGCAATCTTGATGAAACGTAAAAATAAAACGTTCCGCCGTGTGATTGGAACTGTCGTTCTCGCCGGTTGGGTAACACCTGAAATTGTATGCGCATTATGTCTCTACAGCTATTTCGGCGACGAGGGTACTTTAAATGCCATATTAAGTACACTAGGCATCCCAACGGTCACTTGGTTATACACCGTTCCTATGCTCACGGTTATTTTAGCGAACGTCTGGCATGGAACAGCCTTCTCTATGCTTGTGTTTCAAGCAGCACTTGACGATGTGCCGAAAGAAATCGAGGAAGCTGCGCTTGTCGACGGGGCATCACGTTTGAAAATTTTAATTTACATCATTATTCCTTATATTAAAGGAACGATTACTACCAATGCGATGCTGGTTACTCTACAGACCCTTGGCGTTTTCGGCCTTATCTATGCAATGACCGGCGGGGGTCCAGGCACAGCAACTACGACCTTACCAATCTTCATGTATAACCAGGCCTTCATTAACTACCAGCTCGGTTACGGTACGGCCATTTCTTTATTGCTGTTGCTTCTAGGTATTGTGTTGAGTTTGTTCTATATTCGCTCTTTAAAAGAGTAAAACCACAAGGAGAGTTCGTATGACTGAGATATACCGTAAAGTCGTTTATCGCACCTTGCCCTACGCAGCGCTCACCTTTATCGGCATTTGTTTCCTGCTCCCACTCTTATGGGTGCTAGTTGCCTCCGTGGATCCTAACGCCATGCAATCGCTCAAGGTCCCCAGCTCTTTGACAGCAGGCAACTATATCGACGTGATCACTAGTCGCGCGAACCAGCGCGCATTTCTAATAGGACTCATCATTTCGCTAGGGCAAGCTTTGATTGTCGTTCTAATAGGTCTGTTAGCGGCTTATCCACTGTCTAGATATCAATTGAAGTATAAAAAGCCGTTCATGCTAACCATCTTATTTATGACCTCACTGCCAATCACTGCAGTTATGGTCCCTGTGTATCAATTATTTTTGACATTAAAGCTTTATGACAATATCTTCGGCGTCATTCTTTTTAAAGTCGCCTCCGCCATGCCTTATGGCATCTGGATGCTCAAAAATTTCATGGATTCCGTACCGAACGAGTTAGAAGAAGCGGCATGGGTGGACGGTGCGTCCATTCTTGCAGGCATCCGCAGGATCGTTACTCCATTAATGATTCCGGGAATATGCACGGTTGCTATCTTTACCTTCTCCGGTAGCTGGGGCAACTTTTTCGTTCCCTACATTCTCTTGAGTACGCCTGAGAAGTTCCCGGCGGCGCTCAAGCTATATCAATTCTTCGGGCAGTACGGCATGGTGAGTTATGGTAAATTGGCAGCCTTTTCTACGCTCTATGCCATTCCTTCCGTTGTCATGTATATTCTCTCTCAGCAGTTTATGTCCAAAGGTTTCGGTCTCCAAGGCGGGACCAAAGGGTAGCGTGTATGCTTTTCATGTTTCCCTTAAGGTCGAACGTAACCCAGCACATTCCACCTAACATACTAGCGTTCATTAAGAGAGTAAAGCCTTATTTATAGGGCTTTTTTTCATGTTTTTCATGTTTTTACGCTTAGTTCTTATACAACACGAGGCTGCCGTTGGATGATCGGCAGCCTCGTTACGTTAACGTGCAGCATAACAGGTAATGCCGAATATGAAATAAAATTCCGAAATTTATTAATAAAATAAAATATATTTACAAAATTAAACATTATATATTATACTTGAAAATATAAAATAGTTATGGAGGGATTCACATGAACTTGAAAAGGCTTAGCTCCTTACTTATGATCATGACTTTGTTGATTACGTTCTTCCCTTTAGGCTCAACTCATGCTGCAACAAACACACAGCTCATTGTCCATTATCCTAAGACGGATAAGGATAAACACATTGAGAAAGAAATCGAAGCAACCGCTTTCAACAGTAAGGTCAAAGGTACCGTTACGGAAACAACGTACGACGAATATGGATTTAAAGTGACTTTTAATTTTGTGAATTTAGATGAAAATGCTTACATAGGTGTCGCCGTAAAGAAAGATAGTGTTTTCCCTCGCGATAAAAGATATGTCAGAGCCAAAAACGGTCTGGCAGAGATATGGCTTATCGACGGCGATGCGCGCGTGTACAGTGCGCCCTTGACCATAAATCCGGGATTAATCATTAAGAAGGATGATAAAGGCTACGTTGCCGTTGAAGATTTAAAAGATATATTAAACCTGACTTATAAGTACGGGAAAAATACGTATATATTCGACGGCGCAGCTAAAGGAACTGCCGACATCTTGACCATTTCCCTTGGTCGAGACTATTTTGAAATTAATATAAATACCAATAGAATAGGTTCCAATGTGACGAGCAATATGTTAAATGCTTATACCGATCTCGTTTTTCATGACGTAGACGGGTTTTATAACAACAACAAATACTACTTGTCGCTGGGATACATTGAGAGGCTGTTCCAAGTAGCCGCTCTAACGGTCGGAAGCAACGAATACTTGCTGAATAAACAGTTTGCAGCCTACGATCAAATTACCCGTGCGGATACTCCGGAAGAGGTTGGCTTTTCCTCTGAAAAACTAGACAAAATTGATGATTATATCAATCAACAAGTCCAAGCTGGTTTCCCGGGAGCAGCAATGATTGTTGTAAAAGATGGAAAAATTGTAAAGGAATCCTCATACGGTTATTTGAAAAAATATGATACCGCCTTTGTGGATGGGCAATACGAGCCGGCGAAGCTGTTGCCGGAATCCAAGTGGAAGAGGATTAAAGCAGATACACTATTTGATTTGGCTTCCAACACGAAAATGTACGCAACAAATTACGCCATCCAGAAATTGGTTTCTGAAGGCAAATTAAACCTGGATCAAACCCTCAGTTCTTTCCCCGGCTGGGAAAATTATAAAGATAGCTATACGGTATATACGGGTAAATGGACGCTCGGTGGTAGCGGTGGTCTTGCTTTAACTCCGCGTACCGGTAAGGAAACAGTTACGATACGCGATATACTGCATCACTATGGCGGTCTTATTCCAGACCCGGAATACCCTAACAAGACTTCGGCTGGCACTCTATGGTATCAAACGGATGATTACACCGATCGTGCTGGAATCATAGATATCATCAGCAAGACACCTTTAAGATACACACCTAGAACAACGTTTGCTTACAGCGACGTGGATTTTATGATCTTAGGCTTGCTGGTTGAACAGATTACAGGCATGTCTTTAGATCAGTATGTCGAAAAGAATATTTATAAGCCGCTTGGATTAAAGCATACCGTTTATAATCCTCTCACCAAAGGCTTCTCCAAATCAGAAATTGCGGCTACTGAATTAAATGGAAATACCCGTGATGGAAATGTCAATTTCGGAATCATGGACGATAATTCACCTGTTAATATTAGAAAATATACATTGCAAGGCGAAGTGCATGATGAGAAGGCTTGGTATTCTATGGGAGGCGTCGCCGGCCATGCCGGATTATTCTCTACCGTAGGCGATATGGGCGTCTTGACGCAGCTTATGCTCAATGGCGGTATTTATAACGGTAAACAGTTTTTCACCAAAGAAGTTGCTGATGAATTTACCGCACCTTATGATCCCGTTCCAAACCGAGTCGACTTGTCCACCATCGGATTGGGATGGCGGGTGCATTCCAAAAGTTCCTCCGCTTACTACTATTACAATTGGGGTCCCAGCAGAAGCACCTATGGTCACCAAGGGTGGACCGGTACGTTAACCATTATCGATCCGGTTTATAATATGTCGATTACGATACTTACGAATTTGAGGCATTCACCGGTAGTCACTCCTCCGAATGGATTTGAGGGATCGAATTTCCCTATCGGCGATTTGGTTCCAATTTCAGCACTAGTCTATGATTCTTTGATCTGGGATAAAACTCAACACAATTCCAAATAGTTAAAAAACAGCGGCAGTCAAGGACTTTTCCACGTCCCAGACTGCCGCTTCCTTTCTTTTCCTTAATCCGTCTCGTAGAACTATCTTCTTTCTTAATCACAATTCCTTCTAGTCCGATTACGACAGGGATGAATGGCCTTCCATATGAAAGTTGCCCCCATGAAAAAAGGAGACTTGTACGTAATAAGGAGTAAACGTACCTTACGGTAAAAGTGATTCTCCCTTAAAATCAACTTTGTAAGCGCTTTAAAAAGTGGGATTTATGCGGGTATTAAATAATCATTTCGACGATGACATATCCAAGCTCTTACGATTATGCGGTCGTTGAGTTGAAAAAAGTGATGCCGAACGTTGAAATTAATGAAATTACTTTGGTGCCTGGGCTGCAGGGTTCTCTGTTCGGATTGGGGGTGGTATGTGCGAATTAAGCGTCAATATGGCCATTTTTCTGTATTCTAAAATCGGTATATTCAAGGCATTGCAGATGGCGTGGTGAAAGGGTAGTTTCAATGCTTGTACAAGAATGAAGGAGGATATTTATGTCAAATAAATCAATCTATCAATTATTTCTACAGCTCTTGATCTTTACTTTCGTGATAGCATCATTGCTGCCAGTGGGGAATCGGGTTTATGCAGATTCAGTTGGTGTATACGAAGCGGAAGACGCTGCGAATACGCTTACGGGCAACGCATCCGTGAATGATTGCGGAACGTGCTCGGGGGGCAAGAAAGTAGGCGGACTCTTTAAAGTAGATGATAGCCACGCTTCATCCTTGCAATTTAACAATGTGAATATAAAAGAAGCCGGTACATACAAGGTTTCGGTGTATTACATATCCGGCGATCCTCGCTCGGTTAATATTAGCGTGTATGGCGAACCTAAGCAGCTCTACGATTTTCCTAAAACGGCGGATTGGAACACGGTCGGAAGCTATGATGTCGAGATGACGTTCAAATCCGGTAGCAACGTGATTTTATTCGACGATAACATGTGGTATGCGCCGGATATTGATAGAATCGTCGTTGGAGAGAAGCTAGGCGGTTCAATAGGCGGAACCATCTACGAAGCCGAAGCGGTCGACAATACGCTGACAGGCAATGCTGCCGTCAGCAATTGCGGTCCTTGTTCTGGCGGGAAGAAGGTAGGCAATCTGTTTAAAGTAGACGATAGCCACGCCTCCTCTTTGCAATTCAACAATGTTACAGTGGATGCTAATGGGGCATATATCTTAACGATATCCTACATATCCGGCGACCCGCGTTCTATAAACATCAGTGTAAACGGCAGCGCCAAAGAACTTTTTGATTTACCTAAGACAGCAGACTGGAACACGGTTGGAAACTATGATATTGAGCTGCAGCTTCATTCCGGAACGAATACCATTTTGTTCGATGATAATATGTGGTACGCGCCTGACATCGACCGTATTGTCGTGAAACCTGTGGTTTCCGACCCAGGAAACGGAGGCGATTCAGGCTCGCTTGGAACTGCCCTAGCTCCAGTGAAATACGGTAAAATAACCGTTACGCCGTACAAATCGGGCATGCAAGTGACTAACGGGCAGTATACAGCAAGCTTCTTTTCTCAGACCGGCTATGCCGATTTTGTTTGGAGCAATGGTCAGCAGCTAAAAGGCGCATACGGAAAAATCAAGTTGAATGGGGAAGAACTGGAGACGAAAGAGTATACGACGCACAAAATTGACAAAGCGCAAATTTCCGAAATTAATGATAACTTCGGCAAAGGGATCCAAGTGGACTTCATCCACATACAAAATGGCAAGCCGGTGCTTCATCAAGTATATTCGTTTTATGCGAAGGAATCGTATTTTTTGAGTCGTCTCGATGCAGTCGGCGATCAAATGATCAGCACCAACTATATGGCTCCGATCGTTATTCAGCGCACTGGCGGAGCGGCTACCGGCCAAACGGCTGAAAATCGCGTGCTTTCCGTACCGTTCGATAACGATAGTTGGATTCGATTCAAGGCTCAGCCGATGAACCGCACGGATACGAGCTATGAAGTCACGGCGATCTATGACAATATGTCCCGTCAAGGTCTGGTTGTCGGTTCCGTTACTCATGATAAGTGGAAAACGGGTATCGATTGGAAAGGATCAAACAATCAATTGCTTCAATTAACGGTTTATGGAGGCGCTTCCTCGTCCGTTACGCACGACTCGCTGCCGCACGGCAGCCTAAAAGGCACGATGGTTTCGTCCCCGACCCTGATGGTAGGCGGATACTTGGATTATCGCGATGGTCTCGAGGAATATGGCCGTGTGAATGCCATCGTCGCGCCTGCGTTGAAACAGAAACTCCCCGTGCCAAAAGGTGTACCGGTTGGATGGAATAGCTGGGGAGCATACTCGATGGATTTGACAGTGCAGGACGTCATCGACACTTCCAACTACTTCAAGGAAAACCTGAAAAAATTCAAAAACGACGGCACCGTCTATATCAATACCGACGCATCGAAAATACCGCAAGTGCAATTTAAGCCTGCAGTCGACATCATTCATGCCAACGGGCAAAAAGCAGGCGTGTATACAGCACCATTCACCTACTGGGACAACGATTTGAACGCACCGGTCCCAGGAACGAACAATATGTATACGTACAACGATATTTTGCTGAGAGACAGTAACGGTAATCCGCTGCCTAAGCTTGATGGCGCCTATGCCCTAGATCCTACACATCCGGGTACGAAAATGAATCTCAAATTCTACTTTGATAGTATTAAGGCATCCGGGTATGACTTTGTTAAAATGGATTTCTTGACGCATGGCTCGTTGGAAGGCGTCCATTACGATTCTAGCGTTACGACGGGGATTCAGGCTTATAACGAAGGCATGCGTTACATTAACGAATTGGTAGACGGCAAAATGTTTCTGAGCGAGTCCATCGCCCCGATGTTCCCGTCTCAGTATGCGCACAGCAGACGCATCGCAACCGACACGTTCGGCTCGATCCATGATACCGAGTACGAGCTTAATGCACTAACCTACGGCTGGTGGCAAAATGGTACGATCATTAATCACCTTGACCCCGACCATATGGCGCTTGGCCGCTCAAATTCTTTGAATGAAGCAAGAAGCCGTGTGAATTCGGCTGTAATTTCCGGGACGGTGCTTCTTGATTCGAGTAACGTTCACGATCCAATTGTTCAGAACTACATGACGCAGTTATACACGAATAACAAAATCTTAAAGCTCGCTTCCACCGGCAAGGCATTCCGTCCTGAGGAAGGCAACACAGGATCCGGAGCGGCTGATACATTCGTACTGAAGGACGGAGACAAATACTACCTCGCTGTCTTTAATTACAGCGCAAGCGCTTCAGCGGTAAAAACGGTTGATCTTACACGTGCCGGACTACCTGCAGGTGTGACCTTCAATCGCGAGGATTTGTGGACCGGGATTACTGACACGGTTAACGGATCGATTACTCTGAATCTGCAGGCGGCCGAATCCCATATATTCAAATTAACAGTTAGCTCTGGAAGAAAGTAAAGCATGAGAAATTGTGATTTGTTAACTCGTAAGGATGTTCTATACTAGGGACTGGGTATCATTTCCAAAATATAAGTGAGAGGAGCTGTTTACAGATGAAAATAGCTATCATTTGCTTTGATGATTTTACGGATCTTGATGTGTTCCTGCCCTGGGATTTGTTGAATAGAGTGCGATTGGTCGGTGGAATCGCCAATTGGGAAGTAAAGCTGCTTGGGACCGCATCATCGCATGTGTCTATGGCGGGATTAAGAATCCCCATGCATGGGTTGGTGGAGGAGGCGAATACACAGGATGCTGTCCTGTTCGCAAGCGGAAGAGGGGTGCAACCCCTGTTCAAGGACCTGGCTTATCTAAGCCGATTACAACTTTCTCCGGATCGGCAATTGATCGGATCCATGTGTTCGGGTGCTCTACTCCTGGGAGCTTTGGGTTATTTGACAGGGAAGCGGGCTACCACTTATCCGACTGCGGCCGGACAGTTAACCGCGTTTGGTGTAGAGGTCGTTAACGAGAGCTTTGTAAATAACGGTAACATCAGCACAGCTGCCGGGTGTTTGGCTGGACAAGATTTGTCAGCTTGGGTGATTGATTCTTTGATGGGGAGTGAAATGACCCAGCGTGTTCTGAAGACAGTTCAGCCTGTCGGTCAGGGGCTTGAGATTGATTTGTAATTATAAAAAGAATAACCGCCGATCGGCGGTTATTCTTTTTTCTATAAATGTTTATTATTGGAAAAGTATGTAACTTTAAATTTAATTGGTGGGTACTCCTACATCAGCTTTATGGGGGGGACTCGCCTTACTCCAATAAGCGCAATGGAAGCACAAATTTCTTTAGGTTCAAATATAACTGTAATTGATCAGGTAGACTTACCTTGGGGAAAGGTATATCTGGTAGACACCCCGAGAAGAGAGCGTACGGCTGTTGTTCGCAAAAAAAGGGGCATTTTGGCTTTGCAATTCAGTAACCACCTTCGATAACACAAATGGTTCTGATCCTTTAAGAACTATAGGTTGGCTAAACTATCAGTACTCAGGAATTACCCCTCCTGAATCTATAGCATTAATAGCGGTTAATTCAAATGATTCACAAGTTGCGTATGTTTGCTGGCTTTTGCAGTTCAAAACCATTTTGTCCCCCAACAGCAGCACGCGTGAGGACAGTTGGTTATTGGGGTAAGAGGGGCAGAGGATCTGCGCCTATGCTAGAGCAAGAATCTTATGATGACAACGACTTGAAAATTACAATTCCTTTACACATGGTCCTAGTAAAAGACAATATTTGCAAAGAACAATCTACATCTATCAGCCTATGGAAATGGAAGTCAGAATATGAAATTATAGTAGCATATTCACCTATCATTGAAAACTTCGAGAGGATGTTGTGCATGCTTAGAAAGTCAGTTATTGTCTCTTCTGTTTTATTGATGTCTATGATTCCTATGTTTTCGTTAAGTAGTGAATCTTATGCCTCAGACTTTAAAAAAGGAAAAGAGACTGCCATCAAAGTGATGGAGTATAATATTCACCATGCCGAAGGCATGGATGACATTCTGAATTTAAACAGAATTGGTGACGTTATTAAATCATCGGGTGCTGATATCATTGGTCTGCAAGAAGTCGATAATCATTTCTCCACGCGTAGTAATTTCGAGGATCAAGCGAAATGGCTAGCCAATTACTTAGGCATGCATTATCAATTTGCTGCGAATCTTGACAATGATCCCTTAAATGTGGGGGAACCTCGTCGTCAATACGGAACGGTTATATTAAGTAAATATCCTATTCTTTCTAGCGAAAATCATTTACTCGATAATACGCAATATCCTTCAGAGCAGCGCGGTCTTGCGAAAACAGTGATTAATGTGAAAGGCAATCATATTAATTTCTACAATACGCATCTTGACAATAAAAGACCTGAACAAAGAGATATACAAGTCAACGAGATCCTGGACATTGTAAATCAAAATAAAGGAACAAGTATCTTAGTGGGAGACTTCAATGCCACACCAGATAGTCCAGAAATTATAAAAATGTCTGCACAGTATCATGACACATTTGCGGAACTTGGTCTAAATGATGCCTATACGTCTTATTATTATTCAGACAAGCCTAATCGTCGCATCGACTATATCTATACGTCTGATGATGTAAAAATAAAAGCAGGAAAGGTTATAAACACAATCGCAGCGGATCACTTGCCCATTACGGCTGAGCTCGTTATTAATAAGTAAGACCATCCATCCCACGGTGATAACGGTCATAACCACCATAAGTAATAAAATTTGAAAAGCAACCCCTTCAGTGATGATACTGAAGGGGTTTTAAATCGTGCGTATTTGCATTATTTGTCACAGCGCAGTCTATGCAAAACAAAATTGTAAGAGGACAAGAACATATATCCTTTGCCACTGTGGGAGCTCTACGAATAGTTATTTACGTATTAGGAGTATAACGGAAGCTTTATTAATACAATTCAGTGAAGTCATGCAAGGAAAAAACAATGTTGAGCTAACGGGGAGGACTGTGAAACGTAATACAGTCGTCTTCGTACTAAGAAAAAGGATTGTAAATAATTGGAGGTGACTCATGAAGGCGATTATTTGCACAAAGTACGGATTGCCAGATGTACTTCAGTTGACAGAGGTAAACAAACCAACCCCCAAAAATAACGAGGTGCTGGTAAAAATTCATGCGACTACCGTATCAGCAGGCGACATTAGAGTTCGGAGCTTTAATAGTCCTCTCATATTATGGATACCCATGCGGATCGTACTAGGATTCAGAAAGCCAAGAAAACCTATTCTGGGAGTAGAGTTGTCTGGAGAAATCGAGGAAATAGGTAAGGACGTGAAACGATTCAAAAAAGGTGATCAAGTCTTTGCGTTAACTGGGATGAAATTTGGTGCTTATGCTGAGTACACCTGTCTCCCGGAGGATGGATTAATGGTCACGAAACCGGCAAATGTGAATTATGAGGATGCCGCTGCCGTTCCTTTAGGTGGGACTTCGGCATTGTATTTCCTTAGAAAAGGGAATATCCAAAGCGGACAAAAAGTTCTTATTTACGGCGCTTCAGGTGCGGTAGGCTCATCTGCGGTTCAACTTGCTAAGCATTTTGGTGCGGTGGTTACTGCGGTTAGCAGCACCGGAAATATGGAACTAGTGAAATCTCTTGGAGCCGACCAAGTCATCGATTATACGAAAGAGGACTTTGCGAATAAGGGAGAGCTGTATGATGTCATCTTCGATGCAGTTGGGAAAGCATCGAAAACGAACTGCATGAAAGCTTTAACTCCAAAAGGTAGATACGTAACGGTGGATGGGCAGGGGATTGCAAAGGTACGCATTGAAGATTTACTTCTCCTCAAAGAACTTGTCGAAACGGGAGAACTCAAATCGGTGATCGATAGACGCTATCCGCTGGAACAAGTTGCCGAGGCTCACAGGTATGTGGAGAAAGGACATAAGAAGGGAAATGTAGTGATAAACATTGGAACATAATAAGAAACTATTTCTGACAAATCATGAATTTGTGGTAGTACCTCCATATTCATCATGTGCATAGTTGACTGACTAAATTGAAAATTACACGATAGTATTGAAACAAGTCCGCGTAAAAATCGCGGGCTTCTTTTCTATTTCGGTAGACACCGCCTTTTCCAATATTTACTTGATGTAAAATAATTATCAGAAAAGACAAGATTATCACTTTCCGACTTTGTCCGAATATTTATACAATGAATGAAAATCGAAGGGAGATGTCATATAAACGTGGGTTGTGATTTCAGTGGTGCATTTCTAAAATCGTGAGGAGGATTACATGAAATGTCGAGAGTAATGAAAGCGCTATTATCAGTTCATGTGTTTGTCGGTGGTCTCACAGTTTTCCTACATATCGGAGGCTTAACTCTTAAGGGCAAATTCCCTAATCACTAAGCACAATCTACATAAACTGGCCATATGTTAATGGCCGCTTCGCTAATTACTAGTAAGGCAGAGATATTTACAGATAGGGAGAGACGAAATAATGACAGATAAGCAGACACAGATCAAATCGTGGGTTGATGAGGCATGGGACCGCACAGTTCATAAAATAAGTAAAACAAGCCGTAGGATAGGAGCTACCTTTCCGCATATTACCGTCAATGGGAAATATGATAGCACGAAGGCTGAGTGGTGGACCAGCGGATTTTGGCCAGGTTTACTCTGGCTGATGTACAGAGAAACAGGGGATGAGCAACTGCGGGCTTATGCCGCATCCTGTGAGGAGCAAATGGACAGCGTTCTGGAAGAATTTTACGAGTTGAGTCATGATATTGGGTTTATGTGGAGTTTATCAGCGGTTGCCCAATATAAGTTGACGGGAAATGAGCAATCGAAACGACGTGCTCTCATTGCCGCAAGTCATTTGGCTGGGCGATTCAATATGAAAGGGAACTTCATTCGTGCTTGGTCAGACACGGCGACCGACAATCGGGCGGGGTGGGCGATCATTGATTGTACGATGAATTTACCAATCCTCTACTGGGCGTCCGAGACACTCCATGATCCGAGATTTACCTTCATCGCAATGGCACATGCGGATACAGTCGTCCGTGAATTTGTACGTGAAGATGGCTCCGTAAGGCATATCGTTTGCTTTGACCCGATTACTGGTGAACGGTTGAGCGTTCGGGCGGGGCAGGGTTATTCCGAGGATTCTGCTTGGTCAAGAGGTAATGCTTGGGCACTTCATGGACTGGCGCTGTCCTATCGGTATACCAAAGAGCAACGCTATCTGGACGCGGTCAAACGTGTAGCGCATTATTTCATTTCTGCTTTGCCAGAGGACTATATCCCGTATTGGGATTTCCGCGCTCCGAAGGAAGAGCAGGACTGCGTAGATACATCAGCAGCTGCATGTGCAGCGAGTGGTCTGCTCGAAATTGCGAATTGGGTACCAGATCAGGAGGCATCCCTCTATAGAGAAGCGGGAAATCGTATTCTCAAATCGCTCTACGAAAATTACGGAGCTTGGGACAGCGAAGAAGAAGGGCTCATTACGAAAGGGACGATTTATTATAAATCGGAGCGATATCCGAATCATGTGCCTATCATTTATGGCGACTATTTCTTTGTAGAGGCTTTGACCAAGTTGAAAGGTCAGAAGGAAGTGCTCTGGTAAAGCAGGCGACGACTCCATCCAAGGACTTCTATCACGGGCAGAAGCGGCTGTATTCATGTATCGCCTTTATAACAAATATAATAAGTAATGTGTCGTTGAATGGGTCACAGAGGGGTAGGTGTTTTAACTACACCTCTGTGGCTTTTTTATTTTTTCTATCGAAGTCAAATGTCAAATTATTATCAAAAATGACATGATTGTAACTTACTGCCGCCCCCTAATCTTTATATAATAATAAAAAAAGAAAGGGATGGCGCAGATGAGTCAAGTCATAAAGCGAAAAAATAAGCTGCAACGGAGAGAAACCTATGCGGGGATCATGTTCATATCTCCCATGCTTATCGGTTTACTGATCTTAACGGTGATTCCCACGTTGGCTTCGCTTCTTATCAGTTTCACCGATTGGAATTTTGTTACGAAGCTAGATCATATGAAGTTTGCTGGCGTCAAGAATTATAGTCATTTGTTTGAAGACGACTACTTTATGAAGTCCGTGCGGAATAACTTGGTCTTAATTCTCGTCGTGCCTGTCGAGCTTATCGTATCGTTATTGCTCGCGGTCACGATTAATAAACATGTTTATTTCAAAAGCTTTTTCAAAGTCGTGTTCTTCATGCCCTATATTTCAAGTATTGTTGCGGTTGCCGTTGTCTTCCAGGTGCTGTTTCATCCTTCACTTGGCCCTGTGAACCAAACCTTAATCGCGCTTGGAATCACGAACCCACCCAAATGGCTAGCCGACTTAACCTTCGCACTTCCATCCGTGATGATGATCATGGTTTGGGTACATATTGGCTTTGCACTTATCGTGTATTTGGCAGCCCTACAAGCGATACCTAAGGATCTGTACGAAGCGGCTGAGATTGATGGAGCGGGGAACTTCGGCAAGTTTACCAATATCACGCTACCGATGGTATCCTCAACAACTTTTTTCCTGTTAATCACAGGGGTTATCGCAAGCTTTAAAGTATTCGACATCATCGCTGTTCTCACACAAGGCGGACCCTCCTTCTCGACTTCGGTCATTGTATATTATTTATATAAGACGGCTTTCGAGGATTTGAAAACAGGATATGCGTCTGCGATGGCATGGTTCTTATTCGCTTGTGTCATGGTCATTACAACAATTCAATGGTACGGACAGAAGAAATGGGTGAACTATTAAATCGTAGGAAAGGTGTAACCATGAAAATAAATCTTATGAAAATCTTGTTGACTGCTCTCATGTTTCTCATCGGTATCATCTTTTTGTTGCCTTTCATTTGGATGCTGTCCACATCGTTCAAACCGGAAATCGACGTATTTAATTTCCCCATTGAGTGGATCCCTCATAAATGGAGCATGATCGCCAATTACAAAGAAGTCTGGTTTGGGAAATATCCGTTTTCCTTGTATTATTGGAATACGATTAAAGTTAGCTTGCTAACAACGATTACCTCTGTTCTCGTTTCGAGCCTGGCAGCCTACGGGTTTTCCAAAATTCATTTCAAAGGCAGAGACTTCATCTTCCTGCTGGTTCTGATGTCGTACATGATTCCGCATTTCTCCATTATCGTTCCGCAGTTTATTGTGTTTAAATATTTAGGATTATTCAATACGCATATTGGGTTAATCTTACTCGGTTCCTTCAGTGCGTTTGGCACGTTCATGCTGCGTCAATTTTTCCTGAGTATCCATCATGAATTTATTGAATCAGCGAAAATAGATGGAGCCAATCATTTGAAAGTATTTACACATATTGCGATGCCGCTTGTGCGACCGTCGCTCGCGACTTATGCCATTTTAAGATTCATTTGGACATGGAATGATTATACGAACCCGCTCATTTTCTTGAAAACGGATAACATGGCAACTCTACAGTTAGCAATGAAGAAGTTTGCCAGCGTCAGCGGAGCCTATTATTCGTTGATGATGGCGGGGGCTGTGTCTGCGATTATTCCGTTGGTGATTATCTTTATTCTTGCTCAGAAGCAAGTGATTGAGGGTATATCAACAGGCGGAGTCAAAGGTTAGTAAGTACGATGGTAAAAAAAATATCATAAATGTATAAATAGTTCATTTTTTCTAATAATTCGCTGTGATAAATTAGGGTTGTGTAAGCGTGTGCAACATATCATGAGGGGGATAAAGGAATATGAAAACGAAAAAGGTCGCTGCAGGATTATCCATTTTGCTCGCAGCAGGCATGGCTGCTGGCTGTGGAAATGGAAATTCAGATACAAACCCAACACCAAAGGATGCATCATCCGCCGCACCAGCCAAGCAAGTTACGATTAAATATCATACTTGGACACCTGCCAAGGACTATGAAAATGTCGTGAAAACGTTCGAAGCCAAAAATCCCGGTATCAAAGTAGAAGTAAACACCGTTGTGGAGAATGATGCCACAGAGACGATGAAGAAGTTGGACATTCTTAGTGCTTCTGGCGAAGAAATGGACGTTATTGAATTGAATAGCATGGCTACTTATGCCAAGCGGGCTCAGACCAACTACGAACCATTGGATAGTTATTTAGCCAAAGAAGGTGTTAAATTCTCCGACGAATATAAGAGTGATATGTCATTAAATGGTAAGATTTATGCCCTGCCTGGCATTTTCCAACAGCAGTTAGTGATGCTGAACAAGGATTACTTGGATGAAGCTAAGCTGCCTGTGCCTAAGGATTGGACATGGGACGATTTCCAAGACTATGCAAAGAAGCTTACGAAGGGCGAAGGCGCGACGAAGCGGTATGGTACGCATTTCCATACATTCAAAGAGTTTTTCCGTTTGACCACGTTAAGCTTACCAGCGGATCAAGGACTTATGAAAGACGATGCTTCAGGACTGAATTTGGATAACCCTAACTTCAAGAAATCACTAGAGCTTATGAATCAATCGCAAAATGTGGATAAGACAGCAGCCTCCTATTCGGATGTCATCTCGCAGAAAATTCCGTATCGGAATCAGTATTTTGGTGGAAAAGCGGCAATGATCCCAATCGGTTCTTTCCTGGCTTCTGAGGCTGGTGGTACGGACAAGCTCCCAGTAACGTTCAAAACGGTGTTTGCACCCATCCCGAAAAATGCTAAAACCGATGATTTTTATTCCAATGGGGCTTCCAACCCACTCGTGATCTCCGCAACTTCCAAGCATAAGGAAGAAGCGTATAAGTTCTTGCGCTTCTTAACAACGGAAGGCATTCCGCTGAAAGCAAGCGGCGGCTTATCCTCTTGGAAGAAGAGTGATCTGAATAAAGAATTGGATGTTATTCTTAAACAATCCTTGAAACCAGAACTCATTGATAAAGAGTCACTTGTGTATACGCTGTCTGTTTCTAAATTTGGTAAAGCTCCTGTTGTACCTGATTATTTGGCTGAAGTGGAGAAGGCTTATGTCGCTGAAGCAGAGAAATATCTTCTTGGCAAGGCTGATATTAATTCGACCATGACTGCGCTTAAAACATCGCTACAGAAAATCGTAGATGCGAATAAGAAATAAACGGTTATGGAAAAAATTCAAGGGGAATGCCATTTGGCATTCTCCTTTTACCCTATATAATAAAGAAGGGAGGGTATGATGATTCGAACTTATAAACTTTCATGGAGAAAGAAGCTTATTCTCTCTTCTTTATTGTGTTTAATACTCCCAGCTTTCATCACATTGGGAGTTACCAACTACATCACGCAAGATATTATTAAGAATCAGGCTGAGGAAAAGGCGAATGAAAGTCTGAATGTGATTGATTTGTTCATTTCAAACATGAGCGGCAATATGATGTACTTTCTGAATTCGATCTTCTCGGATACCGAGATGGAAACACAATTCAAGGAAGTCTGGTATGGACTGAACGATACGGGTGCCATTGATGTGCTCAAGTATCGCCAGATTATTAATCGGCTGCAAAATATGTCGATTTCCGGTGAGGTTACGTATATTACGATCATCATGCCGGATGGATTTTCATTTACCAATTATCCGCCTAGTGACAACAACTCGACTTCTTTGTTTCAGTTAGATTGGCTAACGGAAATTAGGAATAAACCTGTGAATCAAACCTATTGGGCAGGCATTCAAGCCAATTATGTGAAACCGGATGCAGGTCTTACGCCGAGTTTACTTACCGTAGTTCGAAATTTCAAAGTCAGCAGTAAATTGCCACCTGGTCAAGTGCTCGTCAGCAGACCCATCAAACAGATCTCTCAAATATTTGAGAAATATGACCAAAGTCGCGATATCTTTTTGATGGATGCCAATGGTGTGCTATTATCACATCGAGATGAAAGTCTAATAGGAACCACGTTTCCTTATTTGCATCTTCTTTCAGATCGTAAAGAAGCCGATATCATAACGATCAACAATGTGAAATATCTAGCCAATAAGCATGATCTTAACTTCGCGGCATGGAAAATAGTTAGCTTAACACCTTTTAAGCAAGCCGCTGCCAAGTTCAGTTATTTATATCGGATTAACTTTATCGTTCAATGTACCTTTATGGTGATCTTCTCGGTGTTCTTATTTTTCCTAATCCGCCGATTTACGAAGCCGATTTTGAAATTAGATCGCGTTGCTGCTCATGTGGACTCTGGCAATTTGCTCGTGAGGTCGCGCATCCGCGGGGATGATGAAATCGGTCGATTAGGGCATTCTTTCGATAGTATGCTTGATAATATCCAGGAGATGATCAAACAGGTTACGTTGGAGCAACAACTCAAGCACAAAGCCGAAATCGATTTGCTGCAAGCGCAAATTAATCCTCACTTTTTGTTCAATATTCTCAATTCGATGCGAATTCGTATTGAAATGCGCGGTGATAAAGAAGGTGCTGAATTAATCAGTTCACTGTCCAATTTACTGCGAATGACGATTAATCGTAACAATGAATTTGTGTCGCTGAACGAAGAAGTACAGACGGTTCAGCACTATGTCAAATTAATGAATTTTAGGCATAAAGAGGGCATTGACCTCATTGTGAATTTAGAGACGGAGACACTACTAGAACAATTACCAAGGTTTACATTGCAGCCGATCATTGAAAATGCTTATATCCATGGTTTGAAACAAAAGCGCGGGCTTATCCTGATCGATTCCAAGCAATCCGAAGGGGGCTATGTCATTACCGTTGAAGATAATGGCATTGGGATGGCGGCCGAGCAATTGGCCGGCATTACGAACGTGCTATATGCCCGTTCCGAGCTAAAGCAAAGTGGTCTTCATCAATCCAAGGTATCCGGGATCGGTATGAAAAATGTGTATGATCGATTGAAGATCATGTGTGGATATTCCTTTGAGATGTCGATCCAATCCGAAGAAGGAAAGGGAACCATCATTACGTTATTTATTCCAAATGACTTGCAAGGGGCGAGGGCACATGTATAAGGTAATGCTGGTTGACGACGATTACTTAGTTCTATCCTATTTACAAGAAATTGTTCCGTGGGAACGGCTCGGTTTGCAATTGGTGGGAATGTATGAGGATGGCTTGGATGCTTACAAAGCCGCGAAAGAAAATCATCCAGATATTCTAATCACGGACATCGGTATGCCTGTCATGGATGGCTTAGAGTTAATTGGTCGCCTACAGGGAGAGCATAAGGAACTGCATGTAGTTATTCTTTCCTGCCACAATGATTTTCAGTATGCACAAAAGGCGGTTAAACTAAATGTACATGAATATGTACTGAAAGAGACCTTGAATGCAGAAACCATTGTGCCCCTCTTAACCAGGTTAATCGAATATGTGGACCAAGCTAGACATGATCGCGAACATTTGGAGCGGTTCAAACAAATAGCGGAGCAGCAGCATTTTATATACAAGGAAAAATTCATTCGTTCGGTACTGCACCAACACATCCTTAGCGATGAAGAGTGGCATAAGGCGGTACATGTTTGTGGGTTAAGTTCCTCGAATGTCGTACCCGTGACTTGCTTTGTGAATCAATTTCAGCAAACGTTAGCGCGGTTTCAATCGGACGATACGTTGAAATTTGCGATGGAAAATATTCTGAATGAAGTGGTTGAGGCTAGTGCTGCCATTGTGTTCCCCTATCAGGCGAATGAAACGATACTGTTATTTCCTTCGCATAATTCCTTGGTGATTAATGTGTTTCAGACCATTCGAGATACCCTGTCGTGTATCCAAAAAGCACTGATGAAATATCTGAAAGTGGATACATCGTTCATTATTGGAGACGTCATCTCTACGCCTGGCGAATTGAAGCGGCAACTAAAATTATTGACGCAAACAGCGGATCAACGTTTTTATTTGCGAAGCTTGGATGCTGTCAAACTAAAAGAGTTGTCGCCATCCTTCTCACAAGAGGATATATTCTCCCGCTATGCTGAAATCTCCGAAGCGTGCAAACGGCTTATTTTGGAGCAGGATGAGGATCATATTGGGCCGCAGTTGGACCAATGGTTCAAAATGATTTGCCAAGAACGCTATCAACCTGAAGATGTGAAAAGTTTTTTTCTGAAAATAATGATGGATTTACAGGTGAGATTGAGGTCTATTCAGCGCTTTCAATCCTTCTATGCGATGGAAATTTCTCATAAAAAAATGAATGTCACAGAAACGGTAGATGAGCTGAAACAGTGGATGTTTGAATATTTGCATGAGTGTGTGCATGTTATGAAACAAATGGCGAATCAATCACTTCGAGTCGAAATTGCGGAAGCACAGCGTTATGCGGAGATGAATTTGAATAAGAAAATAACGTTGGAAGAAATCGCAGATCGCTTGGAGCTCAATCCGAGTTATTTCAGTCGGCTTTTTAAGAAAGAGACAGGAGAAGGCTTTATTGAATTTGTAACTAGGCTGAAAATGAATAAGGCTAAAGAATGGCTGCTTGCATCGAATAAAACGATTGATGAACTATCGGAATTACTCGGTTATGAGAGCAAGAGCTACTTTGTTCGAACGTTTAAAAACCATGTAGGCGTTACGCCAGCTGAATATGTGAGAAATTAAAATTCCATTTCGCCAATGAACAGCTGTTTGGATTGAAAGTCTCTTTGTACGGAGAAAACAGCGACAGTCTATGGCTTTTTCTTTGCCCATAGCTGCCGCTGTTTGTTTAGGTGCCTTATTTTATGATAAGTTTCCCATTCTCCAGGAAAAGAACTCGATCACAAAGCGCCAGTACTCGGTCATCATGCGTTACCATAACCGCGCTCTTTCGTTGTTCCTTTACTTGCTTTGCGATCATACTTACTACATCGTGCCCTCGTGATGCATCTAAGCTTGCTGTTGGTTCATCTGCGAATAGGACAGCCGGGTCATTCATTAAGGCTCTTGCGATAGCGACCCGCTGACGTTCCCCCCCTGAAAGCTTCTCAGGATATGCCTTTCGACGATGAAGTAATCCCATCTTATCGAGTAACTCTTTTGCTCGTTTGGCTGCCTTCTCCCTGTCCATTCCGGCAAGCTGGGCTACTACCAGCAGCTGTTCTTCGACTTTCAGGTATGGAATTAAATGGGCGCTTTGAAAAATAAATCCGATTTGTCGAAGTCGCATTTCAGAAAGTTCTTGCTTGTTTTTACCGATGATCGATTCTCCATCGAGTAGAACATCCCCATTCGTTGGTTCAAGAAGTGCTCCTGCTATGGACAGAAATGTACTCTTTCCCGAGCCGGAAGGTCCCATTACCGCGACCAGTTCACCTTCGGCTACCTCAAGATTTAGCATATCCAAAATCGTTCTTTCGATACCGCCATCTTCAAAAGTCCGTATAATGTTCTGTAGTACAAGTCTGTTTCTCATGCTGCTGTCCTCCCAATCGCATCCAAAGCGTCAATTTTGGCGACCTTCCACACCGAAAATAGCGAACCGGCCAGAGACATTGCTACAAAGGATAAGCAAGTAAGTGCCAAGGTGGAGAAACCTAATTGAAATGGCATCGAACTTGGCAATACGGCCTCAAACAATTGTACCAGCAGAATGCTTATGACCAAACTACCGACCGATAAGACCAAAACCTGCATCGTTACACTCCTAGCTAAATAGGCAGTACGTGTACCGATGGCTTTCAAAATACCAAATTGACTGGTTTTCTGGATCGTGATGACATAAAAGAATACCGCCAGTACAAAGGCAGAAATAACAAACAAAAATACAATCATCATCATAAGAGAGCCTTGCTCTTCTTTGTAACCAGGAATCGCAGACACTGCCTCAGACTTCGTTATAACCTCTGTATTGGGCAGCATGGCCTGAAGATCCTTAACTTTTTCGTTCGAGTCTTTAATGGCAATCGCATTGTAAACTTGACTATCTGCTGAATTAGTTCCTTGACGAGAAAGTGTCTGCGCCTGGAGATTAAGCCAGTCCTGTTTATTAAGAAAAACAGCCGGTGTATGACTGAATGACTCATTTTTCACAAATCCATCTACAGTCCACTTTGTTCCCGAAGCTTGATCTTCAAGGATTGTGCCTATGTTGACTCCAGAAGCAGACAGCTTTTGATCAACGAGAACATGTCCTTTTCTCTGATCCGAGAGGGATGAACCTTCTGTTACTGTTGGAACTAGCCAGCCATCGAGATTGACCGCGAGAAGTGTAACGTCAATCTTCTCCGTACCATCAGATGGAATAACCGTTGTCATTTTCACACCAAGCGGCTCTGCATTCTCTATTCCTACGATTAAGCCAGCCTTTTCAAGCTGATTCTGATCGATCTGAGACCTAGTGAATCGGTGACTAGAATCCTGTTCCAAGACGAAATGAGTTGCAGCCATATTCTTAATGGAAGCCGCGTTATCATATGCAAGCCCCTGTGCAAGACCAGTGACAAACAGCACAAGAAATGAAACAAGCACCATAATTGTAGCGATTAACGTATACCGAGCCTTAGCAAACCTCATTTCTCGAATAGCTAAATACATTTTGCTTCCCTCCTTCATAATATCTAAAGTATAGGAAGTGAAAATGAACGGCGGATGAACAGCATGTTACAGCTGAGATTTCCATGAATTTCTTTTCCGAACGTAGGGCACTATTAACCTATCAATTTGTTTTTCCAAGAGAGACTATATTTCAGACCAGCCATATATGAATTGGGTTCGAATAGCTTGTTTGGCTAACAAGGAACGAGAGTTCACTAACAACAAGAGAAGGCAGCCGTACCCCGCTGGATCGGTTGTCTTCTCTTTTCTATTCCGGGCAGGATAACTTGGAAGAAAATAGAATATTTATTTGTAAGTTGGCCCTTGGAAACGATGGTTAAATCTGGTGGGTTAGAAAATTTGAATATTGAGGAGGGCATCGGCATGGACAAGAATTCTGTTTATAGAACAAACATTGTAGGCGGTAGTGAGGTTGTTGCCATCTCCGTTGACATGGATAAAGGTGCTATTCATGAAACAAACAGCCTATTTTGGAATACAAAAGGAAATGATGTTCTAGGAGCAACCGCACTTCCTTTTTATGGGGCGTTTGTCTCAGAAGAAAAATGCCAGTTTTTTAGCGAGGTTTCAGGAAAAAAGGTACTGGAGATAGGCTGTGGAAGCGGTGAATCTTTAAAGTATCTGGGAGAACGCAAAGCATCTGAACTTTGGGGTATGGATATATCAGAAAATCAAATCGAAAAGACAAGGCACCATTTGACGGCGTGCGGTCTTTCAGCCAAATTAATCTGTTCTCCCATGGAAGAAAAGTGTGGCATACCCGAGGACTATTTTGACTTTGTTTATTCGGTTTATGCCATAGGCTGGACCACCGACCTTGAGGGTACATTTTGCAGGATTGCTTCTTACCTAAAAAAAGACGGTGCATTTATTTTCAGCTGGTCCCACCCGATACACAAATGTGTTGTTGATGAAAATAATACGCTTGTTTTTAAAAAATGTTATTTCGATGAATCTTGGTATTCGTCATCTCTTGACGAAAGTACGTTAACATTATCGGACCGTACACTATCAACCTATGTGAATGCGTTGGCTAAAGCGGGCTTTTTCATTGAGCAAATGATTGAGCAGTCTGATGATGAAATTATTCAATCGCAGGGTAACAGCAAATTTGCAAAAAAAGCAAAGATGCTTCCTGTAACTTTTGTAATCAAAGCAAGAAAACGATAAAAGAAGAGTATAAGCATTCGATATCCAAACGATTACATTCATGCATAAATGAGGGACGATTGTTACTTTATTTTAGAAGTGAAAAAAAAGAAAGCTGCATAAACAGCTCTCGTTAAAGTATATTCCTTTTAAGTATTAAAGTCTCTTGGTTGAATGTGGTGGTAAATGTACTGCTGTATCAATTACTACAACAACACTTCCTTTTTTGTATCTTTGAATAACTACAGGAAATACCTTGCCACTTGGAGTAGTGTTTGTCAGCTTAATAGTTGAATTATTAGAAAGAGCGATATATGTTGCTCTTCCGTTAGCGAACGATCGTTTCCAAAGGCTGTTAAAATAGAGTATTTCATCTCTCATATCATGGACAGTATAATTTCTTGTTACTCTAGCTGCCATTGCGAGTCACATCCTTATAATGAAAGTTTTACTTTAACTTATATATGCAGGATATAAGATCATGGCTTGTCTATCTGTCCTAGTGAAACTAAAAATATATTGATATCGGAAATTTACCGTGTAATTACTCAGCCTCCGATTTCTTCCGCTGAAACCGTTTTAAGAACAACAAATTTCCCGCGATAACGATTCAAAATTTTAACAAGCATGGAGATTCCCCCTACAATGGGGATTGAACTAAACGGGCAGGTACGTTCGATCCCCGGCTACTGCAATCTTACGACCAAATAACAAAGAGGTCGACCAGAATGGAAAAAGCTTTTTCGATCGCCATTTTTATCAAAGGTATAATGGGTATAGACAACCATACTATCAAGATCAATAATTTGGCTAACTGTGTAAGCTTCTTCCAACCAATACATAAAGTAAATACAAGGGGCTATCTCAACGTAATTAAATTGATAGTAAAATTTGTATTCTGTAGCTAAATTCATTAACTAATCGAATTTTAGCTTTCCCTCTGGCGTAACGACGCGGCGGCAAGGCTGGCTCTTTCCCGGTCCATCGTTGGGCTAACGAAGCAACAGAGTGGAGGAGCAGGGAAGATAAGCGGTTTTTTTGAGGGGTTTTAAAATAGATTATGTAAAACTCTTCGCAAGCCCCCAACTTTTTATTGAGGGACGGCGAACGCGAACGTTAGCTCAATAGACAGAATTACGAAAGAAAGATTGTTACGATGAAAAATGATGATAATATTATTAGGCAAATAAATGAATTTTTGCCACATGGAGTAGCACTGGTTAGGGAAGTGCCAGTGTTACTCCACTGGTTAATTACAATATAGAGACATTAAGAAGGAGTGTAAGATAGACTGGCGCTAAATGATAGCTGGGTGATATCAGCTGCTGAGGGATCAGTCGACGCAAGCGTCCTTACACGAATACCAATACGATCACCTGCAGTAACTGTTAATATATCCGTGTTATTTAAATTCGTTGCGGTACGGAAAGTACCAGCTGTAATTTCATTATTTGGAAATCCAAATCTAACCGAACTAGTTAACGCAGTTGTCACGTAAGGTAAAGAAATATGATCAATCCCACTATTAGGAGCTGACGGTGCGCGGAATACTGTAAAATCATATTGAAGACCTAGTGTATTAATAGAAACCACAGATGTAACCAATAAATCTGCACTTATTTGTAAATTTTGAACGGTACCATTAAAGGGGATTGGGAAGGCAAAACCACCTGCATTTGGCGGCATAGTTGATTCTCCAGAACCATCGATAATTTCAGTAGCACTGCTACCAAAACCCATTAAAATCGGAGCAGCTGATACCACTGCAGTCCCATCAAGGATGATCCCCGTTGAAAATGGAATTAATCCCCCACCTCCTGGTCCCGTAGCTCCTGTTGCACCCGTAGCACCTGTAGCACCTGTTGCACCTGTTGCACCTGTTGCACCTGTTGCACCTGTTGGTCCTGTTGGTCCTGTTGGTCCTGTTGGTCCACCTGAAGGACCTGTAGGACCTGTAGCACCAGTATCACCTGTTGCTCCTGTTGCACCCGTTGCACCCGTTGCACCCGTTGCACCAGTATCACCAGTTGGTCCTGTTGCACCTGTTGCTCCTGTCGGACCACCTGAAGGACCTGTAGGACCTGTAGCACCAGTATCACCTGTTGCACCTGTTGCACCTGTTGCTCCTGCTGTTCCTGGAGCACCTGTTGCACCTGTTGCACCTGTTGCACCTGTTGCACCTGTTGCACCTGTTGCTCCTGCTGTTCCTGGAGCACCTGTTGCACCTGTTGCACCTGTTGCTCCTGCTGTTCCTGGAGCACCTGTCGCTCCTGTTGCACCTGTTGCTCCTGCTGCACCTGCTGTTCCTGGAGCACCTGTTGGACCTGTTGCACCTGTTGCTCCTGCTGTTCCTGGAGCTCCAGTTGCTCCTGCAGGTCCTTGAGGTCCTTCGGGTCCTTGAGGTCCTTCCTCTCCTTCGTCTCCAGCTTCTCCTTGTGGTCCTTGCGCCCCTGCAGGTCCTCTTGGTCCCGCCGGACCTTCAAATCCTCTTGGACCCGCTGGACCCGCAGGTCCTCTTGGTCCAGTTTCTCCTCCAGCCGGTCCTCTTGGTCCCGCAGGTCCTTCTGAGCCAGCTGGACCTTGTGGTCCCATTGGGCCAACCAGACCAGGAACCCCTTGTGCCCCCATTGCTCCAGCCGGTCCGGGAATTCCTTGCGGCCCTTGTGGTCCTATTGGTCCCTGAGGGCCGCCAGCTGGACCGGCAGGTCCTCTTGGTCCTTGAGGTCCCGGAGGGCCACCTGGTGTACCGGCAGGTCCTTGAGGTCCCGGAGGACCCATCTGTCCTTGAGGTCCCGGAGGGCCGCCGGCAGGACCAACAGGACCTTGAGGTCCCTGAGGGCCAACAACCGTCGGAGTTGTCACATTCACTTTAGGTGGGGGACATGATACCTGTACAATTTTTTTAATTACCCGAAGCCGACGCTTCTTTTTTTTTCCTTTCGGAGGGCAAACAATTACTGTTTTCTTTTTACACCGTTTCTTATTATCAAAGCAACTCAATAATGACACCTCCCTATAGAGATGGTTTATTGTACGTGAATACTTTTATTTCGGGATGGACTACTAGCCTTATTTAGCTAGACTAAGGACCATTTATGGAAAAAATAGGCATTCAAAAAGTGGGGGCTACCACAAGAAGTGGTGCTGAATATGTCTAGGATTCTTTGAGAAATTTCTATTGAGGTCTTAAAAGATAACTAAAAAAAAGAAGGACGCACTAACGTCCTCCTTAAGCACCGGAACACTCCCGGTGAGATCATGATTGCCGGAGTGAAACTCATTACTAAATACATGAGAAATATTTTCAATAGCTAAACACTTTACCTGCAAAGTAGTTTATACTTAGACAAGGAGGAGGTCGAAGACAATAAATGAATAGTTATTATTGTGCTCATTGCAATTTGTTGCATGCTAGATCTCTTTATCCAAATGCAATTATTTTCACATCTGGTTTTCATTGGAAGGAAGCAATTATTTATCAAGTCGGTGTATGCAAAAAGCAATTCATTGTACCGTTAGTTAATACTGCGATAAGCAACTCATTCCTGGTAAATCCGGAGTGAGTTTTTTATTTTATCGGATCTCCGTTGGTTTTTTAACGGTAAGTATTGCTTAATAAGGTTATTAACATTGTACTCTTGCAATTCCTAATGCCAAATGATGCCAGAGTATACTTTCAATACGATCAGCTTGGTTATCTTCACATTCCACGATTAAAATAACCTCCCCGAATTTCCCTCGTAGAAGTCGCTTGTGCTTTTTTAGTACTTTAAATATAAAAAAATCTATAAGAAATCCCAATAAAAATCCTCCTATTGCTCCAATAAGTCCCCAGTAAATCGGCCCCCATTGTAATTTAAAGCCAACACTTGCTCCAACGACAGAAAATGCCGTGCCCAATGCTGCTCCCGTGCTTATCAGGGAGACCCCATCCGAGTTATGAATGGAGTCAAAAATTCTTCGTTCTACTTTTCGATTGGTTAAAGGGACAGCAAAAATGTTTTCTTTGGCCACACTGTTTTTTTCCAACTCATTGATGGCTAACTCTAAATAAGTTGAATGCTCAAAGGTGGAATAAATTTGCAGCATTAGCTCACCACCCTCCCCTTTTTAACCCTGAATCTCACATTCTGATAATTTTTAACAAGAAAATCTTGTTGTTCTTTCTCGAATAATTTGTTATTTTCTACGGTGTTGATATAGGAGTCGAAAATAGAAAACCCCCACATGGAAGGCATAAATAACAGCCATTGTTTGTCCAATATTTCTGATGCATTTTGAATTTTGCCATAGAAAAGAAGCTGGACGGCTTCGAGCAAATGTGAAAAATACAAGAAGACAATTGTCCAAGTAAGAGAGAAAAATGCTACTATAATACGGTGAATATGCAATTGCCCAAGTCCTGGCATAAATATCGACCAAAAAACAGACATGAGTGGACTACGTTTGTCCAAATAATTGATTTCGAGTGATCCTAGACTGAAAGAATTAAAAGGAGCGTTTTCTCGTTCAGCGAGCAAATACACCTTGTTCATGTCTACCGCTGTCCGATAACTGTCCCAAATGGCAAATATATAAACGGGAATATACATTAACAACCATCTGGAATCCAAAGTTTGTTTAGCTAGCTCAATTTGTCCACAAAATGAATGAATCATGGCTACATTGATTTTAGCATTATAATTAACAACCACTTCCCAAATGAAAAGGACAAATCCGCGTAAGTATTTACTTAACAGAAGGTGTCCAAAGCCAGGAAAAGCTGCCGACCACCAAGCAATAATGTACGGATTTCGCAAATGAAATTGGGTTGTCCCAAAGATACTTACATGTGCTTTGAAACGCCGATACTTGTTATCTAAGTTTTTAAAGTTATCCATGAAAGTGCCCTCATTGTAGTGTTTTAAGATGATGCAAAAGTAGTGTTTCCAATTCGTGTAAATTTTAACGAATAATTGTATTATGTTTTTTTAGCCTTATTTCTTATCATGCTTGTTAAAATCATAGATAAAAGATTATCTAAACCAATATTAGCCTTAAAAATCCATCCTAAAGAAAACAGGTGCTATCCTTATAGAGGAAAGCACCTGCTCCTTTAATTCTCATTTTTTGTATGTTAAGGTTTCGCAACCTCTAAATAAAGTGTAACAGGTGCTAAATGCTGGACACTAAAAAACCATGGAGTTTGTCGGATCAAATTAATTGAATCTCTCCCAAAGGAAGATTTAGAGCAAGTTGATCAAATGGCACCCAGTACAAATATTATTTCTATACCTAAGGGTACTTTAGTACAAACACCAGAAGTTAATAGTAATGGTTTGTCTATTGTTATTGAAGGAAGACTTCGATTGTTTAAAACAAATGCTGATGGAAAGCAATATACCGTAGGTATACTAGGGACAGGAAGTATGTATGGAGAAAGTAATTCATACTCATTTGGAACCAATGGGAATTATATGGAAACCATGGAGGATACCATTATTTGCTCCGTTATTCAAGAGAAATTCGACCAATTTTTGAGCATGCGTCCTGAACTCACTTTAAAACTCTTAGAGGAGTTGAGCAATCGATTACGTGACAGGGATGAAGTATTGGAACGACTGGCGTTAAGTGATCTTCGTGGTAAAGTTCTTTTTTTTCTCACTAAACTATCTAAAAAATTCGGTGTAGAAGAAAATGGGTATCAACGAATAGAAATGCCCCTGACCCATCAGGAATTGGCAAATATGATTGGTGCTACTAGAGAATCAGTGTCGCTTGTTTTACAAGAGTTTTCCAATGAAGGTGTTATTATTACTGGTAGAAAATCGATCATGGTTCAGCTAGAGATGGCGAAAGAACGATTGGAAATTGCATAGGTTTTGTCAAACTGCAGCTTTCTAGGCTTTGATTGGCTCCGGTTTCTTCACCTTCCCGATGAACAATGCTAAAGGTAAGGCTAGAATACTTATAATTGCAGTGATTAAAAATACATCATTAATACTCATCGTGAAAGTCATTTGACCGAGATGAATCTTATTGGTATCTCCGACACTCATCAGTTCTATTCCGTGGCTTAATGACCGTGTAGCAAGTAAAGACGTAAAGATGGCAATTGCAAAGGAGCCCATAACGTTACGCGTCCAATTCATAATGGAGGCAGCATGTCCAGAAAGCTCTCTTGGAATAAGCTCCATAGCTGAATTACTTGCTGGAATCATGATAAGAGCAACACCTATATTGCGAAGTGTCATCATTAAGACAATGTACGTATGTGATACATTGATACTAAACCAGCTAAGCGTTAAAGTACCTAAAGCTAAGAAAATAACTCCTACAGACATGAGCCAGCGCGGGCCTACTCTTCCATATAATTTACCGGCAAGAGGCATAACTAAAGCCATGACAAACGACGATGGAAGAAGAAGCAAGCCTATATCCATGGCAGTGACTCCTTGCACTTTTTGCAGAAATACTGGCGCCAGAAGCGTTCCAGCATAAAGACTGATTGTTAGTATGTTCGTAATAATTAAGCTAAGAGTGTAACGTCCATTGCGGAATACTCGAATATTAAGCAGCGGAGTTTTCGTGGAAAGCTCACGGACGATGAACAAAATTAAGGAAATACCCCCAATGATGAAAAGACCTACGACTTTGCTTGATCCCCATCCCCAACTATGACCTTGACCAAATGCCAGCCGGATTTCTTACCACTTGTCTTTTTATTATTCCTGAAATTCAAACCAACCCCTTCCTTCCACCATTTCAAAGTAAATTTCCCGAAATCATTGCACAAGGGATGCACTTATTTGCCTTTACCTTTTCTGAAATAATTACATTTGGTTTTTTAATGTCAAGAGTAAAAGAACCAAAAAAAATTTTTCCAAGCTCTGTGATTGCCATCATTATGTCAGGGCTTTATATGATTACAATTACTTATATGACTCTTGGTTCCTTAGGGTTCAATTATATAAAGATTTCAACATTTCCATTTTTCACAACCATTCAGTTGGTGAAATTCGGAGAATATTTGGAGAGAATTGAAGTCATACTTATCGGAATATGGACGTTTCTTACCTTAATCTACATCGTTGTTATGCAATATGTGTTCACGCTTGTACTAGGAAACATTTTTAATATAAAGAAAAAAACCCCCTTTGTCTTTGTTGTCGGTTTGCTATTTTTTGCGCATGCCAGTAGAAGCTTTATTCGAACGGCGGATCACTTCACATATGGAAGTAACATTTTCCCTATTTCATCACTGCTCCCATGTATCATCTTTCCGATCCTATTAGCGATATTTACAAAGATCAAAAGGATCAGTAAAAAACCAATATGAAGTACATAACAATACAACTACATATGAGATTTTCTGCTCAATAGAAAGGAGGGTGTCTCAAAAGCCATGAAGTTGGCGGAGGACACCCTTCAAGTTTTGACTGTAAGTTGTAACTCATGTGTAACTTAGATTACGGAAAGAGGATTTTGCATGTGATAAGATGATCGTATAAATGAGAGGGAGGTAAAATACAACTAAAAGAGCCACTTACATTAAACCAACCAATGTAACTGGTGTAAGATTACCGTTAGGGCAAATACAGCAAATTTCCTTTATTGGAATTGTCTTAGAGAATATATAGCTAAGTTTGATAAAATAGCATGTTATGTTATTTAAATTATTCTTATTTCGAAAGTGAGGATTCAATATGAACAAGAGCGAACTACAACAACGCCGCATTGAATCGGCAATTAACTATTTCCGTTACGTCGACAACGGAGACCCAAGCTTAGTATCTCTTTTCAAAGAGGAGGCCGTGCTTTATTTTCCGAAATTAGGGATGGCGCAGGGCAAGGATGAAATTGGATTGCTTGCCCAAGGTTTCGCTTCCGAGATCCTTGAGATTGAACACGACATTGAAAACTTTAATATCATGCCAAGCGGCGATTTCGTGGTCATTGAGGGCCAGGTAAAAGGTGTAACACATTCAGGAGGTGCCTTCCCCGATAACGTGTATTCCCATGGTCGCTTTTGTAACGTCTTCGAGTTTGATGGCTATCTCATTAATCGTTTGAACATCTACGAAGATCCCGATTTCAACAGTGCGGATGCTTCACGCGTAGAGTGGGCTAAAAAGGTGCACGACTCCATTTCGCAACACAAAGCTGTATAGAAAAGGGATATCCAACAAATATATGAAGCCTCTCAGACTCTATGAATTGAGTGAGAGGCTTCTTTTCAATCCGGATCGACATTATGCAAAATCTGGCAAAGCGTCAGAATTGCCTCATGAATTTGCGCTTCTGGCAGGGTTGCAAAGCCGATTCGCAGACGGTTTCTCTCGGGATTTCCTGAATAGAAGAAAGAGCCTGGTAAGTATAAAACGCCTTGGCGTTCGGCCTCGACAAACAACGCGTCCGTGTTAACGCCAACTGTCGATGACAGCCAAAAAAAGGGACCGGCAGCCGGGGGCATCCAGGTCCAACCGGAGGGGGCGTAACGCTTCAAAAGTTGATGAATCTCGTCACGTCTCTTTTTTAATTGGCCACGGACCTTGTAGAAATGTTCATTCATGTTCTGTTCCAACAGGTGTAGCAAAATGCGCTGGTTATATAAAGGGGTAGATAAATCGGTCACTGCTTTTGCATGGAGTAAGCGTTGGTACACAGAACCTCTTGCCGCGATTACGGATAAACGGAGTCCCGGTGCGATTGATTTGCTAAATCCCTTCATATAGATCACATGTCCGGTTCGATCCAAGCTAAAAAGGGAGCGCGGTGGCAGATCCTCGAAGTAAAGTTCCTCCCAAGGATCATCTTCCACAATCAGGGTGTTATAGCTCTGGGCGATTTCCAGCAAAGTCATACGTTTTTGAATCGACATGACGCTACCTGTCGGGTTTTGGCCTGTGGGCAGTGTGTAAATCATTTTCGGAGGATGAATGTCGCACAACTGCTGAAGAATATCGAGTCTCATGCCTGTATGGTCTGTAGGAATGGGAATCAGGGTGGCACCACGCGATCGAAAAGCATCCAAAGCACCTGGATATGTAGGAGATTCAACTGCGACAAGATCCCCAGGTCCAAGAAACGTTCGTGCGACGAGATCAATGGCTTGTTGGGTTCCCGTTGTAATCAACAGCTCCGATGCTGTGAGCGCAGAACTCTTGTGCTGGAAAACAGAAGCAAGCTTGGCACGCAACGCTTCGTCTCCTGCGGCAGGTGCATAATCACCAATCGACGATCGATCGGATGAAGCATGTTGAAGTGCCCGTTGAAAGTGTTGAATGGGTAAGAGTTCCTCCGTATTTAGTTTGATCCTGTGTAAGGGGTATTTCGCATCTTTGCGATTAACAGCCCCTACATGCCGGAACATCGACCTTCCTAAATAGTCGGGAATCGCCAGCTGCCAATCATACGAAGGCTTTGGGCTGATTTCCTCTAAAATCTCGTTTTTTTCCGAACTGGGAATTCGGACGAACGTGCCTTTGCCGTGATGTCGCTGTGCATATCCAGTTGCTTCTAACTTCCCGTAAGCAAGGACCGCAGTCATCAAACTAACCCCAATGTCGCGGCTTAATTCTCGCACGGATGGAAGAGGATCGCCTTCTTGATACAAGCCTGAACGGATGCGCTCTGCCAAGGCCAATTGAATTTGTTCGGCCAGTGGAACACGTGATTTACGATCTAACGAAATATTCATCTCCATCCTCACTCCTTCATGCCAACTGTTATAACATGTCGTTTACTGTTCTAGCAAGTCTGTGTTTTGATAGTGGTGAATCTAAGACCTACAGGATGGGAGCAAATGAAGATGATGATCGCGTACTTGGCTATGTGTTTGATTTTCGGGACGACTTTTCTGTCGATCAAGATTGGAATAGAAGGAGGAATGCCTCCTTTTTTCTTTGCGGGCGCTCGTTTTCTCCTCGCAGGGGTCATTATTTTGTTCTTGCTTGGGGGAGCTAAATCACTCAAGCAACTGACCAGGCAACAAGTGAAAGAGATCGCCCTCGGAGGGTTGGGATTGACAGGGATTCAGTTTGGGGCTGTGTATTGGGCAGAACAGTATTTGACCTCTGGAACAGTAGCGATACTGGCAGGTACAAGCCCGATTTTTACAACGTTGCTGGCAATGTGGACAGGTCAAAAAAAAAGAAGCATACATCTTATAATCGGAATTGCACTTGGCTTTTTAGGCGCGTACTTAGTCGCAACAGGTACTAGCCATGAGACGTCAAATGGAGAACAGAAACTAGCTTATGTGGGGATCGCATTGGTTTTGTGCGTGAAGTTTATATATGCGCTTGCACTGACTCGGTTTCAAAAGCATACACACTCTGTACCTTCCATGACCAGTAATGGTTTGCAGATGGTAATAGGTGGTTTGTTTTTACTGTTGCTCTCTCTCTGTTTTGAGCATGTGGCGCCAAGTGAGTATTCCCCAGCAGCTTACGGGGCTCTAGCGTACTTGATCGTTTTTGGTTCCGTAGTAGGCTACTCCATTTTTTATTGGTTACTTCGTGTCACGAACACCGTCTTTCCTACCACATTTACGTTTGTTTCACCGGTGATCGCGATGTATGTAGGAGTGCTGTTCATGAACGAAGAACTCACCTTTGCGATGGAAATAGGGGCGGGTAGTGTCATTTCCAGCGTGGTGTTTTTGAATTGGGGGTTACGGAGGAACTCCAAACGCTTGCAGATTGATATGATCAAGAGTGATAGATAAGCAGTTCATCAGCTTTTCTTCCAATGGGAGACTTTCAATTTTTGTTTACGCCGGATCAAGCACCTGCTATTAAAGAGAAAGCCATTCAGCAAGCTCGTGAATTAGCTCGAAAGTTTTAATAACAAGGATTTCATAACTAATAAGGCAACCAGTATTTCAATGGTTGCTTTTTTCGTTGCGCCTGCCATTGCCCGTTGCTGGACGTTTGGAAAACACGCAGATCATTTTAAATTAATCAATTTTTTTTGATTAAGTGATTGACTTCGAGTTTTATTGGTGGTAAATTTAGGGGAGTTCATTAAATCAAAAAAAATTGATTTATAATCAAGGAGGGATTACTATGAATATAGACTTATACTCGATGGAATGCCAGATGTTTCAACGCAAAGCAGAAATCGAAAAGGCTGCCGGCATTGCATGGCAAGAGGGTAGCATGGAAAGGAATCAGCTTCAAATATTCAAAGCGATGATTTCTTTGCTGAAAACTGTAGCTAATACTCAAGCACATGTTCAAACTCAAGCAGCTTGCTGCAATTGCTGCTAACATCCTAAGAAGGTGAAAACAATGTTTAAAGAAATACCAATCACACCAGCCAATGAACCAAAAGTATCCTTAAAAGAATACGAATCCAAATTTAAAGCACTTGCTGACGAAAAGCGACTACAAATCATGTATGAACTCACTCAGCGTGGGAACACCTGTGTATGCGATCTTACAGAGATCGTCGATATGCCTCAGTCCAAGCTTTCGTATCATTTGAAGATTCTATTGGATGCGGGCATGATTATGAAGGAAACGCGCGGCACCTGGAGTTACTACGAGATTAATCAAACAGAAGTTAGTCGGATCCTCTCCGAGCAGTTATGCTGCATTTTTAAGCCTGCCCGGAATGATGGCAAAAATTGTTGCTAAATTTTTTTAATCATTAAATCAAAATTATTTGATTTAATGGAGGGGTACTCATGAAAAAGAAGTTGCTTGCAGAATTTACTGGCACCTATTTTTTGGTCTTTGCTGGCCCAGGCTCAATGGTTATTGACGACATCACCAAAAGCATTACGCACGTCGGGGGTGCCTTGACTTTTGGGCTTGTCGTCATGGCTCTCATCTATACGTTTGGGCATATATCCGGTGCTCATTTTAATCCCGCGGTTACAATCGGTTTTATGGTGCGAGGCGATATGACGGCAAGAAATAGCCTTTATTATATCGTCATACAGTTTGCCGCAGCTACTGCCGCGAGTTACACGCTTTATTTGTTATTTGGAAATATCGCGAATCTAGGTGCCACACTCCCGAATTCAACAGAGGGGCAATCATTTGTTTTTGAATTCATTTTAACGTTTGTCCTTATGATGGTGATTTTAGGATCGGCCGTACACGTTAAAGCAATCAAAAGCTTCGGTGGTATGGCAATCGGAGGCACAGTTGGACTCATGGCGATGTTTGCAGGTCCGATAAGCGGAGCCTCCATGAACCCGGCACGGTCGTTGGGAGCGGCTATCATTTCCGGCGTAACGCAACATTTATGGTTGTATTTAGTGGCAACCGTCCTTGGAGCTATAACTGCTTCACTGACATATAAACTATTACATGAATAAGGAGAGTAGATAAAAATGGAAAAGAAACTGGTGTATTTTCTTTGTACAGGAAACTCCTGCAGAAGCCAAATGGCAGACGGGTTTCTAAAAGGAGGGACTGAATTAGAAATCATGGCCAAATTCCGAGAAGTTCGAGATTCGATTTTTAACCGCATAGAGCGATTTGTGAAAGAGGGGGAATAAAAATGATTAAAAGAATGCATGTGGCATTAAACTGTAGCAATCTCCAGAAATCCATTGATTTTTACCAAGCTTTTTTTGGCACTGCACCGGCCAAAGTCAAAGACAATTATGCCAAGTTCGAGCTTGAAGATCCAGCATTACACTTTTCATTAAACGTACGCCCATTTGAGAAAAAGGGGGTTCTCAACCATCTGGGATTTCAGGTAAATGACACCAAAGAAGTGTTGGCGATAGGAGAGAGGCTCCGCCAGTCGGGACTCCTGTTGATTGACGAAATGAATACAACTTGCTGCTATGCAGTTCAAGATAAAGTCTGGGTTTATGATCCTGACGGAAATGCATGGGAAATTTTTCATACGAAAGAGGACTCGGAATTTGAAAGCGCAGGAGAATCAAGCGATATATCACTTTGCTGTGCTCCAGTTAAAACAACCTCAGCAGAGGCGTGCTGTACGCCCGGACCGACTACAATTGAATTAGGTTCATTAAAGAAAAACAGTAGTGATACACGAACTTGTTGCTAAACTTTACTTTGCACGCTAATACAGCGGCTGCCTGGGCAAACTAGGCAGCCGTATTTTGATAAAATAAACGCATCTTATAAAGAACTTGGATTATCTTATTTTGAAAATTTGGTGGTACCGTCAGGTAAAACAGCATCCTTATCAACAGTTAAATAACGGGCAAGAAGCAAAATCAATTTTGCTTTGAGGGAACTCATATTGTACCACTCTCCCAATGATAAGATTTATTGTAACTCCCACAGTGACATAGGAATCTAAACATACAAAAATAACACACTAAAAACAAAAATCACCTTCTTTCGAGAATGAAATGAAAACGGATACAATGGGGGTATGGTTAAAATATGAGGATGGGGGGAGGGTGGATGGCTTGCTCTCCTTCTTTTTAGTACATCCATTAATAATTCAATAACTGCCCAATTATTTTTCAAAATAAGGGGTCTTCTGGAACAGTATTTATAATACCTTGTACTATACACCGAAAATTGTCTCGTTGAGTATAGTAATGGTGTTGGACAAGCTTTAATAAATTACAAACAGCTTTTTCATAACAGGAGGGGAAAAGTTACGATATTTCCATTTAAAACGGCGCTTAATGCGTCAACCTTGTTTCCTTTCAATTTAGAGGTCAAAGATCAGGTTCAAATTGCTGCCGAATCCGGCTATGAAGGTGTGGAACTGTGGGTGAGAGATCTGAATGCTTATTTAGCAAACGGAGGCTCGATCAAACAATTGAAGAGGTACATCTCGGACACAGGTATAACGCTTGTTAATGCGATCTCTTTTTTTGCATGGTCGGATGAAAATGAAGAGGTAAGAAAATTGGCGTTCGTGCAAGCGGAGAAGGAAATGGCGATGTTAGCGGAACTAGGATGCGTTGCAATAGCCGCTCCCCCCTTCGGAAACGTGCAACGTGTTTCCCTTGAAAGCATGGCGGAAAGTTTTTCCAAGCTTGCGGAATTAGCCCGACGCAATGGGATCAAGTCGTATTTAGAATTTTGGGGCAGGTCTCCGAAATTATCCCGTTTAAGCGAAGCCTTGTATGTGGCGATGGAAAGTGGCGTGCCTGATGCCCAAATTTTGCTGGATCCGTTTCATATGTATACGGGCGGAAGCCGTATAGAAAGCCTTACCTACGTGAACGGGGAGCGGATTGGCATTGTGCATGTGAACGATTATCCCGAAATGCCGGCAAGAGATGTGATATCAGACCGGGATAGAGTGCTTCCTGCCGCAGGCTGTGCGCCTTCGCAACAACTTGCACACACGCTATACGATATCGGATATAGAGGCTATTTGTCGTTGGAATTGTTCGTTGAAGATTGGGGTACGAAGAGCCCATTGGGTGTTGCTAAGCTCGGATTGGAATCGATAACCAATACTTATCAAATTAAAGGTTGATTGTAGACCTTTTACTAAACTTTAGCGGAGGGATGTTACATGGAAAAAGTTCGTTTCTTAATGATTGGCGTAGGTGGTATGGGAAGAGAGCACATTCGAAGATTGCTTCAATTACCGGAATCAGAAATTGTAGCGTTGGCAGATCCTTCCGTTGCAGCAGTTGAACAAGTGAAGGAAAGATTTCCCGAGTTGAGGAGTGTAGCGGTGTATTCGGACTACCGGGAGGCTATCTCACAGGCAAATGCCGATGCTGCCATTATTGTTTCGCCTCATAGCATGCACTATGAACAAGGGATAGCATGCTTGGACGGCGGATTGCATGTACTGATGGAAAAGCCCTTTGTCGATGGCTCCGAAAACGCGGAATCTATTATTGCCCATGCAGCAATTGTCAACAAGCATCTAGCCGTTGCTTACCAGCGTCACCTGATGGGTCCGTATATCTATATGCACGACTTGATACAAAGCGGGGAGCTTGGAAAGATCAATTACATTTGTGCTTATCAGGCACAAAGTTGGTTAAAAGGTACAACAGGTACGTGGAGGCAAAACCCTGCATTATCCTGCGGCGGGCAGTTGAATGATTCCGGAAGCCATCTCCTTGACGTTGTGCTTTGGGTTACCGCTCTTGAACCGGAAAGTGTGACTGCTTTCATTGACAACCGTGGAACACAAGTTGATATTGACTCAGCCGTCACCGTTCGATTCAGAGAAGGTGCACTTGCGACTTTCAATGTTGTGGGAAGCGCCAGTATAGGTTGGCATGAGGACGTGTCTATTCACTGCGAGAAGGGAACTGTATTGTTCCGCAATAATAACATATTCGTTGCTAAGGAAGGTCAAAGAGAAGTTGTTGAAGTATTGGAAGATCTCCCGGAGTCCAGTGATCCCAACCGTGATTTTATTGATCTCATTCTTGGAAGAGTGAATGAAGCTGCTGCGCCGTCTAGCTGCGGATTAAAAATTGCGCGTTTAACGGAAGCAGCCTGGAAGAGCGCGGCTAATGGTGGTCAAGTTATCCATCTATAATCAAAACTTCCGAGCGTTTTAGTTAAGGAGTGATGGTTTTGAAAACGATTACAATTAGAAATGAAGGGTCCCGTGTGAGTGTAGCAATGGAGGATGTCCTCATGCCTGTTGTGACTGGCCCGGAGGACGTAGTCATACGTGTGCTCTGCGTTGGAATCGATGGAACTGACCGGGAAATCATCATTGACAATTTTGCCAGATACCCAAACGGTAAGTCGGAAATGGTTATTGGGCACGAACTGCTAGGTATTGTCGCGGAATCAGGCGTGGAATCTGGATTTTCCCCGGGAGATCTTGTAACGGCATTGGTAAGAAGACCATGCGGCGAAGAAGAATGCGCTAATTGCCGTAACGAACGGCAAGACTTTTGTCAAACCGGCAATTATACAGAGCGTGGAATTGCTAGGGCTGATGGCTTTCTATGTGAGTATGTTGTAGAAAATGCTAAATACGTCGTTAGAGTTCCCAAGGATTGCATATCTTATGGAGTTTTGGTAGAACCGCAAAGCATTGTAGAGAAGGTATGGAATCAGACGATGATGATTCAAAAGCGCATGATTTGGGAACCTCGAACGGTCTTAATTACAGGCTCTGGTCCGTTGGGCATTTTGGCGGCTTTGACATGCAGAACTCTTGGACTTGATACGTATGTATGGTCCAAATCGGACTCCGAGAGTATGAATGCGGGTATCATCCGCAGCATCGGAGGGCATTACCAGCAAGCTGAATCCTCCACCGAGGGAACATTTATTTCAGGATTGACGGAATACTTGAAGCTATTGGGCAAAAGTTTCGATATGATTTGGGAATGTAGTGGGCATGCCCCTCTTGGGTATGAAGCAATTCCCTTGCTCAACAATAACGGGATCCTAGCGCTTCTTGGAGTTACCACGGGCAACGGCCGCTTAGACCTGCCTAGTGATCATACGTATCGGGAAATGGTTATTAAAAATAAATGTGTCATCGGATCCGTTAACGCGTCGCATCATGATTTTGAAAGTGCCATCCATCGCCTTCGTAACATTGATAAACAATATCAAGGCATGCTCGGGATGCTCCAAACAAACCGGATGTCCATTGAAGACGTGCCGAATATCGATTTTGCCAATATTAAAATTAAAGCAGTTGTTGATCTGATTCCCCCTATTCAATGGACTTCATTACTGAATGAGCTTACTATGAATCATCTTCATAACAGACTATCCGAGGAGGATGTATGACGATGGAAAAAAAGCAAATCCGTATTGGTATGATCGGCTATAAATTCATGGGCAAGGCCCATTCTCACGCCTACAGGGATGTCCCATTTTACTTTGATACTGACGGAGTTCCGGTGATGCAGGCGATTTGCGGGCGCGACGAGGCAGGCGTGAAGTCAGCAGCGCAGAAGCTAGGCTGGGCATCGTACGAAACCGATTGGCGCAAACTGATCGAGCGAGACGATATTGATTTAATCGATATCGGCGCCCCGAATAATGCGCATGCTGAAATTGCGATTGCTGCTGCACAAGCCGGTAAGCATATTCTGTGCGAGAAACCGCTCGCCATGAGTGTGGAGGAAGCGAAAAGAATGCTGGAGGCAGTGAATAAAGCGGGCGTCATTCATATGATCTGCCATAATTACCGTTTTGTTCCGGCCGTTCAGTTCGCGAAGAAGTTGATCGATGAAGGAAGACTAGGAAAAATACATCACATTAGAGCGAATTACCTGCAGGACTGGATTATGGACCCCAAGTTCCCTTTGGTTTGGCGGTTAAAAAAAGAGGTTTGCGGTTCTGGTTCGCATGGAGATCTCGCCGCCCATTCACTTGACCTTGCCCGCTTTTTGGTAGGGGAGTTCAAGGAAGTGAATGGCATGATGGAAACCTTCATTAAGGAGCGGCCGATCGGAGAAATGAGTGGCGGCTTAAGTGCTAACGTCAAGGGAGGAGAGCTTGGAGAGGTTGATGTGGACGATGCATCCATCTTCATGGCTCGCTTTGAGAATGGCGCTGTAGGCGTATTTGAAGCAACGCGGTTTGCTGGCGGGAACCGCAACGGGAACCGCTTTGAGATCAATGGCGAGAAGGGTTCGATCCGTTGGGATATGGAGCAGATGAATACGCTGCAATATTATTCTGCCGAAGACGAGTCTGGCATGCAGGGCTTTCGCTACATTAACTGCCAGGAAGAGATTCATCCGTATGCGGGAGCTTACTGGCCGCCTGCCCATATTATCGGCTATGAGCATACGTTTATAAATCTGTTCACGGAGCTAATGAATGGCATCGCGAACAATAGAAATCCTACTCCCAATTTTGAAGACGGTCTAAAAAATCAAATTGTGCTCGAAGCTGTACAGAAATCCGCTCAGACAAGGCGTTGGGTATCTATTGCAGAAGTGAATTAATCTGCTATAAAGCAGAATTGAATGTCCGTATGGCATCATGTAATGAAGATACACTCATATTCGCTATTTCGGCAAGCTCTTCGATGTAGAACTTCTTAACAAAGGATCGCCCAATCATAGCCAATAGCCCCTTCATAAAGTAGAATAAGGAGGTGGCAAATTTGACTCTCGATCGAAACTATACTTTATCCGATTTAAAAGATGAAGTTTATTATTTTGATAAACACTGGAAGAGAATTTTCAAGGCAAATCGCGCCATTTATGTGGCTACGAAAAACAACGCATCACTTACGATAAGTATTATCAACTCAAAAGGAAACAAGGTTCCAAAAGTGATTCAAAAGTATAAAAAGGGAAGCAGAATTGTCGTGATCGGTATTGCCGTACACGCACCAGCCCATACCACCATAAATCTGTGATGATCCACCTTAGCAAGACAGGAAGAGCATGCCTGACGGCAGCTCTTTTTTTGTTTTATTGAAATGCAGACACCGGAGAACCTGAGTTTTTACGAAAGATCCTCGCCTGACATTCCAATGTACAGATCTAAATTCTGAGGGGGTTTTCCCGGTAGTTTATCACATCTCTTTATAGTACTTGAAGCGGTAATAAGTGCAATATCCAACGATAAACAGATAGGTAAAAACCAATAGCAATAACACTAATAAATCTATAGCCATCAAGGCAATTGCTATAAATAAGGCTCCAAACACAAAAATCATCATGTCATATGCTTTCGCTTTTGCTAGATTAGCGATTGCCAAATTACGCTCATCTTTCGTTTCAATCTCTAGCTGCTTTGCGGCGACAGGATTATTCTTCATAGCGTGTCGGACAATTACTTCTCCCATACCGTGACCGAAAATACTACAGCCAAGCCCAACACAGATATATGGCAACGCTCGAAGTATACCTTGTGGATCTTCAATTGTTTTGATGAAGTACAGACCACCTGCTAGTAGTGCTACGCCTATAAGGGTAAGAAAATAAGACGAAATAGTTTTATTCATACATGTTCATCCTCCTCATAAATAAAGATTTCTTCGATACTCATACCGAAAAAACGTGCAATCTTGAATGCAAGAAGGATTGATGGATTATAACGTCCATTTTCCAACGAACCGATAGTTTGCCTTGATACTTCAAGAGCCGTTGCTAATTCTTCTTGCTTAACACCGTGTTGCTTGCGGATTTCTTCTAAACGGTTGTTCAATGCGTTCACTCTCCTTATGGAAAGCTAGCTTTCCATAAGGAGAGCATATCGTGTACCGCTATCAATGTCAAGCCTACTTTCCATTAGTTTCGCTAACATTGAGGACTGTAACTCCTTACAGGATTGGAATAAAGAAGCATTTGCGGAAGTGCTAAATGCGGGCATTGTTGAATTTGTTAAGCATGAGGCGACGGGGATCGCGGGATTCGAAGAAGAGTGTGGAGATTTTGGATATTTTCAAAGGATTGAATGTACAAGGTAGGACGAATGTAATAATTACGCATGATCTGGCGATTGACATATTTCATTTGATGCTTGCTTTAGAGCTTCTTCACAAACCTTTATGAGATATAAACGAATATACCTTACCTAAACGCTCCCTCAAACATAGCATTATGTATAGGGTAACACGAAGCGGTGCGTTACGCTCAATTATTAGCGATGGAGTCAACCAACGCACATCTTACGTGAAATCTGGATGAGGAGATGGTCGAAGTGGCTTTGAAAAGGTTGGCGAAATCGAAACAGGATAAAAAGAAATCAATCAGGCGAAAGCGGGTTAATGTTATTATTAAGGGACCTTTGGTCCCGAGGGACAATAAAAAACAAGAATTCCATTTTAACTATCCCTCACACCCAGTATATGATAAGGGTTTTCAGGAGTTTCGGGATATGCAAAATGAAACGGACGGAGTCCGGATACTCATGGTTCTGGATCAATTTAATATCGGAGGGACGGAAACCCATTGTTTATCTCTTGTCCGGGAACTGGTGAAAAAAGGAATCCATGCCGTAGTAGCCGGCAAGAAAGGCCGCATGTTGGAGACGTTTTTGGCATTAGGCTGTCCGGTTTATGAGGTTGATTTCGTCACCGATTCCTATGAACCGAACGATAGGCAGAGGAATGAAATTGTCGAGCAGGTAAAAAGAATTATATTAAATGAGAATATAACGGTTGTCCACGGTCATCAGGTTCCTTCCGGAATCATTGCAGGTGAAGCGGCAGCGCAAGTGAAAGTGCCTCTTATCTATACGGTTCACGGCCACTACTACGGCAACTCTTTATTACCAGTCTTTAAGCTGGCTTCAGCTGTCATTACGGTAACTCCCTCCGTTCAACAATTCGTTAAAAATCATTACACCGCACCCATTTTAATTCCGAATGGCATCGATACTATGGAGTACGCAAACCGTCCATCGCTCAAAGCTGATTTCAGAGCCAGATACGGCATACCGCAAGATGCGCCGCTCGTGCTTTATGTAGGGCGTCTTGCATGGGAAAAGGCTGATATTTGCTTGAATATTATGGAAGCATGCCAACAATTGAGGGAAAGTAAGTTTCCTGATCTTCATCTCATGATTGTGGGGACAGGGAGCGAAACAGGCAAAATCGAAGCTTTGGTCGAACAGAACAACGATGCTGCCAATAAAGATTTCATTCATTTGTTGGGGGATTCCTTGAACATGTGCGCGTTTTATTCCAGCAGCGATTGCGTGGTCGGTACAGGCCGGGTGGCAGTTGAGGCGATGGCTTGTAAAACGCCAGTCATTGCGGTCGGCACGCAAGGTTATTTTGGCATCGTACGACCGGAAAATTATAAGTCCGCTTGGAATCTCTGGTTTGGAGATCACGGGTCCAGGAGCTCGTTAACGCCGGAGATGCTGCATGAGCATTTGAACGAGGTACTGAATCTATCTCCTCAAACCCGGGAAGAGTGGGGATGGGTAGGCCGCAAATATATAGAAAGCCATTATCCTATTGCGGCTACCGCCTCAACCACGTTGAATGTCTATGGGGAATTGCTTGAGAAGATGTCTGTATTCAAATAGGACACTTTTAGGACACTTTTAGGACACTTTGAAAAATTGATGTAGAATGCATTGCAAGATGGTTCCTATTTTGGACAATAGGAGCCATCTTTTCTATTTTCCGTTGCAAATTTCTAGTAATAATTTTAAGAATAATATACGAGTGTCTGGTAGCATTCATCCAATCATCTACTATTATGGTGAATAATATATAACTATAATCACAGATAAAATGTGATTTAAATAAAAATAAGGAGTTGGTAATTGATATGCCGATTACGAAAATAGCAACACTCGAAAGTAGTACTACGGCTTCGGGTCCGGTCAGTGCGACCTGGTACTCGACTACTGGCAGGTCAGATGCGATTAATGGAGCCATCTTAGGAACTTCTTCACCAACCAGAAATGTGGTTACAAATATTGGACAGCTAGGAAGCTTTTGGCCAAACCTGCAGTATTATGGCGTAGAACCAGAACCCGATCCCAGCTATGTATGGAATGATGCGTCTCCCGGACCAACAACGGAAACCTTCTATTTTGCCCAAGTCTTTCAGTACACGGGGCTGGTTCTTCCTGTAGGTCTTACGCGTTTGGCTATAGCAGATACGTTCAGCGATAATGCCCATACTTTATTTCTTGAAGAATATCTGAACATTCCGCTCGTTGGACTCACGCTTCAGACTTCAATTACACCTCCCATTAGTGGTGCACCGGACGGCAGTTTAAGCGATGCTGGACAGGCAGCGACTCCGCCATTTGGTTGGCAAAATATCTCTAAATTTTCCCAACCTTATGTGCCTACGCTTCCCGTCAGTATTCCTCTGCTTACAACTTACTATTTCGTCGTTTCCTACGCAGTGACAAATTATGCAGCAAACGGCCCGGATAATCCTGCAGGTCTTCAATACATCGTCGAGCTATATAACGATCTGCTTGGAGGCTAACGTTCGTTCAATCCGAAATGCTAAAAAGCCAGGAGCTAGCTCCTGGCTTTTTGTGCCTAAGAATAAAAGTTTCTCGAATGCTGTTTGGGATGCAAACGATAGAAATACAACGGTTCCCGTAAATTATCCATTTTTATGCCGGCACTCGCACATTTTGCGAAAAATTCGTAATCTTCCGCTGCCGGTATATAACGGGTATGTCCTCCAATCCGGTCAAACGTATTTCCCCGAAGCATGACTGTAGGATTTGCAATACAATGTAGGCCCTTCTTATACATTTGAGAGATTTCATCCCCGTAGCTAAGCCATTCGGGCACTACCGTTTTTTGGCGATTCCCGTCCTCGAAGGCGATATAATTAGTGCCGATCAATCCGACATCCGGATGCTCGCGCAGAAATTTCACCTGTTTCTGCAGCCGGTGCGGATGCGAAATATCGTCGCAGTCGTGAATCGCGATAAATTCCCCCCTAGCCAGATACATTCCGAAAGTATAACTGCCGGCCGTACCTACATTACGGGGGAGGGGGAGGAACACGACTCCCTTCAATCGCTTTACCTCGGCTTTGTAATCATGAAGCCAGGCACGGATACAGTCAACCGTTGAGTCGGTAGAAGCGTCATCGACCAAAATCAACTCTATTTGTGTATATGTCTGCTTCAGCAATCCGTCCAGGCAATCCTTAATGAAAGCAGAGGTGTTATAGCACGGAATCACCACGCTGACCAGGTTGTTGACTCTGTTTATTGCCATTGTCTATCCCCCAATCAAAATAAAATTAGAGCTAGCTCGTATAGTACTATATGAAGCTCGACAGGAATCAGCTAGGGATAAATGCTGATGGTTTTGTGAAGATGGGGAATAGCACCGTATCAATCGTTTAGGATTTCTTGATAATCAAACATATGATGAATTAACAAAAGGAAATGTGTGGGGAAGGATGATGCTCAGATGTTGGCACCGCTGCATATTCACTTCATAACCTCCGGCGTGGGCTCGCCTTATCCGTCTTTGGAGTCGGCGATCATTCATGCGCTGCGTGAGCAAGTACAGAAGGTAACGGTTGCGCATCCTAACGACGAATTGCCAACGAAGGAAGCTAAGCCCGATGTTCTTCTTGTTTTTCACGCATTGTTTTTACCTAAGCATCAGCTTTCCCAATTGAAGCGCGCAGCTTCCAGAACAGCAGTCTGGTTTACGGATGACCCGTACTATTCTGATTGGACCAAAGAGATCGCGGTTCATTTCGATATCGTCTTTACACAGGATCGCGACTCGGTCCAGTGGTATGAGAAGCTCGGTTGTAAGCAAGTGTATCATCTTCCACTTGCTGTGGATCCGGGGGTTTTTCAACCTGCGCGTGTTCCTGATAAGTACGCTTCTGATATTTGCTTTATCGGGAGCGCCTTTTGGAACCGGGTACGTTTCTTTGAGCAATTGGTCGACAGGCTGACGGATCAAAAGGTAACGATTCTGGGACTGTGGTGGGATCGACTGAAAATGCCTGTCAGATCGCATGTGAAGCTTCGTCGGTCTAATGGAGATATGTGGATATCGCCTGAGGAAGCGGCCCGGTATTACAATGGTGCGAAAATCGTGTTAAATATTCACCGGGCAATCGACGACCCAGCTAATCAGAACAGTTCCGCCCTGCAAGCGTCCTCCATCAATAATAGGACATTTGAGATCGCTGCTTGCGGAGCGTTCCAATTAATCGATAACCGCATGGATCTTGGGAAGCATTATATTCAAGGGAAGGAAATCATTTCTTTTTCCTCTGTGGATGAGTGTATCGATTTGATCGGTCTGTACCTGAACAAAGAACGGGAACGTCGGCGTATCGCTGAGCGGACACGCAATCGTACATTGAAAGAGCATACGTATCGGCATCGGGTGGAGACCATACTAAGGATAATCGATTCATGTATTTGATGTATGTAATATGTGCCAATAATCGATGAGGAATTGATCTGGCGATTGCGCAGCAGGTGAAGAGGGTTGTGCATTTTCGGGATGGGAAGTTGAGTGAGGTTGGATAGGAATTAGGACCGGACTCTGATGGAGTGCCGGTTTTTTGTTGATATAATTACGTACGATTTACTGTTTTCGAGCGTATTTTTAGAATCTAAAATAAACATGAACTATATTGTAAGACAACAGGCTGAGTGAATTATTAATAATAACTTTCTAATGGTTCTTCATGTTACTAGCATTCGTACAATTTACAAATGTCGGAAAAGGCGTCCAATCCAATCGAGATACCGTTCATATACTAGCATAGAATTTGAGAGATTAATATGAAAGGGTGGATCTACTGTGATGTGTAGGCTGGATGTGGAAGGAGCGAGTCCTAAGAAGCAAACTGTAGCTATAATCGGGCTTGGGTACGTAGGCCTTCCTTTAGCTCTGCTTCTAGTGGAGAAGGGCTTCCGGGTATTTGGTTACGATCTTAACCCGCATAAGATTGCTACTCTTCTAGCAGGGCAAAGTTATATTTCGGAGATTGAGGATTCGGAGATACAAAAGGCTCGTGCAACGCAGCGGTTTTGTCCGACAGATCGATATGAAGAGATCGAGGAGTCAGAAGTCTTCATCATATGTGTACCGACCCCTCTTAGTGATGAAGGGACACCGGAACTAAGCTACCTGACTCAGGCAGCTACCGAGATAAGCCAACTGATCCCGAAGGGGAAACTGATCGTTTTGGAAAGCTCAACCTTTCCTGGCACGACAAGAGAGGTCGTTGCTCCGATCCTTGAGCAAACCGGCCTTACGATCGGACAGGACGTTTTTTTGGCCTACTCACCTGAAAGGATTGATCCAGGAAATAAGAGTTTTCCTTTTCATATGATTCCTAAGGTTGTCAGCGGCATGACGCCAGATTGCTTATCGATGGTCGAAGAGCTTTACCGTGGTGTTTTCCCTCAGATTCATTCGGTATCCTCTGTGGAGTCGGCTGAGATGGCGAAGATTATAGAGAATGCTTATCGTCTCATCAACATTTCCTTCGTGAACGAGCTGGCTATGATTTGCGATGAGCTGCATCTAGATATTTGGGAGGTCATCGAAGCGGCCAAAACCAAACCCTTCGGCTTCGCCGGATTTTACCCCGGACCGGGGATCGGGGGACACTGCATTCCAGTTGATCCCATCTATTTGGAGTGGAAGCTGCAGCAGTATGGTATTGGCTCTGGGTTCATTCAGCTCGCGCAGCAGGTCAATCACAGGATACCTCCATACATTGCTAAACAGGTTCAACAGCTTCTAGGTACGAAGTCGCTGCTGCATGCCAAGATCCTTGTTTATGGGGTTGCTTACAAGAAGGACATTGCAGACCCACGGGAGTCTTCGTCCCTAGAACTTCTGCAGATTCTTCACAGTATGGGGGCAGAAGCTGTATATCATGATCCGTATATCCCTCATGTATCGGTAGGCGGCGAGATATGGAATAGTGTGGAACTAACACCTCAACTATTGGCAGAAATGGATGCCGTAATTGTGTCAACGGACCATACCTGTATTCCCATGCCACTTCTACTTGAGCATGCAAATCTGGTCTACGACACGCGGAATGCTACAAGAGGCTATTCAGGAAACGGAAAGGCAAGGGTTGTCCGTTTAGGAGGCGGGGGGTCGTAGGGAAATAACGAGAGAACGGATCGACCTACAGGCCGACCCTTATATATTTCTATGCCATTTGCCAAAATCGAGAGCAACCTTCCCGGTCATTCGCGCGATTCTGGGGGCGAGAATGACGGCGTTCACGCCTGTGGAAAGGAAGACTAAGTCGAAGGAGTTCTTCATGGCCCTTATAAGTGTAAGGGTTCGGTCGATCTGGTTGTAGTGGGAGAAGGCAATTGTCCCCACAACCTTTAATCCGTGTTTTCGTTCTAGCGTTTCCTTCATGTCCTTTGCGTGCTTGCTGATAATCAGGATCCTTCTTCCCTTCAGTAGCTTCCAGAAGCTCTTGTCCTGCGGGGCGTATCGATTTATACAGGCACTGCACTTGAAGGAGGGTGACAACCGAAAGTGGGCGAATATCGCATTTGTCAGAGGACGTTTAAGGTAGCGCGGTGCCCGAATCAGACTGTCGTCGGGTGTTAAGACGCCTACAACGTTAGCACTCCGAATCCCGGCCACCATCTGATTGCGCAGGCGAAGGTTCGGCAGGGTTACCCCCTTCTTCCCACGGTTAGCTTTCACTGCCCAAGGTTCCATCAATACTCGTTTGATGGACCAAACAGAGCTTTGAGCTAGACAGATATTCTCTCCATCTCCGATGCGAACCAAGGAGAAGGGTTGTTTATGAGTTAAGGCGTGCTGGATTTTTGCGTAGGTCTGTTCTCGGGTTAAGTTAATCGGCACCCATCATCGCTCCTCATTCATAGGATTTCCCTTTATCATATGACAGTACCTCCTAGTCGTTCGCGTTCGAACCTTGTTCACGCTGGAAATATGCATTTATCCGTATTCCTGAACCTTCCGTCGACAAGAGGAATAAAGTAATTCAAGAAACATATTGAGAGAGCGGAGTTGGAAAGTGAAGGTGATGAAGCAGGTGCATCCGAAAGCGGGTGTTTCGGTAATCACGGTGACGAATAAGCCGGAGTTTATAAAGAATATCTTTCGTAATTACCGTCATCAGTCATGGGATCAAAGAGAGCTGATAATCGTGTTAAATCATCAAAACATGAAACCCTCCACTTACCGAGCCTATGCTCGCCGATTGGGAATACAAGCTGCTATTTATCAGCTTCCTGATAGATTGCCATTGGGAGTGTGTCTGAATTACGGGGTAAAGAGAGCTCGTTATCCGTATATTGCCAAATTCGATGACGATGACTATTATGCTCCTGCGTATGTCGCGGAAGCCGTTAGAAAGGCGGAAAGGACGGGGGCGGATGTAGTCGGAAAAAACCGATTTTATATGTACATGATCGGGTCGAAAGAGCTGCTCCTATTGACGAAGAGTCGGAAGGATTCTGTCGCTGGGGCGACTTTGGTATTCCGAAAGAAGCTATTTCCTGCTGTTAAGTTCACTCGGAGGCGTGTAGGCTCAGACATGAAATTCCTCGCGGATATTTGGAAGCGTGGCGGGGTGGTACGAACCACGAGCCATCGTCACTTCGTAGCCATTAGAAGAGTTGATCAATCCAAGCTTACGTGGAAATTTAATCGAAATGCAGTGCGGAATATGCATGCTGTAGTCGTTGGGCGAATCGTAAATTATGAGCGGATCGTAAGAAGTGGGAGGATTTGAAGGGTCTCCCAGGTAAGGAAGCCGAACACATGATACTTGACCTCAGCGCCATGAGCTTAATTAAAGCTCTGGCGTTTTTTAGTTTTATGGCATTGGAATTAATTGAACTGGCTTTTACGATACTGTATGGGAGTAAAGCCCGTTATCTTTTTAAAAATTCGGCAAAAGTAAGGAAAATTAGGTATTCCAACCAATGAACCGATCTGTTCAATAGATTTTGACTCTGTTTTTAACAGCCAGCAAGCTTGTCTTATTCTTCGCGCAATCACGTATTCGGTAATGTTTCCCCCTGTTTCGGATCGAAATAACCGGGATACATGATTCTTGGAAAGATGGAGTTCCTTTGCTAATTCAATCAAGTCAAAAGGTTCCGTAAAATGCTCCTCGACCCAATTCATTATTTTTTCAGCATGGCTATCCGGACGTGAGACACCTCCAAATTCTCCAACATGCAGCGAGATTAGATAGTCTAGAATGTTGAGGATCAACATGGACGCAGTCTCATGGTCTTCATCCCTTTCGTTCCAACCCGTAACTAAGTCATTGAATCGTTCAAGAACGCCCATGATATATGTCGAGTTGTGCTCCTCACGGAACACCTGATTGGACATTTGTTCCTTCCATACCTGATCCAAAAAACGAGACAGAACCGCAAAGTTTTTCAGATGAGGTGCAACGATGGAGGGCTCAAAGGTTAATACCGTTCGTACATATGGATTCTGAGAATTGACATCAAATTGAATACGGTGCAGCTGAAAGGGTTGTAAAATCACTACGCATCCAGCCTCTAATTTATAAATCTTGCGGTTAAGGGTGAGGGTTCCTCTTCCTTGATGGACAAATAAGACCTCGATCCCCTTATGATAATGGTAAGTAACAGGGGGACACTCGGAGGACACGGCCCTATATTTAAGTTGTATTCCCCTGTTGTTTAGAACATGAAATACTTGTGCACGTTCATCCATTAATTTAGTGTGTTTCAACGATGATCACCATCCAACCAGCTTTTCAAAAATATCAATTGAGTGACATTTTGTGACGGGGTAATATAACTTTTTGGGTCAAATAGTAAGCTATAATAATAGTGTCGATATCACCTAATTATACGTTGTAGTAATTATTGGTGGCAATGCTGCTTGCAGAAAGAACGGCAAATTTCGTGTAACGGCATTCCCGACTATAAGAGGTAGGGGAACAATCCGATGGCAGAGAGATCAACATACGTGTACCTATCCTTGTATTACTCCTTGGTATTTATGGCGTTAGGCGCCTTTAGCAACTATATTCCAATCTATTACAACGACATGCAGTTTGATCATTTTCAGATTGGTCTGCTCTCGACATCGGGAGCGATTACCGCAATGATTGCTCAGCCACGCTGGGGACTGGCCGCCGATAGAGCGGCATCGAAAAACCACCTGCTCCTTATAGCCCTGCTGTTGACCGCTATCCTTGTCTGGACACTCCCGGCGGCAGGCAATCGATTCTGGCTGCTATTTGTGTGCACCATTGTGTTCGGGGCTGTCCAGTGTGTGATCAACCCGCTCGGCGACACGATCACGTTAGAAATTTCCCGCAAGTCGGGAATTAACTTCTCACGGATCCGCACGGCAGGATCTGTCGGTTATGCCTTGATGGCGGTTATTGCCGGCTGGCTGCTGGACCGTAACCTGCATTATATGTTCCCGTTGTTCTCTGGGCTTGTGTTTGTCGCCTTCCTGCTGGCTTGGGGTATCCCTAAGGTGGAAGGCCATCAGCATAAGGCGAAGGTGGAACTGAAACAGCTGTTCACCAGCAGAAAGCTTATTGTGATTTACTTGTACACGCTGGTTGTAAACTGTACGCTGGGCTTTTTTACTACATTTCAAGCTGTCTACAGTAAGGAGGAGGGACTGAGCACGGCGCTGATCGGCATTGGGGTCAGCTTAGGCTCGGTCAGCCAGTTTCCGTTTATGCTGTTTTTTCAACCCCTTTACCGGAGGTTCGGGATCTTTAAGATTTTGCTCTGCTCCGGGATTATCCTTGCCGTTCGGTGGTTACTGTTCAGCGGCTCGCTAAGCCCAGCCGTTTATTTGACTTCGTGGGTACTGCATGGCGGGACGTTCATGCTGTTTTACTTATGTCTCGCCGAATACGTGAACACACATGTGCCCAAAGAGTTGAAGGCAAGCGGCCAAATGATGAATTCGTTGACGATGAACGCCGTCAGTCGGACAGTGGGTTCGCTGTTAGGCGGACTGTACGCCGGCTGGTTCGGCATCCGCTCAGGATTTGTGGTCAGTTCCTTCATCTGCCTTGTTGCAGTGGCGTTGTTTTGGAATTACTATAGGTCAAACGATGAGGATCCAATGGAAATTGAAGGTTCAGCTGGATAGGTTAATACCCGTTCTTGCAAAGAAATAACTTATTGCGATATTAAGCGCAGAGTCTATCGTATTCTTTAAAATGGCTTAACAACCATAAGCACCAATATGGCAATCATCAACAGCTGTGCTGCTGTCTCGATGGGTACGATCTTTTTATCAGCTGTCCGAGCTCGGCGGGTAGTTCATTACCCTGGTCTTGACAATCGGATATGATTTTTACGATCTTTTTCATACGCGGCTCGATCAATCCGTCGAATAAGCAGGACTCCGCCAATTTTAGGTATGATGGCAAGCTTGGTTATAGGCTAGACCGACCCTTTTTCTTTTAAACGCTCCACCGGTCATTTCATGCCCCATTTTTATCCCATGTACCAGCACTCTTCTTCTTGTATTGCCCGTAGGGGACTTACTTTTAAGTAAGTATGACAGGCAGGAGTGGGACTGTGTAGGTAAACAAAAGCTGCCCGGGATCCCGTGGCAGCTTTTGTTTTGAGTATATTGAATTCGTACATAGCTATAAATTCTTCATTTTACAATGGTGAATCGTCGAGTTATATTTATGCGCGTTTTAATGGACTTGAATGAATACGACACTTTAAATGCCCTTGATGGAGCGCTTCATGATAAAGGCAAAAATTTAAAATCTCCCCGATAGTATCCATTTCATTGCCGTACAGGTTCAAAGACTTGTTTGCTTTTTCTTCAAAATTCCGGGTTCCGAGTTGCGCTTTGATATGCTCCATTTGCCCTTTTAGCAAGGATGTCAACTCCTCCAAACTTGGAGGCTGCACTTGCCAATCAGAAGGTTTTGACCCGGATTTGAACATGGCTACATGCTCTTCGGACATATAAAAGGACAAACCCACAAAATTATTCAGAAAAAGATCGGTAAAAGCAGCGATATGTCCTAGATGCCAACGAATGGTGTTTTTATACCCAGTCGGCATTTCATCCGCAATCTCATCGGTAATGGATTCAATGGTTTTAATCGTTATCGTTCTAATCACTTCTAGTTGATTTAATAATTTTTCGCTATTCATTATAAGTCTCCTTTGTTTACTGTTTTTATAGGTTTTCTGCCTAAACTGTTGAGATATAACAGAGCGCTGGCCGCAACGATGAAACTGAAGATGAGAATCAAATTTCCGTACAAGTAAGTACTTGAATCCGTGAGGACCGGATGCAGCGGAAAGGCAAGCAGCTTATCCTCCAGGGTTTTGGCAACAAGAGCTGTGATGACAGCCCCCGAAATGGTGGATATCATATTAAAAAAGCCCATCCCGATGCCGATTTGTTGAACGGGCAAAATTTTCGTAACGCTCTCCGCCAACGCCGTCTGTACGAAGGAGAATCCGATGTACATCAAGATGAGGGCGGCACCAATGTACCCTACCCAAAGTCCAATGACGGAAGATAGCAGCAGAAAACTGACCGCGAGCAAGATTAGCCCCAAATAATTTGCGAAGTGGCTCCCTTTTTTGACAGTCAGATTACCGGCGACTTTGCCGAAAAGAACGGCACTGAAAGCTCCGGGAAACAAGACAAAACCGATGGTATTTGCATCGACACCGTACGTTTTATTAAGCATGATCGGGATGACGAACAAAACCGCGAATACGGATCCGAAAATGAGAAAACCGATCACGAGACCATTCCGATATCGCGAATTTGCGAACAAGGAAGGATCGACAAACGGTTCTTTTGCCCGGCGGATTTGAACAATGAAAAGGAATAGTCCGACCAAAGCCCCAGCCAAATAAAGCCAATGTCCTTCTGTGGTAAAAAGGATCAGCATAGCTACTGTAAGACTGAGCAATACCCCTCCAATGATGTCCAAACCGCCAGCTTTGCGCTCCTCTTTCGGAAAGTATTTCAGGAAGAAAGGGATGGCTGCAACGATGGGAAGAGGGATGAGAAACAGATAAGCCCATTGGAACGATTCCGTGATAAAACCGCCAAGTACCGGCCCAATTCCGATCGCGAAGGATCCAGTCGAAGTGATGATGCCGAATATTTTGCCCCGCTCTTCCGCCGAGAAATACCGGGCAACCATCACGAAAACGAGCGACGGGATTGCCGCACAGCCTGCTCCTTGGATCGCCCTGGCCACAATGACGGCAGGGTACCAAGCCTGAAGGGCAAAGCCGATAATCGACCCTGCGCTATAAAGGATAATTCCGATCGTAATCAGTTTCCTAATGCTGAAGATATCGGACAGTTTTCCGAACACAACCATTCCTACGCCGAAGACGATGAAAAAGACCGTCACGACCCAACTGACATCAGACGGGTTCAGCGTGAACTGCTTGGCAATATTAGGTGTAGATACATTAAACACAGATTCATTTAGCACTGAGAAAAAAAAGATGTAATAAATCCATAGGATACTTTTCTTGACTTCTGATCCATCTTGGCTTGTATGGCGCTCTCTGTCTATTCTCTCCACTCCATTCAATTCTAACGCTTCCTTTCTTCCAGTTTGCTTGGTTGGCGATGCAGCTGCGGCGGTTTCATCGCAATCACAATCCGCAGGAGCATTCTTAAATTGCCCTCAATAACATGATCGTTTTTAACGCAATGTTTTCAATGCACCGCTCCAAGCGATAACTTGGTCGAGCATCGCGTTGACTGCAGTTTCCTGATGAGGAGCAGGCTTGAAGACGCTAAAGTTTTCAAAATCCGTCATAAGCGAAAGCCCGACTTGTGCGCGTACATCGGCCATATGGAGTTCTCCGACGATGAGTCTGAGATTTTCGATTGCACGTGCGCCTCCTGTGCCGCCATAGCCGACGAAGCCCGCCGCTTTATCCTTCCATTCATGAAAAAGAAAATCAATGGCATTCTTCAAAGCGCCGGAAGTTGCATGATTATACTCCGGTGTAACGAATACGAAGCCGTCAAAGGAATTAATTTTCTGCGACCAAGCAATCGTATGCGGTTTGCTATATTGGCCCATTGCGGCAGGGAACGGTTCGTCCAACAACGGTAGATTGTAATCGGCAAGATCCACGAGCTCGAAATTAGCATCGGTGCGTTTCGTCGCAACGTCGGTCACCCAGCGGGCTACTGCTTCACCGTTGCGCCCTGGGCGCGTACTTCCAAGAATAACTCCTATGTTTAACATTGTAATTCCTCCATTTGTGTTCAATTTTAATGGTTCATTCACACTTCCCTGGGAAGCTTCCTAACTATTGAATGTCTACTTAACGTCCGCTTAAAAAAACGTGGTATGCACTCCTCTCCCATAAACGTAAACCTAATAAACTCTATAATTAGGATATTTATATAATATAATTATAGTAGTTGTTTGTCAAATGAGCCGCGAAATTGACAAACCATTAATCCTATCCTATTGTTAGCATACAAATATTCATAGGACTATTCGGCCTGATAAGGGGGAGACGGATGTATGAACTTCAAAGAGGAACAAAATGAATTAGACTTAAGATTGTTGCGTATTTTTGCGAAAGCTCACGAAGCTGTATCTATCAACATCGGGAAAGATGTAGCAAAGCACAATCTTGGTCCTGAAACCTTTAGGATTCTGGAATTGCTTTATAGTAAAGGTCCTCATACCCTGCAAAAAATTAGTGAAAAATTTTCCATTCCGAGCGGAAGCATCACCTTTGTGGTTAACAAATTAGTCAAGCAAGGACTCGTCGAGCGGCAGCCCAACCCCCAAGATGGGAGAGCGAGTGATGCCGTACTGACCGGGCAAGGAAAGGCTCTATTTGATGAAATTTTTCCAAAACATGTGGAAACGATCTCTCAAAATTTTTCCTTTCTGAACACCGAAGAGAAGGAGCAGTTAATTGTTTTATTGAAGAAAATAGGAATAGGGGCACAGAAGTTATAAAGTTGTTTGCTTTTGGTGGGCGGTTTGAATTCACGGAATTTACGTTCCCGAACGGTGTGCTCTGAATATAATGCAAAGATCGTTTGCCATTATAGAAAGGAGGAGCTGACGTTTGTCAAAAGTGTTATTAAACAAAAAGGTACAGATAAAAGTAACCCCTTCAGGGCCTCGTATCATAGCGACTATTCCAGTAGGCAAACAAGTCGGGGGAATCGTTATTAACCAAGCGACGAACCGTATCTATTTTACCAGCCAGAATGAAAACATGTTAGGCGTTCTAGATGGGGCAACGAACAAAGTTATTGCAACAGTGAAAACGGGTCAGATGCCAGGTGATGTTGTCGTTAATCCAAGAACCAACCGAATCTATGTAACCAATTGGCTTGATGGCAGTGTTACAGTCATTAACGGCCGCACTAATCAAGTCATCAAGACGATAAAACTAGGTGAGCGCAGTGACGAGACTGCAATAAATACACGTACAAACCTTATCTATGTTGTCTCGATTTCACTATCATCGAACATTTCCACGATCACTGTGATCAACGGGAAAACAAATACAATCATGAAACGAATGCCCATTAAGGGTCGCCCAGCGACATTTGTGATTGATGAAGTGACAAATCGGATTTATTTTACAGACGTTCAAAATGATACTGTATCTATCATGGATGGAAACAAGCATGTTGTTATTAAAACCCTAAAAGTAGGGCGAAATCCGGTTATTACGCCGGTCTTAAATAAGCACAATAACTGCCTTTATATTCCGAACAATTTAAGTCGGTACTATTCCATTTTGAATCTTCGAACGAATACCATACAGAATCACCAACTCGGTAGACTGCAAAGTGACATCATTTACAATCCTGTGACAAATCGAATATACATCACATCTGCTCAAGAATCCTCAAAGGGACGTTTATATGTCATTGACGGTTCGACGAACCGCATAAAACAAACGATGACGATTCCCACCTATTCGACCTTTTTCATTAACCCGAATACGAATCATTTGTACCACTTGGAATATGTGGATTTTCGTCCAGATCCGCTTAATGTCTATGATGGAAGCATCTTAAAACGCATAGCATCACTTCGCGCGGCAGACTATGAAGGCGGTATAGCCGTTAACCTGATTACGAATCGTATCTATATGAGCCAGGATAAGAATATCGTTGTCATTCAAGATTAAGTTAGAAGAAGCTGAGGGCCGGGACTCCTGTGGTTCCGGTTTTGTTTTTGTACATGTAAAATAGTGTATAACAGTGAGAAATAATTGCATGATTATAATATACTTGGAAGGAGAATAATGCATAGGAGGTTTCTCGTGGATAACCGATACGACGAACTTTATAAAAAGGCGCAAGCCTGCGGCCAGGAGCATATCCTCCGATTTTACCCATTTCTTTCCGAGGCTTCGAAGAGCAAGCTGCTGGATCAGATGGAACAGCTGGATTTTTCCTTGCTCCGCGAGCTTTTTCATCATATGAAGCAGCCAACGGTAAGCACCGACGTTATTTCGCCAATGGAAGCTTATGATTTGGAGGATTACAGCGAGGAGGAGCGGAAGCAATGGACGGAGACCGGCTGGGACCGGCTTCGTCAAGGCAAGGTCGCGGCGCTTGTCGTCGCCGGAGGGCAGGGAAGTCGCCTGGGGCATGAAGGACCGAAAGGGACCTATGACATTGGGCTGTCATCAGGAAAGTCGCTGTTCCAGCTGCAGGCCGAACGCTTGCTCAACTTGTCCCGGAGAGCCGGCCGGACCATCCCATGGTACTTGATGACCAGTCCGGAGAATCACCAGGAAACGGTGCAATATTTTCAAGCATCGGCGTATTTCGGCTATGCCCCGGACGATATTTATTTCTTCCGGCAAAATGTCCTGCCGGCCTTGGATTCCGAAGGACGCGTCCTGCTCTCCGCTAAGGACGAAATCAGCCTTACCCCCAGCGGGAACGGCGATGTTTTTGCTTCCATGAAGCGATCCGGTGCCTTGGACGACCTGAAACGTCGAGGAGTAGAGTGGTTGTTCTATTACAATGTTGATAACGCCTTGATCCGAGTCGCGGATCCGCTGTTTGTAGGAATCGCTGCGCATCATAACCATCCAATTGCTACCAAAGTTGCAGAAAAAGCCTACCCCGAGGAAAAAGTCGGCATTCTTTGCCTTAAGGACGGCCTACCCACCGTAGTAGAATACATGGAGTTGCCTAATGAGCTAATGTACGAAACCGATAGCTCGGGCCACTTGACTTACGGGCTGGGCAACCTTTCGATCCATCTGATTCGCGCCGATTTTATCGAGCGGCATGCGGACACGAATACTCCTTATCACGCCGCCCACAAAGCGGTCAAATACATCAATGATCAGGGCCATACGGTCCAGCCGGCGTCGCCCAACGCTTATAAATTTGAGAAATTCATCTTTGATTTGTTTCCTCTCGCCGAACGCATAACGGCATTGAAAATACACAGAGAGGAAGAGTTCGCCCCTGTCAAAAACAAGGAGGGGAAGGACAGCCCCGCGACAGCACGCCAACTTATGCAGAATTTGCATAAGCGATGGCTCCTGGAATCAGGGGCAGCACCCTCCGAGCTGGAAGGCCGGAATATCGATATTTCCCCGTTGGTTTCTTATGCAGGGGAGGGATTAACTTCGGAAGTTTTGAACGCTCTTCTTGACGCGAGTGGATGCCAGGATTAGTATGCGGATCCCCTGGAAGAAGTCCAGATCATTCTTTATCGAGCAAAGCCTGCGGCGAAAAAGCTGCAGGCTTGTTTTTTTGGCGAGGAACGCCTATTGACAATAGAAAGTAAAATCGGTACTATATCATTAATGGATATATCCATAATTGATATATCATAAATGGATACAAAGAACGGATGTGATGCTTTGTCTAGAAACAATTCATTAACAGCTGAGCAGTTGACCGACTCCGCGTACTACATCATGCTATCCTTGTTAACTCCCAGGCATGGTTACGGGATTATGAAGTATATTGAAGAAGAGTTAACGAATGGGGAAGTGTCCATCGGCTCTGCAACCATGTATACATTAATCAAGAAATTGCAGGAAGCCGGCTATATTCTGCTGGATGAGAATGACACGGAACGCAGAAAGACATATACCGCTACAGAGAAAGGAAAGGCCATTACTTTTAACGAGATAGAACGAAGAGCAAGAATGGCGCACCATGGCAAGATCGCACTAGAATCTGAATCGGAGGCGAAGACGAATGAGTAAAACTCGATATGTCCTGTCAGGCGGTTTGGCTTTTACGGAAGAAAAGGATATGAGGAAATTAAGTCAATGGGCAGAGAAAGGCTGGATGCTCGAATCCTTTGCATTCCTGGGGTATTCGCTGCGTAAAGGGGAACCGCAGTCTCTTCAATATTCGATGGATATTCAGGATTTGAATAAAGCCGATCGAGAGGATTATTATGACATGTTCAGAGCCGGGGGATGGGAGCCGGTTTGTTCATCAGGTGATACCATTCACATATTTAAAGCCAAGTTAGGCACAAAACCGATCCATTCGGATAACGATACCTTATACGAAAAATATCGCGGTGGAGCAAAGCCTCTGAAGTCAATGTTCATCGTGCTGGGGTTAGTGGCCGTAGCTTCGTGGATCATTCAGTATATGTCCAACGTGCTCGCGTGGAGTGGTGTGATCACCAATATTTTCGTAGCAATCTGTGCCATGAGTGTTGTCTTACTTGTCCCGGTCCTTATGACTTATGGCGCTTTTCTTTGGAGGTCCAGACGGATCCGGTAAAAAAAGGAATCTTCCCTAAACCTGTCGAATTTTAATGAATAAAGACTCAGTAGAGTTTATAGTGCAGGGGGCGAAGACTTGAATCCGAAATTCAATCATCATAAATTTGTAGTTAGAAAACAGATTCTTTCTCTAGTTGGCGCTAAAATTGATATTTTCGACATGAATGAAAAGGCAATTCTGTTCTCGAAGATGAAAGCCTTCAAGTTGAAGGAAGACATCCGAATATACGGTGATGAAACCATGCAAGATTGTTTGATCAGCATTCAAGCTCGAAGCGTCATTGATTTTTCCGGGATCTTCGATGTAGTTGATGTTGAAACCGGGAGCAAGATAGGTTCTTTGCGACGCAAAGGAATGAAGTCGATCCTCAAGGATGAATGGGTGATTTTGAACGCAAGTGAGACGGAGATCGGATTGATTAAGGAAGATAACGTGCTGCTTGCTCTTTTACGAAGATTCCTAACGAACTTGATTCCTCAGCATTACCATGTAGAGATGAACGGGACCAAAGTCGCTGCATACAAACAAAATTTCAACCCGTTCGTCCAAAAACTGAACCTCGATTTTTCTGCTGACCAGGGCGGCAAACTTGATCGCCGCTTGGGCCTCGCCGCCGCTGTTCTATTGATTGCCGTCGAGGGCAGTCAAGGATAGCGTGCAATAGTTTTATAACAACGTCACCACGATGCGTGGTGACGTTGTTTGTCATGATCAAATCGTCCTTGATTATTCCTGGCTTGATGGGGTAATGTTTTATTAATAATTTTATATGACAAATACCAACAGATTATGCGTCTTCTTTGCGATATACTAGTGAATAGTCCGGTTTTGTAGGGCATTTAAACTTTGGAGGTTATTTACATATGGAAACGGGTACTGTTAAGTGGTTTAATGCGGAAAAAGGTTTTGGCTTCATTCAAAGGGAAAGCGGGGAAGATGTATTCGTTCATTTTTCTGCCATTCAAGGAGAAGGATTTAAATCTTTGGACGAAGGTCAACGTGTTGAATTCAATGTTGTTAAAGGTCAACGTGGACCTCAAGCAGAGAATGTTGTAAAACTGTAACACTGACATCGAAGCCTGTTCTTGACTCGTTCAAGAGCAGGCTTTTTAACTATCGGATATGATAAAGCTGACCTAGCGTCATCGGTAACGGTGGGGCAGTTTCGAGTTCGAACTTGAAAGTAACAATAAGGTAACTTACTTTAGAATTATTCACTCCTTCTCATAACAGGAATGACTATTTATAATTGAAAATGTAAGAAGAAATTAGGGATCGTCTAAGAGGTGCTCATGCAAATCATTCGTGATATTCGTAAGTTTGTTTCAGTCCCCGGAGCGAGAACGCTGCTTACTATGTTATTTTTATACGGCATAGGTACAGGCATTTTAGCACCTATGAATGCAGTATATCTCAACGAGAGTATTGGACTTTCAAAAGTACAGATTGTTGTCGTTTTCGCGGTATCACTGTTCTGCAATATAGCCATTACGATTACCGTTGGTTGGATCAGTGACAGTTTGAAAAATAAGAAGAAACTACCGGTTCTTGCGGCCTTACTTTGCATCATCGGGTTGTTCATCTATATGAATGCCTCTGACTTTCAGAGTGCGCTCATTGGAATGACGATAACAGTTGCACCGTCCGGATTGATTATGGGGCAGCTGTTTGGGATGGCTAGAAATCATTTTTCCCGTAGCGCCGGCGACATTGTAGAAATGGCCCAAATATGGCTTCGTGCCTCCTATAGCATCGGATTTTTTGCGGGGCTGCTGCTTGGAGCGAACATCTTCCTCCTTGCAACGTTTAAGGGCGTACTATGGGGGAATATGGCAGGTTATGTGTGCTTGGTGGTTCTCTTGCTGTTGTATAAGGAATCAACGGGGGAACTGGGAGTAAAGCAAGTGGTCAAAGGAGAACCGTTCTCCCTTATTATGCTGGTTGCACTGCTTATGCTCTCTTGTGCCGATGCCATTCGAGGATTATATCTACAGCTTGTCGTATTAGAGCTGTTCGGTAAGCCGGAGATTATGTCCTATATATGGAGCGCGCAGGCGGTATTCGAGCTGTTTTTCATGACACTGGGCGGATATTTGGCGGCACGGTACGGTAGTAAGAAGATTATTTTGCTTGGCGGTTGTTTCGCGCTCGCCACTTACTTGACCTATACGATCAGTACCTCGCTTCCTGTCTTCTTTGTCGTCCAGCCATTGTATTCTTTCTTTGTTTCGATTCTTTACGGAGTTGCTATGGGATATGTGCAGAGGATGTTTTTAAGCCGAACAGGCTTTGGGGCAAGCTTATACGTGTTCATATCACAGACAGCTTCTTTAATCGGGTATTTCTTACCTCTGTTCATTCAAGGGATAACGCCGAAAATATTCCTAATACCAAGCGTTCTTGTTGCGCTTTCGATACTTATCATCGGAATGGTGTTGTATAGGGAAAGACGGTCTAATATGAGGAATTCGATAGTCATCGAGCAATCATAAAGACCTAGATATATCCTGCTATAAAAGTTTGAGAAACTAATACCTGGAGGGATTTGTTATGCGATATCGGAATTTGGGGACAAGCGGATTGGAAGTTTCGGTGCTAGGTTTGGGCACAAATGCTTTCGGTGGGCGCGCTGACAAAAACACATCGATTCGAGTACTGCATCACGCTGTTGACAATGGAATCACGTTCATTGACACGGCCAATGTTTATACAGGCACGAAGTCGGAAGAGATTATTGGAGAAGCGTTTGAAGGACGGCGGCATGAAGTGCTCTTTGCGACAAAAGTGGGTATAAAACTAGGAGAAGGTCCGAACACCAGAGGTTCTTCGCGTCAGCATATTCTGAAGGAAATTGAGGCTAGTTTGCGCCGCTTGCGAACGGATTACATTGACCTGTACCAGATCCATGTTTTTGATCCGATGACATCGCTTGAAGAGACTCTCCGTACGCTGGATGATCTGGTAACTTCCGGAAAAGTGAGATACGTGGGGGCCTCAAATTATGCATCGTGGCAAATGATGAAGTCCTTGGCCATAAGCGAAAGTCAACATCTGATCAAGTATGTTTCGGTTCAACCGGGATATTCATTGGCTGATCGTGGAGTGGAAAGGGAGCTGATTCCATTCTGCTTTGATCAAGGGATCGGAATCATTCCCTATTTTCCTCTGGCAGGAGGTATTCTTACAGGAAAATACTCGGGAGGTTCTGTACCAAGCGGATCCCAGTTGGACATGAACCCAAACTTTGTGCGGCGTGTGAACTCAGCCCGAGTGGAACTGGGTGAACAGGTGGCCAAGATTGCTGCGGAGATCGGTACATCGGCCACGGCCCTCTCGCTGGCTTGGTTGCTGCACCGGCCTGCGGTAAGCACCGTCATCGCCGGAGCGACCCGTGAATACCAAATCGATGAGAATTTGAAGGCGGTTAACCTTGAGCTTACCGAGGACGTTCTGAAATCGCTCGATGAAATAAGTAAAGACTTTATCTATTCACCTCCATTTTGAAGGATATGGGAAGAACTATTGTTTCGGAACGATTATCTAGGATGCTACCAATTAGGCGATCGGAGGTGAAAGAAGAATGATTTACGAATTGAGAATTTATACCATTTATCCAGGAAGAATTGATGCGATTCGAAAGCGTTTTTCCGATCATACGCTTGGTATTTTTGCCAGACTCGGCATGCAGGTGTGTGATTTCTGGGAGGATTTGGAGGAGCAGCCTAAGCTGTATTACACGATGAAATACGAAAGCATGGAAGAACGGACAAGACAGTGGGAAGCTTTCTCGCAGGACAAGGAGTGGAACGAAGTGAAACAATTATCCGAGCAGAATGGAAAAATTGTTGAATCCGTCGAACAGATATTTATGAAAAGAGCAGAATATTTTAAAGGATAGATTCAGGAGGAGTTATCAATTAATGAATGCCGCCCGGCTTCCGTGAGGAGAACAGGGCGGTTTTTTTTACATATAAGAATTTATATGGTTTGGGGCAAGCGAAGCTTACCCCTTATTTAATGCTTGTTGGTGGGGGGGGAATAACGGGAAATTCTCCAGTTAAATATGGCGGCGAAAGAGGGCGCGGGTAGAATTACTGGAGTTTCTCCAGTTAATTCAGCCGGTGCTACCCGATGTTATGCGAAACTTGAGGAATTAGCAGGAGAATTTCCATCTATTGGCCTGGGCCGAGGTGAAATGAACAAATTAGTTGTATGATTTACCGTTAAAATTTAAGTGATAGGTGATAGGTGATAGGTGATAAGTGATAGGCGATAGGTGATAGGTGATAGGTAATAGGTGATAAGTGATAAGTGATAAGTGATAGGCGATAGGTGATGTGTGAGGTCTGGGGGTAATTGGTGAATGAGAGTGATGAGTATTCGGTGATGGGTAGTGAGTAGTGAGTAGTGGGTAATGGGTAATGTGTGGGTGATAAGTGATGGGATGAGGCGGCGAAGGGACGGCAGATCAGCAAGGTCGAAGGCTTACGTTGTATTTTATACAACATAAAGGTGTGGTCTGAGCGCGAATGCAGTCTTTCATTGCACAAAATACAACCATTTATTGCGAAAAGGTGAGATGCAAGCGGTTTAGTGCTTAAATGGTTGCACAATGTACAATATAGAGGCGTGCTGAGGCCCAGTTACAACTAAATGGTTGCACAAAGTACAACCTAGAACGCTGTAGGAGTAGCAACTTATTCTCTTCCTCTCACAGCCGCGGAAGTCTATTACTGGCAGATGTAACTAGAGGCGGTGACGGCAACGCCCGAACAGCCCGTAACAACAAAGCATAGCCAGATCCCCAATATGGATCTAACTAAGTTTTTTTGTTGCTACCAAGCGGCGATTACTTCTTCGCTGCTTCCGCTTTGTGCTGCTGCACAATCTCTTTCAAAAATTTTTTCATCTCTCAAATCCACAATTAAAACAAAATAAAACAAATGTAAAGCACGAATTATTACTTGTATTTAACATGGGGATTACAAATGCTAGGTAAGATATACATATAGAAACAACCAAATCCAACTTGAGGTGAAGATATGCCAACCAAACAAGAGCATCTAGCATTCATGAAAACGGAAGGCGATATTAATTTAACGGAAGCAAGGTCCGAATGGTGGACAGCCCATATTGATGAAGCAGCACGAGGATATTTGCAAGAGGATGAGGATGTTTTTTTACACCAAACGTTGTCAACGCCTTGTCTGAATGTGCTGACCTCCTGTGAAGGGATCTATGTAGAAGATAGTCAAGGGCGCAGAATCATGGATTTCCATGGCAATAACGTGCATCAGCTTGGTTTTGGCCATCCCGCTGTTATTGAAGCCGTTAAACAGCAGTTGGACCAGCTATCTTTCTGTACGAGAAGATATACGAATTTGCCTGCCATTGAGCTTGCTAATAAATTAGTTGCTTTAACAGACGGAGCACTGCAAAGAGTTCTCTTCGCGCCAGGAGCAACATCCGCCATCGGCATGGCGCTTAAGCTTGCACGCGCAGTAACAGGGAAATACAAAACATTATCGATGTGGGGGGCCTTTCACGGAGCATCGCTAGATGCGATATCGGTGGGCGGAGAGGGAGCTTTTCGCCGCGGCTTAGGTCCATTGCTTCCAGGCGCTGAGCATGTGATCCCTTTTAACTCGTATCGCTGTGTGTTTGGTTGTCAGGATGAAGCGCACTCCCTCTGTTTGAAGCCTATTGAATATGTGCTTGAACAGGATGGAGAGATCGGCGCCGTAGTCATCGAAACCATTCGAAACACGGATGTGCAAATTCCGCCTGTCGCTTATTATCAGAAGCTGCGAGAACTTTGTGATCGCTATGGCGCTTTGTTGATCGTCGATGAGACGGCAACGGCGTTTGGTCGAACAGGGAAAATGTTCGCCTACCAGCATTACGGGATTGAGCCCGACATGATGGTGTTGGGTAAAGGCTTAGGCGGGGGCGTATTCCCGATGGCTGCTTTGCTCGTGAAGGAAGAGTTGAACAAAGCGCAGCAAATGTCGATCGGGCATTACACGCATGAGAAATCGCCGGTAGGAGCTGCTGCAGGACTGGCGACCATCCGAGTCATCGAGGAAGAGAATCTGCTAGAGCATGCCAACCATCTGGCTGATCTCATGGCGAAGCGTTTGAAAGCCATGATGGAGGCTTATCCCATTATCGGAGATATTCGCCAAATCGGTTTACTCGTTGCTGTTGAGCTTGTAACCGATCGTGTGAGTAAGGAACCTGCCGTGCAAGAGGCAGAGCGCGTCATGTATAGCTGCTTGGGAAGAGGGCTTAATTTTAAAGTGTCCAAGGGGAATGTTCTTACGCTTTCACCTCCTTTAATTATTACGGAGGATCAACTAAATGAAGCCCTGGATATTCTGGAAATGAGCATTGCAGAACTCGAACTGTAGGGCGCCCGCAATGAGAATAAGAAGAGGCATAGCGATTCATCGCTATGCCTCTTCTATCATTTGTGCCATATTATAGCTCAAACATTCGATGTATGTCATAGGTTTGTGTGAGGTTGAATAGGATGGGGTCGGGACCTTCATCCGCAAAAAGAATCTTATATGATATAATTTGTTATATGGAACAAATCGTTATGGACGAGCATTGGGAGGCAGTAATGGTAACGAGTAACAAGCTGAACGTCCCTCTTCATAGATATTGGCAAGAGCAGCAAGGAGATATATCTAGTTTTCTAACCATCGCAGAGGGCATTACGGAAGTGGTCATGGACTTGCATAACAATGACAATGTCCATCGTCGATTGAGCCCGGAAACGATTTTATTCGAAGTTAACGATAGCAGATGGGCTTCAAAACAAGCACCCCCTGTCACAATTACCTTGCGTACTGAGCTGACTGAACCATCCTGGGCGTATCGTGCGCCGGAACAGTCGGGTCGATTGAAGCCGGACACGGATGCGCGCACGGATTTGTATGCCCTAGGGGTAATATTCTATGAACTTCTGGTGGGAGAACTTCCTTACCAAGCTGATGAGCCAACGGAATGGATTTATGCTCATTTGGCGAAGCTCCCCACACATCCGAGTGAATTGAATCACCGCATCCCGCAAAAGATTGGCGACATCATCATAAAGCTGATGGCCAAAACACTTGAAGAGCGATATCAGAGTGCGTATGGTCTTTTAAACGATATCAAAAAGTGTAAAAGTGATTGGGATCTTAATGGCTTTATTGGAGCTTTCGCTCTAGGAAGCAAGGACTTTGTAGGTCATTTGCGAATGCCCATCTTTCTAAGCGGGCGAGAACAGGATATGACTTCCTTAACGGACTCTTATTCAGACAGCTTGAATGGTAAGACGGGATTTGTAGTCGTTAGCGGAGGGGCAGGTATCGGGAAGACGACACTTATTCGTGAATGGTACAGATCGCAGCAGCAAGAGAGAGGTTATTTCATCTCGGGAAAAGCGGATCCGCTCATAAGAGAAGTCCCGTATGCGCCGTTAATTCAAGCCTTTCAAGAACTCATTCATCGGCTCCTTTCAGGGAGTGCTGAACAGTTAACGCGATGGAAGGACAAGCTGACCGCGGCACTTGGTGACCATGCAGGCATTGTGACAGAGATGATTCCGAACATGAAGCTGATTATTGGCGAGCAGCCTGATGCCGAGACATTGCCGTGGACGGAGTCTAGAAACCGGCTCCATTTTGCTTTTCGAGCGATGATCCGTACGTTTGCTGGAAAAAGATCACCTTTTATTTTGTTTCTGGATGATGTGCATTGGGCGGATGCCGCCACGTTGGATTTTATTCGCGGTGTCTCAGAAAGTCGGGATCTAGATTATTTCTTATGTATAATCGCGTATCGCGATAAAGAAATTCAGCCTGCACATTGGTTAAATAATCATAATCTGGCTGAGTGGGATCATCGGCGAATTGTGCTCTCTTCTTTAACGTTGCTGGAAACAGAACGATTTCTGTGCCAAACGTTACATGTGGAAGAGTCAAGAGGGCGATCACTGGCCGAAGCGATTTTCCAGAAAACTGCCGGCAATCCACTCTATATGAAGCAATTCGTACACTCTCTATATGAGAGTAAGTGGCTGCGTTTTGATACGCGTAAGGAAATTTGGCTGTGGGATGCAGACGAAATTCGCAACCAGGATACACTTGGCGATGGTTGGGATTTTATGCTGGACAAGCTCCCCTATCCAACGGGTTCTGTATTACGCCTGGCTGCGTGTATTGGCTATTCGTTTGATTTACACACGCTAGCTGCTATTTGCCAACAATCTCCCGAACAAGTGATGGAACAATTGGAGCCTGCGCTGAGGGAAGGATTAGTTCTTCCTGTTAGAGAACGTGAAAGGTGGCATGCGCTATCTATGGCAGCAGATTCCTCGTTGGTAGAATCGACAGATCCGAATGTGTGGTTCGTGTTTATTCACGATACGATTAGGCAGGCTGCCTATGGAGCCGTGACTCCCGAAGAGAAAGATACGGTACACGCCGGAATTGGTCGTTATCGATGGGGGCTTCAAACGGTGGAAAAGCCGGATGACCAAGTGTATACGACGCTATATCATCTAATGCTTGGGAAGAATCGATTGACTGACCGTCAGGAACAACGGCTTGTCGCCGAAATGGCTTTGCAGGCAAGTCGTAAAGCTAGAAAGTCGGCAGCGTATTCGTCAGCAGCGACTTATCTTGCATTCGGTACAGGGCTTCTGATCGACAAGGATTGGGAAGAGCACCATACGCTAATTTATGATATGTATATGGAACGCATGCAAGCTGAGGTGTTAAGCGGTCACTTGGACACGGGGGAGCTGCTTTTCGAACAGCTCATCGCGCACACTCATAATCGTTTGGAAGAGCTTCGGACTTATGCGGTGAAGCTGGAACTTGATATCAATCGCGGCAATGCCAGAGAGGCTTTTCAGGCTGGTGTGCAGCTGCTAGGCAGATTGGGAATTGAACTTCCAAGTCAAGTCGGGGCTGCTAGGCGCCAAAAGGAACTGAGCCAAACGCGCAGATTGCTTCGTGAAGAAATGGAGCGCGAGCTGCATCCTGAACGCAGCCAGGAAGCTTCACCGTACCAATTGGCCATTCTGCAACTGCTGCCGATCGTGGCGCGAGCTTCCTCTTTTGTCGATATGAATCTATTCGTCGTGATCATATGCCGAAGTATACGCTTGATGCTTGCCCGCCATGCGGCGAACCAGTTTCCGGAAATCATTGCGATCTTTGCCTCATATATTTCCAGCGAGGAGGGCGGGCATAGGGAAGGATGCGAGCTCTCGAAAGCAGCACGGTATCTAGGCGATGCGACCCACTCGCCACTTAAAGCGAAGCTTTCGTTTATTTATGCCTTAACTCACTTCTGGCGTATAAGCGCTCAGGAGTCGTGGCCTTTATTTAAAGAAGCTCATCGACTTAGTCTCGCAAGCGGCGATATGTATTATGCCGGTTTTTCGCTTCGCGGCATGAAGTTCAGCTTGTTTTTCGGTGGACATTTGGAAGAGCTGCTCGAATTTTGCCAAGTTCAGGGCGGCGCTTTTCATAAAAAAGACCCTTTCATTATGAAATCGTTCACGTTATATCAGCAGTTTGCAAAGTGTCTAAAGGGAGAGACGGCAGGTCGTCTAACGCTGAATGATGATTCGTTCGATGAGAATTCGTTCCTTAAATCGATGAGCCCTGCAGAGTCCCGCATAGGACTTGTGTTTGAATATTCTATTTGCAAAATTCAACTGCTGTACGTATTCGGACAGTATCGCGAAGCTGCGCAGCTTTGGGAACAGACGGAGCATAGCGAGCGATACTACAAGTATCATTCGCATTTGCCCGAGGGGATGTTGTACGGCTTTTTAGCCATGTCCGCGGTCTATCGTGAGCAAACCGAGTCGCAACAGGTGCTGGCGGACGGGAAGATGCGAAGTATGCTGGGTCAAATGCAAAAGTGGTCAGAGCTAGGGCCAAGTCACTTCTTGCCTAAGTTATTGCTTATGAAGGGAGAGGCAGCTCGGCTGAAAGGAAGAGGGGAGCAAGCATTATCCTGTTACGATGAGGCGATAGATGCAGCGCGTGAGAACGGATATACACATTTGGAGGCAATTGCCTGCGAGCTTGCTGGAAAATTACTTCTAGCCATTGGGAAAAAGAAGTTTGCAAAAACGTACCTTTTGGATGCGCATCATGGCTTTAAGGTATGGGGAGCCAGCGAAAAGTGCTTGCAGCTTCGCGAGCACTTTTCCGATTCATTTGTACGGACGAATGAGGAAAGCAGAGTATGGGAGCAGGATTTGAAGCTCACTCGCGAGTCTGTTCAAGCCGATCACAAGGAAGGGAACGAGGAGCCTCCTGTGGAGGTGGAGCGGGATATGTTCAAGAAAGCGGCAGCTCGATTAACCCAAGCCTACGGCTTTGAACAACTGCTCGGTCATTATTTAGTAACCCTCATGGAAAATGCAGGAGCAGCCAAAGGGTTCTGGATTGTGAATAAAGCCGGAGATTTGTGGATCGAAGCCGAGCATGATATAAATCGAAACATATCAAAGAGCGGGCACTCAGCCTCGCTGGAAAGTTGTTTTGATTTACCGATTTCGGTGATCCGATTCGTTGCCAGAACCAAGCAATCGCTTATACTCGAGGATGCCCATCTGGACGACTTATTCGCTTGGGATCCGTATATTCGCAGTGTTCGTCCGCGTTCGATTATTTGCTTGCCTGTTCAGCAGTTGGACCGATTGGCCGGAATTGTCTATTTGGAGAATGAGGCGATGACTGGGGCGCAAGCCAGCCAACGTCTGGAGCTTATGCAGATGATGTCTGCTCAGCTAGCTGTGCTCAATCGTTTTGCCAGTGAGGGTACAGTTGGAAAAATAGAGCCGCTTGTCATGGATACAGGAAAGCCGAAGCTTGAAGCCAGTCTGCTCACCCAGTCGCTGACAGAGCGTGAGAAGGATGTGCTGCAGCTAATGGTGAAGGGCTTATCGAATCCAGAGATTGCGCAAAGACTTGAACTGGCCGTAGGCACAGTCAAAAACATCACGTTGTCCATTTACGGCAAGCTGCAAGTGAACCGCCGTACACAGGCAGTTGCCAAGGCGAAGGATTGGAATATTTGGGAGTAGTATGCAGGGCGGTAATTTATGAATGAGCTAGGCAGATCAGATCTGCTTGGCTCATTTTTTGTTGTACGGGGAGTTCTAACGCAAGATAGGACTTTTTTCTCACTTTATTTCGTGAAAATGACCTTTGGTACTATCGAGGATTGTCGAATTGCGCGTAGAATGTGGGAGTTCCAAATAAGTTGGTGTCATCAAAAGGAGGCTTTATGAGAAAAATTTGGGGGCTCTTCACGAGCATGTTGCTATTGGCAGGTGTCGCCGTACCATTCCCAATAACAGCAGGGGCTGCTACTTTAGCGCCGGCTGGAGCTGTCAAGCAGCCTACAGCAGTCATGATTAGTTCAATCGGAGCCACGGTCTCTCCGGTAAACGGCAACTATTTTTTTACGGCAGGACAGACGCTCAAGATAAATGTTTCTTTCGAATCGTCGAGTCCCTCTGTGAAATGTGATATGGAATCAACGATCCCCATTTCCATAAACGGTACGCAAGATTGGATCCGTTTGTATAATGCCGTGTTCGAGGGATACTCATCTCCGGTATATGCTAGAGGCATTACCGCGGATATGCCCTCGGGACTTGTAAATATTCAAAGAGGTCCTGATGGCTGCGGTCCTTCTGATGGCGTGAACTTGCCTGCGAATAGTTGGACAGCAACCTCAAATGGGACGACTTATTTTACAGATGGCACGTCCTTGAATAATGTTGCCTATTTCAAAAGCTTGATTCAAACGCCTATCTATATCGACAATACCGCACCGACAATCACGTTTGCCAATCTGCCAGCAGATACGAGCTATAAGAAAACATTAGGAATAACCGTTACTGCCAGTGATTTGCCGCTGAACGAAAACGTTAAGCTTTCTTATACGTGGACACAAAGCCAGACAGCACCCGCTGCTTCAGAAATCAATACGGTTATTGCAAGCGGTGCTGCCGCAACAGACCCGGCAACGCCTGGTATATTCTTCCTGCACACGAAAGCAGTGGACGTTGTAGGTCATGAAGTCATCCAAACCAAAGGACCCTTTTATTTGGATAACACGGTTCCAACGCTTACTTTCGGCAAGCAGTCGGATGCGATGTACAAAAAGAGTCATGGTGTGACAATCACGACGACAGATACACCGACAGCAGCTAACACGAGTCTCTTCTACGTGTGGACACAGAGCGCAACGCCACCAGCTGCATCAGGTATTTCAGGAAGTCTCATTAACGGGGCCGCCCCCATTGATCCAACAGGTACAGGCGCTTATTACTTACATGCAAAAGCCATTGACCTTGCAGCGAATACAATCATTAAAACAGCGGGTCCTTTTAATTACGATAACCAAGCGCCAACAGCTGTCATGAATCCGACTTCGGGAACAGCAAAGGCGAGCCATACACTAACCTACACGGTTGCCGATCCGCATTCTGGTGTGAAACAAGTTGGCTACGAATGGTTCAAAGACGGTGTTTCTTACTCAACCGGAACAGGGAGCATCAGCGGAGGCACGCTCACCGTACCGAATAGTGTGGAAGGAAGCTATAAGCTGAAGTTAACGGTTAGTGATAATTTAAATAACGTTGGAACCGTAGAAAGCTCCAATTTTATCATTGATAAGACAGCACCGAGCGTCACATTTACGGCACAGGGCAATAGTGCGCCAGGCGTTTCCCGCCAAGTAGGTGTTACATTACTGGATGCGAAGGGCACGTTAGGGCAAGCGTTTTACTTATGGGGAACGAGTGTAACGACTCCTGCTGCGAATGATCCTGGTTGGCAGATGTTTTTTGATGGAACAGGTGGGAAAACGACTTCAACCGCAACGCTCTCTTCTCCCACAGGAGCTAACGGCACGCAATTCCTGCATATTAAGACAACAGACAGTGCAGGCAATATGGGGTATGCAAAAACAACGCAGGGCTTTGTCCTCGATAATACGAAACCGACGGTAACTTTTACACTGCCTAGTACATCCGCCTACAGCAAGACACTTTCAACGGATTTGAATTTGACGGATAACATGACAACAAACCCGGCGAATTTTGTGATCAAATATGCGGTTACGACGCAAGCGACAACGGATGGGAACGACTCGGCGTGGACAACGTCTACGATTAGAACGCTTTCCATAACGAACAAAACGGGCATTTTTTATATTCATACCAAGGTTTATGATGAAGCGGGAAACTGGGCTCTGACAACTGGCGGACCCTACAAGCTCGATAATGAGTTCCCAACAGGTGCTATAAGTGTACCGAAAAAGTTTACGAATGTTGCGACAGTGCCCATTCAGCTGAACGCCACGGATTTGCAAGGCACGGTGGATAAGATGAGATTTACCGTTGATGGCGGCGTATGGGGGAGTTGGGAGACATTTACTACTAGCAAAACGATAACCATTCCTGCGACACAAGGTCTGCGAACGATAGCGGTTCAGTTTATGGATTCTGCGGGCAATATCTCTACGACATATTCGGATACAGTGACCTTCGACAACACGAAACCGGTTATGACGAATATGATCTATAGCACAACCGCATGGACGAATCAGTCTGTGTCTGCGACATTGTCAGCTACGGATAATGTGTCGCTATCCGCTGACATAACGGTAGATGGGCTTACGGGGTTGACCTATCTCTTTCAGTCCAATGGCACCTATACGTTCAATTTCCGAGATAAGGCTGAAAATGTGAACACGGCTACGGCAACCGTAACTTGGATCGATAAGACGATGCCGGTCATTACGTTGAGCGCCAATGGATCATCTCAGCAGAAAACGGTGAGCACAGTCGTTTATGCTACGGATTCGGGGGCTCCGCAGAGTGAGCTAACGTATGCGCATGCCTGGTCGATGTCAAATACGACTGAGCCAACGGCGTGGACGTCACTAGGTGCAGATCATAAAGCGGTTAAAAACGAAGGGGACGGCACTTGGTATTTATGGGCGAAAGTGACAGATAAAGCGGGGAATGTTACGACATTCTGCAGTAATCCGTTTCTGCTGGATAACACAAGTCCCATAGGTACGGTATCGTACAAGCCTGCCGGCTTGACGGCCAATAATGTGACGGCAACACTCACGACCAACGAGCCAGTCATAGTAACGAATACGGAGCTAGGCAAAAAAGAGCGCATATTTACAGACAATGGCCAGTTCCAGTTTGAATTTAAGGATGCTGCGGGGAATGTAGGAGTCGCTGTAGCCAACGTCCAATGGATTGATCGCAGTTTGCCATCATCCGATGTCACACTCACCCCGAGCGGTTGGACGAACGGGCCTGTCCGCGTCACAATCGAGGCGGCAGGAAGTCCTGATCGAGAATTAATGGATTTTACGATCAATGGTGAAGCGCAAGTCATTAGTCAAACTGTGACGAAGGTTGTGTATGAATTTACGACGAACGGATCCCTGCACTATAAAGTGCGTAATGTGAGTACAGGTCTTGTAAGCGCTGATGAGGTCTTCGTTGACAAAATCGATCAACAACCGCCTGCGGGGGAGTTGGTATACAGTAAGGAAAGCCCGACGAATCAGGATGTTACCGTTACACTCATGACCTATGATGATAATAATGGGCCAGTTACGATTCTAAATAACGGTGGCAGTCCTTGGTATACCTTTACAGAGAACGGGCAATTCACATTCGAGTATGAAGATGAGGCCGGCAATATCGGCCACCAGACTGCGGCGGTGAGCTGGATGGATAAGGCGGCGCCTCAGGCAGAGCTCAGATTCAGCAGATCCACTTGGACGAAGGATAATGTTGATGTCGAAATCTCCTTCACGGATCAGTCTGCCGTTACGGTAACGAACAATGGCGGCAGTAAACGGTATACGTTTACAGACAATGGTATGTTCGTGTTTGAATATCGCGATGCTGCAGGCAATGAAGGACAGACGGTTGCATCTGTTACCTATATCGATCGAGAAGCTCCTGAGGCCATTGTTACCTACAGCCATATAGGTTGGACGAATCAGGATGTCGAGGCAACGTTGACCGCCAAAGATAACTCGGGCATGCCTGTACAAATTCTTAGTATTGGCAACAACACACATACGTTTACACAGAATGGATCCTTTACTTTTGTGTTTCAAGATCTAGCTGGAAATCAGCGGGAGTTGGTCGCAACCGTTGATCGGATTGATAAGACGCCGCCTGTCGCTGCTATTCAATATTCCGAATCGACAAAGACGAGATCTGATGTGCGAGCAACAGTTCTAGCGAATGAGCCGATCACCGTGATTGGCAATAATGGCAACACGGCTTATGACTTCACAAGCAATGGGACCTATAATTTCGCAGTTGTTGATAGGGCTGGTAATCAAGGCTTCGTTCAGGCGTCGGTCAATTACATCGATCGAACACCTCCCGCACCGCGATTATCGTACAGTACGACCACAGCGACCAAGGAGGATGTCATCGTAACGGTAGATACGGATGAGCCGTTCTATGTATTGAACAATAACCGAGCGAAGCAGGTTGTGTTTAAGGATAACGGTACGTTCACTTTCTATCTGCAGGATGTCGTAGGGAATTTGACGGAGATACAAGCCACGGTGAATAACATCAATAAGACGAAGGCGAAAGTGACCTATACCTATAGTGAAACATTGCCAACGAAAAATAATGTGAATGTAACGATTACAGCAGATCAAGCACTTACTTATGTAGGTTTGAGTGGAAATGTGGTCACGTTTACGAGCAACGGCACGCGTTGGATCGACGCTGTAGATGCGCTTGGCAATAAATATGCGCTGCGCATCGATGTGAGCAATATTGATCGCGAAGAACCGAAGTTTACATTTATCGGCGGCGGGCAATTGCTGCTTGGAGTGGGAGCCGTTGTGAATCCGCTAACAGATGTCACAGCGACAGATCTTGTGGATGGTGATATGACCGCAAAAATTAGCGTTACTCAAAATACGATCAATCCACGAATACCTGGTGAATATGCGGTCGTTTATAAAGTGAAGGATCGTGCAGGCAACGAAGCTGTAGTGACTCGGAAGGCGATTGTCATCGCACCGACCGAGTTCACGGTGTACGTCAATTCCGTGAAAGTACAAGATACGGATGTGATTGTGTATGGTGATGCGATTCAACTTTCGCTTTTCGGCATTCAAGGAACGAGCTCCGTCAAATGGGCCAAAGGTCCGAAAAGTATCGGAGATTTTAAGGCGAAAGCCAATCTGGTAAGCAATGGTATTTTGCCTATAACGGAATATGGCTATTACACCTTTTTAATTCAAAATCAAGAACGTCAAATGAAGCTTATTCGTGTGTATATTTTACCAAGACAAGCTTCTTAGGAGTGTGAGTAATGATAAAGAATCGATTTCAAATAGGTAATAAATTAGCACTCATTGGAGCCATTCTTGTACTGCTCTTTCCTATGGGAAGCGAGTTGGCGTTGGCCGCAGCTGCGGAGCTAACACCACTTACAGTTTCCAATGCTTTCATGGAAGTAAGCGTCAATAAAGAGACGGGAAGGTTCAGTGTCAATACGAAACAGGGATCCCCGTTAAAAGGCGGTGACGATAACAAGTCGCTTCTCTTCAAGGAGCAGCTTCCTGAGACTTCTTTCACGACGTTTCGCATAAACGGGAAAGATTATATTTTCGGCAACGGCTATGGCTTTTTGGGCTCGAACGGAAGCTTCACATCCTCCCCTGTCAATCAGGGGTTGACGAATAAGTCGATATGGAACATTGAAGGACTAGACATTACACAGACGCTAACACTAGTCGACGACCCGACGAATCCTAACGCAGGTAATATGAAAGTTTCTTATCAAGTCAAAAATACAACGAATCAGAATCAGAGTGTCGGCTCCCGCATTTTGTTGGATACGATGCTGGGACCGCAAGACGCTTCTCCAATTTCGGTAGCTGGCGGGAATACGTACATTTCCAACGAGAAGGTCATTACTGGCCAACTCCCTTATTATTGGAATGCGACGGACAATCCGATCAATCCCAAGGTCATGTCCTACGGATTTATGCAAGGCTGGGGAAACAAAGCACCGAATCAGATGATTATTGCCCATTGGAATGGTATTTCCCAAACCAAGTGGGAATACACCGTAAATCCGCTGCTCGATTTCACGAACAAGCAGAATGCTTACGGGTCTGCCGATAGTGCAGTCGCTCTTTATTGGGACCCGGCTAACATTGCCCCAGGAGGAGAGGCTGTATTCGAGACGTACTACGGCCTAGGCAGCTTTTTCACATCGAAGAAAGAAGCCACTTACCGCTTGCAAGTCGGTGCGCCTAAGCAGTTGACACTAAACTATGATCGCAACGGCTACAAGGAAAATGAGTTTGAGATTCGAGTTGATATTGATAATGCCATTGACCGTTCGGTGAATATGGAAGGCTTACAAGTCACACTCGGTCTGCCTGACGAGCTGGAGCTCGCATCTGGCCAGAATATAACCAAATCAGTAGGAAGCATGAAGGTCGGCGAGACACAATCCGTTACATGGCGCATAAAGCCAAAAGTACAACTCGCTTACAAAGCAGCCCAATTCCAGGTGATCGCCCAGGCGGCAGGCGGAGAGGAAAGCATTCAAGCTTCTTATATTGTTCTACCTGCCTTGACGGGTACAATACCCAACATGCAGCTGTTGGAGGTTTTCCCTAAAAAGCTGTACATGCTTGATGAGAAACCTGCGCTAACGCTGCAAGGAGCAGGGTTTGAAGTCTTGAAAGGTTCATCAGGCTGGAGCTTTGATATCATCCGAGATCGCGATGGAGCAAGCGTAGCGATTCCTTCCTCGGACGTATCCATTCAAGATGATAAGCAGATTACTGCGCGGTTGAATTTAACAAGTGACCTGTGGAAGCAGCACAAGCTTGAAGTGGGATCCTACACGGTAAGGTTGACGGCGGGCAGTAAAGTATTTGAGAAAAAAATCGAGTTTACGCTTGATAAAAGCTATAAATCGAAGGATTACGGTATTCTACTGGTTGTTGGCGATAACATGGAGCAGGAGGAGGGACAAACCTACAGTTTGCTGCCTGTGAAGAGTGAGACCGAGCTTGCGAATTATAAAATGGAATTTGAAAGATCAGGCGGCCGCCAAGTTTCTTTACTGGAAATCCGTGGTTCCATTCGGGCCAATAACAGTGATAATGGGAAAGTGGTTTATGAGATTGATAAAGGTTCGACGATCAATTCTGTGATTCACCATGACACAACAGATATGTTAACGGCTGTCTTCGGAGAGGCATCGCAAAAGATGACCATTCAAAAGAGCACTAAGGATAGCACGCATGTTCACGACTTTATTAATTTGAAGGGGAATGGGGCACTTTCCATCCCGAACTTCAAATTTGCCTATGGGCCTTTCAGCGTTGAGCTGGCGGATGGTATAAAATACGCTTTAGAAGCAAATGAAGAAGAACAGGAACATAAAATTGAAATCAAGTGGGACGTATTAAAAGGTTTATCTATTATTCAACGACTCGCTTGGTTTCAACTCAATATTAAGAACGCTGTGATTGGAACAGAGAGCGTTTCATTCGGCGGTCGGCTTGCCTTGGATTTCGAGCCAGGTCCTAAGAAAGATACGGGCAAAGAGGGGGATTCGTCAGGTTCTGGTTCCGGCAATCCACCGAATCCGCCGAATCCGCCGACAAATCCGCCAACAGATGAAACTGAAAATGTAGATGGCGAAGATGATGGGGCAGGCTCCGTCTTGGTCTCTGTCGATTTGGATGAGGCCAAATTCGGTATTCGGCAATACGACAATGCATTTGGACCTGCGGGTAAATTCGGGTTTCTAGGTTTGCGAGCTGAAGGGGAAGCGGGGCTGCCGAAAAATCTAGTCCCGGGGCTTAATCTGGGGGTAGATGGCATTGTTCGTGTAGATACGTTCGAGAAGAAGTACGAAATTGAAGCGAATGTCCAATTTAAAGTTGTCGAAGTGAACGGATTGCTCAGCATACGACTAACTGATACGAACTTCCCGATTGTAGATAATTTCCGCTTCGTTGTCGGCGGAGAACCGGGTATTCCGTTGATTCCAATTGCTCCGGTTGCCTATATCACGAAAGGCGGAGGCGGGATTTATCATATCTACGATACATTAATGGGCAACTATCAGTTTCTGCCCCCGCTAAAATTAGAAATGATCGGCGGCTTGAGCATCGCCAAAGTGTTTAAGGCGGACGATGCCACAGTAGGGCTATCGATGCGAGGTGTTGAATTTTCCGGCGCATTTGAGGTGCTCGGTATACAGCTTTTTGAAGAAGTATACGGAAGCGTGCTGCTCAAAGACTCCTTCTCGCAGTTCGGCGTTGAACTTGAGGCTGGTGCCAAAATTAATATCAAAGATATTCTCACCGGCGAAGTCTACGTAGTCTTCCGTTACGATCCGGAGCAGCATGGCAAGCTTGGACCCGTCTATTTAGCAGGTGGCGGCAATGTGCAGGTGAAGCTTCCGCGAGGTTTAGTGCTTGCAGCGGCAAAAGGCGAAATTAGCTCAGAGAAAGTTGCAGGTACCGTGGAGTTTATTGGTATTCCATGGGGCTTTGAGTATGAATGGGGAGACAAAAAGCCGACAATCACCGTAGGTAGACATAGCATACAGAGAAGCAGAAGCTTAATTGCTGGAGAGGAATCACCATCCAACGAGCCAGCGGCTCCCGAGTTGCCAGCCAAGAGCTTCATTGAACAGACGTATTATGATGAATCAGGGAACGTCTCCGGAACGATGAGCTTCGGAACGAACATGAAGCCGGTTGCCAGCTCAGGGCCAAGAAGTAATGTGCAGCAGCCAACGAGAAGACTACTAAAAGCTGCAAGTCCGAATATTTATTCCATTCCGGTTTCATCGGGGCAAGAGTTAGCATTGCTGGACATTACGTACTCAGGAGATCCCGATGAGCTCCAAGTTATGGATCCAGCTGGCCATCTATACCCGCTTGTCTCCGGTGAGAATTATGATATTCAGGAGGTTCCCGACGAAGAATCTGCTTCTGGAGAGCGTGAGCAAAGCGTTTTGATATCGATGGAAAATCCCATGAGCGGCACCTGGCGTGTAACGTCAGATCGTGAGCTGGAATGGACACTTGAGAATGTTACCGTACCTCCAACATTCACAAGCGTTGATGTTCAGCAATCGGATGCAATGAATCCACGTCATGTAACGGTCAAGTGGCTGGGTGATCATACGACGAATGAAAAGGTTTCCTTATTCCTTAGCACAAACAATGAGAACGACCCTGGCAGTCTGCTTGTCCAAGATCTAGATGTCTCCGCAGGTTCTGCGGAAATCGTCTTACCAGACACGACTCCTAGCGGCACATATTATGTGAAGGCGATCTTGTCGCAGGGCGAAGCGAATGTAACTAGCAAATACAGCAGTCAGCCCTTGAAGATTGTCAATCCGTATCAACCTGCTTCTCCAAGTCAAGTTCACTTGAGCCCAGCTGGCAATGGATTATTCAAACTCTCATGGGATGAGCAAGCGGTAGACGGATACACGGTGCAAGTGCTGGACGAGAATGGCAAGGCCATTCCTAGCTTAGGTGTCATTGAAGTGGCTGGCGATGTTCACATGGCTAATATCGGAGGCACGCTGAATAACGAAGCTGGTGAAAAAGTCGGCATGCTGCCGGGCTCCTCCTACAAAGTGTCCATAGGCGCTTACAAATTAGTTGACGGCATCAAAGTATACAGTGAGCCTTCGGTTACCGAGGCTGTATTTCTACCGCAACCACAGCCTGCGAATGTACAGCTGTCGGTGCTTCATGGCAATATGGATCCAGTTACCAATAAGTATTCACAGGATGGAACGACAACCTATATCATGAATGAAAACAGTATGCTCTTGCAAATGCATGCTGATCAAGCTGTATCGTCCGATGTCATTGTGAATAATATGAAGCAAGAACCGCAATTAGGAGCTGATTGGAACCAATCCATTTCGTTGAATGAAGGGGAGAACGTCATCCAATTATTCTCGACGAATCTTCAAGGCGATATCACAGCTTCCAGTGTTCGTGTTATTTCGGATACGACCGCGCCTGATTTAAAAGTGGAAAGTGCACGAACTGCGTCTAACCAGCAAACGGTAATCGTGAAAGGGGTGGCGGAGCCAGGCAGTACTGTAACGGTTAACGATGAGCTTGTTGATGTTCAAATGGGCGGCGCCTTCGAGAAATCTATGCCAATGGAAGGCTACTTGTCCAAGCCTGTTGTTGTTACTGCTAAGGATATAGCAGGTAATGAAACCGTGCTGAATACCGAAGCTATCAACAACCAACTGAGTTCCTTAATCAAAGTGGAGCTGCATGCTAAAGAAGGGCAGCTGAAAGACGGTGAACTACAGTTAGAAGAGGGCAGTGAACAATCGCTGGAACTCATAGGTACAGACAAGGACGGCAAATCGTTCATTATTGATCCTGGCAGCGTGAAGTGGAGCGTACTCTTAGGGGAGACGAACGGGAACATTTCGGAGCAAGGACGCCTACATGCTGAGTATGAAGGAGACATGGTTATCAAAGCTTCCTATTCCGTCGCTGGCGATTTTGCTTTTGAGACTACAATCGCTGTGAAAGTAACCAAACCGCTCGGAGCGCCAGAGGCTCCTCCCATCCAGTACGATGATTGGTATGTGCCGCCAACGCCCAACACACCTGAGGATGAGGATGGCAGTGAATCCACAGATTCAGCGGTAGAAGATACGCTGCAGAAGATACTACAGCGGTTGATTGAGCAGGAGCAGGGTGTTGATTACATTACGTCTGCCATACTCAGCAACAATCAGGAAAGTGTTGTTAAGATTCGCGATCGTGCCGTAATTCGTATACCGTCTCAGCCGCTCAAGGAAAGCGTTGGAATGGGCATTGGGGCCGTCCGGACTCCGAAGAAATATGAGACAGGTCGTCTGAAAGTGATTGGAGACATCTATGAATTTAAATTCGATAAACCTACGCAACTTCAAAAGCCGGCAGAACTCACAGTTCGCTATAGTTTGGAAGAACTTCAGGATCCAAGCCGAGCAGCGATATACTGGTATAATGAGCAGACGCATAAGTGGGAATATATCGGGGGTCGTGTAGACCCGGCAGCAGGCACCATAACCGCTTCGTTGCCGCATTTTAGCAAATATGCCCTGTTGTATAACGGTGATTTGCCAGTGTTCGAGGATATGGCTCCTACGCATTGGTCTCACGATATGGTGTACAGATTAGCATCAATGGGAGCAGTCAATGGCGTACCATCTGGTAAAGGGCTTGCTTTTGAACCTGAGCGCTCCATTACTCGGCAAGAATTTGCCAAAATCGCTGTTGGTGCCGAAGGCGCTGCTTTAGCCTCCTCCGTACACCAGATATCCCCTGAGTTCGCTGATCAAGAACTTGTAGCATCGTGGGCCAAGCCGTACGTTACAGCGGCGATTGAACATGGATGGCTCGGAGGGACTTCGAAAGACGAGAAACTATATTTGGATCCTAACGTACCGATATCCAGAGCGGAAGCCATTGCTATAATCGGCCGCATGATGAAGGTGGATACGGAGGCAGCGGGTGCAGACGATTCCTTCACCGATGCTGGAGCTATACCTGGCTGGGCAAAGCCGTATGTGTCGATGCTTGTGAAGCTGGGCGTCATCAGCGGCTATCCTGACGGCTCACTGCATCCAGATGCACTGATTACTAGAGAAGAGGCAGCTGCCATTATTAGCAAAATGCTGGATGCCAAGCAAAGCAAATAAGTAATTAAAAAGACAACCCTGTGTGGTTGTCTTTTTTGGCTGTTTAGTGCAATGAACCACTAGTATTCTAGTTGCGTCTTATCCTTTATATGGAAAAATTACCTCACAGTATTTGCCTTGGCCTACATCGAACATAGGAGGGAACATCTAGATGAATAAACGTGCTTATTTTATTGTAATGGCTAATGGCGATATTATTGAGTTCGTGTGTGAACCAAGTAGAAAATCAAACGCCTATAAAGACGGCTAATCAAAACTTAGTCATGAACAGTAGCAACATGGACTCACATGTTCCATCTACAGTGCAACGCACTAATTTGCTTGAAGGTATTCAGGGCGTTTCCAATGGTTAAAAAGAGCATCGAGCGAGGGCTCGATGCTCCAATGGAACTTGGATGATCTTAATTTAAGAATTTGGAACCTTCAGGTAAAACAGCATCCTTATCGACCGCAATTACGCCTACCCCTCCGGGGATATAGGCTGCTACTGTATCTTCATCAACATTTAGATAATAGCCAGGTACATAAATACCATGGACAAAGGTGTGAATAACGCCATTCTGATAAGTGTAGGATGGCGTATCTACTGTCGTCTCCGCTGCTGCGCTAATGGCGCTAGGAAGCATTAAACTCGAACTTGCAAGAAGCACAATCAACTTTGTTTTGAAGGAATTCATCTTAAACCACTCTCCCAATGTAAGATTTATTGTAACTTTATAAATCATAAGTAACCTAATTGGGATATTTTTGAAACATTTTACAGGAAAAAAATTACTGCTGTGAGGGCGACTCATTTTAAAATGACATAAGATGCGGGTATATTCCTTATTACGGTACTGACGGTAGCAATGTCGTGTCACAGCAAGTGGCGGTCAGAGCAGGTTATCTACCTGCATGGGCTCATTGTTACAAGACGAGGTTTGGTAGTTGTGACTAAGGTTTTGAAGGCAGGGAACATGCGATGGTCATCAAAAAAGAAGGCGCGATCATTCGCGCCTTCTTAAACATATAGATTTTTAATTAAGAAATTGGTTGAATCGGATTGCTTTTTAGAATGTTCTCTACTTCTTGATAGCCTTCAGGGTAGGCAAAATTATAACGCGCCGGAAGCGCAAACACGTACTTGTCATTACGGGTTAGCTCGCTAGGTCCGATTGGAGCTGCGCCGATATGGAATTTTTCCTGCTGGAGCTTATTCCATTGGTCGACGGTAAAGATGAGAACAGGAATATCTTGTCTCGGTTGTTCGGATGTCCATTCGGGATGGCGGATGCTAATCTTCGCTCCGCTTTCCACCACGTTCTCGCCTTGCGAATCCGCTATGGAAAGACCCTCCCACTTGTCCGTTACAATTGTGTAGCCCTTCCAGCTGCCAGGAAGCGTGAAACGAAAGCCGTATTGGGTATTCTCATATACCGTGGAATCGGCTTTAACTTGACCCGTTTGACCATCAGCCGGTATCATCGGTTGGCTGTTTCCATTCCTTGGAGTATCGCCGTTTGAATCCGGTGCCGGGTGGATGTACTTGAGCGCGTTATAAATCATCTCAGCGGCTTGCGCTCGTGTAATCTCTGCTTGTGGATGGAAATTGCCATCGGAGTCTAGTGATGTAATCCCTTTGTAAATAGCGGCTTGGATCGATCCGAGAGCGTCAATAGTAATTTCGGCTTTGTCTTTGATCGCGATCGGCGGGAGCTTCATCATGTGCATAATGTTATGACCTTCCAACGCACGGAGCAATTCTTTCGTAAAGATTTCCTTCGTCCATTTCTGGTTCGGATCAAGTTCAGCAGCAAGGTCCAGGCCGTTATTCGCTGCAATAATTAAGCTTTGGGCATACCATGCCTCATTGTTTGCTTTCGCAAAATAGTCGGTTGCCTGTGGCGCTTTGGCAAATTTAATGGCATCGAGGTTCAAACCAAGCGCCTTAATGATCATTTGAACGCCTTGGCTAGCCGTAAGTGCTGCATTGGGCTGAAACAGGTCGCTGCTGACTCCCGACACGAGACCTTGCGATTGCAGAGAAATAATTTTATCTTTGGCTGCAACCTGCTCTAAATCGGTGAAAGTTGAGGTTGCTGCAAAACTTTGACCTGCTAGGGAAAGGGACAAAACGGTAGCTACAGATAAGCTTAGAAGTTTTTTACGGGATTTCAAGTACTATCACCTCGTTGAATTTTTGCTTTCAGTATCTCAAACGACTGACTGGCTGGAAATGTTGCATGGTTGTAGAATTTTCATTTAATAATTATAAGGATGTGATAACGGTAATAATATAATTAAAAACAACAAAAATTTATTGTTAAACAATAAATGATGTGTTAGAGTCATTTTATCATTAAATCAGTGAGGTGGTTTTTATGAAACTTAAAGCTGGCTGTTATTTTTTTAGGAATCCCAGTTCTTGCATTGTGCATATTTTTAGTGCCTAAGATCGGGAATTTTGCTGGAGGATTGTATCCAGAAATTGCTAATATGAAATCTCTCGTTTTAATCGATATGTACGCGGCAGCGATACCTTTTTACTTTGCTCTGTATCAAGCTTTTCAACTTTTAAGCTATATTGATAAGAACCAAGCGTTCTCGGCATTATCGGTAAAGGCCTTAAAGAATATAAAATACTGTGCCATCACGATTAGTACCTTGTATCTTCTAGGTATGCCACTCTACTATTTCTTGGCAAAAAGAGTTGACCCTCCAAGTTTCATACCAATCGGATTGGTCATTATTTTCTCCTCTATGGTGATCGCCGTTTTTGCTGCTGTTCTCCAAAGACTTTTACAAGAAGCTATTCATATAAAATCAGAAAATGATTTAACGATCTGAGGTGAATATCATGGCGATTATCATCAATGTTGATGTGAGACGAAGACACGCAATAATCTATCTTGCTCACTCCTAGTCTCAGGTGGGAGTCCATGTCATTGGGAACGGCTTAGGCATATGCTGTGACAAGCACCTATTTCCATGCGTATGTTGAGAATAAGGGAGGTTGAGGCAGTTGAAATATGCAAGCATGTCTTTCAAGAGCAAATGGCAAAAGACCAAATGGCTGCTAAAGCAACGGAGATTACGAAAGCATATCCCCCGAACTGTGCCGTTTAGCAGAAAAAATTTGCGGATGATGCTATCCGTTTATCCGACTGTCTATTTTAAGCCTACGGGAGGTACGGGTGGGTTTGGCATCATCCGTATCAAGAGAATGGCGAGAGGGTACCAAACAAAACTCAATACCGTCAAATCGCCAAGTCCGACACAAGGTCATTTATACAAGAAACTGTCCCGGTTCTCAGGAAGGAAAGCGTATCTGCTTCAGCAGGGGGTCCAACTTGCCAAAACGAAAGGTAATCCGTTCGATATCCGAGTCATGGTTCAGAAGAAGAATGAAGGAAAATGGATAAGCACGGCCATTTGTACCAAAATAGGCAAGCCGGGCAAGGTTGCCACGAATTATCACCAAGGAGGTAGGCTCGGCTATCTTCGCCAAACGCTTGTGGGAGCAGGGTACAAGTACGATTCGATCCTTCGTAAGGAAGCTGCATTGAAGCGGCTCGGCGTTACTGTCGGAAAGAGCTTTGATCTTTATCGAAGAGGCTTTAGAGAACTGGGGCTGGATGTGGCTCTCGACACCAAGGGGAAGCTATGGATTCTGGAAGTGAATACGAGGCCGGCAATTTATCCATGGAAGCATTTGAAGGGCAAAAAGCTGTATCGTCGTATCATGTCCGCTGCCAGGCAATACGGCAGAGTCACGTAGTTAGGCAATAAGAAATACAGCGGTAGTCTAGGACACGAGTTTCCTTGTCCATAGCTACCGCTCTTTCATAGGTTCACTCCGGTATACGTGCTGTCAAGAACTTGATCCCATCGTACGATCGTAAGAAGTAGAATGTCATTAAACGGGAACGATAATTCAAAATAAGGGAACAGAAGGTTATTGTATAATGGATAATAGAACGAGTGCCTCAACGGGTGTTTGATCATATTAAACAAAGGAGGATGAAATGGCCTGGAGCAAATTGAAACAACATCTGGAGAGTTTTCTCAGTCCTGCGCTATATGGAAGGGTCGAATACCTTTCAAGCAGCTACCGCTATTTACCAGATAAAGCAGGACTTTGTTATATTGCGGTAGATAAAAAGAACGTACTCAATATGAGTGATAACTTAATCAGATGGTATCAGACGGAGTTGGAAATTAAGAATGATTCAGATATCCAGATTCCCATTAACATTGATGAAATTGAAGCGGTCAGAAAAGAGACCAAAGGGAGTGTTCCGGAGGATCGTTTAATAGTAATAGCAAGAAGTAGAAAAATATCGGAATATGCAAAGGAGCTTTTGTCAGCACAATCGTCATTAAGTAAATCAAATTTTATCGTTATAGCTAACAAGTTTTTATCCATTTCTATAGAGGAAAGCATAGAGAGCAATGACATCTTATTAAATATTCTAGCATTGGTTGACAGACGAGTTGGAAAAAAACGAATTCTAAACATGACCGAGAAGATGAAATTAAAGCATCCAATTGTACAGTATTTTTTTGAACTAAGACTCAGTACATTATGAAAATAAATATTACGTTCAACCCCGCGGGGCTGAAGGGGAAATAATATTTCCCAACGGTACATATTTTTGTCTTCCTGTTTAATAATAAGGAACATGAATTTATGTTCGCAAGATCTTGATCATTATGTGAGTAAAATTATTGATTTGTTTGAAAATCAAGGCATCGTTATACCTGTTGGTTTTACCAAAGCTGATGTCAATTTAGAGTCGCCGAAGCTGTATGACAATGGATTTGACATCATGTTCCTGCGGATTTTGAAAGAAATCAGTATGGGCATGTATACGCTCAACTTAAATATGTCCTACCAAGGCGAAGTCATGGATATTTATGAGGGATTAACCGTTGTTACTCAAAATGTCTATAAAAGATCAACCGGGTATCTGCTTAATAAAGGGATTCTCACCACGCCTCCCAAAGTAACGATGCCTATTGCTAATGAGTTCATTGAGAGTAAAGACTATTTGAGCGGATTTCATCTATTTGGTGATAAAAGAGCTTTAAATACAATCGAAGTAGGCATACTTCACCATGGGATCGAGACAAACAATGTTGGCTTGCAGCTCATTTCAGGCTTTGCACAATGTGCGAATACCACTGAGGTTAGGGAATATTTTGTGAGAGGAATGGAACTTGCCAAGAAGCAGATTACAACTTTTGAAGAAATCCTCCTTCAGAGCAATATTCAGTTCTCGGCCACTGCTGGGAGCACAGTAACAACGTCTACCATAGCCCTCTTTTCAGAGAAGCTCATGATGTTTTGCATTCATCTTCTGAATACATTCGGTATGGTAAGCAGCAGGTTTGGTACAATTTTTACATTAAGAAATGATTTGAGCTTGAAAGCAGGATTAATCGCCAAGGATATCTATGTGTATTCACACGAAGGAATTCAGCTGATGATTAAACATGGTTGGATGGAGGAGCCGCCGCAAATGGAGGACCGCAAACAACTTATCAATCAGTAAAATCAAATAAAGAAGAGACCCTATGACAAAAGATGAACTTGAGAAAATTTTATGGAGCATCGCACTGCCGGGATTCCCTCAACTTTTGGATGGCAAGCTTGCAAAAGGTGTTCTTTTCATTGGATTAGAAATATTAATCAATGTCCAATCCAATTTTAATACAGCAATCATGTTAAGTTTTCAAGGGAATACGGAGAAAGCAACGCAACTAACCAATTATCAGTGGTTAATGTTTTATCCTTGTCTCTATTTTTTTGCTATGTGGGACGCTTATCGAGATGCAATAGGTGAAAAAAGGCCATTAATGTGTATGCCATTCGCTTTCTCTGCTTACTTGGTTACGGTCGGCGTGATGTATTCCTCAACGTTTCGTATAAACAATGTGCTGCTTGGTCCGATATGGCTTCCTATGATTTGCGCACCCATTGGTTTATGGGTTGGGCTAATTTTGATGAAGGCAACGAAGCGATTTATCATATCAGAAGATCAGAAATAAGTGCTATGACAGTGAAAAGACCGGCTCACGTGAGTCGGTCTTTTCACTTAAACGGAAAAAGGCAGTGTTAATTCAATGATAGTGCCTCTGTTTACTTCACTTTCAACATGGATTCTACCGGAGTGATTCTCAATAATTTTTTTGCTTACCATAAAACCTAGCCCGGTTCCATTTTCTTTGGTTGTATAAAAAGGTTGACCTAACTTGGAGAGAACTTCTTCTGGAATTCCGCAGCCTTGGTCAGCTAGTCGAATCATCATCTCTTGATCGTTATCACTATGGACTTCAATCGTTATTTTACCGCCATTTGGCATGGATTCAATGGAATTTTTGATGAAATTGATAAAAACCTGCTTTAGTTGATTCTCATCGCAGTAAAGATGGGTAACTCCAGGCTTGAATTCTGCCAGAAACTCAACATTATTTAAATTCGCTTGTGAATCTAAAAGTGTCATCACTTGGCTTAATAGCACTCGTATATCTGTTCTCTCAAATTTAATCGATTGCGGCTTCGCCAGTATTAATAGTTCGCTAAGAATTAATTCAATCCGTTCGATTTCGGAGGTCATGATATCGAAATAGATGGGCTTTTCTCCAAATCCTGATTTCATTAATTGAATGAATCCTTTGATGGAGGTAATAGGATTCCTGATCTCATGAGCGATTCCAGCGGCTAATTGCCCAGCTACAGATAACTTCTCGGAATTTTGAAGGTGTTCTTGCGCAATTTTCCACTTTGTAATATCCCTGAAGATGACTGACCAACCAATCTGATTCCCTTTACCATTAAGAATAGGTGAAGCGGTTAATACGACGTTCAACAGATCCCCATTTTTATGTAATCGCTTCGTTTCGACACCATTGACAGACTGCCCAGTTTGCACTTGCTCACGACTATGCTTGAACTCCTCTAAACATTCAGCAGGAATGAAAGGAAGGAGATGTAATTCAACGCCAATGACTTCTTCCTTAGACCACCCGAATATATGTTCAAATGCTTCATTTACCCTTTGAACAAAACCTTGGTTATCAAAAATTAAAATGGAATCCGCGTTATTTTCGATAAACGACTCCAACTGCTCTGTTTTCGCTTTAAGCTCCTCTTCCGCCAGCTTTTTAGCTGTAACGTCACGACAAATACCTGTGATACCTATGATCGTTCCACTGCGATCCCGAAGGGGGGATAATGTTGCTTCGACATGGATGAATATGCCATCTTTTCGCAGGCGAGTGGTCTCCAAACCCACAATCGTTTCTCCCGCTTTAATCCCTTGGTGAATTCTGTCTATGGAATCCTTGAGAAAGTCAGGAATGATAGGCAGCTTGTTGCCTTTAACCTCTTCAGCAGACCAACCAAACAGCGTTTCAAAGGCAGGGTTCACTTCTAAAAGGGTATCCTCTGCATCGATCATCCACATGGCATCCGCGTTATTTTCAATAAATGATTCCAATTGCTCCGTTTTCGCTTTAAGATCTTCTTCTGCAAGCTTTCTTTCGGTAATATCCTTTACTTGACAAATAAAAAGTAAGGGCTTTCTATTTTCGCCCCTCATGCAACTGATAGCCAATAATACCCATAGGGTGAAACCGCTTTTGTGAATAAACCGTTTCTCCATTTGGAAACTATCCATCTTACCATCTACAAATTGATTCCTTACATGCAAGGTTTCCTCTAAATCATCTGTATGTGTGATGTCTTGAATGGTCATGCCAAGGAAGTCTGATTCCGAATAACCAGTAATTTGGCATAACGAGGAATTGACTTGCAGCCACTTTCCTTGAGTTGATAGGAATGCCATGCCAATTGGAGAGTGTTCAAATACTTGAGAGAACAGTTCGGGCTGTGGAAAATCAAGATTCTTCGCCATATTATCCTCCTAATCCACGTAAGTTTTATATTAAAAGTATTGGACAAAGAGCAGCGTTTTTCCTCCAAATTGTGATAATTTTCAAATGATCTCCCCATACTAACGGAAGGCAATGGAGGTGAATGTTATGCCCAAAAACGACGCTGATCCAAAATATGACCGAGATGATAACAAAGCAGATAAGAAAAATAATCAGCAAAATGATGATCATTTCACCGAAGAAGCCGTAACGCTATCAAATAGCGAGGCTCCTGATTATGTTCCAAGCCTAAATCGTATCCCCAAAAATCAAGTTTAGTGGGGTTAGATAGAGGGATAAGACCGGGACCCCGAGGGGGTTCCGGTTTCTTATTTCGGAGGCTTTCTGGGGAGGAAACAGCTTGTTTTTCAGAACGCTAAGTTAGCGGGAGGATAGCCTGATCTTTTCGCGAATAACTTCAGGTATGGCACTGCATACATGAAGAGGAGAGGGTCAGATTGACACAAGAGTACGAACGGGCAGTATAAGTTGAAAAGGAACTTGAATGAAAATCTCGAATATCTCATGTAAGCGCATAGCTAAAATTTGATAATAGACAGGAGTTAGATACGATGATCAAAGGTTTCGGGGGCATATTTTGGAGAACTAAGAATCTTGAGGCTACAAAAAAATGGTACAGTGACGTCTTGAAGATTGAAATAGGAGATTGGAATGGGACTATGATAAAACAAGAATCAGGAAATGAGACGATCTTTTCTTTCTTTACCGAGGATGATAGTTATTTTCCAAAAGAACAACAAGTCATGATAAATTTCCAAGTACATAATCTTGACGAGACTATTCAGCACCTTGAACAAATTGGTGTACCGCTTGCCAAGAATAAAGAAGTCGGTGACTATGGAAAGTTTGTTTGGATTGAAGATCCTGAAGGTCGACTGATCGAGCTTTGGGAGAAATAATAACGATTTTGAAGGTATCTATCGTTCCTAAGAAACTGCGCTCTGCGCGGTTTTTTTGTTATGGCGTGCACGGTTTGTTTTAGATGGTGTAATATAATTAAAATAGTACCTTGACAGACACAGTAATATGTCTTATTATGAATGCATGGAGGTGATTGTATGAGCGAGAACAAGATCACATCCGACCTGCTTCGCGGACATACGGATACGATGATTTTACGGCTCTTGTCTGAAGCTGATCGTTATGGTTACGAGATTGTTAAGCTGATTGCCGAGCGTTCGGACGGCGAGTATGAACTCAAGGAAGCCACGATGTACTCCAGCTTCCGGCGACTTGAAGCAGACGGTGACATCGAGTGGTATTGGGGCGATGAATCACAGGGCGGACGGCGCAAATATTTTAGAATAACCGATAAAGGCAAGAACACTTACGACCGCAACAAAAGCAATTGGGAGTATGCAAAACGTGTGTTAGAAAACTTAGTATAAGGAGAGATTTGATATGTTGAATCCCAAATTGACGGATTATCTGAACAGCGTTTTTACACCATACGATGGGGTGAGAAGTGCCACCGAATTAAAGGCCGATTTGCTAAGCGATTTGCAAGAACGATACCGTGAACTCAGAGCGGAGGGCAAGGATGATGACACAGCGTTTAAGATGACCATTGAGAGTATCGGCGACATCGAGCAAACCATTCTGGAGGTAGCCAACCTCTCCCGCTCGCTGGAACGGCAAGTACTGACAAACTTTAATGGAAGCAACCTATCGGATAGCGACTTTGCAGGCGTTACGGCCCATAAAGGACAGTTCAATGGCAGCACGCTGCAAGGTTCCGACTTTTCAGGCGCAGATTTGACCGGCAGTTCATTTAAAGCCAGTGACGTGCGGGAAGCCAATTTTGACGGCGCGAATCTGACGGATTGCAGTCTATACTCGCTTGACCTGTCAAATGCCAGCTTCAATAAGACGATCCTAGTACGAACCAATTTCAGCACGTCGGGGCTTGACGGAGTCAAATTCACAGGTGTAAGACTAACCGACGTGACGTTAACGATGACCGATCTTAGAAAAACGATTTTCGAAGGTTGTTTATTTGATGGGGTTGACTTCAAATACACCGATCTGACTGGGCAGCGTTTTGACGGACAGACGTTTATCGGCGTTAAATTTGACAAAGCGGCCTTAACCGAAGTCTCATTCAGAGGCGCTACTTTTAATAATGTTTCTTTCAAGCCTGGGTTTTCTCTCACTAATAAGTACTATCGTATGATCAAAACCATATGCTTTGAAGGTGCAACGATGGATAAACTGACCTATGCGCAGCTCAAAGGCATGGGAGCCGATTTGTCCAAAGTTACGATTCGATAAGGAGGGATTCCTAATGACAAAGATGATAACGGGACAAAACAGAGGCTTCTCCAAAACAGGACTAAGCAGGATGCGCGACGTACTGACACGGCATGTTGACTCCGGAAAGATTCCTGGGCTCGTCGCCCTGGTTAGCCGGCACGGTGAGACGCACGTCGAAGCCATCGGTACGATGCGCCATGACGGTGGTGCGCCGATGTGCCGGGACACGATCTTCCGGATGGCGTCCACTTCCAAGCCGATTGCGGCCGCGCCGGTGATGATCCTGCTCGACGAGTGCAGGCTGCGGCTGGATGACTCGGTAGAGCCATGGCTGCCCGAGCTCGCTAACCGGCAGGTGCTGAAACGGGTCGACGGCCCGCTGGACGACACCGTGCCAGCGCGGCGGCCGATCACCGTAAGGGATGTGTTGACCTCCACGTTCGGGCTCGGCATGGATATAACGTTGCTGGGCACTCCGATCATGGGTGCGATCTTCGAGCAGGGGCTCACGCCCGATCTTCCTACGCCGATGCCCGAGCCGGATGAGTGGATGCGCCGCCTTGGCACGCTTCCGCTGATGTACCAGCCCGGTGAGCGCTGGCAGTACCACATCAGCAACGATCTACTCGGCGTACTCGTCGCTAGGGTTACGGGCCAATCGTTCGAGACATTCCTGCGCGAACGCATCTTTGAACCCCTAGGTATGAAAGATACGGGTTTCCACGTGCCCGCCAATAAGATCGACCGGCTGCCTCCCCTCTACGCACCCAATCCACAGAACGGAGAGTTCAACGTGTGGGACGAGGCAGAAGGAGGCCGCTACAGCAAGGATCCGGCGTTCCAGGGCGGCGGCGGCGGACTTACATCCACCGTCGACGACTATCACGCCTACTTCCAGATGTTGCTGAATCACGGAATGCACGGGACCGAACGGATCCTGTCCCGGCCTGCTGTCCAACTGATGACAACCAACCGTCTCACGCCTGAGCAACAAGCCGTCCGAAGCGCCATGGCCATCAACAACGTCCATTTGTCATTTGGCCAAGGCCAGCACGGCGGTTGGGGATTCGGGATGGCGGTGCGCACTTACCTTGGTGACTACGCACCCATCGGCCAGTTCGGCTGGGACGGTGGCAGCGGCACCTCGACTTACGCCGACCCGGAGAACCAACTTACCGGAATGCTGCTTACCCAGGTTGGGATGACAACCCCGGATTCAGCGCGGGTTATTCACGACTTCTGGACCACAGTCTATCAGGCAATCGAAGACTGACCCTAGCCCTGCGGATCGTTGTTCATTATAAAAAGGCCGATGAATTTCATCGGTTTTTTTGCTTTATCCCAGTTCTCAAAATAGCAAAGTTAACGGGAAGGATAATTGAATTAGAGATAGTATTACTAAGTTGATGGATACAACATTACGCGGAACGAGTTCAATCAAACACGGCGTCAGCTAGTTACACCTTCGGCTGCTGTTGTTCATTGAAGTATTTAAACTTTGTTGCTCAGATACTAGGTATTGGGAAGTATTCTATGATTATTTGGAAAGGAGTGAATCGTTAGTTGCAATTTCCAGTCGTAACAAAACACTTAGCAGAACGGCTTGAACGTTCAGAGATTAATTATATGGTTTCAAGAGTAACAGCTATACGCGAGCGTGAAGGCAACCCTGAGGGCGCGGAAATAAAGATATTTGGTAATACAACCGCATTTTACGTTAAAACGATGCCTTGGGGGACTTTTAATACCGTGAAGGGAATAAACCTTGATGATATGGATCGAGTGGACGAAATCATAGACTACTATCACGAACGTGATAGGCAATGTCAATTTGAAATCATCCCTTCTAAATCCAACTCTGAATTACTTCAGATTTTAGCTAGTAAAGGTTTTTATCAAAATGCTTTTCATACATCCATGTACGGTCTTCCGAATCATGTTTCTCCTACTTATCCATCTAACCTAATCATTCGTGAAATTGAAGAGAATGAATTTGAACTTTACGGTAAGTTACATTGTTTGGGAAGCGGCTTAGCGGAAAGTGGAGCAAAGTATGTTGCTGTAAATAATAAAATATTGTTTAAACGTTCAGGCTGGCGTTTTTTTATTGGATTCGTTAATGAAACTCCTGCTGGTGTTGCGGTCATGTATATCAATGATGGTATTGCATCATGTACTTTTGCTGCCACACTTCCAGAGTTTAGAAGGCAAGGTTTGCAATCTGCATTTTTACATAAGCGTATATACGAAGCGGCATTAGAAAAATGTGAGTTAGTTGTTGGTCAATGTGCTTATGCTTCAACAAGTCAGAACAATATGGAAAGGGCAGGAATGAGGATAGGCTACACAAGGGCTACATGGATAGAGAAAAGAGTGTGACGACTGGCTAATGAAAGCGGCTGCCAGCAATGTATGTACAATCCTTTCAGAAAAGAGAATCTAAGCGATGATCAAAATAATCAGGTCGAAAGTAGAAGCCGAGCTTCAGGCCTTCATTGGGACTGAGGTTCATATTCACAGTGAAGCAACTTCATTTGTATTCGTACGCAATTTCAAGGTCAAGGTTACCCATGCCTTTATAGCGGGGGAAGGTCCATTTCGTGTCGCTCTACGATTTGATGGGCATGGCTGGCTTCGAATGGAGGCGCTCACGCATTATGAGATTGATGCGAACGGTCGTCTTTTGTTGGCTGGCTATGATGACAGAGGTCGGATGAATGTTGCCCTGCACGTTGGAAAGGAGCCGTTTCCTGAATGAACAGTACTCATCATGCACCATTGAAAAAGCTGCTCGCTGTGTTTGCCCATCCCGACGATGAGTCGTTTATTTGTGGTGGTACCCTCGCCAAATACGCTAGTGAAGAGGTCGATATAACGCTAGTGAGCGCAACGCGTGGAGAAATGGGGCGACGCATGGGCAATCCGCCTTATCTCAACCGTGAATCGATGGCAGCTGCCCGAGAAATGGAACTACGGAATGCCTGTGCTAGCTTGGGAATACGGCAGCTCCTATTTTTGGATATCCGCGACAAGACGGTTGAGTTTGTCGATGAGAACAGCTTGACAGCACGCATTGCCGCTCTCATCGAAGACGTTAATCCCGATGTCGTGCTTACGTTTCACGAAAAGCTGGGTGGACACCCTGATCATTGTGCAATTGGGAAGGCGACGACGGCAGCCTGTCAAAGAACAGGGAAGCGGGGGGATCTATATTTTATTACGTTTGGTGATGCGATGGAGCGTCCAGAACGATATGGGTATTCGCGTAAGGATGTTGTCAAAATCGATGTGCATGCTCACCTGGATGCCAAGCTCGCTGCGTTTCGTGCCCACCGGTGCCAAACCGAAATGGACGAATGGGTATGGCTGCCTGACGAAGAGGCAAAAGCGAGATTCGGTACCTATGAATACTTTTTGAAAGCGGATAGGGAGTCTTCGGCAAATCTGAGTATCGATAATTCATGGAAATAAACTATAATTAAAATTAAACTAGGATATCTTGAAATAAAGCTGTGAGCTCAACAAATAAAGGGGATAAAAATGAACGAAGAAGACGTTAAGCAACGTATTAAGGATTACCAGCAGGCAGAAGGAGTGCATCCTCTTACTTGTGGAAACAACAGTAATCACGAGAAATTATACCCTAAAGTGCTTGAACAAGGGTTGGTTCTTCTTTGCCCTAATTGCAAGTACACTCAGACGTACATCCCTGACCTCTTTTTCGATGATGGCTTTTATGAGTGGCTGCGGGGCATGAAGAGATTGATTTAAGGCGATAGACTAAGAAGACCGGAATCCCTGAAGCTGAGGGTTCCGGTTTTTTTACTAGCGACTGTCGTCGCGGTTAAAATTCCGACAAAGAACGACCACAAAATTTATCAAAGTAATCACTAAATATATCAATGAAAGCGTATTCTTGCATTTTGTATGATGGAAGTACAAATATCTTACGTATTTTGAGAAGTGTTGACATCTTCTCTTCCACACCTTGGGAATTTGATGCAAATCAGCCCCAAGTTTTTTTGAATTAGAGACAATGTGTAAAGGTGTGTGTCGGTATGAAATCTATCAATAAACATTTAATTTCAATAATAGCATTTTCTGGTATATTAATAATTATTGCCACGTATGCACTCATGAAAAGTCAAAGTGCCTCGGAGTATGATCCTGCTTTGACTGTAAACAACGAGCCCATAGCCGCAGGTGAATTTCGGGAGCGACTTACCTATAATCACGTTGCCAAAACTTACAGTTATTTTAAAGACAAATATGGGGCAGATCCTGGTAAGAATTTTTGGACAACAACGTATGGCGGAGTAAGTCCAATAAATTATGCAAGGGAAGCGACTTTAAACGATGAAATCAGAATCAAAGTTCAACAAATGTTAATGAAGCAGAATGGGGTTATCTCTGACTTGAGCTATGAAAGTTTCCTCAAAAGTTTGGCGGATGAAAATCAAAGAAGGCAAGAGGCAGTGAAGAAGGGGCAGATTGTTTATGGTCCGACACAATATGGTGAGAATGAATTTTTTGATTATCAATTTAGCAATAACGTATTTAAGTTGAAAGAAGCGCTATATGCGGAAAGCATCTCGGAAGATGATTTAAGGAAACTATATGAAAGAGACAAGGAAGAGAAGTATAAGTTGCCAGATTATATCAAAGTTCAAAAGATAACAATACCCTTTGGCAGCACTGAGAGCGAAAAAGAGAAGGCTGAGCAGTTAATCAGGCTAGCAAAAACAACGCTGGATTCCGGAAGTGATTTCGAAAGTGTAGCCAAACAATACAATGAGAACGGTAAAATAATTGATCAGATTTTCGATGAGACGACGGCCAAAAGAGATGTCATCCTGTATACAGAGCTAAAAGCGGTGGCTCCAAAATTAGAAATCGCACAGGTAAGTGATGTTATAGAAGCTAGGAACGAGTTTAATCTCATCAAATGCATAGATAAAAAACAAGACCGTTATCACAGCTTTGATACCGTGAAAACGAAAGTGCGATCCGACTATATAGACCAGAAATATAATGCGTTGATAGATAAGCTCGCAGGAGAAGCTAATGTTCAAATAAATGCAAACGTATACAATCGAATATTTCCTTAGACATCAGCAGCTAGAAGTTCTATAGATATATGTTTCCAACGGTCAATGCCGTTTCATATATAATCAATTAATATGGAGGAATAGTTAATGGTGAAAAAGAGTACTTGGTGTATGGTACTGGCATTACTTTTGTTAGTCGGTCCATTGCTTTTGGCAGCGCCAAATTCGGCAACGGCATCAGGAGCAGGCACAATTTATTATGTAGATTCAATTGGCGGGAGTGACAGTAACAATGGCACAAGCGCTGCAACAGCGTGGCAATCTTTAACCAAAGTTAATTCAGTAAGCTCTTTTTCTCCAGGGGATAAGATTTTGCTGAAATCAGGCTCGATATGGAATAGCCAAAATCTCAGTCCCAAGGGGAGCGGTGCAAGTGGAAATCCGATTGTTATTGATACGTATGGGACAGGGAATAAACCGATCATCAATGTAAATAAAACGGCTTTTGCGGGTGTTTATTTTGAAAATCAGGAGTACTGGGAAGTTAACAATCTCGAAATTACAAACTTTACTGGGACTTACGGTTCGGATAATACGGGCACGTATGTGGGTGTTCATTTCCGGATCAAACATAATGCCAATACCTTTAATCATCTTTATGTTCAGAATTGTTACATTCATGACGTTGATGGTAATCCGGCCTTGCACGATAATACGTTAGATAAGGCTACGGGGGGAATCAGTTACGTTGTTGAAGCTTGGGGCACATCTGATCTCGGCCACTTTAATGATGTCCTGATTCAGAACAATACGATCAAATATGTGTCGAAAACCGGCATTGAAGTAGCCTGGAGCTGGTATGCACAAAATAAACCGGAATACTACTCTACCAATGTCATCATCAGAGGCAATGTTTTTGACCATGTTGCAGGGGATACAGCCTTTTTCGCCCAGGTTTCCAACGGATTGGCTGAAGGAAACGTCAGCACTTACGGCGCAGATAGGGCAGACAATGTTGCCGTTGCTGGAATTTGGTCTTGGTCATCTAATGATATCACTTATCAGAAAAATGAAGTCGCTTACATTCAATATAAACCAAATGCAGGGGATTTATCGGCTTGGGATTTTGACCTTTATAATGGAAACCAGATCTTTCAGTATAATTATAGTCATGGAAACGCAGGCGGTTTTATGCTGACAATGGATGGTATACAAAATACGAATATTGCAAGGTATAATATCTCTGCCAACGAGCCGGTGCAAGCGCCTCACCACGGTTCTGGAACTAATCTCTGGTATTATAACAATGTGTTTTACAATGATACGGGAGTAATTACAGCGAGGTATGCGTATAACAATGCTTTCGTTAACTGCACGGATTTGAGTTATATCAATAGATTTTGGGCCACCCACGATTACAATGCCTATTACAATTCAACGGTTATTTCGGAACCAAATGGCATTTATACTGATCCGAAATTTGTTGATCCGAACCCAGGTGATGGGTTTAGTTCATTGGAAGGATTTAAACTTCAGCCTTCTTCTCCTCTTATTGACGCTGGAATGGTAATTAATGCTCCAGGCACACAAGATTTCTTCGGTAACCCCATCTATAATCAAGCGCCTGATATTGGTGCGTTCGAGATGCCGATTGTAGGTAACGCTGGCTTTGAATCCGGGGCTCTAAATCCATGGACTACTTGGGGTGATGTTGGAATTTCCAGTTCCAATGTTAGAAACGGAAATAACAGTATACGGATAGGAGATGCACCTGCATCAGTTGAACAAGTCATCACGGTGAAGCCAAATACCACCTATATACTGAGTGCGTATGGAATGGCTACTACGGGTCAACAACTAAACATAGGTGTCAAAAATTATGGAGGCACCGAAGTTTCTACGCCAATTGCAAGTACGACCTATACGCAAGGTGAAGTAACATTTACAACGGGAACAACGAGTACAACGGCAACTATTTATCTTTATCATCCAACAGGTTCAGGGGCTGCTTACGCTGATGACATTTCAGTAGCCGAAAAAACAGATACCATCAGCAATGGAAGTTTTGAATCCGAAGATTTAACACCATGGACAACTTGGAATGATGCAGCCATTTCATCGACAAATGCAAGGACTGGAACATCTGCCGTACGTATTGGGAATGGGCCGGCCTCAGTCGAACAAGTCATTTCGGTTAAACCTAATACGACATATATGTTAAGTGGTTACGCGATGGCACCATCTGGACAACAGGTTCGCATTGGTGTCAAGAACTATGGTGGCACAGAGAAATTTATACCTATTTCAAGCGCAAATTACACAAATGGTAATGTAACCTTTACAACGGGTCTAGGTAGTTTCCAAGCGACCATTTACCTCTATCATCCATCAGGTACTGGTAATGCCTATGCGGATGACATTACGGTAACGGAATCTGATGCTGGAGTTAGCGGTACATTGGTCAATATTGACGGAACCGGATCGGGAAGAGTCTTTGAAGGAGAGGGAGTGATCAGCGGAGGAGGAGGAAATACCAAGCTGCTCATTGACTATCCGGAGCCGTATCGTAGTGATATTTTGGATTATCTGTTCAAACCTAATTTTGGAGCCTCCTTTCAAGAACTCAAAGTAGAAATCGGTGGGGATATCAACTCAACGAGCGGAACTGAGCCCAGTCATGCAAGGACTAGAGCAGAAAATGCCAACCCGAATATGACACGTGGATATGAAACTTGGCTTATCAACGAAGCAAAAAAGCGAAACCCCAATATTAAGCTTTCCGGATTGCAGTGGGGAGCGCCGGGCTGGATAGGCAATGGTAATATATGGTCGCAGGATAATGCGGATTATCTCGTTAGTTATATTAAGGGATTAAAAAGCGTTTGGGGCTATGATTTGGATTATATTGCCGGTAATCAAAACGAACAACCTAATGGGACATCACAGCAGGCTAGAGACTACATTGTAAATATTTTAAGGCCTACATTAGATAGTAATGGCCTTTCACACGTCAAGATCGTAGCACCTGATATATTTAGCGACAATTGGGCATTTGCCGACCAAATTGTAAATGATCCAGCTTTAAAAAGTGCTGTTGCAGCGATTGGATATCACTATGTTAATAGTACTTCCACGTATAATGCTCAGAATAGCGGGCTGCCGATTTGGGAAAGCGAAGGCTGGACGGGAATCGGGGATTGGAATGGCTCATTAAATCTAGCAAAGGAACTGAATCTCAACTATATTAACGCCAAACTTACGAAGACGAATATATGGCACGCGATTAGCTCGCAATACAATAATACAAGTTGGGCACATTCGGGTATCATGGAGGCTAATACGCCATGGTCAGGTTATTATATGGTACAGCCTGCTGTTTGGGCAGCAGCTCATACAACACAATTTGCACAACCTGGATGGCAATATCTGGACAGCGGCAGCGGAGTCGCAGCAGGAGGGACCTCCTATGTGACATTCAAAAAACCTAATAGCAACGACTATAGTATTGTACTTGTAACAGGCAGTTCACCAGAGTCAATGACCTTTAACCTCTCCGGAGGGCTTTCTACTGAGGCGGTCCATGTATGGAAATCAAACAGCAGTGCTCAGTTTGTACAGCAAAGCGATATTCAGGTAAACGGTGGTTCGTACTCTATTAATCTTGAGGCCAATTCCATCTATTCATTGACAACTACGACGGGCCAACAGAAAGGTGTTGCTGTAAATCCAATACCTGCTAATAGTCCGCTTGGTGACAATTATAGTGAAAATTTTGAAAGCTACGCTATAGGTAAAACACCAAAGTATATGTACGATATAGAAGGGGCATTCGAAGTAAGCGACAGCTATGGAGGCGGAACCGGCAAGACGTTGCGTCAGGTCATTTTAAAACCGCAAATTCTATGGAATAGCTGGGGGGATTATCCAAATCCAAGTACATTTACTGAATTCGGAGACTTAAATTGGCAGAACTATGATTACAGTGTAGATACACTCATAGAAAATTCTGGTGCGGTAAGTATTTACGGCAGGGTGGGTACTGCTTTAACCGGTGGAAATGTCAATGACTACAAAGGCTATAGGCTCAGTACTTATAGTAACGGAAAGTGGTATCTAAGCTATGGGGATCCTTATACCTATGAGACTGGCAACGATATCGTTCTTGCAACAGGAACAGTTGCTGGCATTTCAGCGAATACATGGCACAATTTAAAGCTATCTTTTATGGGAACCAGTATAAAAGCGTACGTTGATAACAATATGGTCGCTTCGGTCTCTGATAGCAGACGAGGAAGTGGCATGGCGGGCTTAGGCAGTGGATGGAATCATGCACAGTTCGATAATATTCAATTCTTGTTTAAAAAGGTAGTGAATGATAATCAAACGGGGTCAGGAACCGACCAATTCGATTACAGTCCAGGCTGGGGCTACACCTCCTATGAGTCTGGTGCGTACAGTAACGACAACCACTATTCGAACACGGCGGACGCTTATGCGCTCTTGCGTTTTAATGGCTCCAAAGTTCAGCTTTATGGGGCTAAAAATAATAATCAAGGGATTGCGGCCATTTCCGTTGATGGTGGGCTAGAAACGATGGTCGACACGTATGCCCCATCAAGATCGGATCAGCAATTGCTTTTTGAAAGTGACAATTTGGCGAATCAGGACCATGTGCTGAAAATCCGTGTGACTGGACAGAAAAATGCCAGCGCGAGCAATACTTACTTGTCGCTAGACCGTGCAGATATTAAAAGTGTGGACGCAGGCAATAATTTGCAATATCAAGAGTTGGTTGCGCTAATTGCGAATGCACAGGACAAGCATGATAGCGCGGTTGAGGGCAACGCCATTGGGCAATACCCGACGGGCTCGAAACAAACATTGCAAGCAGCCATCGATGCGGCAAAGCAAATAGCTAATAGTGGTGAAGTTACACTGCTGCAATTAGAGCAGGCTATTGCTTCTTTGAATGCTGAGTTGCAGGCATTTGAGGTTTCCAAAATTAATGATAGTAAGGTTCAAGCGATCACGCTCACAAGTCCATCGAATACTATTAACACGAAAGGCGCGAGCCTATTATTAGGTGCAATGGTGCTTCCAGCAAATGCATCGAACAAAACAGTGACATGGGTTGTTTATGAAGCTGATGGTAGTACCGCCACGGATAAAGCTTTCATTGATCCGACTGGTTTGCTGACAAGTTTGAAGGATGGGACCGTGAAAGTAGTTGCAACCGCAACGGATGGTTCGAACGTCAACGGGGAGAAGATATTTACAATTTCAGGGCAAAATCTGAACCCTGATCCAGGCACTGAATCCGTAGGTGTTGCTTCAATCAATGTTACAAGCGCAGCGGACACGATTAGTGTGAAAGGTGGTAGCCTTTTATTGGGTGCAATGGTGCTTCCGGTCAATGCTACGAACAAGACAGTGACATGGGCTGTTTATGAAACCGATGGTAGCACCGTCACGGATAAAGCGTTCATTCATTCGACTGGTTTGCTGACAGGCTTGAAAGACGGGACCGTGAAAGTAGTTGCAACCGCAACGGATGGTTCAAACATCAATGGGGAGAAAACCATTACAATTTCAGGGCAAAATCTGAACCCTGATCCAGGCACTGAATCCGTAGGTGTTGCTTCAATCGGCATTACAAGCGCAGCGGCCACGATTAGTGTGAAAGGCGGTAGCCTTTTATTAAGTGCAACGGTGCTTCCCGTCAATGCTACGAACAAGACAGTGACGTGGGCTGTTTATGAAGCTGATGGTACTACCGTCACGGATAAAGCGAACATCGATTCGACTGGTTTGCTGACAGGCTTGAAGAATGGGACCGTGAAAGTAGTTGCAACCGCAACGGATGGTTCGGCCGTTTTTGGGGAAAAAGTGATTACGTTATCCGGACAAAATGACGTGCCTGGTGGTTCCAACTCTGGTCCAGGTTACTCTGGTACTTCAACATCAAACACCGGAGGCCCAACAGCACCTACATTTACAGAAGATTCAAGCCGTTATGTACCTGATGAAAAGGAAATTCGAATTGATCCTGTGCAGGATGAGGTAACTGCGATCATCGATCGTGAGCGACTGGCGAAGAAATTAGCAGATCTTCATACAGAAACTGATACGAATCACGCTGTTCTCCATATTTACATGCCAGGTGCTCACTCATCAAATGTGGTAGAGCTGCCACTGAATATCTTGCGCAATGTTCTTAAAGAAAATCAAGAAACAGTTGTGACAGTTCACAGTGAATTAAGTACTTATGATTTCCCGCTTTCGATACTAAACCTTGCAGGTGCGGATCGTATGGATGCCGGAGCAATGCTCATCATCCGAATGGATAAAGCGAAAAGCCAGCACGAACAGCAATTTGAGCAAGCTGTCTCAGAAAATAGTATGAAGCGAGTAAGCGATATAATCGATTACAAAGTTATTCTAAAATCTAAGGACAAAGAAGAAGAGATTCATAATTTTGGAGATACTTTTGTGAAACGTGTAATACAAATAGATGGTGTCATCCAGGACCCTTCGACTGCTACTGCAGTTGTATTCGATCCTCTGACTAAGGACATGCAATTTGTACCAGCCGTCTTCATGGATAAAAATGGGAAGACAGAAGCCACCGTTATCCGTAATACGAACAGCATCTATGCCATCGTTCAGAACAAGAAAACATTTGATGATATGGTGGGGCACTGGGCGCAGAAGGATGTTGAAATGTTAGCTTCTAAAATGATTATCAATGGCACCACGGATCACACATATACGCCGGAGATGCAGGTGACTCGAGCTCAGTTTGTAGCACTTCTCGTAAGAGGACTGGGATTATCGACCGAAGCGTTGCCAGCTGTATTTACAGATGTTGCTGCTACTCAGTGGTATGCCGCAGAAGTAGGTACAGCCGCAAAATTTGGTTTGGTTCAGGGTGCAGCCGAAGGTATGTTCAACCCGGATCAACTTATTACGAGGGAGCAAATGGTCGTTATTTTGATGAAAGCTGTTGGGCTCGTTCAAGGAGCAGTGAAAACGGATGTAATAGCTACTGCACAATTCGCAGATCAAGACCAAATGTCGGACTATGCCCGTAAGGCAGTATCAGAAGCCGCTGACAAAGGATTGGTACATGGGAAAACAGAAACAACCTTCGCTCCGCAAGATGTAGCTACTCGCGCAGAGGCAGCGGTAACTATCAAACAAGCCTTGCAGTATTTGAAACTGATTAACTAAAGCTATTTAACAATGATGTGCCCGGCTCAGAGTAAGTTGAGCCGGGCACATTTTTATTTTGTCCCAGGATAGTGAGGGGGGGGCATTGTCAACCTAGGCCCTTACTGTCACAGTACGACCCGTCACTACAAAGTTTGGCGGCGGTACTCGTTTTATTACAGATCGATTAACGGGAAATACTACCGCAATTTAGATGAGTAACAAAGCTACAGCAAGAATAAACGGAGTTTCTCCTGTTAATCGGGACGATTGAGCTAGGAAGATGGGATATTGGAGTGAATTAACGGTATTTTTTCCAGTTATTTGGATTTATTAGGTGAGATCTGCTTGAAATAACGGGAGTTTTTCCCGCTAATCGATGCGGGGGTGGGCAGTTGGCACGTTCAGCATGCGTTAGCAATGAGTAACATCGTTACAGCGGCGGAATCGACGTTAGCCATTATTCAAAAAGGGATTGAGATCAAACGGAATCCAACAGATTTTTACCAATCTTGTGATAAAAAAGGTCTTCTCATGCTTTTTCAGAAATCTTCGACCCGAACCAATTTGTCATTCCAGTCCGGCATTAACCAAATGGGTGGTTACGCTGTGACCATGGATTGGGATTCGAGTAATTTTAGCCTATCACCAATTAAGTATGAAGTTCGCTATGCCTCTAGAAACTGTGATGTTATTATGGCTAGGTTAAAGAAGCATTCTGATTTGCTTGAGCTAGCTAAATACTCGAATGTCCCTGTCATTAATGGATGCTGTGATAAGTACCACCCGTGCCAAGCGTTAGCTGATTTGATGACGATATACGAAGTAAAAGGCAGCTTCGAAGGTGTGACTTTAACTTACGTAGGGATTCATAATAATGTTGCAAACTCCTTGATAGCAGGTTGTGTGACATTGGGGATTAAACTGTTGTTAGTAACTCCAATAATTAATGAAGCTTCATGGGATGAAGAACTCATGTACACCGCTTATGAAAGTGGACATATTGAAACCTTGAGTCGTTTGTCTGATGCTATTCATAGAACAGATTTTATTTATACCGACACTTGGGTGGATATGGAACATTTTCAAGATATCCGGTATCAGGAGGAGAAAAATCGAAGAATTCAAATGATGATGCCATTTCAAATTAACAAGAAAAATCTAAATGGATCTTCTCCTTACATCATGCACGATATGCCTATTCATCCTGGATATGAAATCGAAGAGGATTTGATCGAATCGGAGCATGCTATTATTTATCAGCAGGCTGAGAATAGAATGCATGTTCAAAAGAGCTTGTTATGGCATTTATTTGAAGCTCAAACGTTGAACTAAACGAGGATTGTTAGTTAAGAATAGGGAAGCAGATTGCTATGTCTAGCAACTTCTGCTTTTTTTGTTGGACTAATGGCGGGTATTAGTAGGGAATTTATAACAGTTGTCGAATCAATAGACTATCCAATCGAGATGGAGGAGTAGCCATGATTCATTCGTTCAACCCGCAGCATTATTATCATACAATGGGCCAGCATCCAGCAGTTTTGATGGTTCAAGATGGGGATACAGTCATCACAACGACAGTTGATGCAAGAGGCTGGGATCAAAAAGGTGAAAGCGCAGCTGCCCGAGGGAATCCGATGACAGGACCTTTCTATGTAGAAGGGGCGATGCCCGGCGATACGCTAGCCGTTCGATTCGAGTCAATAACACCGAACCGTGATTGGGCGTGGACAACTAATATGCTTGCCCCAGCCGTTATCGATCCATCTGTTGCCTCTACATTGCCGGCATCTGAAATCGTACACTGGACGGTAGATGTAGCACAGGGTGTTGCTTATCTGAAGGAGCCGACGCCGGGGTTGGCTAAATTGAAGTTGCCTTTGCGGCCTTTTCTAGGGTGCTTTGGTGCAGCGCCTTCCAAAGGGCAGTTCATCTCAACGGCCACAAGCGGCGAATATGGCGGTAACATGGACTATAAAGGCCTGGTCGCAGGCACTACCGTTTATTTTCCAGTGTCGGACGAGGGTGCCTTGTTTTATTTGGGGGATGGGCATGCTTTGCAAGGCGATGGAGAAATCATGGGTACAGGTCTCGAAATATCAATGGATGTTCAGTTCACAGTTAGTGTTCAAAAGGGTAAAACGATAAGCTGGCCGCGGGGCGAAACCGACACACATTGGTTTTGTATCGGCAATGCACGTCCGCTTGATCAAGCGCTTCAACATGCAACCACCGAGATGTTTCGGCTCCTGCAGGAAGATTGCGGCTTAACCTCGTCGGAAGCCAGCTTGTTGATGGGGCAAGCCGTTGAATATGAAATTGCTAATATGTTCAATCCCGCCTACAGCGTGGTCTGCAAGCTGCGGAAATCGGTTTTATCGTCATTGTAATAAATTGGGGAGAGTTATGATGTTTAATTTTAAGAATACAACAACAGAAATATCAAATAGCGGCATTGATACTGTTATTATATCCGCAGGAGCAACGGAGCATTTTGGACCGTAGTGTGATTCGCTAAGGAAGCAGTCGGGCACGATATGGGGGATAATAGTTTTTGAGACGATATGTAAATGTAGCACTTATTCTTAGTGTCGTTGCAGTAATTGGCGTTATTTTCATTTCTACACTGTTTGGTATTATCTGTGCAATTATTAGTATGATACTAAGTCTTACACGCATGAAAACTGAGAAAAAGATAAGTATAATTGCAATTACAATCAGTACTATTGCAATACTGGTCCCTATCGTTTTGGCCCTAGCCCTAGCTCATTCGCTCGACGGATTTTAATGAATGTGAGTTGAGCCACTTTAAAAAGAAAGCCCACAAACCTAGTCGCAAAGCTAGGCTTGTGGGTATTTTTTTAGATAAACTCTCGTCCGCCATCTGTTTCTGTATAAATAGAGATAAGCACGATCGCCGTGTCATCCCCTATATTTCTCACCACATGGGGCGTGCAGGCGTTCCAACTGAACGAATCGCCCTCTCCGAATTCAGCCCTATCTTCTCCTTGCTCTGCGTATACGCTTCCTTTAATAACGACATGGACCTCCTCGCCTTCGTGAGCATGAGGCAAGTCTCCCGTTGAGGCTCCCGGAGGAAATTCAACCAACATCATTCTGACATTCTTCGTAGAGCTCAGATGCTCCACCTTTAAATGGTCAGAACCGCTTGTCGTTATTCTTCGCTCGTCCTTGCGGACAATAGTCATGCGTTCCTCTTTCTTCAAGAGCAAATAAGCCAAAGGTACCTTTAAAACCTGTGCGATATGTTCAAGCGTAGAAATGGAGGGGGAAGTTTTATTCGTTTCAAGCTGACTCATGAAGCCTTGAGACAACCCAGTTTCTTCGCAAATTTGGGCAATAGTGATATTCTTTCGCTTCCGAATTGCCCGTATCGTTGAGCCGATGTCCATCCCGATTGCACCTCGCATCAAATATTAGTCATACTAAACTTAATTACATATTAGCAAAGTTTCAGTTGACACGCTAGATCGTCTTATATTAAATTAGTTATACAAACATTATTTTAATATTGCTTATATAAAGTTGCCGGCTAATATAGACTCAAACAAGAAATACCCGGTCATCTTTACTATGCGGACGTTGATTTGATAACAACTAAGGAGCGTGAAGTGGTATGATGCCTTCCTATTTTTTCGCGCACGGCGCGCCGTCAATCGTGCTTGAGGATAACGAATATACACAACTGCTAAAGAACTTTAAGGATCACACACCTAAACCAAGAGCGATTGTACTCTTTTCCGCACATTGGGAGGAAACGGTTCAGACCGTAAGTGCTGCTAAAACGTATGAAACGATCTACGACTTTGGCGGGTTTCAGGATGAACTTTACCAAATGACCTATCCGGCCAAAAGCGACCGCTCCCTAACTGAGCAAATTCAAAAGCTGTTTGAGCAGCAAGGTATTCAGAGTGTTCAAAATGAGGAACGAGGACTCGATCACGGGGCTTGGGCTGTATTGAAGCTATTGTATCCTGATGCGGACATCCCGGTTGTCGCTCTATCCGTGAACCGGAATTTGCCTAACGAACAGCAGTACCAAATCGGCAAGGCATTGGCAGAGCTCAGGGAGCAAGATGTTCTAATTGTCGGAAGCGGCGGCACCGTCCACAATCTAAGGAGATTGAATTGGCGGTCGGCGGGGATTGATGAATGGGCAGAGCAGTTCGACAACTGGCTCCAAAGCAAGCTCGAGTCATGGGACACGGAGGCGTTGTTTCAATATGGCGAACTGGCCCCTTTCGCCCAGGATGCCGTGCCGACAAGTGAGCACTTTATTCCGCTGCTTCTTGCGATGGGAGCAGGTGACTCCAATCGTCATGCGAAGCTGCTTCACCGCAGCTATCAATATGGCAATTTGAGCTTAAGCTGCTGGCAGTTTAATTAAGTTGTTGATGCAATTCATAGAGCATGAAGGCAGCCGGCGAGATCATTCGGTTGCCTTTTCTCAATTAAGCGGGGAATTCATTTGGGTCGGGTTTTACCGTAAATAAGGCCAGAACAGCAGCCAGTACACAGGCACCAGAAATCGTATAGAACATAAAGTGAGGAGAAATTTTCACAAGGACAGCAGCAAGCGGAGGACCAATTGCCACACCAATAAATCTCATAGAACTATAAATGGAAGTAATGGTTCCGCGCTCACTCTTATTAATCCCTTCTGTAATCATGGCATCCATACATGGCAACGTTACTCCGATTCCAATTCCTCCTACACTAATTAAACCAATCAGCCAAGTGATAGCATGTAACATACCACTTATTATGAAGCTAGCGGCAGCTAACGCAATTCCTCCAAATGTGAGCCATTTCATTAGCATTTTATTTTTACCAATCCGTCTGCCGGTAATAAATGAGGCGATGCACAAAGCAGCCGAGGGGATTGCTAATATACAGCCTTTGATTATCCCTTTAACATGGCAGTCATCCTCAAGAGTATCAGACAAGTAGAACAAAGTTCCGAAGATGGCAAGCATACATATACATCCAATAGCAAAAATGGCAGATAACCATTTACCGTTATGAATAAAAATTTGTTTAATATTTGTTCGAAAGCGGGAAAAAGTAACCTTGTTCTCCGTCTTTTTATCAGGTGATTTAACCAGAAATGCAACTAATATAGCGGAAATAACACAAAGAACAGGAATGGCAAGAAAGGGAGCAAACCAGATTATTAAGGCAAGAGCCGCTCCAAGTATGGGACTAAGAACTTTGCCAAATGTATTGGCGGTCTCCACGATTCCTAGGCTGCTGCTTACATCACTTTCTTTTTTGAAAATATCGCCGACTAGAGGAAGAACAATTGGAAATGCACCTGCTGCCCCAACGCCTTGTAATAATCGGCCTAGCATGATAACCAAGTAAGGATTATCGATCCACCAAGCGCCTAATCCAGAAATTAAACCACCAATACCATTAAGTATCAGGCTTGGGATAATAATTTTCTTCCTGCCAAAGCGATCAGAGAGATAACCGGCCACAGGGATTAGTAGGATGGCTACTGCCGAATAAATCGTTATCAATAAGCTCGCCTGAAGAGAAGTGATTCCTAACTTGCTGCGGATAGCAGGCAATACAGGAATTAGCATTGAATTTCCTAGTGTCATAATAAGTGGTATCGAGGCAATCGATACAAGGTCCCACTTTTTATTTCCCACTCATTACACCTAGCCTTCTGATTTTGATTGTTCTTAGAACGAGACTAACGTATCATTCCCTTATTTATATTTCCAAATCAAAACATATTTATCCCACTTGTATAATCGGATTAACTGTTGTAAAATTATGAGAATAATCGTTATTTGCCAATTGGTCATCCAAAGGCTCCCTACAATAAGGTCACCCCACTCGTTTCACGTGCGGCAGTCCTTGTTTCGGGAGTCTTTTCTAATTCATCAAACAAGGTGGTGTCGGTATGAGCAAAAAACAACGTCAACTGCATCTGAATTTGTTCGTTTCCCCGATGGGACATCATGAGGCTGCATGGCGGCATCCGCAGTCGAATCTAGATCAACTGCTGGATTTCTCATTGTACCAGCGCTTGGCTGCAAAAGCAGAAGCCGCAAAGCTGGATTCGCTGTTCTTTGCGGATCGGGTAGCGACCAGTCCGAATGCGGCGAGGTATGGAGCGATCGGCGGATACGAACCGCTGACGCTCCTGTCGGCACTTGCTGTGGTCACTAAGCGAATCGGTCTGATCGCGACTGTGTCCACGAGCTTCAACGAGCCATTCAATCTGGCCAGGCGGTTTGCTTCTCTCGACCATCTTAGCCGCGGTCGCGCTGGCTGGAACATCATTACGTCAGGAACGGATGCGGAAGCGCAAAATTTTAATTATGAGCAAATCCCGGAACACGCTGTACGCTATGAGCGAGCGCGGGAGTTTTTGGACGTAGCTACGAAGCTATGGGATAGCTGGGAAGACGATGCTCTTGTCCGAGACAAAGAAGCGGGCATTTTTGCGGATAGCTCCAAGGTTCACGAGCTTAATCATAAAGGGGACCACTTCTCCGTGAAGGGGCCCCTCAACATATCCCGTGGACCGCAGGGGCGGCCGCTTCTTGTTCAGGCCGGCTCATCGCAGAATGGCAGGCAGTTCGCTGCGGAGTACGCGGAAGCGATTTTTACGGCTCAGCAAACTTTTGAGGAAGCGGAGTCCTTCTATAGAGATATGAAGCAGCGCGCGGTTCAATTGAACCGGTTGCCGGAGCATATTGTCATCCTGCCAGGAATTTGCCCGATTATCGGGCGCACCGAGGAGGAAGCCAAAGAGAAGGAAGCGAAGCTCGTCGAGCTGTCCAACCCGGCCCACAGCTTGTTAATGCTGTCCAATCGAATCGGCTTTGATCTGACCGGTTATCCGCTGGACGGCCCGATGCCGCAGCTGCCCGTTCAAGAAGTGAGAGGCCATCAAAGTCGCACGAACTTGATCGTCGAGCTGGCTCATCGAGAGAATCTGACGCTGCGTCAGCTGCTAAAGCGTCTTGCCGGAGGACGCGGTCATCGGACGATAACAGGCACGCCTCAGCAGATTGCCGATGTGATGGAGCATTGGTTCCAGAACGGAGCCGCCGACGGGTTCAATATTATGCCGCAGCTGATGGCCGGAGGGCTAGAGGACTTCCTTGAGCTGATTGTTCCTGAGCTGCAGCGCCGAGGATTGTTCCGAACGGAGTACACGGGTACGACCCTTCGCGATCACTACGAGCTTCCCTATCCAGGCAGTCAGTTTGCCGAAGCTCCGCATTCGACGAATGAAATGAAGGGGTACAGCGCTGTAGCCGAATTCTAAATTTAATTTGAGGAAGTGCGTCCTAAAAATGGAGTCTGGGACCCGTATAGGGTTTACCTCAACAACAGCAGCAACATTAACCCTAGTGCTAAATACAGCAGACGGAACAAAAATCAAGATAGACGGAACAAGCTACGCCATAGCAAATGGCATTGTCAGTGTATCGTTTGCCCCTGGCGCACATACCGTTACAAAAGATGATGTTACAAATCTTTATTACATGAAGCTAGAGTAGATAGCTGTAATCACTACCAGGAACTATGACCCCTCATAGTTCCTTTTTTTTGTGTTAAAATATAGGCGAAGGAGTGATTGAAATGGCGCGTGTATTATTTATTAATGGTGGCTCAGAGGGACATATCAATCCAACTATTGGAGTGGTGCAAGAACTGATTTCGCGTTGAGAAGAAGTCGTGTACTTCTGTAGACAATCAGGTGGGTATCAGCAAGCTGTCGATGAGATTTTCAAATTCAAAAGCCAGTAGGCATATTCGAGGAACGTTAGTAAAAAACAAAACCAGAGGCTGCCGCGTGCAGCCTTTTGTGCGCAAAATATTGTATAATAGAAGCAGAATAGAAAACGCTTACAATCGGGGTGTGCGAAACGTGAACATCTTTAAGAAAATGTCTTACTTCAAAAAGCTGCTAATTTCCTATATTGCTGTCATTCTCGTGCCGGCTGTCATCTTAAGCGCTGTTTATTTTTACTATTATTCAGCCCAAGTAGAGGAAGGGATGAAGTCGGAGTCCCAGACTAATCTGCAGAATTATTCCAGTCTTATTCAAGCCATAACCTCGGAAATGGACCGTGCATCGCTTCAATTTTCTTTAATTCCACAGTTGTCATTGATTTTGAAAGACGCCAATTATAATGCTTACGATTACCGAATCCTACAGAATACAATGCAGACTTCTATTTCTTCTAATTCCCTATTTCATTCGGTATATCTATTTACCAAAATAAATAGCAGAGTCCTAACGACCGGGGAAGGGATTTATCCAATCAATGAATTTTATGATAAAACCGTTATAGACGAAGCTTCAAATAATGAGAATGTGGCCCAGTGGCATGAAATTCGCACTTTGAAAACAGGTGAAGAGGTCATTACATTCAGCAGGCGTGTACCAACTGCGTCTAAGGAATCTCTCGGTATTTTTATTTTTAACATCCGTAAAGACATTTTCTTTGAAACCGTTCAGTTGATTCAAAAGGACGAACCGCAGCCTATATTTGTTATGGATTCCTCGAAAAGAGTGGTGTTTCCCCTTGCCAATCAGCTATCCGATGATCTTGCCTCCTTTTACAAAAAGGGTGAGGTGAATCAGCAAGGTTGGACGAGGGTCCAGTTGAACGATAAGCGTTACTTCATGAGCTCAATGAAATCCCCAATGCTAGGTTGGACCTACATCCGACTAGTGCCAGTTGAGAAATATAACGAGCTTGTTAGCCGAAAATTAGTAGAGGTCCTAATCGTAATTCTTGCCGTTACTTTATTGTTCACAGGCATGGCGTATCTGCTCTCCCTGATGATGTATTTCCCCTTCAAACGTATTATATCTGGCATCAAAGAGCGACTGAAAAGCTCAGATCCGTATGATAAAAGAAATGAGTTTGATTTTGTGGAAAATGCACTCCATCAAATTTTAAGTGAAAATGAACAAATAAAAACCTCGGTTCTTCAGAATCAGCCGATCATCAAAGAACGGTGGGTGAATGCAATTTTTAACCGGATCATTCATCCTGACGATGTGATGTCGGCCGAGCATATGAGGGAAACAGGCATTGATTTCGCCAAAACGCATTTCATGGACTTGACGGTTATTATGGATCTGCGTTCTCACACGGAAATTGAGAGGAACAAAATCAGGCTTTTCATTTTCTCAATGATTGAAAATGCCTTCTCACTGGAGTTTGGTATCGCTGGCACGATTCTCAATGATGACAGTTTCGGTTTTATTATAAATACGAATCATGCCTGCGTGGACAATGAATTTCGTCAAGTACTACAAGAGATAAGCTATCCAATCATAGATCTTTCACAAACAGAGCTTAATATTAATTTACAATTTATTTATGGATCTCTGCACAGTTCACTCGAAGAATTAAGCTTGAAGAGAACATCAGCCAAAAATCTTCGATATAACGCCATTATCAATGAAGTTGATGTTGTCATTATGGAGGACCTGAAGCAAAGCGATACTGTGGGATACCCTGCACAATTTGTACAGCTATTGCTAATGTGTATCCGATCAGGTGATCAGCAGAAAGCCCAAGAGTCGGTCTCACAGCTTTTTCAAACTTATGTGTATCCGACTAAATCATCCCACGACAAGCTTGTGGAAATGCTAATGATGTTATTGAGTGTGATTGTCCACGAATTAAGGCAAGAGAATGAGTATTTTAATGAACTTGCGGATGAAAATTTGCTACATCTAAATGATGCCCACAGTAAGCAGGAGCTGGAGTCTTTAGTCTTGAGATTTGTTGACAAATTGGTATTTAGCCAAAGCACGGGACAAGATGATAACCGAAATGTACATATGATTCGTGCTTTTGAGTATATCAAGGGAAATTACCAGAAAAATATTTCAATAAGCGATATTGCGCATTACTTGCAGATAAGTCCAAGCTATTTAAGTAGAACCTTTAAGAACGAATGCGGCAAATCGCCATTGGAATATTTAACGGAGTTTCGGATGGAACGTGGAAAGGCTTATCTAGAAGATAATAAGTTATCTCTTCAGGAAATAAGTTCTTTGATTGGTTATAACGATTCTCACAGTTTTATTAGATACTTCAAGAAGTATACGGGAACAACACCGGGAGAATACCGGGTTAGGGTAATGAGACGTTTGTGAACTTCATGTTGTATATATGAACAAACAAGATCCTTGTTCAAGGATCATACAGAAACGGCAAAACTTTACCGTTTCTTTTTTTTGTGCTTCATGCCAATAATGGAGGCGGATACAAGAAAGCGAGGGCTGTGAAATGGCGTTATCGAGATCAAAACATACTTGGATGAAAGACTTTCAAAAGGCCAAATATTATTATCTGCTGCTTATACCAGGAATTCTATACTTCCTTGTTTTCAAGTACATTCCAATGGGCGGCGTTATTATGGCGTTCAAAGATTACAAGGTTAGCACAGGTATCTTGGGAAGCGAATGGGTGGGGTTGAGATGGTTCGACATGCTCTTTCAACGAGCTGACTTCTGGCAAGTTCTAAGGAACACGATCCTCATTTCGTTCTATAAAATAATATTTAATTTCCCTGCGCCAATTATCCTTGCCATTCTAATTAATGAAGTCAGGCATCAGGTGTTCAAAAGAAGCGTTCAGACGATCATTTATTTCCCGCATTTTGTGTCCTGGATTGTTATTGGCGGGATTCTAATTACCGTATTGTCACCTTCAAGCGGTTTAATAACGGCCCTCGGATTCGAACAATCTCCACTCATTGTTCCTGAACATTTCCGAAGCATGCTTGTACTTTCTCAGATGTGGAAGGAGACCGGCTGGGGAACCGTTATTTATTTGGCAGCCATTATCGGTATTGATCCAGGATTGTACGAGTCAGCAAAAATTGACGGAGCGAATCGCTTTAAACAGATTCTACATATAACAATCCCTGGTATATCCCAGACGATTGTTTTGCTGCTGATCTTAAGGATGGGTTTCATTCTAAGTGCCGGTTTCGATCAAGTATATATTCTGCTTACACCACTGGTAACAGGGGTAGGAGATATTCTGGATACCTATGTTTATCGGGTAGCGTTTAGTAATGGTCGTTATTCATTAGCGGCAGCGGCGGGGTTATTTCAATCCGTAGTGGGATTGTTGATGTTAGCTTTTACCAATTGGGTTGCGAAGAGGATTGGGAAAGAAGGCTTGTGGTAAAGAGAAGGAGAGCTTCTGCAATGCATTGTAGATTCCAAGGAGGAGCACCATGAACACGTTCATACAACCGATCTCAACACGGAAAACGAGGATATTCCCAAAAAACATAGGGACTTTCCAGATGCTAAACGGCTTATTTTTACTCCTTTTTTCTTTAGCCACCTTGTATCCGTTATGGTATGAAATTTCATTATCCTTCTCATCAGCGGATCAAGTGACCAAAGGAGGTGCGTTTCTTTGGCCGAAGGAGTTTACGTTAGATGCTTATCGAACGCTTGTGAGTACGAATATGATTTGGCATACCTATTTGAATACAGGATTCGTTACTTTAGTCGGAACGCTTCTAAGCGTTATACTTACAGCTTCGACCGCTTACCCTCTCACAAAGTCTCAGGTACCCGGCCGTAAATGGATGATCTTCGGTATTTTATTTACAATGTTGTTTAGCGGAGGAGTTATCCCGACTTATCTGGTGGTCAAGCAATTGGGACTATTAAATTCGCTCTGGTCTCTTATCTTGCCAGGAATGATTTCAGCTTACAACACCCTGGTAATGATGAGCTTTTTTCAGACGATTCCAGCAGAAATAGAGGAATCAGCAGAAATGGACGGCGCTAACCCAGTGCACATTTTTGTGAGATTAATACTGCCACTCTCCATGCCAGTTCTGGCAACAATCTCATTGTGGGTCGCTGTAGCTCATTGGAATGAATTCTTCACAGCACTCCTGTATATCAACGAGAGATCAAGTTATACGTTGTCCTTATTGCTAAGGGACTTGATTAGTGGTCAAGACTACGCCCGTTTCACAGGTGAAATCTCAAACACTTCAACAGAATCTGTGATTGGCGCGACGATTGTTGCCACGATTCTACCGATTTTGTGTGTCTATCCTTTTCTACAGAAATATTTTGTGCAAGGGGTTATGATTGGCTCTATAAAAGGGTAATTTCATGCGTTCGAGGCATGTTGTTATAGGTTACAATGATAATAAGGAGGGTTTCTATGTCACCGAAAAGATTAGGACGTACTCTTATCTGTTGCAGCGCGTTAAGTATGGTGTTAATTTCCGCTGGATGCACAAAAACCGGGAGTGAAAGCGAGGGGAATAAGTCTACTGGAGGTCCTGTTACGTATAATATGTTTCGAAATGCCGCTTATATCGTGGGTTATCCGGATGATGGAGGGCCTTATAAGAAGACCATTCTGGAAGCTGCAGCGAAAGCAGGCGTTACTGATGTTGATTACAAAGTGAGCATTTCTGGCGGAGCTGAGTATTTCACTAAATTAAATGTCCTGTCAGCATCCGATAATCTTCCGGATTATTTCTCTGTGGATATTCAGACTATGATCAAATATGCGGACGAGGGGCTGATCCTGCCGCTCGATGATCTCATGAAGAAAAACGCTCCGAACTTGACCAAACTTCAGAATCAAGGCGAGTTGGATGCGCTTCGCTATAAAGGGAAGACTTGGGCGGTATTTCCGGGTTACAGACCAGAGGCTTTCAATGGTCCATCTGTTGTTGGCTATAATATCCGAACGGACTGGCTGGATGCGTTGGGAATGAAAATGCCAGAAAATCTTAGTGATCTCCACAACTTGTTGAAAGCGTTTACCGAAGGAGATCCAGATAAGAATGGTAAAAAAGATACCATCGGACTTACAAGTTCCAAAACGGATTCTTCTGGCAGACAGGAGATATTCAGCAATATTTTTGGCGCATTCGGTATTCAGCCGACGTTCTGGATAGAGAAAAACGGTAGGTTGCAAAAAGGTTTCACTGTACCTGAAACAAAGGAAGCCTTGAGGGTTTTAAGTGATTGGTATAAAGAAGGAATTATTGATCCGGATTTCCCTGTTAATGAAGCAAAGCAAGTAGATGAGAAGGTTGCCAATTCCAAGGTCGGCGTATGGCTGGGCAGCGCTTTGGATGTCAATCCAACAACGCCACGAGCATCTGCACTTGCCAAAACAAATCCGAATGGGAAAATTGGCTTTTTGCCTCCACCAACTGGACCACAAGGACTCCGAGGCGGGGCCGAGACTTCTCCCGGTTACGGTGATTTAAGAGCCATTTCAGCAAAAGCGAAAGACCCGGACCGCCTAGTTAAACTGATTGATTGGTCTGCGGATCAGAGTGATACCGGTGGCTTTGCACTTGTTACCTATGGAAAAGAAGGCGAACATTACACCTATGATAAACAGTCAAACGTTCTCACGCAGAAAGCCAATATCTTAGACTTGTATAAGCAGGGTTTAGGTAACCCCGTGCGCTTCGTTCAAGTTGTTGATCGTCGTTGGGTACCTTCCGAAGATGCACGAAAAGCAATCAGTGTGAGCAATCAATACATCACGAAAAATGCTTACTGGAAAACAACGCCAACCATGTTTGATTATCCGGATCTAGAGTCGAAGCTTTGGCCAGAATACGCATTGAAAATCATTTTAGGCCAATTGCCCGTAGATGCGTGGGATGAATTCGTTAAGAAGTATTACGAGCAAGGCGGCAAAGTGATTGAAGATGAAGTAAACAAGACATGGAAAGCTGAGAAATCTGAGAAATCTGCGAAATAAGAAACAACTAAGGCTAGGGAGTGAGTTGCTTTTATGAGCAAAAAAAGAGATGGTCAACCCAATGTCATCGTGTTTTTCACTGATCAGCAGCGCTGGGATACGACTGGTGTGCATGGTAATCCTTTAGAATTGACCCCTAACTTCGACAGAATGGCAGGATTCGGAACGCATGTTTATAACTCTTTTACATGTCAGCCTGTGTGCGGTCCTGCACGTTCCTGCTTCCAGACGGGGAAATACGCAACGACAACAGGATGTGTAACCAACTACAACCCATTACCTGAGAATTCTAGAACATTAGGGCATTATTTCAAGGAAGCAGGGTATCAAACGGCCTATATAGGGAAGTGGCATTTGGCCGGTGAAGAACCAGTACCAGAGTCGAAGAGAGGCGGTTACACGCACTGGCTTGCTGCTGAACTTCTAGAATTTTCGTCAGATGCTTACAATGCGGTGTTATATAATAATGATAATCAGGCCGTCAAGCTTCCAGGGTATCGTGTAGACGCGCAGACCGATGCTGCTATTCGGTTTATTGATAACAACCAAGATAATCCCTTCTTTATGTTCCTTTCTTATCTAGAACCGCATCATCAGAATCATATTGATGATTATCCGGCTCCAGATGGCTATCGAGAACGTTACTCGGGGAGGTGGACGCCTGCGGATTTAGCCGCACTCGGCGGAACGGCTTCTCAGCATTTAGGAGGTTATTATGGCATGGTGCGCCGCTTGGATGAAGCGTTAGGGAGGCTTCAGGATGCTCTGAAGAGCCTCGATTTATCCGAGAACACCATCATCCTGTTTAGCTCAGACCATGCCTGTCATTTTAAAACACGAAACAACGAATATAAGCGTTCATGTCACGAAAGCTCAATTCGCGTGCCAACAGCGATTACAGGACCGGGATTTGACGGTGGAGGACGAATTCAGTCATTAGTGAGCCTGATCGACCTTCCTCCAACCCTTTTGGATGCGGCCGGAATTCCCGTCCCTGAGCATATGCAGGGGAGATCCATTATGCCGCTGCTGCAAGGTGGGAAGCCGAGTTGGCCATCTGAAGTGTTCATTCAAATCAGTGAGAGCCAAGTGGCGAGGGCAATACGCACCAAACGTTGGAAATACAGTGTTCATGCTCCTGATAAAAATCCTGTTCTTGATACTTGTTCAGATGTATACGTAGAGCAATTTCTGTATGATATACAAGCAGATCCGCATGAACTCACGAATTTAGCAGGATACGAATCACACAAGGAAATATCCGCTGTATTACGCGAGCGTTTAATTGAACGAATGGTCGAAGCGGGGGAAGAGCCGCCGTTGATTACACCAGCAGTACCAATCCCAAGTGGGCAGCGAATTGTCCATAAGCATGAGTACACATTATAAGATCATAGAAACCTAAAGAAGTTGTCCCCAAAAGTTCAAAAGAGAGGCTGTCCGCGGTCATTGGAAGACTTGGGACAGCCTCTTCTTTTATGGAGTTGCTTTGATTAGCGGGAAAAATTCCCGTTATTTCAAGTAATTTCGGTTTAGAAAAACAAATAACTGGAAATAGTACCTTTAATTCACTTAAATTCCCCTGCTTCCTGGCTCAATCGTCCCCATTAACAGGAGAAATTCCATTTATTCACTTAGTAGCAGTGTTATTCAATTAAATAACGGTAGTATTTCCCGTAAATCTAAGGAGGCGCTCCCAAACGTTCAAAAAAAGCCTCATCCTCGGCCATTTGATGACTTTTAGGACAACCACTTCCACAAAACAGCAGTGGTCTCACGAATCGAATGGATTTAGTCTTCTTCCGGTTCTCCAGGGTTTGTCGGTGTAGTCGGAGCACCGCCTTCAAGGCCATCTTCCCCAATAACAAAGCCAATGCGACCACCCGCAGCAACACTCCAATAAGAGGTATGGTTATCAAAGCTAATGTTAGCCGCTAATTCCGGGCTGTCGTATCCGCTAACGAATCCGTTCGTAAAGGTCAGCTTGCCTGTTGCATTTACTTCGACATATTTGAATTCATCGCTCATTACGTTTTTAATGACAACTTTGGAGTCCGCTTCTTGTTGAAAAACGCCGCCTTGTGAGCAGTCTTTTGCCTGAATCTTCATTTTGACTGAACCTTTACGGACTAAATTAATGGATCCTTTATCAATACGTACTTCCATTTCTCCAGTGAGGTTTCTTGGAAGCTGCGGCGTTTTTTCAATAAATGCAACCGTACGTTTACCTCCAGTAATATCGCCAGGGCCTGCTACACCCGTAAGCGTGTAGTTTTTCACCGAAAACGTGTCCACATTAAGAATGAACTCATTGTATTTACCGATTACTTGAATATCTTTTGTCACAAAGGAGTTTATTTTGATTGTTTGGTCGCCCTTGTACGTTTTACCGTTAATGACAACCGAATAACCACCATTAACACAATACGCTGAGGACGCCGCCTGTGCAGAGTTACCACTACCAAGTGCTGAGAATAAAACGAAAACTACTGCGAACAAAATAGCTGCTAATCTTTTCATGATTTGATTACCTCCATGTATCTTTTTTTGACAGTACAATTTAGGAAACGTTGCTAGAGTGCAATCGGTTTGCTCAATTTTCATTTTTAAACGACGTACTTCTACATGTTTCGTCTAACCCTAGCAGTATAAGCCGAAATATTTCTTGAGCGCAGGATAGAAACGGGGCCAAAATGCGCTTCGTCTTTTGTATTTAGGGAGCGAAAAAGCAGCTTCTTTTTCGGGAGCAGTTGTTCTCTTTTGGCAAACGTTCATGTACAATTATTGGTAGAGAGTACCCTACTCAAAAAATGGAAGGACGGCCGAAATCGTATGAAAATGAGCGGTAATACGGTTCTTATTACAGGAGGTACATCCGGCATTGGCTTTGAATTTGCAGCTCAGCTGCTTAAGCTGGGGAATACCGTCATTATTACGGGACGGGATCAAGGGAGGCTGGATGCAGCGAAGAGAAAGCTGCCAACGGTACATACGATTCAAAGCGATGCGGGGGATCCTCAGGCGATTGCGGCTTTGTTCGAAACCGTAGTGAAGCAATATCCCATGCTTAATGTCCTGATCAACAATGCAGGATTCATGCGCAAGATTAATTTACATGATCAGGACACTGATCTGGAAGATCTGAACCGCGAGATCGAAACGAATTTGAGCGGCCCGATCCGCATGGTGAAACAATTTCTTTCGCATCTGAAAATGCAAGAGTCGGCTGCGATCATGAATGTCTCGTCAGGCCTTGCCTTCGTCCCGCTGCCGATCTCACCTGTGTATTGCGCAGCAAAAGCAGGGATTCACTCTTTTACGCAGTCGCTAAGAGTACAGCTCAAAAATACAAAAGTAAAAGTGTTTGAACTTGCGCCTCCTTTGACAGATACTCCGCTGGTAGGCTCGTTCGACCCAGCAGATCTAGCGGGATCGAAAGCAATGAGCGTGTCCGTCATGGTCGGGTCTGCCATTCGGGGGATGGAGCAGGATAACTTCGAGATCCGGCCTGGGCAAAGTAACGCTTTGAAGCTCATGAACCGGATTGCACCGGCGTTTATTTTCAGCCAGCTCAGCAAGTCTGCGAACAACATGCTGAAAGAGTCGAAGTAAATCTGCTACGATGTTCACAACGACCGGCCCCTTCAATGGGAGCCGGTCGTTAATTTTACCACTACTTCACTTGCAGTAGGTAAAGCGTTTTCACAGAATACAGGCATCTGAACTTAGTATGAAAGTTATAAGTTAATTATATTATTTTAAATTAATTACCTGGAAATTTTAGAGTATGATTTATAGTCATAATGTAACGTCTAACTTGATATAACTATTTTCATTAGTTATAATGCAATAATAAGGATTGGAGAGTTGCAATCAGACTAACAGCTTTTCATTTAATTACCCATAGGCATGGGGATCATGGAGGCGCCTTGGATGCGCAGAAACTGATTCCTATTTTGGTCAACCACGTTTAACAAAGGAGTAACAATTATGGCACCAAGAAACAGTATTAACTTGACTAACATTTTGAAAGCGGCAACGGAAATTGTCGATACGAGCGGTGTGGAAGAATTGACATTAACGGCGCTTGCTCAAAAGCTGGATATTCGATCACCTTCCCTTTACAACCATTTCAATGGCCTGGTAGGCATTCGAAAACTGCTCTCTGTCTATGGATTGGAGCAACTTCTCAACGTTCTGATACGCGCTGCGATTGGTCGTTCCGGTGACGAAGCGATCCATGAAATGGCAAAAGCATACGTTAAATTTGCAAGGTCGCATCCTGGTCTATATGAAGTGACTCTACACGCCCCGGGTCCGCATGACGCTGAGGTGGTTAAGGTCGGACAAGAGATCGTCGATCTCGTAACACAAGTATTGAAAGCGTATCAACTTGAGGAGCAGGCCGCAATCCATATGGCACGAGCATTGCGGAGCATATTGCACGGTTTTGCTTCGCTGGAGCAGAAGGGCGGCTTCGGTCTTCCTTATGATCTTGACGATAGCTTACAAATGATTATTGATACGTTCTTGGCCGGTTTGCATGCGCGTTATCCAAGTGCTGCTCTGAAAACCAATTAATTAACAGAACAACCCCTGCATCCACCCTCTCGGAGTGGTGCGGGGGTTGTTCTGTTACGAGATGCTGAGTTTAATGAACAACTGCAGATGCCTTGGCATTTACTTCAGGATCGGCTTCCAGCTTTTCTTTGCTCATCGCTACCGCAGACATAACCGTAAGCAGTGCAGGAACTAGAGCCCAACCAAATGTAAGCACAATGGAAGAAGACAATGCTTGGGTGATTACATCTAGTACCGATGCAGGAATGTTCATACGTACGGCAGGATCAAGAAGGGCGTGCGGATCGTTGAGCGCCATCCCTTGCGGGAGTTGGTCTTTAACGGCAGCATTGGATGCCAGCTTGTTCATGAAAGCATGACTTTGAATAATCCCGAAAATAGTAATGCCTACCGTCATTCCGAGTGAACGAAGAAAAGTTAGCGTTGAACTGGCTGAACCGCGTTGATTGGCATCGATTCCATGAATCGAAGCATTCCCTAGGACCGAGAATGAAAATCCGATTCCTAGGCCAACAATGATCATGTACATCGTAACGATGAGCTGGGAGGAACCCGAAGATAGAGTAGTTAATAAATAGATCCCAGCTGCAAACATAATCGAAGCGGGTATCATGATGGCTCGGTAACTGAATTTACTCATTAAAAATCCGCCGACGGTTGCTGTAACAACAGTACCTAACATCATAGGAAGAAGAACCAGGCCCGAATTTGTGGCGGAACCACCAAGTACTCCCTGAATGAAGATTGGCGTATACACCGATGTAATGACGAAGGCTGCTCCACCGAATATCGCAGTTGCATTACTCATGGCATACAATCTCTTTCTAAACATGGCGAATGGAATAATTGGCTCTGCGGCGCGCGCTTCGGCAATAAGGAACAAGACGGTCATGATGCCGAAACCTCCAAATAAACCAATAATCAGGCCCGAATTCGAAGCAAGCGGCCTACCGCTAAGTTCTAAGCCGAACATCAGGCAAACGATAGCACCGACTAAGGTCAATGCTCCCCAATAGTCGATTTTTTGTTTAGAATGCTCATGTGATTCTTTATAGAAGAAAGCAACAAAGATAAGAGCAAGGAAGCCGATCGGGAGATTGATGTAAAATACCCAATGCCAGTTAATATGATCCGTAATGAAGGCACCAATCAAAGGGCCAAAGATGCTGGCAATCCCGAATACAGCGCCAAATAAGCCACCAAGCTTGCCACGGTTTTCTGCAGGTACGACATCATACATAATGGTGAAAGCAATGGGGATGATAGCGCCTCCGCTGATTCCTTGAATGGCGCGATAAATGCTTAGCTCAACCATGGATTGTGCCGTTCCGCAGAGAATAGAACCGAGCATAAAGACTAAAATGCCGAATACAAAAAACTTCTTGCGTCCGTACATGTCGGATAGCTTACCGAAAATGGGCATTCCGGCCATTTCGGAAATCATATACGCGGATGACACCCAAACGAATTTGTCTAATCCCCCTAGGTCCCCGACAATGGTTCCCATAGCGGTGGTAACGATTGTATTATCCATCGATGCCATCAGAATGCCTAATAAAAGGCCGGCGAACACTATACCCAATTTATTGTTTTTTTGTTGTAGCATGCCATATACCTCGCTTTAAACAGTAGTTTTCAGCCATTACTTTTGCTAGTGGCGACTTTTTCTAAATAAACTCACTGCCATCCACAAACATCCAATCGCCACGAGCACGCCATGAGCTACCCTGATCGGCTGAGTTCCCACAAACTGTGGAATGTAAAGCAGAAATCCTACAGCAAGGGGAATACCACTCCACTTCGGCAGGGTACGAGATTTCCAAATTCCAATGGCAGATAAGATACATCCAATTGCAAGAAAGATGAGCCCGATCAGGATCATCATGAATCCGGGGCCGAAACGGACGACATTAGCCATACTGATTAAGTCTGCGTTCTGCTGCTTGATTGCTTCCAGTCCAATTGCATGCAGGCCAAAAACTTCAGCGCCGTAAAAGGGCAGTGTCAAACCTGTACCCAGCAGGCTCAACGCAAATCCTAGGAATGCAAGGCGATCCGAGGTTGTTCCTTGGAGGAAAAGGTAATATCCTAATAAACCAAATGTTAAAAAAATGAATCCGAGTATTGCCATTACGTGCGCAATCATCCATTCCGTGGAAGCAAATGCCGCAGCTCCAGACAAGGATACTTCATCAGAGAAGGGGCGAATCGCTGGATAGAGGGCAAACAGGATGCCGGAAATACCTAGTGCGATGGTTGCAAGTTGAACCCGATAAACATTCGCAGATTTTGAAACATTGGAATAGACCTTATTTTCGTGAGTGATAGTCACTTTCCCCGCAGTCACGCTTGGTTTCATGCCGACAGACCTCCAGTAATGTAAGGATAGATTTCAACCCTTATGAATGGTATATGTTCTTTATCATAAAACTAATTAACTTAGTTAGTCAACTTATTATTTTATTATTAAATTACTTAAATTAATTGACAGACTAATTATATTAGTCTAAATTCAAAGTAGTTTCATACTAACGAGTACTTAAACTGTAACGTGAGAAATGGAGGGAAAACAAATGCGCATTCTGTTAACAGGCGGTTCAGGATTTATAGGGACAAACTTGACCAATCATTTGTTTCAAAAACATCCAGATTACACAATCATTAATTTTTCTCCTTGCAGAGCGGGAAGTCGGGCTATGAATGTAGCACGATTCCAAGCAAATCCAAATTACATTTATGTCGACGGAGTTATCGAAAATGAGCTGGCTTTGGTACGGGCTTTTGGTTTAGGCGTGGATGTTGTGGTTAATTTGGCCGGACAAACGCACATTGACCGAAGTTTGCAGACGCCCGGTTCATTAATTAGCGCCAATGTCCTAGGGTCGCAGATGGTCCTTGATATGGCACGGAAGTTTAGCGTCAAGCGAGTGATTCAAATATCTTCCGCCGAAGTGTACGGTCCGATGCATAAAGGGAGTGAAGTTACGGAAACGTTTCGCCTTGCCCCAGTCAACCCATATGGCGCAAGTAAAGTCGCAACCGAATTGATTACTCAGTCTTACCACCAGACGTTTGGTATGGATACGATCATTACCAGGTGCTCGAACAATTATGGTCAGTATCAGACACCAGAGAAATTGATGCCTCTTGTGATTACCAATGCACTTCTTAACAAGCCGATTCCGCTATATGGCGATGGAGGACAAATGCGAGATTGGCTGCATATTGAAGATCATTGCTCTGCACTTGACGCAATTATCCATAACGGAGTACCCGGTTCCGTTTACAATATCTCGGGAAATCAAGTTGCAACCACGAAGGAAATTGTTGAAACTGTGCTTCAATATCTAGACCGTCCATGGTCGCTGGTACAATCGGTAGCTGATCGGCCAGGTAACTTTGACAGATACCCGCTTAATTGCGATAAACTCACCACGGATACTGGGTGGAAACCGACCTACCTTCTCGAGGATGGCATCCGAGAGACAGCTTCGTGGTATCAAAGCAATGCGGAGTGGTGGACTGCTCAAGAGGAAGTAACTACGATCTGATAGAAGGAGGATACAAATGAAAGGAATTATTCTAGCTGGTGGACAGGGGACACGGCTATACCCGCTCACGATTTCAGTGACGAAACATTTGCTGCCTATTTACGACAAACCCATGATTTATTATCCGCTTTCTGTCCTGATGCTTGCGGGTATTCGCGATATTCTAATTATCGGTACACAGCAAGATACCCCGCGTTACCAAGGCTTGTTCGGGGACGGGAGTACCCTCGGTCTTACGATTTCTTACGCGGTGCAAGAGCATCCGGGTGGTTTGGCAGAAGCTTTTCTAATTGGAGAATCTTTTATTGGCAACGATGATGTTGCGCTCATTCTGGGGGACAACATTTTCTACGGTCAAGGGTTTACGGCGATGTTACAGGAGACCGTTAAAAATAAGAATGGAGCTACCGTATTCGGGTACCGGGTCAAGGATCCATCCCGATTCGGCGTTGTCGAATTTGATGAGCGCAATCGCGTATTATCGGTTGAAGAGAAACCGAAGTATCCGAAATCGGACTATGCAGTGACGGGGCTATATTTCTACGATAATGACGTCGTTCGAATTGCCAAGTCGCTCAAACCTTCTGCGCGAGGAGAACTTGAAATTACAGATTTGAACGCTGTTTATTTGGCGCAGAACAAGCTGCGTGTAACGCTTCTCGGTCGCGGTCTAGCCTGGCTCGATGCAGGTACCCATGATTCATTAATGCAAGCTTCACAGTTTATCGAGACATTGGAGAAACGCCAAGGATTCAAAATAGCCTGTATCGAGGAAATTGCGTTTCATTTAAACTATATTAATCAAGACCAGCTTGTTCACATTGCCAAACGATTAAAGAACGAATACGGTCAGTATTTACTGGACATCGTTGAAAGAGGTCACAGTAAGCACACGACTACTTCCAACAACATGGAGGTGCATTTGGCATGAAACTCCGTCATTCGATGAACCAGAATGCCATTCTCGTAACAGGAGGTTCCGGATTCATCGGCTCCAATTTTATCCTTCATATGCTGTCCAAGTATCCAGATTACGAGATTGTTAATTTGGACAAGCTGACATACGCCGCATCAGAAGACTTCAATGAGCAAGTGAGTAAATTCCCTAAATATACGTTCTTACATGGATCGATCGAGAATCAAGAGCTGGTTCATTTTATTTTTTCAGAATATGACATTCGTGGGATCATTCATTTTGCGGCTGAATCTCATGTGGACAATTCAATTTCAAACCCCGGGGTGTTCGTTCAGACGAATATCGTCGGCACATTCACGTTATTGAATGCGGCGATGAGACACTGGATGGATGGTCCTGGTGCTGTAAAGCCAGGTTATGAAGAATGCCGTTTCCATCACATCTCAACGGATGAGGTATATGGAGCCCTAGGGGAAACAGGAAAGTTCTCCGAAGAAAGCAAGTATGCCCCGAATAGCCCTTACAGCGCAAGCAAAGCGAGTTCAGATATGCTCGTTAGAAGCTTTAACCGCACCTATGGCCTTCATGCCGTGATAACCAATTGCTCCAACAATTATGGGCCACGGCAGCATGACGAAAAGCTTATTCCAACGGTCATTCGTTCTGCCCTTCATTTGAAGCCGATACCTATTTATGGCAACGGACGCAATGTACGAGACTGGCTCCATGTGCAAGATCACGTGGAGGCAATTGATCTTGTATTTCATAACGGTACAAATGGTGAGACCTATAATGTGGGCTCGGATAACGAACGTAATAACCTGAGCTTAGCAATGGAAATTTGCGCGATTTTGGATGAGTTGGCATCTGAACAGTTGAGGGAAGCGGGCTTGTCCAGCTACAGCGAACTGATTCAGTTTGTTAATGATCGGCCAGGGCATGATTGGCGATATGCGATCGATTGTAGCAAAATGTACAAGGAGTTGGGCTGGAAGGCACATATTTCTTTTGATTCGGGGCTGCGCCAAACAATTGAATGGTATCGGGAGCTATATCAGCCGAAACAGAAAGTAGGTGTATGAGGTTCTTCTCTCTTGATCAAGCCCAAAGAACAAAGGAGTAACAACTATGGCACCAAGAAATAGTATTAACTTGAACGTTATTTTGCAAGCGGCTACAGAAATTGTTGATACAGGCGGGGTCGAAGAATTATCGATTACTTCTCTTGCACAGAAGCTCGACATTCGTTCCCCTTCTCTTTACAATCATTTCAAAGGACTTCAAGCCATTCGCAAACTGCTCTCCATCTATGGTTTGGAGCAACTTCTTAACGTGCTTATACGTGCGGCAATCGGCCGCTCCGGTGATGAAGCGATTCGCGAAATGGCCAAAGCTTATGTCGCTTTCGCAAGGTCACATCCCGGACTCTACGAGGTAACACTTCTAACTACAGGACCTCAAGACTCAGATTCACAGGAGGTCGGGCAAGAAATTGTAGATCTCGTTACCCAAGTTCTGAAGGTGTATCAGCTTGAGGAAATGGACGCCATTCATATGGCCCGCGCTTTGAGGAGCATTTTGCACGGCTTTGCTTCGCTTGAACAAAAGGGTGGCTTTGGTCTTCCATTCGACCTGGACATAAGCCTACAGACCATTATCGATACGTTCTTGGCCGGGCTGCATGTCCGCTTATCCCATACAGCTCATTAATTCTAAACAACAAATCCCGCATCCTCCGTAGGAGAGAATGCGGGATTTTTCTTTGTCGTTTATCAGACGTAGCTAAAGGTTTTCTCGGTTGTATCTTCCGTGGCATTACCAGAAACATCCGCTGCCATGTATTCAAGACATTGAATAGAGAGTGAGTAGGCGTCTAGGGCTTCAATCTCTTCTTGTAACTTGGTAACCCTTTGCTTAAAACTAGGATTGGCAAATATTTGATCAACCGCTTGTCCTACTTCCTCTGACGTTACCCGATTCGATTTAAGGCTGATGCCGATTCCTGACCAATCGACACGGGCACTGACTTCACTTTTATCTTCCGATTTCCCCCAAACGATAAGCGGGACTCCGTGTTGAATCGCATAATGAACTCCGCCATACCCGGCATTGGTTACCATTGCATCTAGATGAGGCATTAGAAGAGAATAGGGAATAAATTTCTCTACCTTTACATTGTCTGGCAATTGAAACGGAAGGTTCGTTAGCGGTTTGTTTCCGGTTGTAGCTACAACCAGAACGTCTTTGTTAGCCAGTGCTTTAATCGCAGGAATCATTAATTGATTAAAATCTTCATTCGCTAGCGTTCCTTGCGTGACAAGCACAACGCGTTTGGCTGTCTGCAATTCCCCCCACCATGATGGCAGTGGGAAATCGTGTGCAGGAGTGGTCAAATTGAAAGGCCCGACGAATTGTACATTTGGAGGAAGATCACGATTAGGGTATTCAAATGAGGGGCATGTCCCTTGAAGGTACACATCTGAATAAAAGACTGCTGCGTCAAACACCCAGCGATCCAGTATAGGAAGTCCCATTTTCTTTAGAATGTTATTAAAATGCTGCTGCTCTTTGCGAAATAAAATTTTCTGAACAAGGAAATGCAGCATGCTGTTGCGCAGGCGGCCGAAAGAGGAATCGACAGGCTTGATGCCGAGTCCGAACGGCGCTATATCCTTACTCGTGACCGACAATGGCAGCATGCCGAGACAAACTGTCTTTATTGTATCCCCTCGTCTGCGAAGTGGAATAATACCTGTGTATGTAGGGCAGATAACGAGTACGTCTGGCTTGAATGTTTCGCGAATAGCCTTAACATCCTTATCAAACCCCTCCATTGTACCTCCAATGATGTTGCGGACTCCCCATTTGAACTGTTTGAGCCCCTTTAATTCCATATACTTGGGAAAATGCTCATTCAGAGTGGAACCGCTAAAATTCTTGAGGTTGGTGAAAGGAATGAAAGTGACACCGGTAGCCTGAATTTTCTCTTTAAATAGCGAACTGCAATACCAGATGACCTCATGACCTCGTTCAACAAGTTTTCTGGCCAATGGGATTGTAGGATTTACGTGCCCATCCGAAGGCCATACTGCGATTAGAAAGCGTGCCAATTTGTCTCCTCCTAATTACTTTTGATTTGGAATCATATATGGTGTGTCAGTGAAGCAATTATGCTAATCTTAATAATTTATTTACTTCATGTTGTTATTGACAAACTAAAGTAATTAGTTTAATTTTTATGTGTATTAGCTTATCATAAAGGCCAGTATCAGTCAACAGAGGTTGGAATGCTTCGGCACCCTGTCGGGGACTAATCTATCTTCCTTTTTTTGTTAAGGACAGTGGATTGGCTATGGAACTTATGTACCCAAACTAAAGGAGGATTTGTTATGAATCAAGTCATTCAGGCTGATGTGTGTATTGTTGGAGCTGGTCCCGCAGGTGCTATGTTAGGGTTATTGCTTGCAAAGCAAAGTAATCTTGAAGTGGTGGTGCTAGAACAGCATCAAGCATTTTCACGGGAGTTTCGTGGGGAGTCTATTTCTCAGGGGTCGGTTGTTATCTTGAACGAATTGGACATTCTCGCTAATCTCAAAAAGCACGGGTATTTGCAGGTGGAAGGCCTGGAGATGTATGACCAAGGGGAAAAAATATTTGCGGTCAATTTCCATGAGTTTCCCTATGAACAGAAGTTTATTATCGATTTGCCGCAGCCGGTTTTGATTGGGGCAATATTGGACAAAGCCAGCGATTATCCTAATTTTCATTTGAAAATGGGAGCTACAGGTATTGAACTAATTGAACAGGAAGGACAGTTCAGGGGTGTTGTGTACCGTGAGAAGTCCGGGGAATTCGTGACAGTGAATAGTTCGGTCGTTGTTGATGCGAGTGGACGGTACACACGTATTCGCGAAATGGCTGGTATTCATGCCAAAATTGAACATTTCAAACGGGATGCCGTTTGGTTCCGTGTACCGCGCCCTGACGGGTGGGAAAGTGCAACCCGTATTAAAGTCGATGGGCATCAGCACTTGATTATTTTGCCTACTTATCCGGATCAACTTCGTGTTGGTATTAACATTGCCAAAGGTGCCTATCAGGATTTTAGAAAACAAGATATTAGTGTTTTCTATGACACAGTTTGCAAATTGGAACCTCAGTTGGATGGCATCGTACAGGAGCATATTCAAAGTTGGAAAGATACGGTTCTCCTTGATATTTTCACAGCAGAGGTATCCCAGTGGTCCCGTGACGGACTTATCTTGATTGGAGACTCGGCTCACACCGTTTCCCCAATATTGGGACAAGGGGTCAACTTAGCTATTCAAGATGCCTATGAATTGGCACCTGTGATCTCAGACTATCTTGCGGTAAATCCGAAATCTGTCATTCCACAAGAAGCCTTTCAGTCGTTCCAGTTGAGACGCCAAGAACATGTGGGCTTTATTCAAGCGTTTCAGGCGGATCAAGAGAAGGACCTTATGGCGGAAAGTGATGAAGACATGATGAAAAGACGTATGAAGATGCAGATGCTTAATCAGTCTCCTATGAAAGTAGAACTCGCAACAAAGATGGCCTATGGAATTATTAGAGAGAATCTCTTACATGTCCACTAAAATGATAGGTAGGAGCTCGATTCCTGTGAACAAGTCAAACCTAATTGACAATCGTTTAAGTGGAGCAGATGGGTTTAGGGCGATAGCATGTCTTGCAGTCATCTTTCATCACCTGTCACAATTCTTGGCCATGCAGTCGCAGTTGCCTTGGATGCAGGAGCTGCAATCCTTCTTGCTTATGGGTAATGCGGGAGTAAGTGTGTTTTTTGTATTAAGCGGGTATTTATTAGCTTCACCGTATTGGCAAAAGTACCTTGACGGAAGCGCATATCCGGATATTAAGCAGTATGTGGTTCGGCGCGCTGCTAGAATTATGCCGGGCTATTACATAGCTGTCATAGTTGCAACGCTGATTACGGTTCTATTTCATGTACCGACGGAGCACTTCTGGGCACGCTTGATGGCGGCACTAACGTTTACTGCGGGATTTCACTACATAACATTGTTCCCTAACGAAGTAAACGGACCTTTATGGTCTATTAGCTTTGAAGTATTTTGTTATGTACTGATGCCTCTGTTTATGATGGGATTATATCGCTGGACGTTCAAACAACGATCTATACGGAATGGTCTGTTGTATTGGGTGGGTGTATTTATCCTAATCATAGGGCTAAACCAACTTGTCCATTTATTTTTTTCTACGAGCAATGAAGGGAAAGGCTGGGACTATGGGTGGATTGGCGGTGCGAAGTACTGGATGCCGAACTACAATCCTATTGGTTTTTTTGGTCAATTCACCATTGGGATACTCGCTGCAGGCGTTTCCGCAGGACTGCGCCAAAGTTCCCAGAGCCTCAGCAGAATTAAATACATCGGTGTATTCGATTTTGTAAGCTTAGGAGGCTTGTTTTGCTCATTTGCACTCCTGTGGTTCGTACGCCACATGCCTGAATTCAGTTTGAGTTTGCAAAAACAGCCCTTCTTCTTCCCGTTCTATCCCTTACTTATAGCGATCAGTTTGTGCGCTGCTTCACAATCGAGATGGGCTGCCAAAATACTAGATAATCGCCTATTTAAGTTTACGTCCAAAGTGTCATTTGGGCTGTATCTTTGGCATTTTGTGATTATTGGTGTTTCCTCGGTCACTTGGGCGAAAGACTTCCAGTACATGGGGACGAAGAGTCTGAGCACTTGGCTCAGTGTATCTGGTGTCGTTCTAGTCGTCTCATTCCTATTCGCAACGCTTTCCTTTTATTTTGTTGAAAAACCGGTACTTAATTGGTCTCACGGGAAAAGAAAATTAATAAGCAATACGCCTCAACCCCTATTGAAGGCGTAATAAGTGTAATTAGTTTCCATGCTTTTATACTGGCTGTTAGGGCTGCCCCTGCAGCTATTTTTTATTTTATTGATTTTTATAATATTTTTATTTTATCTTTAACTAATTTAATTAGTATAATTTATACACATGCACATGAGCTGTGGAATGGTGGTGTGGATATCCATGTTGATCTTAAGTTGGGTTAACTTAGCGTTCAGAGGGCTCATGGAGCTAGGCATTGTGATTGCTTTAGCTTACTGGGGGTATCATAGCGGTAAAAACACAATGCAGAGTACTCTGTTAAGCATCGGTGCACCCTTATTGATTTTCGGATTTTGGAGCCTGTTTGATTTTCGAAAAGTGGTTGCTACGCCAGAACCTTTTCGTCTTGTTCAAGAGTTGCTCCTATCCGGTTTAGCAGCTGTAGCATGGTATACAGCAGGGCAGCGAAGCCTAGGTGTAGCTCTCGGTTTAATTTCGATCGTCCATCATGTCTTGGTCTATTTGTTGGGAGAAAGGCTACTGAAATAACGAGCATGGGAAAGGATCGCGTCATTAGATTATTGAATAAAAATACAAATATAGGGAATTTGTTTATTCATATTCACAATAATTTGATTAGTTATTTAAATAACAATGTTAATTAACTATAATATCGATTAGTATTATCTTTAACCATTGTAATAATATATCTTAACCATTTTTTAACTTGCCTAATAGTTTTTATCTTGATATCTTGAGAATCAATGGAAATATTTGAGTGGAGTGTGAAAAGTAAGGGATAATTGATTTTATGTAAATCTAAAATTAGGGTGGAGGACTTTATGAAACTGAGACCAAAAAAGCGTGTAGTTGTTACTGGAATAGGCATCATTTGTTCGCTCGGTTCGGACAAGTCTCAAGTTCTTGCCAAAATGATGAAAAATGAAACTGGCATTGGGACGATTACCCGATTCAACACTGAAAAATTTATTAGTCGAATCGGTGCCGAAGTGAAGGACTATCACCCAGAGAACTATTTCTCGGCAGAGGAAGAAGAACGTTACGACTACTGCAGCCAATTCGGAATTATCGCTGCTAAAGAAGCGATGGAAGAGAGCGGTATTGCGATTACCGAAGAGAATGCGGCTCGTTTCGGAGTAGCTTTCGGCACCTGCAACGGGGGGATTAACTCCTTGGAGGAGCAAGCAACGGTTACAGAGCTCGATGTTGATCGGACTTCCCGTTATCCGTTCTTTCAGCAAGGAGACAATATCGCGATGTATTTCGGTATGCAGGGTCCGGTAAATACTTTGAATACGGCATGCGCTGCAAGCGGTAATGCGATTGGTTATGCCTACGATATGATCACTGCGGGCTACGCTGATAAGATGCTGGCTGGTGGTTCGGATTCTATGTCATCCTCGGTCTATGCGGGATTCAACGTCCTGCAGGCACTGAACACAGTACCTTGTTCACCTTATAATAACAAGTTCGGTTTAAGCTTGGGGGAAGGTGCAGCTTTCGTTGTATTGGAATCCTTGGAAAGCGCGCTGGCACGGAATGCCAAGATTTATTCCGAAATTTGCGGATACGGTTTGAGTAGTGACGCTTATCATGAGACAGCCCCTGAGCCCGAAGGAAAAGGTATCCAGTTGGCCGTTGAGTTTGCCTTAAGCAACGCTGGCATATCGAAGGATCAGATCGACTATATTAATACGCATGGCACAGGGACCAAGGCTAACGATTCAGCAGAGCTATATGGCTTGCGTCAGCTGTTTGGCGAAGAGCAATTCAACCAAATTCTGATCAGTTCAAGCAAGGCGTACTTCGGTCATAACTTAGGCGCAGCTGCTTCGATCGAATACGTAACGACGCTTCTCGCGCTGCAGGAAGGATTGCTGCCGGCCACCCTTCATTTTGAAACACCACGTGATGGTGTGAATCCTACGAATCTTGTTGTGAACGAGATGAGAGAAAGTAGTGTGAAATACTTCTTATGCAACAACTCCGCATTCGGAGGTCATAACTGTTCCATCGTTTCTTATAACTGGGCTGATAGGGGGGAAATCGCAGAAGAGTCTAATACACAGGAACCCAAACGAGTAGCCGTTGTTGGACTTGGAACGGTTTCCCGATTCGGACACCGCTCCGGAAGTATTCTTCCTTGGCTTGCTGAAGAGGGGATGACAGTAACGGCAGCGGAATCCACCTTCTCTCTGAAGGAATATAACAAAGATTTATATGAACGCAGAATGAATCCACTCTCGCAATACAGCATTGGAGCCGCACATCTGGCCCTTCAAGATGCAAAGCTTTCGACAAGCGAGAATAGCTGTGAAATCGGCTTATTCTATGGGACGTCTCGAGGAAGCCTGGAAAGCGCGCATAAATATTTATCAGCTATTTTTGAAAAAGGTCCCGATCATGCGAGTGGTGTCTATTTTCCAGATATGGTGCTCAATTCGACAGCCGGAAAAATTGCCAAGAAATTGGGTCTTAGGGGCTATGGTACTTCGATGAGTACGGGCGGCAACGATGGATTAAACAGTGCGTTATACGGATATGAGACGATTCGCGCAGGTATTCAAACATATAGTCTAATTGGCGCAGGGGATGAGCGTTCCACCTTCTCGGCACAAGTAGATACAGCATTAGGACTGGACAATATTCCCTATGAGATGGGCGAAGGCAGCGCGTTCCTCGTACTTATGGATATGGAGCAGGCCAAGTTGGAAGGTAAAGAAATATACGCAGAGCTGATAGGTTTTGGAACTGCTTTTAGTGGAACGAAAGGCGGTTCTGACGGCAGCGTAGTGAAGCGGGTTATACAGATGGCTTTGGAACGTTCCGGTGTTGAAGCTTCCGCCATAGGTTTTGTGCTATTTAATAGTTTCCTTGGCATGGACGAGCCTTCAGCTGAACGAGATGCGCTTTATGAAGTATTTTCTGATCAAGAGTTGCCTGTGGTATGTCTGAATGATCGGTTCGGCTATTGCGAGTCAACAGGGTCTTTATTCCATTTAAGCACCGCCGTTGATTATTTACACGCTAACAAGCAGATTTCTGTCAACGGTTTGGATGTTGCCGCAGGAGCAGCTTTTGTAAGTAAAGAGATGAAAGGAAACTACGGACTTGTAGTGAGTTCTTCTATTAACGGTAATTATACAGCTGCCGTCGTTGCACCTGAAGAGCAATAAGATCTTTGAGGAGCGGTTCCAAGGAACGATTCCTAATCCGGAGTCGATTCATGAACATATAAAAAAAGATCTGATGGGAGAGAAAAATGATGAAAAATGTAGAAGAAATCAAGCTTGCTATTAAACAAAATATTTTGATTGACCGACTTGAACTGGAGGACATTACGGCAGAGGAAATTGAAGATAATGCTCCGCTGTTCGGTGAAGGACTTGGCCTAGACTCTGTTGAGGCGCTTGATGTCGTTGCCGGGTTAGAAGCAGAGTTTGGCGTCAAATTGCACGGTATGGATCAAGAGGCAATCAGAAAGCATTTCTATTCGGTAGAGACATTATCCCAATTTGTTTCCGAGCAATTGTCCGCTGTGGCGAACTAACAATCAGCTCCCACCCTGCTGTGCAGCCGACGATGTCAGAAGCAATTGTCTGATCGCCGGCTGCCAGAACTTTGGAGGTATATCGGAAATGAAGGAAGTTACGATAATCGGTGCAGGTCTAGGCGGTTTGGTTTGCGGAGCAATGCTTGCTAAAGCCGGAATGAAGGTTCGAGTTCTAGAGCGTCATTTTATCCCAGGCGGTTATGCGACTTCTTTTACCCGGAAAGTTCGGGGCATAGTCCGTCCGGTAGAATTCGAAGTATCGCTGCATCTGATGGGAGACCTTGGTGAGAAGGGTGCTCTTCGAGAAGTACTAACGGATATAGGTCTAATGGATCATGTTGAATTCCTTCGTGCCAAAACACTTTATCGAGCTGTATTTCCTGGGGACGAAATCCGGGTGGAGGATTATGACACCTATATGTATGACCTGGGAATTAAATATCCCGATGAACGGAACGGCATCAAGCTATTATTTGAACAATTTTGTAAACTTCGCAATGAAATACTCTTCATGATGAACAAAACCAATCAAGGGGAAGCGAACGATTTATTTCAAGATGGGCCAACGGTGTTAGCCTACAACAATTTATCTCTTCAGCAGGTGCTTGATCAGTACTTAAATACCGCAGAACTCAAGTCCATTATTGCTCAGCAGTGGCAGTATTACGGACTTCCCCCTTCCCAGATATCCGCCGTTTATTACGCTTACGCATGGACGGAATATATGTTGAATGGCGGTTATTATCCCAAAGGACGTTCCCAACAAATTTCCAATGCCCTTTCCCAAATGATCAAGAGTCACGGGGGAGAAGTTCTTACAAGGCAGCAAGTCACGCAGATTCAGGTCGAGAATGGATCCGTGAAAGGCGTTAAAACGCTGAAAGGAGAATTTGCGTCAGAGATTGTTATCTCAAATGTTGACCCCATGCAGACGTTTGGCAAGATGATCGGTTACGATCAGTTGCCACGCCGATATGTCAAAAAGATTGAATCGCTCAAGCCGAGCCTCGCGTGTGTTCAGGCTTATTTGCTGCTGGACATCGATTTCCCTAACGTTTACGGGGAGACGGATCATGAAATATTCGTTAATGAGTACTACGATCTTGAGCAAGCCTACGAGGAAATGCGGAATGAAAGCTACGAGACAATGCCGTTCAGTATTACGATCTACGAAAATCTCAATCCCTCCTATCAAGTAAGCGGTAAAACGACGATGTCATTGTTCGTGTTAAGTGAGTATGATTGCTGGAATGAAATCAATGAAGAGACTTATCAGCAGAAAAAAGAGGCAGTCACCCGCATCCTGATCAATAGGCTGGAGCGTCTGTACCCGAACGTGAGTGAGCATATCGCTTATGCGGAGCTCTCAACCCCGCGAACGAATCATGGCTATACCAGTAACATGCACGGCGCAATTTATGGGGCACAACAATCGGTTGATCAGTGCCTGCATCGCAGGCTGCCCCAAACGACCCCCATCCAAGGCTTGTATTTAGCAGGTGCATGGACACAGCCGGGGGGAGGGTACAGCGGAGTTATTTGGAGCGGATATAATTTGGCTAAACAACTCATTCTTCAAAACAAAGAGGTGGTGCTGACATGATGATGAAGGATCGGGTAGCGATCATAACAGGCGCTACTCGTGGAATTGGGAAAGCAATTTTGTACAGGTTCGCAGAGGAAGGCGCAACGGTTGTAGGCGTTTATGCCAGTAGTGACCAAATGGCACAAACGATCCAAGAGGACCTTCGTTCGAAGGGAGTCAAGGTTACCTTTTTCAAAGGCTCAATAACAGACCAGGCATTCATCCGTGTAATGATGGAGCAAATCATGACGGAGTACGGCAGCATTGATATTTTGATCAATAATGCTGGCATTGTAGCCGACAATTTCTCCTCACAGATGCTGCTGGACGAATGGAATCGGGTGTTCCGCACGAACTTCGAAGGCACCTATTGTTGTTCGAATGAAGTTATCCCGTATATGGCGCGCAAGGGGAGCGGGAAGATCGTCAACGTGATTTCTGTTACCGGTGTTCTGGGTCGAGAGGCTCAAGCGAATTATGGAGCATCCAAAGGTGCCATCATCGGCTTGACGCGTATGTTGGCCCGACGTTATGCGTCCAAGGGCATATATGTTAACGCGATAGCTCCGGGAATGATCAATACCGAAATGATCGGTCACGTCCCTCAGGACAAGTTGGCTAATTTTCTCTTGCATACGAATATGAAGAGATTAGGGGAACCACGGGAAATTGCGGATTCGGTCCTCTTCCTAGCGAGCCCCATGTCGGATTATATCGCAGGCAGCGTGTTGAAGGTGGACGGCGGCTTTATCAGATAGGAGGAGACAGGATGAACAAGTCGATCTTTATTACAAATGGGCAGCAAGCGTTCAATCAATTGATTGCGACTCGCATGCTGTCAATCGGGCATCGGGTTGTGCTGCACGTAGAAGATTTGGAGCAAGGGATGTCCTACATTCGTTCATTGGAGAGTGAAGCTGCTCAAAGACTACATATAGTGAATGGCATGCCTGCTGTAGAAACAGAGTACGAAGCCATGATGGAAGAGGCTATCTCTGTCATGGGTGGGCTTGATGTTATGATTCACGGCAATGAAATGCTCGATGAAGAGAAGCTGTTCGATGATAGGCCTGATGAGTTGGGAGAACGAATCCCTGCTATATTTGAGCGAATTTTTTTGTGGAACAAGATGGCAGTCAGCCATATGATCAAGCGTAAGACAGGAAAAATTGTATTCCCAATCATATATGACACGCTCTATTACGATCAATATCCAAGTTCTCCGATCATTAACCACGGCAAAATTTCTATGATGAAATGCTTGTCTCGGGAATGCAGTGCATTTCGCATTGACGTCAATGTGATGACATTCGGTTACCATGATGCCGATTTGGAGAAGAGTGAGAAGAAAGAAAAACAGCGAATGCTGGAGATATACGGGTTGAAGCCAGTAATGAAACCGATGAGCGAAATGCTGACCATGCTGGATTTCATCATTCACGCGCCAAACAGCTTGATAGGAGGTCAAAATTTCGAAATTGGCATCGGAGTGGAAACAAATCTGTAAGGTGAAATTCGACAAATGAATCCAGAGGAGGAAAATCATTTGAAATCCGTGAAGCTCATTGGAGTTGCCACCGCGCTTCCAGGGAATCCGGTTCCTAATTCCAAGATGGAAGAAGTATTTGGATTGCGCGAAGATTGGATCGACCTCATGATCGGTACAAAAACACGGCATTTTGCAGTCGATCTGGACGAGAAGGCCATCAAATTTCAATTGCAAGATCTCTCCTATGAAGCGGCACAAAAGGCGATAACAAGGGCAGGCTTAACCAACGATGAGATTGATTTGATTGTGATGTCGACGGCAACACCGGATCATTTGATGCCCGCAACTGTGAATCTAGTAGCTGATCGGCTCGGGATGAATCAAATACCTACTTATGAAATTCAGGCAGGTTGCTCTGGAGCCATTCAAGGCTTAGAGGTCGCGTATCGCTTCTTGCTTACGGGAGCCTTCACGAATGCGCTTGTCATCGGTGGAGATGTATGTAACAAATACATGAGCTTCCGTCGTGATTTTAAAAAGCTGCGCTCTTCGGAACTGATCAATCTAGCTTTGTTCGGAGATGGAGCGGGAGCGGCCGTGTTATCTACGGGTTCGGGTCACGAGGGGATCACAATTGAGCATATCGTTAACCGTTTTGAAGGTTTGAATCGGGAGCCCGGTCAAATGATGAACTGGTTCGGTCTGCAAGAAAGTCCAGAAGAGGGCAAGAAGGTCCAGTCCGCGAAGGAGGATTACAAAGCGATCGAACGGGATGTTCCTGTCATGGCCAAAGAAATGCTGGAGGAACTCTTGGCGAAGCTGCATTGCTCTGCCGAGTCTGTTGCGCATTATTTGCCTCCGCAATTAGGCGGACATATGACAGATAGAATCGTGCAATCCCTCGAGCTCGACGCAGCCAAAACAATCAATTGCGTCGCCGAGACAGGTAATAATGGTAATGCGCTCCCGTATCTGCAGTTGGAGCAGCTGATTGATAGAATGAAAGCCGGAGAAAAGGCGGTATGCATCGCCATTGAATCTTCCAAATGGATTAAGACAGGCATGGCTTTAGTGAAAGAGGAAGACAAATGATGACGAATAAAGAATTAATTGCTAGCATTCGTCAAATGAAGAACGATGGCTCACTCGGTCTGAATCGGCAAAAGGTTGTCCGTGCAATCCAAGCAAACCGTGATGCGATGTTTTGTGAAAAAATCGGTTATATGCTTAAAAGTGTTGCTCATGAAGCTTGGCATGCAGCAGATGCGCAGCCTTTGAAGCCGTTGAAGGTTGCGGTTCTCAGCAGTTTTACAAGTGATTCTTTTCCTCTCATGCTCAGGCCACTTATGTTGTGCGAAGGTATTTGGCCCGAAGTGTACGTAGCAGGCTTCAATCAATATGTATATGAGCTTATGAATGCGGGCAGCGGCTTATACGCAATGTCTCCACAATTGACGGTTTGCCTGCTGGATGAACATGCCGTAACGGAAGAACTGCCTCGTGATTGGGATGTCGCTGATCTGGAGCTTGCCTGCGAAAGAAAGCTGGAGCAGCTGAAGCAGCTCGTAGGTATTTATCATGAGCATTGCAAAGGCTTGCTGGTGCTAAATACGATTCCGCTGACTGCCGTAACGTATAATGTCAAAATCGATTATAAGACGAAGGCCAAGATCAGCCGGATATGGCGTTCCTTCAACATCGGGCTTTTGGATTTGGCTAATGCTTGGAGCCAGGTCATCATCATGGAAACGGAGATTCTGCTGCAAGAGCATCAAGTGGCCAAACTTTCCGACCCCCGATTAATGCAGTACGGAAGCTTTCATTTAAGTCAGGATGTTTTGTTTGCTTACGCTTCAGAAAGCGTGAAAGCAGCAAGAGGCATCTTGGGCTTGACCAAGAAGTGCCTTGTCCTTGATTTGGATAACACGTTATGGGGCGGTATCGTCGGCGATGACGGAATAAACGGTGTGCATTTGGGTGATTCAGCACCGGGCAAAATCTTTGTGGATTTGCAGAAGGCAATCCGGCAGCTGAAGAATCAAGGTGTACTGTTGGCGGTGAGCAGCAAGAACGAAGAGTCCGTGGTGCGCGAGATGTTCGAAACACATCCGCATATGCAGCTTGGATTGGAAGATATCGTAATCATCCGTGCAAATTGGGATCCTAAGCACGAAAATATTAAAACCATTGCCAGCTCACTGAATATCGGACTCGATAGCCTGGTATTCATGGATGACAATCCATTCGAACGGAATCTAGTACGTGAATCATTATTTGATGTGACAGTGCCCGAACTGCCCCAAGACCCTTCCTATTATGTGGAGTCTCTGTTATCTGCTGGTTGGTTCAACTTGAACAAGCTGACGTCTACGGATTTGGACCGAACGAATCAATATAAGCTTGAGGTGGAAAGAGAGCAGTTGAAGCAGTCTAGTGGTTCTGTAGAAGACTATTTGCATTCTTTGGATATTCAAGTAAATCTTTTACCCGCAAATGCCTTTAACCTTCCCAGGCTCGCTCAACTAACGGTGAGAACGAATCAGTTTAACATGACGTCTAGACGCTATCAGGAATCAGAGATCGAGCAACTAGAAAATAGTGGCGACTATTGGGTGTTCGGATTCCAGACTAAGGATCGTTTTGGTGACTACGGCTTAATCGGGTGCGTTCTTGTGGAAAAGTCAGAGACCACATGGCGGATTGATAATTTCATGATGAGTTGCCGAGTATTTTCCAGAAAAATCGAAACAGCAATTATACGTCATGTATTATGGAAGGCGAAAGAGGAAGGCGTTCAGGAAGTGTACGGGGAGTACATACCTACGGCGAAGAATGTGATTGTGAAAGACTTCTACGTGCTGCACGGGTTTGAACGCGTAGAATCTAATCAAGTGAACCCTATGGATGAAGCGAAGCAGCAATTTGTCCAACGATTGCAGAACATACCTGATGAAGTAGCATGGATAAGCCTGTTAACCGGAGAGGAGATTGCTGCTCAATGATTGAGATGAAAGAACTCAAGGAAGTTGTTGCTGACGTATTGGATATGGACGAGAATGACCTGCACGACGAAAGCAGAATGGAAGATCTACCGGATTGGGATTCTGTAAATGCGGTGCGTTTAATGGTGCATTTGGAGTCAGCCTTAGGCATTCGCCTGCCAGTGGAACAAGTCATGAAAGCACAAAGTCTGAAGGATTTGCTTCATGCTGCAACCGAGGAGGTTGTTTAATGGTTCGTGCCAGGGGCAAGACGAGCATTTTTCCTATGCCGCAGGCAAGAAGACATACCTATCACTTTTTGGACTATGCGAAGGAATTCAAAGCGGTCTATTTAGATACAGAGATTGATATGACAGTCGTCAAGCAGCGCAGAGCTGAAAGTGCAGCAGACGGAGAGCGGATCAGCTATCTTGTATATTTAATCGAAGCCATATCCCGTATCCTCCAGAGCTATCCTGAGGCTAATGCTTCCGTCAAGCATGGACTGATTCCGAAAGTGGCTGTTTATTCGAGCGTGTCTGCCAAGTTTACCATGGATAAGTCGATGGACGGGAGACGAGTTGTCTTATCAGGACTCATCGCAGATTCGGATCAAAAGTCAGTGAAAGAGATGCAGAAGGTGATCGAATACTACCGTGACAGGGATGTTGAAGATATTGCTGAGTTTAAAGGTGTGCGTAAACTTCAATCTCTGCCGATATGGCTGGGTAGAATCGCTTACCGCTTAGCCATGGGGAATCTGGAAAGCCGAGATAAGCTGCAAGGGACATTCACCATCACGTCTCTTGGGCACCGACCGATCCAAGCGTTTTACCCAATTATTTCAAATACACTATGTTTTGGGGTAGGAACCATTGAAGACAAGCCTGTAGCGAAAGCAAGTCAAATTGTGATCCGCCCGATGATGAAACTAAGCCTTGCTTTCGACCATCGGGCAATTGATGGAGCCCTCGCCGCCGACATCCTCGCTGAAGTAAAGGAATTCCTGGAGTTTGATGCTTCATCCATTCAAAAAAACAATGAGGAAAAAGAGGTGAGTTTCATTGGGTCGTAAACCTAAAAAAGACAAGTATGATGTCATTGTTATCGGTGCAGGTATGGGAGGCTTAGGAGCCGCTGCTTACTTAGCTCAGCAAGGTTATTCTGTGCTAGTGGCCGAGCGCCATTATTTTGCCGGTGGATATGCGCACTCGTTTGGAAGGCATAAGTATACTTTTGATGCTGCTGTTCGCATTGTTGCTGGTGCGGAGAAACATGGATTGCTGCATGACCTGCTCAGCAAAGCGGGACTTGCGGATAAACTGCCTTTCATTCAGCTGCCTGAAATCTTTACTGCCATCTATCCCGAACACCGCTTTACGGTGCCAAGGCAAGTTGAGGGACTAATTGAAACCTACTCTCGCCTCTTTCCAAGTCAGAGAAACGGTATTGTGAATCTCGTACATGATATGCAGCAAATCTATAACGCAACAATGGAGCTGCTTAATGCTCGTGATCCGTTTCATGTAATGTCCAACCAAGTTATCATGAAATACCGCTATATGACGTTCCATGAATTGCTGTTTAAGCATTTGACGGATGAAAAAGCTGCCTATACATTTGCCGCTTTATGGAGCTATTACGGGGCACCACCTACCCGAGGCAGCGCGCTATATTTTGCTTATGCCATCATGAGTTATTTTAATGAAGATATTTATTATTTAAAAGGAAGCTTTCAAGAGCTGGCTAATGCCTTCGTAGAACGCATTGAGGAATGTGGTGGCGAAGTCTGCCTGCGGAACGAAGTGAAGCGGATTGTTGTTGAAGATAAGCAAGCGAAAGGGATCGTTTTGCAAACCGGAGAGTATGTGGAGGCGCCTATTGTTATCTGCAACGGGGATTTGAAAAAAATGGTGCACGGACTCGTCGGCGAAGAATATTTCCCAGCCAGATATGTGAAACGCCTAGCCGAAATGACCGTTTCTATGTCCGCGTTCGAAGTTTTTATTGGAACAGATTTGCCTTTGGAATCGTACGGCTTGGCTCATGAAACATTCATTTATAACCACTATGATTACTCCAAAACATATGATCAGCATTTGAATCTGAAACAATCAGGTGTTGACGGTTTGTGTGGTCTGGCTATTTCATGCCCGACGCTAGCTGATACGAGTTTGGCTCCACAAGGAAAGCACACGGCAATTCTGACGACGCTTGTTCCTTATGATGTCGGTGCAGATTGGAAAACGGAGAAGCCTAAGTATCAAGAAGCCTTGATACGCATGGCGGAAAAGGCAATACCGAATTTGGGCAGTCATCTTGATTTTGTTGAATCTGGCTCGCCTCTCACGATGGAGCGATATACAAACAATAGCCAAGGCGCTACTTACGGCTGGGAACAGAATATGAAGCAGATGACTTCGCGTCCACAGCACGGTACTCCGATTTCTGGCCTTTATTTATCCGGTCATTGGACAGATCCAGGCGGAGGTGTTGTATCCGCATTGCTCTCAGGATATAAGCTGTATCATAAAATCATAAATGAAACATCTTCCTCCGCAAGTGATTTGAAGTTGTTGGTTCAGGCAGGTGAAGGATTATGAACTCGATACAAGTCGACAATAAAGAAGGGATTTATTACATCTTAATGAACAATCCCGAAACGAAAAATAGCTTGGATCTGGAAATGGCGACTGAACTATATGAAGCCGTGCGGGAAGCGAATGAGAACCCGAGCTGCAATGCGATTGTGTTCCTTTCTAAGGCACGAGCGTTCTTTTCCTCTGGTCCTGCACTTGATGAGCTTATTGAACTATCCACGCTTCAGAATGGGGCAGCTTTGTTGTCCGAAGTAGTGGAGAAATTGAATCAAGTGATTTTGGAAATTTATCATTCTCCTAAACTGACAATTGCCGGGGTTCACGGTTATGCCTACGGTGGCGGTCTAAATATTATGCTTGCTTGCGATTACCGGATCGCTGAAGAGAAAGCGAAATTCATAGAGAACTTTCATTACATGGGATTTACTCCGGACTTGAGCGCGAGTTATTTCCTGCCTCGCTATATCGGGCTTTCGCATACGATGGACTTGCTGCTGACTGGGCGCATGTTTACTGCGAAGGAAGTGGCTGATTGGGGGCTGTTTCATGATGTAGTAGAGAAAAGGGCTGTCATGCTAGAGCGCATTGACACGTTATGCCGCCAGTTTGTACAAGGTGAGGCTAGAAATCTGCAACGGATGAAGGAGCTGCTGCGCACGTCGTTTTATTCCACGTTGGAAGAGCATTTGGATAAGGAAAAAAGGTATCTGACGGATTGCTTGAAATATCCAGAGCTTACAGGCCGATTAAAAAAAGTAGCAGGGATAACAATGGTTAATTGACAGGGGGTTAATAACGAATGAGCGTATTGGAACAAAAGCGCATGGACGTGCTGAACAGACCACCGCATCAAATATTGAAGCAAGCGCCTCCGTTCCTATTTATCGACCGAGTGATTCGTTTGGAAGGCAATACAATCGAATGCGTGAAGAATGTTGCTTATAATGAACCGTATTTCGCCGGTCATTTCCCCGGGGAACCGATCGTTCCAGGCGTTCTAATGATTGAGATGGCAGCACAGGCGAGTATGCTGTTATCGATTGCACTGGAAGAAACGGATACTACGGAATCGCGCATCGGATATTTGGTCCGGACGCAAGACTTCCGATTTATTAATCCAAGTCGTCCTGGTGACACTTTGCACATCACCGTGGAAATGAAGGAGAAGCTCGGCAATTATCATACAACCAAGGTGCGGATTACCAATGGCAATACGCAAGCCAAAGTAGCAAAAGGCGAACTAATCTTTTTCCTCCCCGAGGGATAGCCGCTATGTTGATCGGAATTGGACTTGATTTGGTTGATATTGAACGGATTCAGAGAATCGTGGCAAGAGAAGAAAACTCCTTCATCCGGTTATTGCTATCAGAACGGGAGCTCCATTTGTACGAACAGTTGCGGGCTCCGAGGCGGAAAACGGAATGGCTCTCTGGACGTTTTGCCGCTAAGGAAGCTGCTTCTAAAGCTTTTGGTACGGGGCTTTCGAGTGTTGTTACCCCCAAAAGTCTTGAGATTCTGCCCGATAGCCTGGGCAAACCGGAATTGATGATTCCAGCTGTATTGGTGAATCAGTACAAGGAGCCAATTCGCTCTTATGTAACCATCACGCACACCAAACATACCGCAGCAGCGGTAGTGATGATCGAAAGGATAGAGGCAGTTATAAACCATTGAAAGGAGCGGATACTGTGAATCCGAATATCGCATTTGTATTTCCGGGACAAGGAGCGCAAAGCATAGGGATGGGCAAAGAATTCGTAGATCGATTCTCGGTGTCACGCGCCATCTTTGAGGAAGCGGATCGGGTGCTCGGCTACCCGCTAAGTGATCTGATTTTTCATGGTCCTGCAGATGAACTGAAGAAGACTTATCATACACAACCTGCGCTTCTTACAACCAGTGTTGCTTACCTGGAAGCGTTCCGGGAAGCAGGTATTACGCCTCATTATGTGTTGGGGCACAGCCTTGGTGAATATAGCGCACTCGTGGCTTCCGGCGTATTGCGTTTTGCGGATGCGGTAAGAATCGTTCACGCCCGCGGGAGGTTGATGGATGAAACGGTCCCTTTCGGTGAAGGCGGGATGGCTGCTGTGATCGGGTTCGACCGAGAAGAATTAGCGCTTCTTTGTGAGGAAGTAACCCGCGAAACGGGACTAGTGGAGTTGGCGAACATAAATGCTGGAAGCCAAATTGTCATCTCTGGGACCATGGAGGGTGTGCGCGAAGCATCAGCACGGGCGGAAGAGCGTGGTGCCAAACGGGTACTGGCGCTTGAGGTCAGCGGACCGTTTCACTCATCTCTGATGCGGCCGGCAGGGGATAAGCTTGCTCCACTGCTAGCTAATGTGCCCTTCAAAGTTGCACAGATTCCAGTTATCGCTAACGTTTCGGCGGAGCCGCTAACCGATCCTGAGGCGATTCGCCAATCCCTCATCCAGCAAGTATCTGCTCCCGTCCTTTGGGAAGATAGCATCAAATGGCTGCTCGCGCGTGGCGTGGATACGTTCTATGAAATTGGTCCGGGGACCGTATTGGCTGGTCTTATCAAAAAAATAAACCGTTCGGTAACGGTGCGTTCCATTAATCACCCGGATGCGTTACTGCAATGCGAGGTGTAACCATGCTATTTCAAAGAAAAAAAACGTATGCCACAATTACCTCGGCATCAGACCGTACTCCGCCAGAAATCCCTGACGGACTGTTAAGCAAATGCCCGCAGTGCACAGCGATTCAATACTTTAAGGAGCTGGACAAAAACTCCAAGGTTTGCTCGAAATGCGATCACCATTTCAAGCTAAGTGTGCATGAGCGGATTAAAGAAACGTTCGATGAGGGCAGCTTTAAGGAATATGACGCGGACATGATTTCCAAGGATCCGCTCGAATTTCCAGGGTATCCAGACAAATTGGCGGTACAGAAGGAGAAGTCTGGTCTTAAGGAAGCCGTTGTTACGGGAGAAGGTAAAATTAACGGGATGCCCCTTGTTGGTGTGATCATGAGCTTTGACTTCTTCGCAGGTACGATGGGCTCTGTTGTCGGCGAGAAGGTGACGAGGGCGATCGAGTCTGCAATGGCGCAGGAGCTGCCGCTCCTTATTTTCTCCACATCCGGCGGAGCCCGCATGCAGGAGAGCATCCTTTGTCTGATGCAGATGGCCAAAACCAGTGGAGCGATCGCCAAGTTTCAGGAACAGGGTGGATTATACATTTCCGTAATAACCAATCCGACTTACGGTGGCGTTTCCGCAAGCTTTGCCATGCTTGGCGACATTATCTTGGCTGAGCCCGGCGCGGCATTCGGTTTTGCCGGACGTATCGTCATCGAACAAACGATTAAGCAAAAGCTGCCGGATAACTTCCAAAAGTCGGAATTTCATTTAGATCATGGACAACTGGATCGAGTCGTTCACCGGAAAGAAATGAGAGCATCGCTTGCTCAATTGCTGGAGCTTCATCCATCCCATAAGGAGGTTGTTTAGTATGCGCAATGATCTGCCTTTTGAACAAACGCTTACGGAGCTTCGCGGTAAAATCGAAGATTTGCGTTCCTTTTCGACGGATAAGAAAATGGATTTTCAACATGAAATCTCAATCCTTGAAGAGCGTTTCGACACATTGAAGGATGAAATCTACAATAACTTGACTGCGGCTCAAAAGATGCAGATCGCCAGGCATCCGGGGCGTCCCACAACACTGGATTATATCCGGCACATGTTTACAGATTTTTTCGAAATGCAAGGAGACCGATTGTTTGGAGATGACCAAGCCATTGTAGGCGGAATTGCCAAATTAAACGGGACTCCTGTGACTGTCATTGGTCACCAAAAGGGAAGGAACACAAAGGAGAATCTGTGCCGAAATTTCGGAATGCCCCATCCGGAAGGCTTCCGTAAGGCGTTACGCCTTATGCACCAGGCCAATCGGTTTAACCGGCCGCTGATTACTTTTATCGATACCCCCGGTGCTTTCCCGGGTCAAGCAGCCGAGGAACGGGGGCAATCTGAAGCGATCGCCCGTAATCTGTATGAGATGTCCAAGCTGGATATCCCAGTGATCTGTATTGTCATTGGGGAGGGAGGCAGCGGCGGGGCTTTGGCTCTAGGTGTAGGGAACAGGGTCATGATGCTGGAACATGCGATTTATTCTGTTGCTTCGCCGAATGCGGCTGCGGCCATTTTGTGGAAAGATGCGTCTAAGGCGGAACAAGCTGCTGGAGCAATGAAAATTACAGCTCAGGATTTACTGGATCTTGGCATCATTGATGACATCATCCCTGAACCGTCTCCTACCAGTATGGAAGTACAGGCGGCGCTATTAAAAAATGCCGTCCTTCGACATCTGCGGGTGCTGCAGGTAATGGACAAAAAACAATTGCGTGAAGACCGCTATAAGAAATTCCGGAAGATGGGAACCTTCACTTTCGATGCCAGTGAACCCAAAATTCATAAGAAAAGTGCCCAAGTAATGCATACCGAGATTTTAATCAACGTGTAATCCTTATGATGGCATAAGGATACGTCGGATGAAGGAGACTGCAGCATGCTGAGCTTTAAAGAAATTAACGAATTGATTAAGACGATCGATGCTAGTTCCATTGAGGAGCTGGAGCTCGAAAATGAAGGCTTGCGATTAATGATCTGCAAACATAATAACACGAGAGCCAGCGCTACGGCACAACCGGATTACCGCCCCGTTTCTCCCGCGATTCTGATCGATCAACCGATTCAGCCGTCTTCTCTGAAGCAGGAACCTTCCTATATGCAAACGGCCGTTTCCGTTGAAGAGGTTAGTCCTGCACGCCTACTAGTGGACCCGAAAGCGGAACTCAAACCGATTGTATCACCCATGGTTGGAACCTTCTATCACGCCCCCTCTCCTGATAAACCCGTATTCGTAAAAGTAGGCGATCAGGTAAAAGAAAGGACCGTCGTTTGCATCCTGGAAGCCATGAAGCTGATGAATGAAATCGAAGCGGAATGTGCAGGCGAAATTGTGCAGATTCTGGTGGAAAACGGCCAACTCGTGGAATATGGGCAGCCGATGTTTCTGGTGAAGCCGATATGAGCGATGTTGGGCAGTTCAGAAAGGTGGTTATCGCCAATCGCGGGGAAATCGCCGTACGTATTATCCGGGCTTGCAAAGAGCTTGGCATTCAATCGGTGGCTGTTTATTCGGAAGCGGATCGCGACGCGCTGCATGTACAATTGGCTGATGAAGCCTATTGTATCGGTCCGTTCGCTTCGAAGGACAGTTATCTTCGCTTCGACAACTTAATCAGTGTGGCGATGTTAACAGGAGCAGACGCTATCCATCCAGGTTATGGCTTCCTAGCGGAGAACGCTGATTTCGCAGAGTTGTGCTCGAGCGTCAACATTAAGTTTATCGGACCCTCCGCATCTGCCATCGCCAGGATGGGGGATAAGTCATCAGCTAAGCAGACGATGAAAGAGGCGCAAGTCCCTGTTATTCCGGGGTCGGACGGCATCGTCGATTCCACCGAGGAAGCCATCCGAATTGCACGGGACATCGGCTATCCCGTCATCATTAAAGCGACTGCCGGCGGTGGCGGCAAGGGAATTCGCGTCGTTCACGATGAAGATGAACTTGTCCGCCAGGTAACGGCCGCCAAGCAGGAAGCTCAGATGGCTTTCGGCAATGCGGGTGTGTATCTGGAGAAATTTTTGACGGGCATGAAGCATGTGGAGATTCAAATCATTGCGGACCATCATGGCAACGTGGTGCATTTGGGCGAAAGAGATTGCTCCATCCAGCGCAGGCGCCAGAAGCTTGTAGAAGAATCCCCGTGTCCAACGTTGACTACGGAAATACGAAGACTAATGGGCGAAGCGGCAGTACGTGCTGCCAAATCGGTCGACTATGTCGGGGCGGGGACATTGGAATTTCTGCTAAGTACGGACGGAAGCTTTTATTTCATGGAGATGAATACGAGAATTCAAGTGGAGCATCCCGTAACCGAAATGGTTACCGGCGTCGACATCGTGCAAGAAATGATTCGTGTAGCGGAAGGACATCAGCTTTCATTTCGCCAGGAGGATGTCGAGATCAGGGGCTGCGCCATCGAGTGCCGCATTAATGCGGAAGATCCTGAAAGGAATTTCATGCCATCGCCGGGTAGAATTCAATTTTATTTGCCGCCAGGTGGCTTTGGGGTTCGTGTCGATAGCGCTGTCTATGTTGATTACACGATTCCTCCGCACTACGATTCCATGATTGCCAAGTTAATTGTGTGGGGCAAGAATCGGGATAATGCTATCGCAAGGATGCAACGTGCGCTTGGTGAGTTCTTTATAGAAGGCGTACGTACGACAATTCCTTTTCATCAAAGTCTTCTGCAGCATCCGGTATTTGTTGGCGGAAGCTTTGATATCAAGTTTTTGGAAGAATACGATGTGAACACACCGAATGATGCGCCGGCGTCGTAACCGTAATTGGGGGAGAGATTAGATAAAGGGATCATTATGATGATCCCTTTATCGCCATCTACGAAGGGGAATGAGGCTGCTAATCAAGATGGAGTGGTGCAGATATGGAAGTATACGGATTGTATGGCAAAAGTGGTACCGGCAAGAGCTATAAATCCAGTGAGATTATTGCTCTCTATCAGATTGATGCTGTAGTGGATGACGGCATTCTAATCATGGACAAACAGCGAGTAGCAGGGAAATCCGCAAAAAATGAACGCACCGCGTATGCGGCTACGAAAACAGCTATTTTTTTCGCAGACTCCCATCGCCAGCAAGTATATAACTATATGATGAGGTCCGGGATCAAGAAGATATTGGTGATTGGTACTTCCAAGAAGATGGTGGAGAAGATTGCGCAGCGTCTGGATTTGCCGAATGCCATTGCATGGTTGTCTATTGAATCCTTCCAAACGGAGGAAGAGTTGAAGTTGGCCGGAGAACGTCGCCGTATCGGCTATCATGTGATTCCAATTCTTCCTGATGAAGTCGAGAAAACGTATGTCGGCTGGTTTAGTAAGCAAATCATCCATTTCGGCAAGCAGAGAGAAGAAGTTATTCTGGTGAAGCCGGCGTTCTCGAGGGATAAAATAACCATATACCCGCAATGCATACGGGATATCGTATCCCTCTCGGCAGATTCCATGTTGCAGATTCATTCCGTAAAAGTTGATAGGAATAAAGTGTTCATTAAGTTGTCTCTGCAGCGAGGATGCACGATTGAAACACTTCAAAATTGGAAGGAACATGTCACGGCAGTCTTGCGTTATTGCTTGAATATTACGTATGAAGTCAACATGGAGTGGGTATCTGTCCATAAAGAAAAAATAAACAAGCCTGAACACGCTAGAAGGAGATTGAAATAGCTTTGATAATAACGGAAGCAGGGTGTTCTGTGTATCCGATTGTCGTTCCGACTTCACGCAGCTTGCGTACCTTTAACTTTTATTTATTACAGGAAGCCGGTTCGCTCACTTTGATTGATGCGGGGGTCGATTCAGAAGAATGCTGGAGGGCATTTCTGACAACGATGGCCGTTAATAGATTTGCCATTCAAGATTTGGATCGGATTATCGTCACACATAGTCACCCCGATCATATCGGTATTATCAATAGAATTACTTGCAATCATGACATTCCGATCTACGCCCATCGCGAATCGCTTTACAGGCTAAAGAGAAACAGCGATTTTTTGAAATTAAGGGTTCAATTTTTTCGAGAACTGTATCAATCCATGGGATGTGGCGGCTTAGGTTTACAGCACGTGAAGAAATTAATGGAAGCTGCATCAGCGAATGAGCATAGAATTGTCGGAGAAATTGTCCCAATAAAGGATGGAGATACCGTCGCGGGGGTGCAGGTCATAGAAACCGTGGGCCATTCGCCTGATCACATTGCTCTGCGTGTTCTACATCGTAAATGGCTATTTGCCGGAGATCTGATGATTAGCCATATGCCGAGCAGCGCTCTCATTGAACCTGATCAAACGGGACGGCGCTTGCCGTCTCTTATCGAACATGTGGCTTCGCTCCAGAGGTGCCTGCCGTTTCATATGGTGACGACATTTTCCGGACATGGTGAACCGATTTATCAATATAAACAGCTTATCTCGAAGAGATTACAGCAGATTCATCGAAGGGTGAACAGGATCTGGCAGCTGGTTGCTAGCGGAATCTCGATGCCTAGCGAGCTTGGCGTTGCTTTATACAAAGACCTGTACATAAGCGAGTTCCCTTTTGTAATGTCAGAGATCATCGGTTGTCTGGATTACTTGGAAATGCATAAGAAAGTAGGTAAAAAGCGGGTTGGTCAAGTATGGCACTATTACGTTTGTTAAAAATAAATATCTAATGAGATCCGCGCTTAGCGCGTTGAGCGGTACCGCCCGGAATAAAAGGGAATGAAAGAGAGAATCTTAACAATAAAAATAGGCAAGCAGTGTGTGGATGATAAAGGCATCAAACATGAGGAGGTCACAAGGTGGCGGGTATTTCATTAAAGAAAGAGACTTTCAGGGGACAGATCAACCATGGAATCACGCTCGTTAACTTTTATACGCCTGGGAGCGAGCCTTGTCAAGAACAACTTCTTATTACCGACAAACTAGCTCAAGAAGTAAGACATCAAGCTACCGTTGCTAATGTTGATATCGATCAGGAAAAAGAACTTGCAACGGAATACGGCGTATTGAGCGTGCCAACTTTGATGCTGTTTAAAGATGGTTATCAAGTGGAAACATTGGTTGGGCAACAAAGTAAAGAAGTTTTGCTGCAGACTATCGATCGATATGCAACAATGGGCGATTCATGCGTGTGATTTTCCTATCATCATGCTAAGGTCTACATAACTTATGTAGACCTTATTTGTTTTCAATCGATCATGCTGGGAGCCAGCCCGATTAGACGGTGTGAGCCGCTAGAAGTGTAATGAACGCTCCGACGGCAAATGCTGTGCGGACAATATGCAAGGTGAACCAGCGCTGCCGCACCTGTTCCCAATCGGTGGGTAGTTGGTCGGGGTTCCAAGCGTCGGCGATTCGGTTAAGCGGTTCCATTTTTCTCGATTTGCCACCTCTGACATATAGCCAGGTAAACAATCAAACAACGGTAATTAACTTAATGATTGCTATGGTACGAGAGATTCATTATCATACAGGGCAAATTGTGTACATAGCCAAGCTGAGAAAAGGGCAGCTTGTGTTGAATTAAGAATGGTGCAATTAATCCTTATTATAATTTGTTTGAGTGTTTCTGGATGTAAAAGCAAGACAGTAGAAGAAGCATTTTATAAAAGTCATAAAAAAGAAAGCCGCGAAATCGTATATCAAGGCACTGTTCTGGAAAGGCCCTTTATTCTATACAAAGCTCCTTTTGATAATGGAAATGTTGGTATAGGTGTGGCTGTTTGTTTCATTGATGAAGCTGTGTCGATGCCTTCAGGGAACTATAGTCCGTTATTTCTGTGAAAAGGCACATTCTCCAGATGAAAGGGACACTACGTTCCGCTATATTGCCAATTTCACCTGAGAAACATGCCATGGAGGCTAGATAAGGCCCTGTAGTTCCTCTCAGAGAGGAAACAGCTTGTTTTTCTTTGAATAGAGGACTCTAGTTCCCGTGAAAATACAACGAAAAAGCGTAAGGGACGTTTCAGTCCTTTACGCTTTTTGGCGTTATATGCGGCCCAATCGAACCATCCGTTCCCGGTTATGGTCATGGGCGCTTTTGACGATGCGGCGAACTTCTGCCCAATCCTTAGCAGCAATGGCGTCATAGAGCGCCTGATTCACCCGGTTGCCGGAGTAGTGTGGTTCATGCGGTGTGATTTTAAAATTAATGGTCGCATAGAGCACAATTTTATCCATGTAAAGCTCCATAATCTTAAGCATGGCACTATTGTTCAGGATGCTGATGAAATAGTACGCAAATTGCAGCGTGTATTTGACATAGAGGTAGTAAGCGTCTCGTCCTGTCGCTTCCAGCTGCAGATCGAGGCATTCCTTGAGCTTCTTGAGGTCCGGCACCTCGCCGTGGGTTTCAATATGCTCCAAGGCCAGCTGCTGAAACGCATACAGAATCTCCATGATATCCATCGCTTCTTTCAGGGAGGGCTCCTTGACCAGGACGCCGCGGTTCTTCAGAGAAACAACCAGTCCGTCGTGCTCCAGCTGCGTTATAGCGCTGCGCACCGGCGTTCGGCTCATGTTAAGTGAGTCGGCAAGTTCATTTTCAGATAAGAGTGTGCCGGGCATGAACTCTCCCAGCATGATTTGTCTATGAATATATTCATATGCAGTTTGAATTAAGGATACGGAAGCCATATGCTTGCTAGTCCTCTCGCACGATGTTTTGGGGGTGGACCCGCGTGTCTACCTTGTATCATATGCCATGAAAAGACGTTTTCGCAAGTTAAGGTTTCTTTACAAAATCATCATGTTACGAAAATATTCCGCAAACATTATGCAGATAGAATTCTAGTTGTATACAAGTTGAATCTAACTATCAAGCGTTTCAACCATTTGAGGAGGACATTATGAAAAAGTCGATTGTTTTACTACTTACTGCTCTATTCTTGCTTACTATCCTTGCCGGCTGCAGCACGAGCGGCTCCCCGAAGAAGTTCGTTATTGCCTATTTGCCGCAAGAAAATGACGCGAAACGGGCTGAAATTAACAAGGATTTCGAGACTAAGCTTTCTCAGAAACTGGGTGTTCCCGTAGAGTCCTTTAAAGCAACGAGCTATAACGCTGCAATTGAAGCGATGAAAAATAATAAAGCGGACCTCGCACTGTTCGGTCCTTTCTCCTATATTGTAGCCGTTGAACGGGCTAAGGTTGAGCCGATCGCAGAGCTTACGCTGCCAAGCATGGCGGGTAAACCAGCTTCCATCTTTATCGTGAAAAAGGATTCCCCGATCAAAACGCTCGCTGATCTGAAAGGCAAAACATTCGGCTTCGTCGATCCGGTTTCTACAACGGGGCATTTGTTACCGAAGTCCGTGCTGGTCAAGCAATTAGGCGTGACGCCAAAGGAACTAGAGAGCGGCTTCTTTAAAGAAGTTTCCTTTGCAGGCGGTCACGACAAAGCGGTGCTTGGCGTCATTCGCGGCCAGTACGATGCGGCTGCAACAGCATCCATCATGCCAGCTACGCTGGAAGCGAAAGGTTTGATCGAAAAAGACGCGTATCGCGTTATCGGTGAATCCGGTTCTCTGCCAGGTACAGCGCTCGGAATCAGAAGCAGTATCCCGCAAGATATGAAAACGAAGGTCAAAGAATTCTTGCTCGGCTACAATAATCCGGATTACTTCCTGAACGCCGTCGGTTCTGCGGATGCTAAATTTGTTGAAGCGAACGACAAGAACTATGACAATATTCGGGATACAGCGAAAATGCTTAATTTGAGCCCGGAAGATTTGCTGAAATAATCATCAGCCAGGCTTAGCCGAGAGGAGTAGTACTTACATGCAAGCAGAGATCATGGTCAGGCAGAAGAAGGCAAAACGACGTTTGTCGCTATTCCTCTTTGCAGCTGCTCTTATCTTTTCGATCTGGTATATCAAGTTTGATCTCATTGAATTTCTAATCGGTATCCCGCTGTTCATCCGCTTTCTCGTGGTTGATTTCATGCCGCCGAATGTCTCGGATGTGGCGCAATATGTAAAGCCCATCTTCGATACGTTGGCATTCGGTGTCGTGGCTACGGCGATTTCCTCGCTAGTTGCGATTCTGATCGCCTTCCTAATGGCGCACAACACAACGCCGCATCCTGCATTCCGCGTGGTGCTTCGCGGGATCATCTCGTTTTTCCGCAACGTGCCGTTTCTGGTTTGGACCTCGTTCCTCGTCGTCATATTCGGCGTAGGTGCGGTGCCGGGCATTTTATCCTTGATCTTGTTCGGCGTTGCGTTTCTAGCGAGAGTGTATGCAGAGGCCATTGAAGAGGTTGACAAGCATACGCTCGAAGCAATCAATGCAACCGGGGCCACATACTTGCAGCGCTTGAAGCATGCGGTCATTCCCCAGTTAATTCCTGGGTATATCTCTTGGACGCTGTTTATGTTCGAGATCACGATCCGAGCTTCCGCGGTGCTTGGCTTAGTCGGCGGCGGGGGAATTGGCAGCCAGATTAAGCTGACGATGGATCTGTTTCAATACAGTAAAACAGCGACGGTTATCACCATTATGATTCTCATGATTCTAGCGGTCGAATATGTCACGCAGCGTATAAGGGAGCGGTTGATATGAAAATAGCTATCTCACATAAACCGACGAAACGCAACCAGCAGTTGTTCTTTTGGGGGATGCTCGTACTGTTCGTACCCAGCCTTTTTTATCTCAATCTGAGCTTCGATCAATTTATGGAGGGTGTGCGGCGCGTCCCAGACATTGCCAGCAAATTCGCCAAATTGTCCCTGGATGAGCTGCCAATGCTTCTCGCCGAACTCGTGACTTCTGTCGTCGTCGCTTTCTTGTGTGTTGTGATCTCTGTCATTATTTCTTTGTGTCTAGCTTTTATCATCGCGGATGTGACGCGTCCTAGCAAAATCGTGTCCGTTATTCTCCGTTCGATTATTGTTGTCATTCGGACAATACCGACGACGGTCTGGGTGCTTCTGGCGGTTGCTTCGATGGGCTTCGGGCCGATGGCGGGTGTGCTTGGATTGATCTTCCCGACGGTTTCGTTCCTCGTCAAAGCGTTCGCGGCACAAATTGATGAAGGCGGCCGGGAAACAGTGGAGGCAATCCGGGCAACAGGCGGAACTTGGTGGCATGTCGTTTTCAACGGCGTACTGCCGAGCTTGCTAACTTCGCTGCTGGCGCTTATCGCTTTCAACTTCGAAATGACCGTAGCGGAAACCGTCATTCTTGGGATGGTCGGTGCAGGCGGCATCGGCGTACTTTTGCAGGAATACATCTCGTTCTACGAATTTGCTCCACTGATGATGGGCGTGCTGGTCGTATTCCTTACGTTATTTTTACTTGAAATGGTCACCAATCTCATTCGAATTCGCCTTGTCGGGCGTGGACGTTAACCTGCGGGAGGCTCACCCTATGTCAATCCTATTAACCATTAACGATTTGAAAAAACAATATAATGAAACCTCGACGGCGCTGGATATTACGCATCTGCAGGTACGGGAGAAAGAATTTATTGCCGTTATTGGACCGAGCGGCGCAGGCAAGTCAACACTGCTGCGTTCGATCAACCGGCTCATAGAGCCAACCTCCGGCGTCATTGATTTCCTTGGGCATCGTGTCGAGCAAGCGGGCAGCAAGGAGCTTCGTCAGGTGCGCTCGCAAATCGGCATGATTTTCCAACATTATAACTTGGTCAATCGGCTAAGCGTTCTTGAAAATGTGCTCCATGGACGCCTAGGCTATATGAGCTCGTTCGCTGGCGTGTTCAATCGATATAGTGAAGCCGATAAACAGGAAGCCATTGCGATGCTGCACAAGGTTGGCTTGGAAAATGAAGTATATAAGCGTGCGGACGAACTGTCCGGCGGTCAAAAGCAGCGCGTCGGTGTCTGCCGAGCGCTCGCACAGCAGCCAAAGCTCATACTGGCGGATGAGCCGATCGCTTCGCTCGATCCGAAGTCGTCCGAGGTGGTTATGGACGCCATTCACCGCAACTGCACGGATCAGGGCATCACCTGCCTGGTTAACCTTCACCAGGTGGAAGTGGCGAAGAAGTATGCAAGCCGCATCATTGGCATTAAAGCCGGCAAAATGGTTTTCGACGGCCCGCCGGAGGCACTGACGGAGTTTCATACGAAGATGATTTACGAAGGAAAAGAGAGCGAAATGTTCGAGCCTGTCCGCGAAGTTAAGTACGCTTAAGGCTGCCTGCCAATCTAAACCACAACATATAAAGCGAGGGAATCTCATGACAATCCATCTGACACAATATCCTAGTAACCGTGTACTGCCTTTTGAAGGTGTGCTAAACTTCCGCGATATGGGCGGTTATCCAGCTGCCGATGGGCGTAAAGTAAAGTACGGCATTCTGTTCCGAGCGGCGGAGCTGACAGGCATGACAGAAAGGGATAAGGCCCTTTTTCAGTCCCTGGGCATTAAGACGATTTTCGACTATCGCGGCAATCTGGAAGCGGAGCAAAAGCCCGACCCTGCATTCGAGGGCGTGACGAATATTCGTATCCCAGCGATGAAGAAAGAGGCGCCTGCTGACATGCGTGAGCTGCTGCGTTCCGGTGAGTTTAAGAATATGGAAAAGGACATGCTGGGGAACATGTATGTGGAAATGGCGATTAAGAACCCTTCCTATCACAAGCTGATGGAGATTCTGAAAAATCCGGATCAGCTGGGGCTGCTGCACCACTGTGCCGGCGGACGTGACCGCACGGGTGTTGGCGGCGCGATTATCCTGCTTGCGCTGGGCGTATCGGAAGAGACGATTATCGAGGATTACTTGATCTCAAATACAACATTGAAGCCGATGAACGAGAAGATGAAGGAGCAGCTTGCGGAGTTCTTGTCTGCGGAAGACGTGGAACAATTCATGGTTAATCTGGAGCTTCGAGCGGAGTTTTTACATATCGTGTTCGGAGCGATTAAGGAAAATTACGGCAGCGTAGAGTCATTTCTGGAGCAGGAGTTCGGCCTGACGCCTGAGAAGCTGGCGGAATTGCAAGCGTATTGCTTGGAGTAGTTGTAAGTAAAGAAAGAAGACACTCTCCGTGAGTGTCTTCTTTCTTTTACATTATTTTGTCGGTATAGATTGAATAACCTACTCCTGATCATTAATCAAAGCTTGAATACGCGTTTCGAGCTGCTCTGGCGAAAGGACATGTATCGCTTCCTTTAAATGCCCTCTTGTATCTATGAGAAAAGTGGTGGGCACGAATACGACCCGATAAGCCTTTACCGCCTCATTTTTTGAATCAAGCAGAACAGGGAAATTCAAATCATGATTCTTTAAAAAATTGCGAACCTCCGCCACGTCGTCTTTCATGGTAACGTTCACGGCATACAGATCGACTTCAGATTGATATTTGTTATATATCCGATTTAAAGCTGGAAGTTCTTCTTGACAAGGTACACACCATGTTGCCCAAAAGTTAACAATTAGAGGCTTCTCTCTACTACTGCCTAGCTGATATTCTCCCCCATTCAATCCTTGTAACGAGAGGGAGGGCGCTGTTCGAGTATTCCTCATATCGTTGCCCACTGTTAAAGGTTTTAGATTTTTTGTTTCCGTGTATGTTTGATAACCCTCATATAAAATCAATGTTAAAGCGATGACGATCACGAGTTTGAGGATCATTTTGTTCATTGGATATTTCCCCTTTGCGGTGAAACTGGTTTGCGTGTGGCATAAGCTCTATCATATCCAATTCAATGATTAATACAATATCGTTTCTATAAGAAAGCACAACTTAACATGATCTTAATATCTACTTAATGTTGCGATGACAAAACCCGCATAATATTAACACTGATATAGCAGGACTGATTGTTACAAAATGAATGGCATCCGTAACAACAGGATCGGTTAAACTGATCCTGTTTTTCTATATGCTGATCGAAATTAGAAGTCCAAGGAAATGGGAGGCGCGTAATTTTGAGAGTCTTAATCAGCAAGAGGAGCATGTTGTCTCTATTGGCCTTCGCATTGCTTATAGGTTTATGCGGATGCGGTCAAAAGAAAGCGGAGGAAACGGTTCCAAAGACGGCTAAATCTCCCGTACCTACAGCTGCTCATGTAAAAAAAGAATACCAGAAGCTGACTTTTGATGACCTGTATACGGATATAAACAATAAGACACCTTCTCAAAAATTATTAGATTTGTCGGGGAAGTCGGTGCGGATGGAAGGATATATGGCTCCTCCTCTTACTCCAGAAATCGAGTTCTTCGTATTAACCCGATACATGATGGAGCAGTGTCCTTTCTGCGCCGCACTTGCGCAGTGGCCAGCAGATATTGTCGTTGTCTACTTGCAAGAAGGTCAATTGATGGATGTAACGGATCATCCGCTTGCCATCAATGGAAGGCTAGAAGTTGGGGAATATAAAGATGAACAAACTGGCTTTGTAAGTCTAGTAAGGTTGTATGTAGATAAAATCGAGGTGCTAGAATAATGCTGGTGATTAAACAATTGATCAAGACATACGCTTCGCAACATCAGAGCATAACCGTTTTAACACTTCCTTATCTTGAAATAAACGCTCAGCAAAAGATTGCTCTGGTTGGTCCGAGTGGGTGCGGAAAAAGTACCTTACTCAACATCATTGCAGGAATTGATCGCCCTTCTTCTGGAGAGATAAAGTTACTAGGGACTGATATTCTGCAGTTAAGCGAATCACGGATGGACGCTTTTCGCGCTCTTCATATCGGCTATGTGTTTCAGAATTTCAATTTACTGCCAGGCTTCTCAGCCTTAGAAAATGTAATGATCGCTATGCATTCTGCTAAAGTGATTCCTCCGAAAGAACGGAAGATACGTGGACGGGAGCTGCTGGAGAGAGTAGGTCTTGACCATCGACTGCACCACAAAGTGAATCGACTTAGTCAAGGAGAGCAGCAGCGCGTTGCTATCGCCCGTGCTCTTGCCAATAAACCGTCCCTTGTATTGGCGGACGAGCCTACGGCAAGTCTGGACCGTGCAAATGCGGAAGCCGTGTTTTCACTCCTTGTCCAAATGTGTTCCCAGTTTAATTCTGCACTGATTTTCAGTACACATGATATGGAATTGGCAAGCCGAATGGATCATATCGTCCACTTGCGGAAACACCATGTGGCAGGAGATGTGGAGGCAAGTCGCGATGTTTCTGCTTAATATGCTCTGGCGTAATCTTATGAACCGGAAGCTGCAATCGATGGTAACGATTATCATTGTAGCTGTCGGGGTGTCACTTGCTCAAGGCATATTGCTAGTATCCGATGCCATGAAAGAAGGGATGAAGCGGACAAGCGGGCCGTACGGTATGTTGGTAGGGTCCAAAGGGAGCTCTACTCAACTGGTTATGAATACCATCTTTCTTTCGGATACACCTCTGAGCAATCTGGATTATTCTTATTTTGAAAAGCTGCGTAAAGACACGAGAGTCTCTCAGGCGGTGCCCATCGGCATGGGTGATAACTACAAAGGATTTCGCATTATCGGCACGAACGCAGACCTGTTTCAAATTAAGGAGAAGCCTAGCAGTCCTCCCTACTTTAGCTTGATAGAAGGACGTTCTTTTGAACAGCCTTTTGAAGCTGTATTGGGTTCCGAAGCGGCTCGACAGGAGCATCTCAGGATAGGGGATACTTTTATAGCAAGACATGGCGTTATTTCCGGTCATGATGAAGGAGAGCAGCATAAAGATAAACCGTATACCGTGGTTGGCATACTTGCGGGTACTCATAGTTCTGCTGACCTTGGAATTTACACACCGTTGGAAAGCTATTGGATTAACCACGATCATATGGATGCTTCTGATGCGGGCAATAATCATTCGGAAACGCAACGGGGTGTGACGGCGATTCTTGTGAAACCCGACAGTTATGTCAACTTGTTCGCTTTGTACCAAGAAATCAACCTTAGTAAGGAAGCTCAAGCTGTCTTCCCGGGCAAAGTATTGGCCCAATGGTTCGATATGATCGGAAGCAGCGAGAAAGTGCTCAGTTGGATCAGCTTCGCTGTATTGGGTATGGCAGGTTTATCGATCATGCTTTCGCTGTATAGTTCTATGATGGAAAGAAAACGGACCGTAGCGATATTAAGGGCTATAGGTATCAGCAAGATTATGATACTTATGTTGGTGTTTCTAGAATCGTTTGTTGTGATATTGTTCGGCACGCTGCTGGGAATAGCATCGGGATACGGTATCGCCACAGCCTTTGTAGCTTATATGACAAGTGGTCACGGAATCGGTATTGTTCCTGTCTTTCAATTTAAACTCTACGCGGTCGTTTTCATTGTCTGCTTCATCGGAATGGCAGGAAGCCTCATTCCAGCATTCAGCGCTTACCGGACCAAAGTATCCCAATATTTGAATCCGGTTTAACGAAAGGAAGATGGATAAGGATGAATAGCCGAAAAGCAAGTTTTGGAGTTGCCGTATTACTGTTAATTTCGATGTTTTTCTCCATATCTGTGAGTACCGTTCACGCTCATTTTCAAACGATCGCTTATTCGGATATATCTATTCGGGATAAAGTAATTCAATATGAGCTGTTCTTGGATCCATACGAAGTGCTTCAGGCATTTCCTGATTTGGATGCCAATCATAATATGTACGTCGAATCTGAGGAAGTTGCAGCTTTTCGCAGTCGTTTATGGGAATATGTGAAATCAAATTTAGCTGTTAAAAATGAGGGAATCGCTGGAGAAGTCGATTTGAAGGGGGTGAGGCTTGAAGATCGGAAGGAAATTCCGATGCTTCGTTTCGATCTGGTATACACGTTTGCGCAGCCGGTTGGTCGATATGAATTAGATTATAGCTTTTTTTTTAAGAGCGAAGATCCACTGCATCAAAACTTCGTCACCTTAAAAACGGAAGACCGCAATATAGAGACGGTCATTGACAAAGAGCATCATGTATTAACACCGGAGGTTTTTGGTATGAGTACCATCACGATTGCGGTCCCGGATTGGACGAGTATCTTGCTTCAGTATACGGGGCTTGGTATGGAACACATATGGTCTGGCATTGACCACTTGCTGTTTCTCGTCGCACTTATTATTGCCGGTGGAAGCAAACGGGATTATTTGAAAATTCTCACGGCCTTTACGATTGGCCACAGCATTACGCTAGCTTTGTCGGTTATGGAAGTTGTTGTGATCTCACCAAAGATTATCGAGCCTATGATCGCGTTGAGCATTGTTTATGTAGCTGTAGAAAACATCTTTTGGAAAAGGCTGCAATGGCGCTGGCTGGTTACCCTTGTTTTCGGATTAATTCATGGCTTTGGATTTTCCTACATCCTGCAGGGTATGTTGACTAGTCATTTCGCTTTATCATTATTCTCATTCAACCTGGGTGTTGAGGTGGGGCAAATCGTTGTTCTTGCCGTACTTTTGCCCGTTGTTTGGATGTTGACGAAAATGAAATGGCTGTTAAAAACGAGCTATGTAGTATCGGGTCTAGTCGGTGCAATAGGCATTTATTGGTTTATCGAACGAATTATATAAAGGACGCGATAAGCGGAGGAGATAGTCAAATCATGTTTGCTAAAACTCGTAAAAAATTAAAAAAGCTGTTGCCTGTGGTTCTTTCTACAGTTGTTTTGCTGCAGGTGATCCCGCAAGGGTTATCACTGGCGAGTGATGTAACGGCCGGTAAAAGCAATGATCTGCTGAATTTTACATATGGCCCGAATGGTAAGGATATTGCAGACGGTGAAGCGTATCACTATTTACAGAACAGCAAAGCTAAAGTAGTTATTTCCGGTAAGAACGCTGGTAACAATGCTGCTGGTTCATTCGGGGCGAAATATTTGCCTGTCGATTTCGTTTTGAATGATTCGGTTCATGATGAAAACCTGGACTGGACGCAGTTTTATTTAAGTGACCAGATGACGGATAAATGGAATGTAAACGGAAGTCTGCTTGATTTCAATTCGCTCGATGTGCAAAATGGAACCAAACTTGTTGCTACTGGCGCAGCCCAAGCGAATCCAAGTATTGAAGCTAAGGTAACCTATCAAATGCTTCCAGAAGCGCCGATCATGAGGATTTCCTTGCACCTGCAAAATAACGGCACTTCTGATTATAAAGGTTACATCAATTATCAGATGGACCCTGACCAGGGGCAGCAATTGGCCTATGCTCCGGGATTGGGTTTTTCCCCTGCAAGTGGCGCGAATGCTAATAAATTGTACCAGTCTGGATGGACGGGCAACTACTTGTATGACGGCGATAACTCAGCTACTGGTATTCCCGCTCACGGAATTGCCTGGTACGAGAATCAACCTACTGGACTAAACGCACAGGGCTACATTGCGGGTGCGTGGTTCGACGCCAGTGTTAATGCAGGCGGCAGTCGAGACATCATTGTTTATCACATTACCGACTACCCTGATGCTACAGCGCCATATGCCAAGATCGCCAATTGGGCAAATAAAATCCCTTCGCTCTTGGAGGATGAGGAACAGTTGGCTACAGTCACTGGTACGGTATACGATGCCAACGGCACCGGTGTTAACGGAGTGAAAGTAACGGCAAGAAATATTGGCGCAAATGCGGTTGCTTCCGCTACTTCGGATAGCAAGGGACAATATACGATGGAGCTCCCCATAGGCACTTATACGTTGACGGGCAATAAAATGGCTTATAGCGATTCCTCCAATTCGGTGGAAATCGCCAATATCAATTCTTCGTATAATGTTAACTTGTATATGGAAGCTATTGAAGTATTGGCCAGCACAGGCAAACAAATTCCAGGCAGCTTAACGGAAGGAACATTAAACGATATTGTTCTGGAAAATCAGAAGATGGCTATGACTGTGGCAAAGACTTTCAATGATTCTCAACTAAATGGAGCGACGCTTGGAAAGCCGATTGATATGGCTGTTCAGGGAGGGAATGATGGTCTTGACTGGATCAATCTCCCCTTAGTGAGCCGAGACCAGCCGTTAACCCAGGATTCGTGGAATGTTTTAACGGCAAAGAATCAAAGTGTGGAAATTGTGGAAAATTCAAATCTCCAATCCGTAGTCAAAACAAGTGGTGTTGTTGATGACGTATATACGCCTTTTCCCATCGAGACGACCTATACGATAAAACCAAACGAAGATTGGGTCTATGCGGAGAGCGTCATTACGAATCCGTCTGGCGAACCGCAAACCGTATGGATCGGTGACGCGATGGACGTTGATGGCAGCAGTAATACATCTTATGTGCCGGGAATTGGCGTTGTATCCAGCCTTCTCAATCCAGTCGCCGGAAGCAAGCCCAGCATGCCATGGATTTCGATGTACAACGGCGATGATCCTGAAGCATTTGGCATTATATATGATGGCGACTTTGCAGATGGCTTTAGTGCAATGGGCTACGCACAATGGTTGGGAAGCCAGAAGCAGGTGACGATTCCTGCAGGCGGAAATTACAAACTGAAGCGTTATTTGGTAGCTGCCAGCACCGTAGGTCTCACCAATAAATATGAAGCAGTGAGTGCTGTTTATGAAGAATTTCTGAAACAGAAAACGGGTGTCAAAACCGACTTTAAGTTGACCCCATCAGGTATTATAACTCCTGGAGCAGAAGTGACGGCACAGTTATCGGTGACCAACAGCTCTACGCAGCCGGTCGATGGATTGAAGGCAAGCTTGCTTCTATCGGCTAATCTGACGACAACCAAAGAACAAGAGCAGACAATCGGAACGATCGCTCCTAACAGCACGGTGACCGTGGAATGGCCTTTAAGTTCCTTGGAAGGGGGCCGGGGAACAGCAAGCGTTGATATTAAGCAACAAAATAATATCTTAACTTCCAAGTCGCAACGCGTTTTTGTTGAAGGCACAGGCTGGTACGCCGGGGATAATCATTCCCACAGCAAATGGAGTGACGGAAGCGGATCGATTCACGACAATTTCACATCGGCAAGAAACAAGGGTTTGGACTTTTTGACAGCGACGGACCACAATACGATCAATCAACGGAACGATGTCGCTTTAGAGAATCGTGATGATTTTGTGGCTTTATGGGGTGAGGAAATTTCGACATCTGGAGGTCACTCGCTGGCCTATAATATTAAAGATGTCATTGATTGGACTTTGCCGGCGCAGCAATATATTGATGCAACAAAAGCTAGTAACAACGGGAAAGGTATCCACTATATTGCCCATCCTTTTTACCCTGGTTTGGAGTGGGATAACTGGGATGTAGATAATTTCACCGGTATCGAAGTATGGAATGGCTTTTATCCACCGAAGCATCCCGTCAATGCCAAAGCTTTTGCCAAATGGGACGAGTTAAATAAACAAGGCAGGCATGTATACGGCATTTCGAACTCTGATGCGCATAATCCTGGTAAAGTCGGGGCCAATTATATCAGAGGCTACATGCCGGTACTTGAGAAACAAAACATCTTGCAAGTATTAACCAACGGAACATATTACGGAACCAACGGGCCTCATCTGACTTTTAACATGAATGGAAAGATGATGGGTGAAGATGTCGGAGTTCCCAAGAACGGCGGCAACGTTGACCTCGATTTCACTGGTTATTCGGAGCAAGGTCTGACGAATGTGCGTTTGATCAAAAATGGCATTGTTGCTCAGCAATGGACGCCAAGCGAAGATGATATTACTGAACAACTCACTGTTCAAGTAGTTCCTGGTGATTTCTTGCGTATGGAACTTGAGGCCAATAACGGACAATTCGCCTACACAAATCCGATTTTCGTCGTCGAGGATAGTAGTAACGATGATGCCACACTGAAAGATTTAAAACTTAGCACAACAGGCAGCATGAATCCTACTTTTAATGCTAATGTAACTAACTATACAGTAAGTGTTGGCAATGCAGAGAACAGCATCACAGTTAAGCCAGAGGTTAATAACAATAAAGCATCCTTGGCGGTTATCGCAAACAGCACGCCGGTGAACTCCAGTGGCGGGGAGTATGGTCCGATTAGTCTTAACGTCGGTAGTAACCTGATCACCATTGAAGTAACGGCTGAGAACCAGACGAAGAAAACATATACCGTTGTAGTAAATCGTGCGGTTGCTCCACAGTCTGATGACGCGACACTTAAAGACTTAATACTTAGCACAGGCGACCTGAACCCTACCTTCAATGCTAATGTAAATGACTATACTGTAAGTGTTGGCAATGCAGAGAACAGCATCACAGTTAAGCCAGAGGTTAATAACAATAAAGCATCCTTGGCGGTTATCGCAAACAGCACGCCGGTGAACTCCAGTGGCGGG